>NZ_JAMQYE010000001.1:0-650320 GCF_023721795.1 Zeimonas sediminis
AGTAGGACATCGTCAGGCACTCCTCTCCGACGCAAAAAAGCCACCCCACAGGGTGGCTTTTTTGCTTTCCGGGCGCGTTGCTTTCGGGGTGCCTCGGCCACCGGCAGCGACACGCACCCGATCGAGGGTGGGGCAGGGGGTGGGGCAGGGGGCGGCTGATCGGCGGCGCGGGTTCGATCGGCCAGTCTCGCTCGATCGACTCCTTGGGCGTGCCAGCGGCCGAGTGTGGCGGGTCGAGCATCTGTAGTTAGTTCATCACCGGGAGTGATGACGGACATCCAGATTATTGATTGGAAATATGTATCGGCCGTCTCCATAATTCGGGTTATTGCAATGCAGCACGAATATGGAGTCCCAAATGAGCACGCTGGTTACCCATCACGACGGTCTCGATCGCGTTCTTCGCGGCGTGCAAGTGGTGGTCGAAGGGCTTTATGCCGGCTTTCGTGGTCCGGTCGGCGCGACCTCTGCCAGTGCGAATGCTGCTGTGCAGCATCCGGTCGGTGCGAGCGCGGAGCCGGCGCCTGTCGCCAAGCCGGGCGTCCTTGCCCGCTGGATCGCCGATCGGAAGCGCCGGCGTCAGGAACGCGAGTTCGAAGCCCTGCTGATGGCCGATCCGCGGATGCACAACGAGTTCATGGCCGCCAAGGCGCGGTCCGAATGGCAGGCCTGAGGCCTGTTCACTGAATTGCGGGGGCCGGGAGCCGACCCCCGAACCGATGTCTCCTCCTCCACCTCTCCGGTGGATTCAGCCCGAACCTTCCCGGTTCGGGCTTTTTTTATGGCGCGCTGCCGCGCCGGAGGTGACCAGCCAGATGCCCGGCAGCAGCAGGGCGGTGCCGGCCCAGTGGTACCAGTACGGCTGCTCGCCCAGCAGGAGCCACGTGGCCGCCGTCGCGTAGGGCGGGCCGAGATAGAGGACGACGCCGGCCCGAGCGGGGCCGAGCTGCTTCTGGATGAAGGAGTAGGCTTGGTAGGCGCCGAAGCCCGGAAGCAGGCCGGCCGCGACGACGAGCACCAGCGTCTTCGTGTCGAGCTTCGGCGGTCCGAGGACGATCGCTTCGGCGATCGTGAAAGGTGTGAGCACGACGAGGCCCGCGATGACGATCGCCGTCAGGCGCGCGAACGGGTCGAGCACGGTCGGCCTGGCCTGCAGCATCAGCGAGTAGACGGTCCATGCGCTGGCCGCAGCGACGATCCACAGGTCGCCGGGCGTGAAACGCAGCGAGAGCAGGGCGCCCGGCGAGCCCTTGAGGATGATCAGCAGCACACCGGCCACGGCGATCGCGAGTCCCAGCGTCTGGCGCGGCGAGAGCCTGTCGCCGAGCCACAGGACCGACGCGACGGCGATCAGGACCGGCGAAATCGCGTAGATCAGGCCGATGTTCATGCCGGTGGTGGTCTTCGCGCCGATGTAGACGAAGGCGCCGCAGATCCACATGCCGAGCGCGCCGAACACGAGCAGGTCGCGCCACTCGCGGCGCCAGGCAGGCCAGTTCGCCCGCAGGGCCGGCCACGCGATCGGGAGCATCGCGAGCAGGGCCACCAGCCAGCGGAAGAAGGCGAGCGCGTGCGGCTCGATGACGCCCACCGCAGACCTGGCGATCACGTAGTTGGCCGCCCACAGCGACGGGGCGACGAAGACCAGGACGTAGGCGATTCGGAGGCGGGTTTCGGGGCGCATGGCGCGGGCAGGCGGAGTCGCGGGCAGGCGGAGTTCGTCGCGGATGATGTCACGAGGCGGGGCCTTCAACGCGGCTTGAATTCCGTGATTCGGCTGCCATCTGTGAAACTGGAACCCCGGCGGAACCGGAACCCAACCAGGATCGGATCATGAACACGCAAGGCGCCTCGACGACCCAGGTCGTCTGTCCCCACTGCAATGCGGTCAACCGGGTGCCGGCCGACCGGCTCGGCGACGGACCGAGTTGCGGGCGCTGCGGCAAGCCCTTGTTCGCCGGCTCGCCGGCGGAGCTCGACGCGGAAGCCTTCGAGCGGCACGTCGCGCGCAGCGAGATCCCGGTTGTGGTCGACTTCTGGGCGCCCTGGTGCGGCCCGTGCCGGATGATGGCGCCGGCCTTCGCCCAGGCTGCCGCGCAGCTCGAGCCCTCGGCGAGGCTGGCCAAGCTCGACACCGAGCAGGCGCAGGCGGTGGCCGCCCGCTACGGCATCCGCAGCATCCCGACGATGATCGTGTTCCGCGGCGGCAGGGAGGTCGCGCGGACCGCGGGCGCGATGAGCGGGCCGGACATCGTGCGCTGGGTGCGCGGCGCCTTGCGCTGAGGCCGCGGGCGCTCGGGTCAGCCGCGTCGCTGGGGGCGATCGGGTCGCCCGGTGCGGCAGGGCAGCAGTTCGATCGTGCCGGTTGCCGGCGTTCCGGACGTCGACCGCGGAACGTAGGCGCGCAGGGGCCGGCAGCCCTGTCGCGTGCAGAGCCGCCAGTCGTCGGTGTAGTCGGATAGCGCAAGCCTGAGTCGCGAGACCTCGAGCCCCGTGCCTGATGCGTGCCAGACCCCGTCGCGCAGGACGGCGCCTTCGGGCGGTTCCATGCCGGCCCCCGAGCCGCGCAGGCGCGACTCGACGAGGCGCAGCGTTCGGCGCGCCGGGTCGATCCGCCAGTCCTCTTCCCAGCGGACCTTCTCGATCGAGTGGATCCAGTCGAGCGTGAACCGATCGACCGGAAGCGAGGCGACGATCGTCGTCGCGACCGCGAGGCACAGGCCGATCGTCACGGGCGGCTTGCCGGTCGCATCACCGGGCTCGCGCGCGGCTCGTCGCCGCGCGCGCGTGGCTGACGGGGAGGTTCACCGCCGGCGCGCGCGGAACCAGTGGACGCCTATCGCGGCCGCGCAAAGCGCGAAGCCGATCTCGTCGGTGATCGGCAGCGCGACCACCAGCATGAAGGCCCCGGTCGCCGCCAGGAGTCGCTCCGGCCACGACAGCGGCGCCCACAGGTAGCCGATGCTGGCGGCGCCCCACAGGCCGATCGCGAGCAGGGCCTTGAACAGCACGTAGGCGGTGTCGAGAAGGGTTCCGGACTGCAGCATCAGCGCCGGGGCGTAGACCGCCATGAAGGGCACGACGAAGCCGGCAATCGCGATCCGCATCGCCTGCACCCCGATCGTTAGGCCGGGCGCGCGCGCGATCGGCGACGCCGCGTAGGCGGCCAGCGCGACCGGGGGCGTCAGGTCGGCCATGATCCCGAAGTAGAAGACGAACATGTGCGAGACGATCAGCGGCACGCCCATCTCGAGCAGCGCCGGCGCCGCCAGCGAGCTGGTGATGATGTAGTTGGGGATCGTCGGGATGCCCATGCCCAGCACCAGGCAGGTCAGCATCGTGAGCAGCAGCGACAGGAACAGGCTGTGCTTGCCGAGCTCGATCACGTAGCTGCCGAAGGAAGTGGCCGCGCCGGTCAGCGTCATGACGCCGATGATCACGCCGACCAGCGAGCACGCGACGCCTACCGACAGCGCGTTCTTCGCGCCCTCGGCGAGCCCGTTCAGGGCGAGCCTGAGCACCTCGCGGCCGCTGTGCATCCAGAGGTTCGCCGCGATCAGCAGGCCGATCACCACGAACACCGCGGTGATGCCCCAGCGCAGGAACGAGGACGAGAGCAGGCCGAGCCCGATCCAGAAGATGATGCGCAGCACGGTGTTCGGCGCCCGCGAGATCGCAGCGGCGCCGAAGATCAGGATCACGGTGGCCGCAAGGCCGACCGTGCCGGAGAACAGCGGCGTGTAGCCGGCGAACAGCAGCCAGACCAGCGCTGCCAGCGGCAGGATCAGGTACCAGCTGCGCTTCACCGCAGCCCAGGGATCCGGGCATTCCTCCTTCGGTATGCCGGTCAGCCCGAGGCGGCCCGCCTCGAGGTGGACCATCCAGAAGGCCGTGGCGAAGTAGAGGATGGCCGGGATCAGGGCGGCCTTGACGATCTCGAGATAGGGAACGCCGATCGTCTCCGCCATGATGAACGCCACCGCGCCCATCACCGGCGGCATGATCTGGCCGCCCATGCTCGAGGTGGCCTCCACGCCGCCGGCGAACGCGGGCCGGTAGCCGAAGCGCTTCATCAGCGGGATCGTGAACTGGCCGGTGGTGACCACGTTCGCGACGCCCGAGCCGTTGATCGTGCCCATCAGGCCCGACGCGACGACCGAGACCTTCGCCGGTCCGCCCCGGGTGTGGCCCACGGTACCCAGCGAGAAGTCGGTGAACAGCCGGATCATCCCGGCCTGCTCGAGAAAGGTGCCGAACAGGATGAACAGGAAGATGTAGGTCGACGAGACGTAGGTGGGGATGCCGTACACGCCCTCGGTGCCGAAGGACATCTGGTTGATGACCTGGTCGAGTCCGTAGCCGCGATGCGCGAGCGCGCCGGGCAGGTGCTGGCCGAACATCGCGTAGGCGAGAAAGGTCGCGCAGATCAGCGGCAACGCGGGCCCCATGACCCGCCGGGCGGCCTCGAAGACCAGCGCAAGCACCGCGATGCCGACCCACAGGTCCATGGTGGTCAGTTCGCCGGAGCGCAGGATCAGCTCTTCCTCGAAGATCCACTGGTAGAAGCCGAGCGCGAAGCCCGCGATGCCCAGCGTCCAGCCGAACCAGTGGCTGCCGCGACCGCCCCTGGACCAGGTCGGCAGCGCGGCGAAGGCCAGCAGCATCAGGAAGCCCACGTGCAGCGAGCGCATGACCAGGCTCGACAGCGGCGCGTAGGCCGCGGTGTAGACCTGGTAGGCCGAGAAGGCGACCGCGATCCAGAAGATCGTCCGGGTCGCCCTGGGCGAGCGGTGGCCGAAGATGTTGTGGGGGTCGTCGGCTGCGGGGCTCGCGGCCCCGGTCGCCTCGCTGGCCTGAGCGGACATCGGGAGTCTCCGGACGAAACGAAAAGAGGGACGCGGCTGCCGCGTCCCTCGCAGGACTGCGCGGGCCCGCGCGGGGCGCGGGCCCGGGGGCACCTTACTTCAGGACGCCCTTCTCACGGTAGTACTTCTCGGCGCCGGGATGCAGCGGCAGGGGCATGCCCTTGACCGCGTTCTCGAGCGAGATCCGCTTGGCCGCGGCGTGCGCCGAAACCATCTGGTCGAGGTTCTCGAACAGCGACTTCGCCATCTTGTAGGCGATGTCGTCGCTGACGCCGGAGTGCGTGACCAGGAAGTTGTTGATCGCCGCGGTCGGCACGTCGGCCGCCTGGCCCTCGTAGGTGCCCGCCGGGATCATTGCCGACTGGTAGGCCGCGTCGCCGATCTTGGCGACGACGTCGGCCGGCACCGGGATGACGACGATCTTGATCGCGGTGGCCAGGTCGCGGATCGACGCGACACCGAGGCCCGCCGACTGCAGCGTGGCGTCGAGCTGGCGGTTCTTGATCAGCTCGACCGACTCGCCGAAGGGCAGGTACTCGACCTTGGAGAAGTCCTGGTAGCTCATGCCGGCGGCCTTGAAGACCGCGCGCGCGTTGAGCTCGGTGCCCGAGCGCGGGGCGCCCACCGACACGCGCTTGCCCTTCAGGTCGGCGAGCGACTTGATGCCCGAGTCGGCGCTGGCGACGATCTGCACGTAGTTCGGATAGATGGCCGCGATGCCGCGCAGCTTGTTCAGCGGCGCCTTGAAGCCGACCTCGGCATTGCCCTTCCAGGCGTCGGACAGCGAATCGCCGAGCGTGAAGCCGATCTCGCCGCGACCCGCCTGCAGCAGGTTCAGGTTCTCGACCGAGGCCTTGGTCGACTGGACCGAAGCCTTTGCCTCGGGGATCGTCTTGCCGTAGATCTGGGACAGCGCGACGCCGAGCGGATAGTAGATGCCGCTGGTGCCGCCGGTGAGGACGTTGATGAATTGCTGGGCTTGCGCGACGCCGCTCAGGCCGAGGCCGATCGCTGCGGCCGCGATGAAGCTGCGGATGTGACGCTTCATGGGGTCTCCTGTGGTCCGGATGTCCGTGTCTTGGGGCATTCATTCTCTCAAATTTTTCGCCGCCTTCCCGACGCGGCTTCCCTTCGCGTGCCCAAGGAGCCGTCCTTGCCGAGGAGATCGCGGCGGGTGCCGGGGGGATGCGCCGGGCGCAGGGGGAATCCACCGGGCGCAGGGGGGATCCACCGGGCGCAGGGGATGCACCGTCCGACGCGAGTTCCTGCGATTCGGCTAAGCTAGCGAAGGCAGCGGCGCATTGCGGGCCGGGTGCCGCCCTTTCGGTCCACCTGACAGTTCCCGATGCGCATTACCCAGCACACCGATTACGCCCTTCGCGTCCTGATGTACGTAGGCGGGAATCCGGGCAGGCTCGTGACGATCGCCGAGGTCGCCGAGCGCTTCGGAATCTCGCGCACCCACCTGATGAAGGTCGTCAACCGCCTGGTGCGCGACGGCTTCCTCTACGGCCAGCGCGGGAAGGGCGGCGGGCTGAAGCTGGGCATGCAGGCCGAGGAGATCAGCGTCGGCGAGATCATCCGCCGCATGGAGCCCGACCTGAACTTGGTCGAGTGCTTCGAACGGCGGGGCGCCTGCCTGGTCGACCGGGGCTGCCGGCTCAGGCGGGCCCTGAACGAGGCGCTCGACGCCTTCCTGGCGGTTCTGGACCGCTACTCGCTGAAGGACCTGCTCGACAGTCCGGCCACGCTCAGGCTGGTGACGGTGGCGCGGCCGGATTGATCAGCGCCGCCGTCCGAACATCAGGCCGAGCAGCGCGCCCGCGATCGCGTCGAGCAGCACGATCGCGAGCGCGGCGCGCAGCATCGTGCCGGTCAGAAGGCTGGTGACGTCCCGGCCTCCGACGTCGGCGTCGTAGACGGCTCCCCCGGGAGCGAGCAGGCCTACCAGCATCACGTAGTCGAACAGCCAGTAGCCGAGCAAGCCGAGGAGCAGGGCGAGAACGGCGACCCGGATGCGCACGTCGAGCGTGCAGCCTCTTCGCTGCGACGTGGTCCACGCGGCCGCCGGGGCGGCGACGAGCGCCCCGATGTCCGGTCCGCCCAGCGGCCACCAGAGCTGCCGTGCGAACAGGTAGCCGAGGCCGACCGCCAGCGCGGCAGCCAGCGCCGCCGCGACCAGGCCGGCCAGCAGGCCGCTCCCGAACGCCGTGCCGGGGGGCACCGGGCTCGACGCCATCAGGGCGCCGCTACCTTGCCGCCGGCCGCGCGCCGCCGGCGGCCTCGAACCTGCCGCGCCATTCGCGCGCCAGCGCCTTCGCCTGGTCGATCTGCCTGGACGTCATCGTCGCCTCGAGCGACTTCAGCGGTTCGGCCGCCTCGGCGTGACCGGCCGCCTGCGCGAGCGCGAGCCACTGGTGCGCCCGCACCGGGTCCTTCGCCACGCCTTCGCCCTGCAGATGCGCGAGGCCGACCCGGTATTGGGCGCGCGGGTCGCCCTGGTCGGCAGCCTTGCGAAGCCACCAAGCCGCCTCGAACGGATCCTTGGGCACGCCCCGGCCCTCGGCATGTCGCACGCCCAGCAGGTACTGGGCCTCCCGCGAGCCGTGCTCGGCGGCCTTGCGCCACCAGACGATCGCCATCGACTCCGACTGCGGCGTGCCACGGCCGGCCGCGTACATCTCGCCCAGGTGGAACTGCGCTTCCGCGACGCCCTGCCGGGCCGCCTGCTCGAACAACCGGAAGGCCTCGGCCTCGTTGCGGGGGGTGCCGCGGCCTTCGGCAAGCATCAGGGCCAGCTCGCTGGATGCCTGGGTGTGCCCCTTCTCCGCTGCGAGCCGCAGCCATCGGATCGCTTCCTCGTCGTTGCGGGCCTGCATCGAGGTTGCTGCGAGCAGGGTGCCGAGCTTCCACTGGGCCTCGACATGGCCCTGTTCGGCCGCCTTGCGCAACCACGCCAGTGCCTGGGCCTCGTTCCTCGGCACGCCGGTCCCCTGCAGGTGCATCTGGCCGAACTCGAACTCGGCGCGAGGCAGGCCTTGCGCGGCGGCCTTGCCCAGCCACTCGGCCGCCAGAGCCGGGTCCCGCTGCAAGCCCTTGCCTTGCGCGTACATCCGGCCGAGATCGGCCTGTGCTTCGTGGTAGCCCTGCTCGGCGGCGCGCCTGTACCAGGCGACCGCCTCGGCCTCGTGACCGTGGGACTCGTTCCAGCGGCCGACCATCAGCTGGGCCTGCAGGTCTCCATCCTGGGCGAGCCTGGTCAGCTCCTTGAACGCGATCTCCCCGAAGAGGCGTTCCCAGAAACGGCGCTGATAGTCGGCGGCGTCGCTTCGCGCCCGGCGCGCCGCTTCCTCGCGCGCCAGTTCCTCTTCGCGGATCGCGCGCTCGATCAGGCCGCGCAGCGAGGTTTGCGCGTTCGCGAAGGGCGCGGCAAGGATGGGAATCGCCAGTGCGGCAGCGAATAGCAGGGCTGGCCAGCGCATCCGGTTCTCCGGCCCGAGATGGTTGCGATCCTGCCTACTCTAAGCGATTCGGCGGGCCCGATGCTTGCGCTGGCGCATGGGCGCGGATCGGCGCATCATCTATTTTTGCGCGTGCGACTCGCCGCGGGGCCGCGGCGGGGCGTCGCGCTCGGGGCGGGCCCGAAGTTGGGGCAGTCTGACAAGCAGGTTTCCGGGGAGCTGGCGCTGCTGCGGGCGCGCCTGGTTCGATACGCGCGCCTGCTGACACGCGATGCCGCCACTGCCGAGGATCTCGTCCAGGACACGCTCGTCGCCGTCGTCCTGCGCCGCTCGGCACCCAGGGGCGAGGCCAGCATCACCACCTGGGCGATCGGCATCCTGAAGCACAAGGCCGCCGACTGGTGGCGCTCCCGGGAGAGCCGCTGGGCGACCAACCTCGAGGTCGAGGATGGCGACGAGCCGCTCGACGCGCTGTGTCGCGACTGCCAGCATCTCGGCTTCTGCGTGTCGCTCGCGGCCGAGCCCGAGGCTGCGCTCGAGCGCCGCGAGCTGGCGGCAGCCATCGCGCGTTGCGCGTCGCGCCTGCCGGCGGTGGCTGCGCAGGTCTTCATCCTGCACGAGTGCCTCGGCTTCGACACGGTCGAGGTCTGCGCCCAGCTGGGGTTGTCGCCGGCCAACTGCCGGATGCTGTTGCATCGCGCGCGAACGACGCTGCGCAAGTGCCTCGAGCACGACTGGCAGCCCGGGCACGGTCGCTCGGCGGAACGGTCGTCACGACTGCCCGCGGCGCAACGACCAACACCGCGACGGTAAGGCGCGATGCCGAAGGGCCGGTCGCGCACGTCGACATCCATCCCTGAGGAGAATGATGATGAGAGCGCTGTTGTTCACCGCGCTCGTCGCGGTGTCGTCCACGGCGTCCGTCGTGGCGCAGGAGATCGTGGAGTTCGAAGACCACTTCGTGTCGCGACTGACGCGGGCCGAGGTGATCCAGGACCTCGGCCGCGCGAGGTCGCATGGCGAGATGGTCACGGCGGGGGAGATCTCCGCGTTCGCGGATGACGAGGCGCGCGCGCCGCGCGACGTCGCCGCGGTCCGCGCCGAGGCAGGCGAGGCTGCCCGCAGTGTCGCCGCGGGAACCGTCTACAGTGCCGAGAACAGGAACTGAGGCGGCCTCCGGGCCGGGCCAGACGTCCGGGACCGGGCAAAAGAAAAGGCCGCATCGCTGCGGCCTTTTTCCCTGCAATCTGGCTCCCCGACCAGGGCTCGAACCTGGGACCTGCGGATTAACAGTCCGTCGCTCTACCGACTGAGCTATCGGGGAACAGCCGGTAATTATAGCCAGACTTTCCGGTTGCTGTCGAATCGCATTCCGGAACCTCGCGGCGCTGTTGCCGCTTAGCCTGCCACCACCTTCGCGATCGCGTCGGCCACCGCGTCGATGTTCTTGCTGTTCAGCGCGGCCAGGCAGATCCGGCCGGTGCCGATCGCGTAGATCCCGAATTCCTCGCGCAGGCGGTCGACCTGCGCCGACGTGAGCCCCGAGTACGAGAACATGCCCCGCTGCCTGGTCACGAAGGAGAAGTCCTGCTTCACGCCGCGCTCCTTCAGCTTCGCGACGAGCTGCTCGCGCATCTGCCGGATCCGCTCGCGCATGCCGGCGAGTTCCTGCTCCCACAGCTTGCGCAGTTCGGGCGTGGACAGCACGGCCGCGACGATCGCGGCGCCGTGGGTCGGCGGGTTCGAGTAGTTGGTGCGGATCACCCGCTTGACCTGGCTGATCACCCGGGCGGTCTCGTCGCGGTCGAGCGTGACGATCGACAGCGCGCCGACCCGCTCGCCGTACAGCGAGAACGATTTCGAGAACGAGCTCGAAACGAAGAAGGGCAGGCCGGAGTCGGCGAACAGTCGCAGCGCAGCCGCGTCCTCTTCGATGCCGTCGCCGAAGCCCTGGTAGGCCATGTCGAGGAAGGCGACGAGCTCGCGCGCGCGAACCGCCTCGACGACCTGCTTCCACTGCTCGAGCCCGAGATCGACGCCGGTCGGGTTGTGGCAGCAGGCGTGCAGCACCACGATCGAACCGGCGGGCATCGCGTTCAGCGCGGCGAGCATGCCGGCGAAGTTCACGTCATGCGAGGCGGCGTCGTAGTACGGATAGGTATTGACCTTGAAACCGGCGCCCTCGAACAGCGCGCGGTGGTTCTCCCAGCTCGGGTCGCTGATCCAGACCTCGGCGCCCGGATTCAGCCGCTTCAGGAAGTCGGCGCCGATCTTCAGGCCCCCGGTTCCGCCGAGCGCCTCGAAGGTCGCGACCCGGCCGGCGGCCAGCAGCGGCGAGTCCTTGCCGAACAGAAGGTGCTGCACCGCCTGGTTGTAGGCGCCGAAGCCTTCGATCGGCAGGTAGCCGCGCGCCGGAGCGGTTTCGAGGCGGGATTTCTCGGCTTCCCGCACCGCGGCGAGCAGCGGCAGCTTGCCGTTGTCGTCGTAGTAGACGCCGACGCCGAGGTTCACCTTGTTGGTGCGCGTGTCGGCGTTGAAGGCTTCGGTCAGTCCCAGAATCGGGTCACGAGGGGCCAACTGGACGGCGGCGAACATCGACTGGCTCATGGCGATCGACCAAGTTCCTGATTGTTAAGGTTTTTTACGTAATGAAACACAAGTATCTGCACAAGAAATGTGCAGGGCACTAGCTTTTTGGGGGGCGGGAAGCGATAATTCGTCTTTGGCTGAGCGGCGGCGAAATCGCCGATTGGCCGGGATGAAAAGCCCTTGCCGGCTCGTGGTTTGCTGCCGGATTCCGCAACGCCGGGAATCCTGCGATGTCATGCGGCGGCGCAGCAAGCGCTCTATTTGTCAAGTCTAACACGCTGCCTCCGGAAACCTCGCCCAGATGACCGATCTCGCGCTCGACAGCACGAAGTTCGTCAGCTTCCCGGGAAGCCCTTTCCGGCTGTACCAGCCCTTTCCCCCGGCTGGCGACCAGCCGGAGGCCATCGCGCGCCTGGTCGAGGGCATCGAGGACGGCCTGAGCTTCCAGACGCTGCTCGGCGTGACCGGCTCGGGCAAGACCTTCACGATGGCCAACGTCATCGCGCGGCTCGGGCGCCCCGCGCTGGTGCTCGCGCCGAACAAGACGCTGGCGGCGCAGTTGTACGCGGAGATGCGGGAGTTCTTCCCGAACAACGCGGTCGAGTACTTCGTTTCCTATTACGACTACTACCAGCCCGAGGCATACGTGCCTCAGCGCGACCTGTTCATCGAGAAGGATTCGTCGATCAACGAGCACATCGAGCAGATGAGGCTGTCGGCGACCAAGTCGCTGCTCGAGCGCCGCGACACGGTGATCGTCGCGACCGTGTCGTGCATCTACGGCATCGGCAATCCGAACGACTATCACGCGATGGTGATGACGCTGCGCGTGAAGGACCGGATGTCGCAGCGAGACGTGCTGCAGCGGCTGGTGTCGATGCAGTACAAGCGCAACGAGACCGATTTCGTGCGCGGCAGCTTCCGGGTGCGCGGCGACACGATCGACATCTTCCCGGCCGAGCATGCCGAGCTCGCTGTGCGGGTCGAGCTGTTCGACGACGAGGTCGAGAGCATCCAGCTCTTCGACCCGCTGACCGGCCGGGTGCAGCAGAAGATCCCGCGCTTCACCGTCTACCCGTCGTCGCACTACGTGACGCCGCGGGCAACGGTGCTGCGGGCGATCGAGACGATCAAGGAGGAGCTGCGCGAGCGGCTGGCCTTCTTCAACGCGCAGGGCAAGTTCGTCGAGGCGCAGCGCCTCGAGCAGCGCACCCGCTTCGACATCGAGATGCTTCAGGAGCTCGGCTTCTGCAAGGGCATCGAGAACTACACGCGGCACTTGTCGGGTGCGGCGCCCGGCGAGCCGCCGCCGACGCTGGTCGACTATCTGCCGTCCGACGCGCTGATGATCGTCGACGAGAGCCACGTCACGATCGGCCAGCTCGGCGGCATGTACCGCGGCGACCGCTCGCGCAAGGAGACCCTGGTCGAGTACGGTTTCCGGCTGCCCTCCGCGCTGGACAACCGGCCGCTGACCTTCGAGGAGTTCGAGTCGAAGGTCCGCCAGTGCGTGTTCGTTTCCGCCACGCCGGCCGACTACGAGGCGCGCCAGTCGGGCCAGGTCGTCGAGCAGGTGGTGAGGCCCACCGGCCTGGTCGATCCCCTGGTCACGGTGCGGCCGGCGACCACGCAGGTCGACGACGTGTTGTCGGAGATCCGGGCCCGGGTCGGGCAGGGCGAGCGGGTGCTGGTCACCACGCTCACCAAGCGCATGGCCGAGGACCTGACCGACTACCTGGGCGAGCACGGCGTGAAGGTCCGCTATCTGCACTCGGACATCGACACGGTCGAGCGGGTCGAGATCATCCGCGACCTGCGGCTCGGCACCTTCGACGTGCTGGTCGGCATCAACCTGCTGCGCGAGGGGCTCGACATTCCCGAGGTCTCGCTGGTCGCGATCCTCGATGCCGACAAGGAAGGGTTCCTGCGTTCGGAGCGCAGCCTGATCCAGACGATCGGCCGGGCGGCGCGCAACCTGAACGGCACGGCGATCCTCTACGCCGACCGGGTCACCGACTCGATGCGCCGCGCAATCGACGAGACCGAGCGCCGGCGCGCGAAGCAGGTGGCGTTCAACGCCGAGCACGGGATCGTGCCGCGCGGCGTCAGCAAGCAGATCCGCGAAATGATCGACGGCGTCTGGGACCCGCAGCAGGCACGCCAGGAGCTGAAGGCGGCCGAGCAGCAGGCCGGCTACGGGGTGATGTCGGAGAAGGCCGCCACGAAGGAGATCAAGCGGCTCGAGAAGCTGATGCTCGAGCACGCGAAGAACCTGGAGTTCGAGAAGGCCGCGCAGGTGCGCGACCAGCTCGCCGCATTGAAGGAGCGGTTTTTCGGCTCGGACGGAGGAAGCAACGTCGTTCCGTTCGTGGCCGGCAAGGCCGCTTGAATGGCGCCCCGGAAGGGGCGCGAAGAAAGAATCCTGTTTTCGAGTCTGGAGCTGAAATGGCAAAACGTGAACCGATCTCGCTGGCAATGAACACCCGCATCCTGTTCGTCTGCATGGGCAACATCTGCCGCTCGCCGATGGCCGAGGGGGTGTTCCGCCAGATGGTGCGGCAGGCGGGCCTCGACGAGGTGGTGCAGGTCGCATCGGCCGGCACGCACGCCTTCCACGCCGGCGAGGCGCCCGACAAGCGCGCCCAGGTCACCGCGGCCAAGCGCGGTTACGACATCTCCGACCTGCGCGCCCGCCGGGTCAAGGACAAGGACTTCGAGGATTTCGACATGATCCTCGCGATGGACTGGGACAACCTGGCCCTGCTGCAGCAGATGGCCCCCAAGAGCGCGCACCACAAGCTGCAGCTGCTGATGCGCTTCGCCAGCGACCACGAGTCGGCCACGATTCCCGACCCGTACTACGGCAACCAGCAGGGCTTCGAGCAGGTGCTCGACTACATCGAGGACGCCTGCAACGGCCTGCTCGAAGTCGCCAAGCGCCGCGCCACGCAGGTTGCCGCGGCCTGACATTGCGGGCCATGTGTGGCCCGCAATGTCAGTCCCGGATTGCACCGCAATCCGGCGGCGGCAAGCGGCCTGACTCTGCAGGCCCCGAGCGACCCGGCACGCCGGGTCGCTCGCTCCTCGGCGTTGCGCGCGCTCCTGTAAGGCACGCCGGTCGGCATCGACGATACCCGAGTGGAGCGGATGGGTTTTTGTCCACGACAAACCCCCTTCCATTGCCACCAAATCTCGACTAAAATACTCGGAATATCGCAGCCGCGATGGTCCGAGGCACCGACTGGCCTCTACCTCACTGGAGCAAGCATGAGACTGACCACCAAGGGACGTTTCGCGGTCACCGCCATGATCGACCTGGCGATGCGTCAGCATCAGGGTCCCGTCACGCTGGCCGGCATCAGCCAGCGCCAGAAGATCTCGCTGTCCTACCTCGAGCAACTGTTCGGCAAGCTGCGCCGGCACGAGCTCGTCGAGAGCACGCGCGGGCCGGGCGGCGGCTACACGCTGGCGCGTCCGGCCAAGAGCGTCACCGTGGCCGACATCATCTTCGCGGTCGACGAGCCCCTCGACGCGACCCAGTGCGGCGGCAAGGAAAACTGCAACGACGACGGCCCGTGCATGACGCACGAGCTCTGGTCGAACCTGAACAAGCGGATGATCGAGTACCTCGACTCGGTCTCGCTCGGCGAACTGGTCGAGCAGCAGCGTGGCCGCGAGGCGCAGAACCGCCAGCCGCGCGAGATCTCGGTGCTCAAGGAGCATCGCGCCGCGCTCGAGTTCCCGACCTCCACGCTGCAGCCGATCAAGCTCGACAACGGCCGCATCACGACCATCTGATCAACCGATCGCCATGCGACTCCCGATTTACCTTGACTATTCCGCAACGACGCCGGTCGATCCGCGTGTCGTGGACAAGATGGTTCCCTGGCTGTACGAGCACTTCGGGAATCCCGCCTCCCGCAGCCATCCGTACGGCTGGGAGGCGGAGAAGGCGGTCGAGGAGGCGCGAGGCCAGGTTGCCGCGCTGGTGAACTGCGATCCGCGCGAGATCGTCTGGACCTCGGGGGCGACCGAGTCGATCAATCTCGCGCTGAAGGGTGCCGCGCACTTCTACAAGGAGCGCGGCCGCCACCTGGTCACGGTGCGCACCGAACACAAGGCCACGCTCGACACGATGCGCGAGCTCGAGCGCCAGGGCTTCGAAGTCACCTATCTCGAGGTTCGGCCCGACGGCCTGATCGACCTCGACGCGTTCGTGGCGGCGCTGCGGCCCGACACGATCGTCGCGTCGGTCATGTACGTGAACAACGAGATCGGGGTGATCCAGGACGTCGCCAGGCTGGGCGAGATCTGCCGCGAGCGCGGCATCGTGTTCCACGTCGACGCGGCACAGGCCACCGGCAAGCTGCCGATCGACCTCGGCGCGCTGAAGGTCGACCTGATGTCGTTCTCGGCGCACAAGACCTACGGCCCCAAGGGCGTCGGAGCGCTCTACATCCGGCGCAAGCCGCGCGTGCGGATCGAGGCGCAGATCCACGGCGGCGGCCACGAGCGCGGGTTCCGCTCGGGCACGCTGCCCACGCACCAGATCGTCGGCATGGGCGAGGCCTTCCGGATCGCCCGCGAGGAAATGGCCACCGAGAACGAGCGCGTCCGCATGCTGCGCGACCGTCTGCTGAACGGGCTCTCGCAGATCGAGGAGGTCTACGTCAACGGCGACCTCGAGCAGCGGGTGCCGCACAACCTGAACATGAGCTTCAACTACGTCGAGGGCGAGTCGCTGATCATGGCGATCAAGGACATCGCGGTGTCCAGCGGATCGGCCTGCACCTCGGCGAGCCTGGAGCCGTCCTACGTGCTGCGGGCGCTCGGTCGCAGCGACGAACTGGCGCACAGCTCGATCCGCTTCTCGGTCGGCCGCTTCACGACCGAAGAAGAGGTCGATTTCGCGGTCGACCTGATCCGCAAGCGCGTCGGCAAGCTGCGCGAGATGTCGCCGCTGTGGGAGATGGTCCAGGAAGGCATCGACCTCGACACGGTCCAGTGGGCCGCCCACTGACAGGAACGAAACGAAGTCCGGAGATTCGGCAATGGCCTACAGCGAAAAAGTCATCGATCACTACGAGAACCCGCGCAACGTCGGCGCGCTCGATCGCAACGACCCTCAGGTCGGCACCGGCATGGTCGGCGCGCCGGCCTGCGGCGACGTGATGAAGCTGCAGATCCGCGTCAACGACGCCGGCATCATCGAGGACGCCCGCTTCAAGACCTACGGCTGCGGCTCCGCGATCGCCTCGTCGTCGCTGGTCACCGAATGGGTCAAGGGCAAGTCGCTCGACGAGGCGATGGCGATCCGCAACACGCAGATCGCCGAGGAACTGGCGCTGCCGCCGGTCAAGATCCACTGTTCGATCCTGGCCGAAGACGCGATCAAGGCCGCGGTCGACGACTATCGCCGCAAGCACGGCGAGGCGGCGCCGGCCGCCGAGGCCGACGGCCGCCAGGCGGCCTGAACGAAGGAGGAACGCACATGGCTGTCACGCTCACCGAAGCTGCCGCCCGGCACGTGTCGGGCTACCTGGCGCGCCGCGGCAAGGGCATCGGCCTTCGCGTCGGCGTGCGCACCACCGGCTGCTCGGGCCTCGCCTACAAGCTGGAGTTCGCCGACGAGGCCGACCCGACCGACCTGTCCTTCGAGAGCCACGGCGTGAAGGTCTTCGTCGACCCGAAGAGCCTTCCGTACATCGACGGAACCGAGCTCGACTTCGCTCGCGAGGGCCTGAACGAGGGCTTCAAGTTCAGGAACCCGAACGTCGCGGCCGAGTGCGGTTGCGGCGAATCGTTCACGGTCTGAGCAGGACCACGATGGCGGCCTTCCGGGCCGCCTCGCTACCAGGGGCGGCCTGACAGCCGCCTCTTTGTTTTGTCCGATGGAAGCGCTGCGCCGCAACTACTTCGAGCTGTTCTCGCTGCCCGCCTCGTTCGCGCTCGACCCGCCTGCGCTGGAGTCGGCCTGGCGCGCCCTGCAGGGCGCGGTGCATCCCGACCGCCATGCCGGCGCGCCCGAGTCGCAGCGCAGGCTCGCGATGCAGCTCGCCGCGCACGTCAACGAGGCGGTGCGCACGCTTCGCGATCCCTGCCGGCGGGCGGAGTATCTTTGCGCGCTGAACGGCGTGTCGGTCGAGGCCGAGTCGAACACCTCGATGCCGGCGGCGTTCCTGATGCAGCAGATGGATTGGCGAGAGCGGCTCGAGGAGGCGCGCGACGCAGGCGACGAGGTCGGACTGCAGGCGCTGCGCGTCGAGCTCGGCAACGAACGCGAGCGCTTGCTCGAGGGCCTGGCCGATGCGATCGACCGGCGCGGCGAGTTCGTGGCAGCGGCGGGCCTCGTGCGGCAGCTGATGTTCGTCGAACGCTTCGGCCAAGGCATCGATTCGATGGATTCCTGATGGCTCTCCTGCAGATTTCCGAACCCGGCATGTCGCCCGAGCCGCACCGGCGGCGACTCGCGGTGGGCATCGACCTGGGCACGACCAACTCGCTGGTGGCCGCGGTGCGCTCCGGCGCGGCCGACGTGCTGCCCGACGCCGGCGGCGGCGTGCTGCTGCCCTCGGTCGTGCGCTACGGCCCCGACGGCGCGGTGTCGGTCGGGGCCGAGGCCGCCGCCCAGGCGGCGGCCGACCCGCGCGACACGATCGTCTCGGTCAAGCGCTTCATGGGCCGCGGGCTCGCCGACGCGCAGGCGCTGCGCACGCCCTACGAGTTCGTCGACGCGCCGGGCATGGTCAGGCTGCGCACGCGGGCCGGCGACCTGAGCCCGGTCGAGGTTTCGGCCGAGATCCTCCGGGTGCTCAGGGCGCGGGCCGAGGACACGCTCGGCGGCGAGCTGGTCGGCGCGGTCGTCACGGTGCCGGCCTACTTCGACGATGCGCAGCGGCAGGCCACCAAGGACGCGGCCCGGCTGGCGGGCCTCGAGGTGCTGCGCCTGCTGAACGAGCCGACCGCGGCGGCGGTCGCCTACGGTCTCGATGCGGGCGCCGAGGGCACCTACGTCGTCTACGACCTCGGCGGCGGCACCTTCGACGTCTCGATCCTGCGCCTGTCGCGCGGCGTGTTCGAGGTCGTCGCCACCGGCGGCGACTCGGCGCTCGGCGGCGACGATTTCGACCGCCGCATCGTCGAGTGGGCGCTGCGCGAGACCGGCCTCGCGCCGGCCGACAGCGCATCGCCGATCGACGACGCCTTGGCCGCGGGCAGTCTGTCGGCGGGCGACCTGAGAGCGATGGCCAACGAGGCGCGGCGCGCCAAGGAAGCGCTGAGCGAGGCCGAGGCGGACACTTTCTCGGTGCAGTTGTCCGACGCGACCCGCGTGCGCCTGCCGCTGGCCTCGGCGCGCTTCGAGGCGCTGACGGCCGACCTGCTGGAACGCACGCTGGCGGCGACGCGCCGGGCGCTGCGCGACGCGAGGCTCGCCGCGGCCGACGTCGACGGCGTGGTGCTGGTCGGCGGCGCGACCCGCATGCCGCAGGTTCGGCGGGCCGCTGCGAAGCTGTTCGGCCGCGAGCCGCTCGACAGCATCGACCCCGACCGCGTCGTGGCGCTCGGCGCGGCGATGCAGGCCAACCTGCTGGCCGGCAACGGCGGCGACGACTGGCTGCTGCTCGACGTGATCCCGCTTTCGCTCGGCCTGGAGACGATGGGCGGGCTGGTCGAGAAGATCGTGCCGCGCAATGCGACGATCCCGACCGCGCGCGCGCAGGACTTCACCACCTTCCGCGACGGCCAGACCGCGCTGGCGATCCACGTGGTGCAGGGCGAGCGCGAGCTGGTGTCCGATTGCCGCTCGCTCGCTCGCTTCGAGCTGCGAGGCATTCCGCCGATGGCTGCCGGCGCCGCCCGGATCCGGGTCACCTTCCAGGTCGACGCCGACGGCCTGCTGTCGGTCACCGCGCGCGAGCAGTCGAGCGGCGCGGCGGCCTCGGTCACGGTCAAGCCCTCGTTCGGGCTGTCCGACGAGGAGATCGCCTCGATGCTGCAGGGCTCCTTCGCCGCGGCAGGCGACGACATGAGGCTGCGCGCGCTGCGCGAGCAGCAGGTCGAGGCCGAGCGCCTGCTCGAGGCCACACTGGCGGCGCTGGCCGCCGACGGCGACCTGCTGTCTGCGCCCGAGCGGGCCGACGTGGAGGCGCTGATCGCACGGCTCGGCGCCGCTCGCGAGGGCACCGACACCGCCGCGATCCGCAAGGCGATCGAGGCGCTTGCCGGTGGCACCGAGGCCTTCGCGGCGCGCCGGATGGACCGCGCGATCGGTCTTGCCCTGACCGGCCGGCGGCTCGACGAGATCGGCCGCTGACCCTGCCTGCAGCGAGACTTCCACCCCACGGATCACCCCTTGCCGGCCGCCCCGCGCGGCCATCGAAGAGATGCCCAGGATCACCGTTCTGCCCCACGAAGCCCTTTGCCCGCAGGGCGCCGAGTTCGACGCCGAGCCGGGCGCCGTGCTCTGCCGCGAGTTGCTCGATCACGGCATCGCGATCGAGCACGCCTGCGAGCTGTCCTGCGCGTGCACGACCTGCCACGTGGTCGTGAAGCAGGGCTTCGCCTCGCTCGACGCCTCGGAAGAGGAGGAGGACGACATGCTCGACAAGGCCTGGGGCCTGACGGCACAGTCCCGCCTGTCCTGTCAGGTGCGCGTGAAGGCTGCCGACCTGACCATCGAGATCCCGAAGTACACGATCAACCACGCCCGCGAAGAGCACTGAGCCTCCCGGTGCCAGGAGCAGCGACATGAAGTGGACCGACGTCCAGGCGATCGCGATCGAGCTCGCCGAGGCCCACCCCGACATCGACCCGAAGTCGGTGCGTTTCACCGACCTGCACCGATGGGTGCTCGAGCTGCCCGGCTTCGACGACGACCCGAAGCGCTCCGGCGAGAAGATCCTCGAAGCGATCCAGCAGGCCTGGATCGACGAGGCCGATTGAGGACGGAGCGGGGCCGGTGAGCCTGGGGCCGGTTGCGCCGGTCCCGGACGATCCGCCCGCGAGGCGAGACCCGCGATGACGCTCGACCCGGTCGTCCTGTTCTTCCTGCTCGGGGTGGGTGCCCGGCTGGCGCGCTCCGACCTGCGCCTGCCCGACGCGCTCTACGAGACGCTGTCGATCTACCTGCTGCTGGCGATCGGCCTGAAGGGCGGGGTGGAGCTCGCCCGGCAGGACCTGCTCGCGCTGCTGCCGGTCGCGGCCACTGCCTTCCTGCTGTCGGCCGCGATCCCGCTGATCGCGTTCCCGCTGTTGCGCGGCCCGGTGCGGCTCGCGCGTCCCGATGCCGCTTCGATCGCCGCCCACTACGGCTCGGTTTCGGTCGTGACCTTCGCGGTCGCTCAGAGCGTGCTCGCGCGTGCCGGCGTCGAGGCGCCGCCCGAGTTTGCCGTGCTGGTCGCGATCATGGAGGCGCCCGGCATCGTCGTCGGGATCATGCTCGCACGGGGCCTCGGCAGCCGGCGAGCGGCCGGCGCGGCCGGCGCGGCCGGGGCGGCCGGGGGCGACGCGGCGACGGCCGGTGCGGGAATGCGCTGGGCACCGCTGCTGCACGACGCGATCTTCGGCAAGGCGGTCTACCTGCTGCTGGGCGGCCTGGCGATCGGCGCGCTGGTCGGCGAGGCCGGGCTCGCGCCGCTCAAGCCGGTGTTCGGCGACCTGTTCCGCGGCGCACTCGCGCTGTTCCTGCTCGAGATGGGGCTGGTCGCGGGCGGCCGGCTCGGGGACCTGCGCCGCGCCGGTCCCAGGCTGGTGAGTTTCGCGCTGCTGGCGCCGCTGCTGTTCGGCTCGATCGGCCTGCTGGCCGGCAAGCTTCTCGGGCTCGGCGTGGGCGGCATCACGCTGCTGGCCACGCTGGCCGCTAGCGCCTCGTACATCGCGGCGCCGGCGGCGATGCGGGTCGCGGTGCCCGAGGCCAACCCGGCGCTGTCGATCGGCGCCTCGCTCGGCGTCACCTTCCCGTTCAACGTGACCGTCGGCGTCGGGCTGTACCTTTTCATCGCGCAACGGCTCGCGGGGTAGCGCCGGAAGCGGGGCGAGCGGAGGACGAGGATCGATGGACAAGCACCCGAGGAAGCTGCTGGTCGTGGTCACCGAGGCGGCGATCGAGAAGGCCGTCGTGCAGGACGCCCGCCGGCTCGGCGCGCACGGCTACACCGCGTCGGCGGTGCGCGGCGGCGGGCTGCAGGGCGAGCGCGAAGGCGCCTGGGAAGCCGACCGGTCGGTCGAGCTGAAGATCGTCTGCGGGGTCGACACGGCCGAGCGGATCGCCTCGCACCTTCTCGCCACCTACGCGCCGAACTACGCGATGACGGTCTGGCTGGCAGACGTCCAGGTGTTCAGGGCCGAGAAGTTCTGATCGTCGCGTCCTGCGGGCCCCAGCGGCGAGCGACGAGGGCCAGCGCCGCGATCGCCGCGAGCGCGCCGGCCGACAGCACGGCGAGCAGCCAGAGCCCGGCTCGCGGCCCGAACGCCTCGACCAGCGCCGAGAAGGCGACCGGCGCGGCCGCCGCCACCGCGAACGCCGGGCCCGCCACCGTGCCCAGCAGCTCGCCGTAGCCGCGGCTGCCGAAGACCGCCAGCGGCAGCGAACCGCGCACGATCGTCATCAGGCCGTTGGCGCAGCCGTAGAGGATCACGAACAGCGCCGCGGCCGCGCCCGAGCCCGGCCAGGCCAGCGCCACGACGAAACCGGCCGGCACCAGCGCGACCGAGGGCGGGGCGGTCGCGAGCGCGCTGAAGCGGCTCTGCAGCAGCATCTCGACCAGCCGTGCGGCGACCTGCGCCACGCCCATCAGCGCGGCCGCCGACACGACCACCGCGGTGCCGAGGCCGAGCCCGTCGAGCAGGCCGGGCAGGTGGGCGGCCATCGTCGAGGCCACGAACGCGTGCAGCGTGAAGGTCGAGCCGATCAGCCACAGGGCGAGCCTGCGCTGCGGATCCGAGAGTCCCATGCCCGGGTGAGGCCGGGGCGGATTCGGGGCGCCGCCGCCGGCGCCCGCCGCGTCGTGCCGGCCGCCGGCGAAGCGCCAGTGCAGCGGCAGGCAGACCGTGAGGTTCAGCACCGCGTAGGCGACCAGCGTGGCCCGCCAGCCGAACTGCGCATCCAGGAAATGCCCGATCGGCCAGAAGACGGTCGAGGCCAGCCCGCCGAGCAGCGTCAGCAGCGAGATCGCGCGGCGCGCGCCGGCTCCGGCCAGCGCGGTCAACGCGGCGAATGCGCCGTCGTAGAGGATCGAGCGCAGCGCGAGCCCCAGCAGGGTCCAGCCGGCGAGCAGCCCGACCAGGCCGCGCGCCGCGGCGAGCGCCAGCAGGCCGGCGGCCGCGATCGCCGACGCGGCGCTCATCACCTTGCGCGCGCCGAGCCGGTCGATCAGGCGGCCGGCCGGACGGGCAGTGAGCCCGGCGACCAGCAGGCCCCAGGAGAAGGCGCCGAGCACCGTGGTCTGGCTCAGCCCGAGGCCGTCGGCGGTGGGCGCGGCCAGCACCGCCGGCATGTAGTGGGTGGTGCCCCAGCCGACGATCTGCGTGGCGCCGAGCGCCGCGATGACCGGTCCGAGGGCCGGGTGCCGGTCGTCGGCCTGCGGCGCCCCGGCATCGGCCATCGGCGTCTCAGTCTTCGCGCTTGAGCGCCGGGAACAGCACCACGTCGCGGATGCTCGGGCTGTCGGTCAGCAGCATGACCAGCCGGTCGATGCCGATGCCGCAGCCGCCGGTGGGCGGCATGCCGTATTCCAGCGCGCGGATGTAGTCGGCGTCGAAGTACATCGCCTCCTCGTCGCCGGCGTCCTTGGCGGCCACCTGCGCGTGGAAGCGCTCGGCCTGGTCCTCGGGATCGTTCAGCTCGGAGAAGCCGTTGGCGATCTCGCGGCCGGTGATGAACAGCTCGAAGCGCTCGGTGATGCCGGGCCGCGAATCGGAGCTGCGGGCGAGCGGCGACACCTCGACCGGATAGTCGATGATGAAGGTCGGGTCCCAGAGCTGGCCCTCGGCGACCTCCTCGAACAGCGCGAGCTGCAGCGCGCCGAGCCCGGCGTTGGCGAGCGGCGGCAGGTCGACCGCCGCGCCCAGCCGCTTCAGCTCGCCGCGCAGGAAGCCGGCGTCCTGCAGCTGGGCCGGCATGTACCGAGGCGCGTACTTGGCGATCGCGCCGGTGATCGACAGTCGCTCGAAGGGCCGGCCCAGGTCGATGCTGCGTCCCTGGTAGCTGACCGTGGTCGAGCCGGTGGCCGCGCGCGCCGCGTCGCGGATCACTTCCTCGGTGAAGTCCATGATCCACCGGTAGTCGGTGTACGCGGCGTAGAACTCCATCATCGTGAACTCGGGGTTGTGCCGCGGGCTGATCCCCTCGTTGCGGAAGTTCCGGTTGATCTCGTAGACGCGCTCGAAGCCGCCGACGATCAGCCGCTTCAGGTACAGCTCGGGCGCGATCCGCAGGAACATCTGCTGGTCGAGCGCGTTGTGGTGCGTGACGAAGGGCCTGGCCGCCGCGCCGCCGGGGATCGGGTGCAGCATCGGCGTCTCGACCTCGAGGAAGCCGTGCGAGGCCATGAAGCTGCGGATCGCGCCCATCGTGCGGCTGCGCGCCACGAAGGTGTCGCGCGACTCGGGCGTGACGATCAGGTCGACGTAGCGCTGCCGGTAGCGCAGCTCCTGGTCCGCGATGCCGTGGAACTTGTCGGGCAGCGGCCGCAGCGACTTGGCGAGCAGCCGGATCGACGTGCAGCGCACCGACAGCTCGCCCTTCATCGTCTTGAACAGCACGCCCTCGCAGCCGACGATGTCGCCGAGGTCCCAGTGCTTGAAGGCCTCGTGCACCTCGGCGCCCACGCCGGCGTCGTTCAGCCACAGCTGGATGCGGCCGTCGGCGCCGGCGCTGCTGGTGGCCGAGCCGTCCTGGATCGTCGCGAAGCTGGCCTTGCCCTGGACGCGCTTGAGCACGATCCGTCCGCCCAGCGTGACCGCGACGTTCTCGGCCTCGAGCTGCTCGCGGGTCTTGAAGCCGTAGTGCTGGTGCAGGGCCGCCGCCCGGTGCGCCGGGCGGAAGTCGTTCGGGAACGCGATGCCGCCTTCGCGCAGCCGCGCCAGCTTGGCGCGGCGCTCGGCGACGATCGCGTTGTCCTCGTGCGCCGGCGGCGCGGCCCGGTGCTCGTCGCTCTCCGGAGAGGCGGGGGCCGTGGAAGGCTGCTCGTGCGTGGGGGCGGTCAAGGCGTCAGACTCCCTGCTTCAGGCTGGCGGTGATGAAGGCGTCGAGGTCGCCGTCGAGCACCGCGCGGGTGTTGCTGATCTCGACGTTCGTTCGCAGGTCCTTGATCCGCGAGTTGTCGAGCACGTAGGAGCGGATCTGGTGGCCCCAGCCGATGTCGGCCTTGCCGGCCTCGATCTTGTCCTGCTCGGCGCGGCGCTTGCGCATCTCGTGGTCGTAGAGCCGCGCGCGCAGCATCTTCATCGCCGAGTCGCGGTTCGAGTGCTGCGAGCGGTCGGTCTGGCACTGCACGACGATGCCGGTCGGGTTGTGCGTGATCCGCACCGCCGACTCGGTCTTGTTCACGTGCTGGCCGCCGGCGCCCGAGGCGCGGTAGACGTCGATGCGCAGGTCGGCCGGGTTGATCTCGACCTCGAAGGAGTCGTCGACCTCCGGGTACACGAACACCGAGGCGAACGAGGTGTGCCGCCCGCCGCTGGAGTCGAACGGCGACTTGCGCACCAGCCGGTGGATGCCGGTCTCGGTGCGCAGGTAGCCGTACGCGTACTCGCCGGAAACCTTGATCGTGGCGCCCTTGATGCCGGCGACGTCGCCCTCTGACTCCTCGAGCACCTCGGTCTCGAAGCCCTTGCGCTCGCAGTAGCGCAGGTACTGGCGCAGCAGCATCGAGGCCCAGTCCTGCGCCTCGGTGCCGCCGGCGCCGGCCTGGATCTCGATGAAGCAGTTGCTCGGGTCGGCCGGGTTGGAGAACATGCGGCGGAACTCCAGGTCCTCGACCTGGCTCTCGACCGCCTGCACGTCGGCCTCGACCGCCGCCAGCGTGTCGTCGTCGTCTTCGCCGCGCGCCATCTCGAAGAGCTCGCCGCTGTCGGCGAGCCGCGCGTCGATGTCGATCAGGCGCTCGACCACGCCTTCCAGGGACTTCTTCTCCCGGCCGAGCTCCTGCGCCCGCGCCGGGTCGTTCCAGATGTCCGCGCTCTCGAATTCGCGGTTCAGGACCTCGAGCCGGTTCTTCTTCCGGTCGAAGTCAAAGATACCTCCGGAGTTCCGCGGCCCGCTCGCGCAGGTCGCCGATCAGGGAATCGATCTGATTCAGGCGTTCGGCTTCCATGGCGTGCTCCTTTCTGCAATTCGTGAAAAACCCGACATTATAGGGCCGGCGCGACCGCCTCGATCACCAGCTGCACCCGGGCGCGGCCCTGCCAGTCGTCGCGCAGCAGGCGGTAGGCGAGCAGCGCATCGGACGGCACCGGCTCGGTGCGCCCGAAGGCGATCGCGTCGAGCCGCTGCGCGCCGTGGCGCAGCGCGAGCTTCAGGTGGCGCTCGCCGACGATCGTCTGGCGCTCGACGACGAAGCGGTCCGAGAACAGCGGCTCCGGGAAGCCCTGGCCCCAGACCTGCGCCTCGATCTCCTCGAGCAGGTCCAGGCCGATGCGGCCGGGCTCCAGGCCGCCGTCGGTGGCCAGCACCCTCGCGAAGCAGGCCGGATCGGCGAGCTCGGCGAGCGCCTCGTCGAAGGCCGCGGCCAGCCGCGCGACGCCGTCGGCTCGCATCGACAGCCCGGCCGCCATCGCGTGGCCGCCGAATCGCAGCAGCAGGCCCGGCTCGCGCTTGTCGACCAGGTCGAGCACGTCGCGCAGGTGCACGCCCGGGATCGAGCGGCCGGAACCGCGCAGCACCGCCGGATCCGCGCTCGACGGCGCGAGCGCGATCGCAGGGCGGTGCAGGCGCTCCTTGACCCGGCTGGCGACCAGGCCCACGACGCCCTCGTGCCAGCCCTCGCGGAACACGACGACGCCCAGGCCGCCTTCGGCGAGCGAGTCGAGGTCGGCCATCGCCTCGTCGCGCATCGTGGCCTCGATCTTCCTGCGCTCGCGGTTCATCGCGTCGAGCTCGCTGGCGAGTTCGTCGGCGCGGGCCTCGTCGTCGGTCAGCAGGCATTCGATGCCCAGCGTGGCGTCGGCCAGGCGCCCCGCGGCGTTGATCCGCGGGCCCAGCGCGAAGCCGAGGTCGGCGCTGACCGCGCGGCGCGCGTCGCGCCCGGCGACCCGGAGCAGCGCGCGGATGCCGGCGCAGGCGCGACCCGCGCGGATCCGCCGCATGCCGGCCGCGACCAGCAGGCGGTTGTTGCGGTCGAGCCTGACCAGGTCGGCGACCGTGCCGAGCGCGACGAGGTCGAGCAGGTTCTGCAGCGGCGCGTCGGCCGGGCTGGCCCGGCCGCTCGCGCCGGCCGCTGCAGCCGGCCCCGCGGGCTGCGCCGCGGCGCGCCGGCGCAACTCGGCCCGCAGCGCGATCAGCAGGTAGAACATCACGCCGACACCGGCCAGGTTGCGGCTGCCGAAGCCGCAGCCGGGCTGGTTCGGATCGACGATCGCGTCGGCCTCGGGCAGCTCGGGGCCGGGCAGGTGGTGGTCGGTGACGATCACCCGCATGCCGCGCGCGCGCGCCGCGCGGACCCCGTCCACGCTGGCGATCCCGCTGTCGACGGTGATCAGCCAGTCCGGCTTGCCCAGCCGCGGGTGGGCGGCTGCGAGTTCGACGACCGCCTCGCCGAGTCCGTAGCCGTGTTCGAAGCGATTCGGCACCAGGTAGTCGACCCGCGCGCCGAGCATTCGCAGCCCGCGCACCGCCACCGCGCAGGCGGTCGCGCCGTCGCAGTCGTAGTCGGCGATCACGCAAAGGCTCTCGCCGGCGGCGATCGCGTCGGCCAGCAGCGCGGCCGCCTCGGCGAGCCCCTTCATCGTGTCCGGCGGCAGCAGGCCCTCGAGCCCTTCTGAGAGCTCGGCCGGCGCGGCCACGCCGCGCGCGGCCAGCAGCCGCGCCAGCACCGGGGAAAGCCCCGCGCCCACCAGGCTCGCATAGGCCGGCTGCGGGACCGGCCGCACCTCGATCGCGGTCATCGGCAGCCGGCCAGCAGGCCGGCGAGCGATCGCCGGCGCCACACCGCCCAGCGATCGGCCGGGCCGGGCGCGAACTCGAGCAGGTCGCGCTCGCCGGCGAGCACCAGCGCCTGGACCCGCTCGCCCGCGGCCGCCAGCCGTCCGACCAGCGAATCGAGCCGCAGCCAGGCCTCGCGCCAGGCCTCGGCATCGGCGCGGGCGACCGCGACACGCCACCAGCCCGGGTCGAGCAGGATCGCCTCGGCGTTCTCCTGGATCGCCACCAGGCGCGCGAAGTCTTCCGGCGGGGCGAGCGGATCGAGCGCGCTGACCTCGCTGCCGGCCGACAGCGAGAGGCCGGCGACCGCGTCGTCGGCGGTGACCACCGCGTCGAACGCGCGCCTGCCCGCCACTCCCGGACTGCCTTCCAGCCACACGCTGTTCAGCGCGGGCCGGCCGTCGGCTTCCCGGGCCAGGTTGACCGGGTGCTCGAACCACAGCATCTGCAATTCGTTGACGATCGCGCGCCACTGGCGAGCGGCCTCGCCCTCGGGCTGCCAGGCGTCGATGTTGCGTCCCGAGGCAAGCCTCGCACTGCGGCAGGCCAGCCCGGCCAGCGCGTTCAGGCGGGCGCGACCGGCCTCGCTGGCCGCTTTCAGCGTCCAGGCGTGCGGCGCCTCGGGCGACCAGACCAGCCCGTCGTCGGCGAACAGCCGGTTCGCCGCGCCGGCGAGCGCCGCCGCTTCGTCGGCGCCGATCTCCCCGGCCTGCGGCGTGGCGAGCACCAGATGGTCCAGGCCAACGTGCAGGTGCACCGGCCGGACCAGCAGCGTCGGCGAGTCCGGCAGGACCGGGGGAGCCGCCAATGCGCCGGACGCGGCGGGCGCCGCGCCGCGGACCGCGTCGCCGCCGGCCAGCGCGTGCGCCGCATGGGCGGCGATCGTGGTGCCGGGCGCGGCGGCGAAGCGCGCGCGCAGCCAGGCTTCGTCGGGCAGCTCGCTGGGGGTCAGCGAGTCGTCCCGGAGGCGCTGCGCCGCGCGGGCGCGCGCGAGCAGGCGCGCCGCGGCGCCGTCGTCGGGCGGCGCGTGGCGGGCGAGCAGGGCAGGGCGGGCATCGTCGTCGGCGCCGCCCGGCAGGGCGAGCGCGCCGGCGCACAGGATCGTGATCGTCACGACCGCATTTTAGGGCCTCGCGCCAGGGCGCTGTGGCAAACTGCCGCGTCCGTCATGCATACCCCCTACGAACTCTTCATCGGCCTGCGCTACACGCGGGCCAGCCGGCGCGCCGGGCGGCGCAACGGCTTCATCTCCTTCATCTCGGCGCTGTCGGTGGCCGGGATCGCGCTCGGCGTGGCTGCGCTGATCGTCGTGCTGTCGGTGATGAACGGCTTCCAGAAGGAGGTCCGCGATCGCATGCTGTCGGTGCTCTCGCACGTCGAGGTGTTCGCCGGCCGCGAGCCGCTTCACGACTGGCAGAAGGTGCTCGCCGACGCGCGCAAGCATCCGAGGGTGATCGGCGGCGCGCCCTACGTGGCCGGGCAGGCGATGCTCACCGTGGACGACAGCGTGCGCGGCGTGCTGGTGCGCGGCATCGACCCCGCGCTCGAGCCACAGGTCGCCGAATTCGCGGCGAAGATGGATCGCGGCGCGCTTTCCGAGCTCAGGCCCGGCGAGTTCGGCGTGGCGATCGGCCGCGAGCTGGCCAGCCAGCTCTTCCTCGACGTCGGCTCGAAGCTCACGCTGATCGCGCCGCAGGGCACCGCGACCCCGGCGGGCCTGGTGCCGCGGCTGCGCCAGCTGACCGTGGTGGCCGTGTTCGCGGCCGGGCACTTCGAGTACGACTCGAGCCTGCTGCTGATGAACATCGACGACGCGGCCAGGCTGTTCCGGGTCGACGGCGTGACCGGCGTGCGGCTGAAGACCGACGACATGATGCAGGCGCCGCGGGTGGCCGCCGACCTGACGCGGATGCTGACCGGAGACCTGTACGTGCGCGACTGGTCGGCCGAGAACCGGAACTGGTTCGCCGCGGTGCAGATCGAGAAGCGGATGATGTTCATCATCCTGACGCTGATCATCGCGGTCGCCGCGTTCAACCTGGTGTCGATGCTGGTGATGACGGTCACCGACAAGCAGGCCGACATCGCGATCCTGCGCACGCTGGGCGCCTCGCCCGCCTCTATCATGAAGATCTTCGTGGTGCAGGGCGCTTCGGTGGGCCTGCTCGGCACGCTGTCGGGCGTGCTGCTCGGCGTGCTGCTCGCGTTGAACGTCGGGCAGGTGGTCGGCTTCGTCGAGTCGCTGTTCGGCTTCGAGGTGCTTCCCAAGGGCATCTACTTCATCAGCCACCTGCCGAGCGATCTGCGCGCCGAGGACGTCGCGCGGATCGGGCTGACCGCCTGCGTGCTGGCACTGGGCTCCACCCTGTACCCGAGCTGGCGCGCCTCGCGCGTGCGGCCCGCCGAGGCGCTGCGCCATGAGTGAGACGGCGGTCCTGGCCTGCAGCGGCCTGCGCAAGACCTACCGGAACGGCGAGATCGCGGTGCCGGTGCTGCACGGCATCGACCTGGCGATCGGCGCCGGCGAACGCGTTGCCGTGGTCGGGGCATCGGGCTCGGGCAAGAGCACGCTGCTGCACCTGCTCGGCGGCCTGGATGCGCCGAGCGAGGGCGAGGTGCGCTGGCTCGGCGAGCCGATCGCGGGCCTCTCGCAGGCCGAGATCGGCGCGCGGCGAAACCGGCTGCTGGGCTTCGTGTACCAGTTCCATCACCTGCTGCCCGAGTTCACCGCGCTGGACAACGTCGCGATGCCGCTTCGGATCCGGCGGATGCCGCCGGGGCAGGCCCGCGACGCCGCCCGCGAGATGCTCGGCCGGGTCGGGCTCGCGGCGCGGGTCTCGCACGTGCCGGGCCAGCTGTCGGGCGGCGAGCGGCAGCGGGTCGCGCTCGCGCGCGCGCTGGTCACGCAGCCGCGGGCAGTGCTGGCCGACGAGCCCACCGGCAACCTCGACAGCGCGACGGCGGCCGGGGTGTTCGCGCTGATGAACGAGCTGGCCTCGCATTTCGGCACCGCCTTCGTGGTCGTGACCCACGACATGGGCCTCGCCGAACGGCTCGACCGGACGATCACGCTGCGCGACGGCCGCATCGCTGAATAGCGGCGCTCGCGCGGCTGCGTGAGCGGGCTGCACCGGCCCGCCGGGCCTGCGACAATCGGTCCATGCTGATCGACACTCACTGCCACCTCGACGCGGCCGAGTTCGACGCCGACCGGGACCGGGTCGTCGACGCAGCGATCGCGGCCGGCGTCGGCCTGATCGTCGTGCCGGCCGTCGATGCGGGCAATTTCGCCACGGTGCGCGCGCTCGCGCACTCGCGGCCCGGCATCGCCTACGCGCTCGGCATCCACCCGATGTACGTCGACCGCGCGCGGGACGACGACCTGGCCTCGCTCGGGCGCGAGGTCGAGGCGGCAATCGCCGATCCGCGCTTCGTCGGAATCGGCGAGATCGGGCTCGACCACTTCGTGCCGGGGCTCGATCGCGACAGGCAGCTGCGTTTCTTCGAGGCCCAGCTCGCGCTGGCCGCCGAGTTCGGCCTGCCGGTGATCCTGCACCTGCGCCGCGCGCAGGATGCGATCCTGAAGCAGCTGCGCCGCTACCGGCCGCCCGGCGGCATCGCTCACTCTTTCAACGGCAGCGCGCAACAGGCGGGGCAATTCGTCGACCTCGGCTTCGCGCTCGGCTTCGGCGGCGCGATGACCTTCGACCGGGCCCTGCGGATCCGGGGGCTCGCGGCAAGCCTTCCGGCGCGGGCGCTGGTCGTGGAAACCGACGCGCCCGACATCCCGCCGGCCTGGCTGGCGGGCGGCCGCAACGAGCCGGCCGAAACGGCAAGGATCTGCGCCGAACTCGCCGCGCTGCGCGGCGAATCGCCCGAGGCGGTTCGCGCGCAGACCGGCGCGAACGCGCTGCGGGTGCTGCCGAGGCTCGCCGGAGTGGCCCCGCTGGCCTGACGACGCAGGGCCCGCGGATCGGCCATCGGGATCGGCCATCGGGATCGGCCATCGGGATCGGCCATCGGGATCGGCCATCCGGCCGATGCGCGCGGGTCGGCCTTCGGCCAGCATGGGCCGATGCACGACTGGCCGTCATTGCAGCGGTTCGGCGGGCTCGCCCGGTTCAGCCGGCTCGGCGGGCTTGCCCTGCTCGGGCGCCTCGAGCCCTGGTTGCCCCCGTTGCCGCTGGCCGTGCTCCTCGCTGCGCTGGCCGTGCACCGATTGCCCGCGCTGCCGCCCGCCGGCGTGGCGAGCGCGGCGATCGTCGCGGGGCTGGCCTGCCTCGCCGCGGCACGTCGCGAGGGCCTGGCGGCGCTGCGCCTGGCGGGTCTCTTCGTCGCCGCGGCGGGCTGGACCATGCTGCGTGCCGACCTGGCGCTCGGCGCGCGGATCGTCGCCGCCCAGGAGGGCGTCGACTTCGTCGTGCACGGGCACGTGACCGGAATGCCGCAGTCCTTCGAGCGGGGCGAGCGGTTCACGTTCCGGATCGAGTCCTGCGTCGATCCGGCCACCGCGCGAGCCCCGGCTTGCCCGGCCGGACTCGACGTCCGGCTCGCCTGGTACCGGCATTTCGGAGCGGGCCGATCCGGCGCGTCGCGATCCGGCGCGGCAGGCCCCGAAGAGCCGCCGCCGGCGCCGCTCGCCGACTCGCCCCGGCCGGGCGAGCGATGGCAGCTCACGGTCCGCCTCAAGCGGCCGCATGCGCTGCTCAACGCCAATGCGTTCGACGCCGAGCTGCGCGCGCTCGAGGAAGGCATCGCGGCCACCGGCTACGTGCGCGCCGGCCGCGACCCGGCCTGGCCCAACCGCCGGCTCGCCGGCCGCAGCTGGCGCCCCGGTCCCGCGATCGAGGCGCTGCGCACGGTCCTGCGCGACGCGATCCTGGCCGCGCTGGCCGACCGTCGGGCCGATGCGGCCGGCGTGGTCGCGGCGCTGTCGGTCGGCGACCAGGCGGCGATTCCCGGTCGCTGGTGGGACACCTTCAACCGGACCGGCGTCGGGCACCTGATGAGCATTTCCGGCCTGCACATCACGATGCTCGCCGGCATGGCCGGCGGCCTCGCGCGCCGGGCGCTTCGCCATCCGGCGATCGGGCGATCGGCGATGCTGGAGCGCTTGCCGGCCGACCGGCTGAAGTGGGGCTTCGCGCTGGCGGTGGCCTTCGGCTATTCGGCGCTGGCCGGCTGGGGCATCCCGGCCCAGCGCACCTGCTGGATGCTGGCCGTGGCCGGCTTCTCGCTGCTCGGCGGGCGAAGCCAGTCGCTCGCCCGCCTGCTCGCGCTGTCGGCGGCGGTCGTCACGCTGCTGGACCCCTGGGCGCCGCTGTCGGCGGGGTTCTGGCTGTCGTTCGCCTCGGTGGCGGCAATCGTCTGGTACGGCACCCGGGAGGTGCCGGTGCCGAGCGCCGGCCGGCACGCGTCCCGGAGCTGGCGCGCCCGGCTCGGCTCCACCCTTGCCGATGCGATCCGCACGCAGTGGGCGGCGACCCTGTCGCTGCTGCCGCTCGGCGCGCTGTTCTTCTCGAGCTTCTCGCTGGTCGGGCCCCTGGCCAATGCCTTCGCGATCCCGCTGGTGTCGATCGTGATCACGCCGCTGGCCCTGCTCGGCACCGCGCTGCTGATGCCCTTTCCGCCGCTCGGTTCGGCGGTGCTGGCCGGTGTCTGCGCGGCGACCGGCTGGCTGCTCGACGCGCTGGTCCCGCTGGCCGAGCCGCGATTCGCGATCGCGGTGCTGCCGGCACCGCCCTGGCCGGTCACGCTCGCCGCTGCGGCGGCAATTGCGGCGCTGCTCGCCCCCTTCCGCCTGCCCGGGCGGCCCGCTGCCTTCGCCGCGCTGCTGCCCTTGTTCGCGCAGGCCGATGCGCGGCCGGCGCCGGGCAGCCTGGTCGTCAATGCGCTCGACGTCGGGCAGGGCTCGGCGATCGTCGTCGAGACCCCGGCCGGACGGCTGCTCTTCGACACCGGGCCGCGCTATGGCGGCGGGTCCGAGGCCGGCGCGCGCGTGCTCGTGCCCTGGCTGCGTGCGCGCGGCATCGAGCGGCTCGAGGCGGTCGTCGTTTCGCACGCCGACGACGACCACGCCGGCGGCAGCGCCAGCGTGCTGGCCGGCGTGACCGTCGACTGGGTCGCCAGCTCGCTGGACGACGATCACCCCGCGCTGGCCGGCGCGGCGACGCGCCACCGCTGCTGGCGCGGGCACCGCTGGCGCTGGGGCGAGGTCGACTTCGAGTTCCTGCACCCGGGCCCCGAGCGGACCACGTCCCGGAAGTCGGAAACGAACGCGAGCAGCTGCGTGCTGCGGATCGCGTCGCCGGCAGGCGTCGTGCTGCTGACCGGCGACATCGAGAGCGCCCAGGAGCGTTTCCTGGTCGAGAAGCTCGGGTCCGACGCGCTGCGGGCCGACCTGCTGGTCGCTCCGCACCACGGCAGCAACGGATCCTCGTCGCTGCCCTTCCTGCGCGCGGTGGCGCCGGCGCTGGCGATCGCCCAGGCCGGCTACCGCAACCGCTTCCGTCACCCCGGCGACAAGGCGCAGGCCCGCTACCGGGCGGCCGGGATCGAGCTGCTGCGCACCGACCGGGACGGCGCCGTCTCGGTCACGCTGCGCGGTGCGGGCCGACCGCCGCTCGTGACCCGGCTGCGCCGGGACGATCGTCGCTACTGGCGGATCCGGGTGGACTGACCGCGGGGCGAACGCTCCCGGAGGTGCGATGCCGCGAGTGACCGACGTCGGGGGATCGCCCGCAGCCGGCCTGGTCTACTGCGCGGTCCAGCCGCCGTCCATGGCCCAGGCCACGCCGCGCACCTGGCTGGCGGCGTCGGAGCACAGGAACACCGCCAGCTCGCCGAGCTGCTGCGGCGTCACGAACTCCTGCGAGGGCTGCTTCTCGGAGAGCAGCGCCACCTTGGCCTCGTCGACGCTGATGCCGGCGGCGGCCGCTCGCGCGTCGATCTGCTTCTGGACCAGCGGCGTCAGCACCCAGCCGGGGCAGATCGCATTGCAGGTGACGCCGGTGCGCGCGGTCTCGAGGGCCACCGTCTTCGTGAGCCCGACGATGCCGTGCTTGGCGGCGATGTAGGCCGCCTTCTCGACCGAGGCGACCAGCCCGTGCACCGAGGCGATGTTGATGATCCGCCCCCAGTTGCGCTCGCGCATGCCAGGCAGCGCGCAGCGGGTGGCGTGGAAGGCCGCCGACAGGTTCAGGGCGATCACCGCGTCCCAGCGGTCCGCCGGAAAGCTCTCGACCGGCGCCACGTGCTGGATGCCGGCGTTGTTGACCAGGATGTCGATCGCGCCGTGCCGCGCGACCAGCCGCGAAACCAGCGACTCGACCTCGGCGGTCTTCATCAGGTCGGCGTGCTCGAACTCGACCTTCACGCCGTGCCGCTTTTCCATGTCGGCGCGCAGCCGCTCGATCTCGGCGGCGTCGCCGAAACCGTTCAGCACCACGTTGGCGCCTCGCGCGGCCAGCGCGTCGGCGATGCCCAGGCCGATTCCGCTCGTCGAGCCGGTGACCAGTGCCAGCTTGCCTTCGATCATCTTCGCTCCCTTGTACAATTCCCGGGATTCTAGTCCTCCGGCGCTCGCCGTCCCTTGCCCGGTAGCGGGTGCCGATCGCGGCACCGCCCGCGCCCCGCCCCGAGCCGACCCAGCCCGCGATGCAGTCCGAAACGCCCCAGCTTCCCGAACCCGTCCTGCGGCACGTCACCTGCGCCAGTCCGAAGGGGCTGCACCGGCTCGCCTACTGGCAGTGGGACGCCCGCGAAGGCGGCCCGGCGGGGAAGGGCACCATCGTCTGCGTGCACGGGCTCACCCGCAACGGGCGCGATTTCGACGCGCTGGCGGCGCGGCTCTCGGAGCGCCACCGGGTGGTCTGCCCCGACATCGCCGGGCGCGGACGCTCGGACCGGCTGGCCGACCCGATGCTCTACGGCATCCCGCAGTACCTGGCCGATTGCGTCACGCTGATCGCGCGCCTCGACGTCGACAAGGTCGACTGGGTCGGCACCTCGATGGGCGGCCTGATCGGCATGACCCTGGCCTCGCTGCCGGGCAACCCGATCGGCCGCCTGGTGCTCAACGACATCGGCCCGCACATCGACCCGGCGGGCCTCGAGCGGATCGCCGGCTACGTCGGCGACGACCCGTCGTTCGACAGCTTCGAGCAGGGCGAGGCTACGCTGCGCGAACTGATGCGCGACTTCGGCCCGCACACCGACGCGCAGTTCCGGCTGCTGTCGCGGCACTACGTGATCCGCAAGGGCGAGCGCTGGGGCTACCACTACGACCCGGCGATCGCGGTGCCGTTCCGCGCGCTCGCCGGCCTTCCGCAGCCCGACCTGTGGCCGATGTGGGACGCGATTGCCTGCCCGACGCTGGCGATCCGGGGCGCGAACTCCGACATCCTGCCCGCGCAGGTGGTGGCGGCGATGAGCGCGCGCGGCCCGCGCGCCCGGGTCGTCGAGTTCGACGGGGTCGGCCACGCGCCGACCCTGATCGCCGACGAGCAGATCGCCGCGGTGCAAGATTTTCTCAACGAGGAGTGAACATGACGATCCAGCGTCTGCACGTGGGCAAGCGCATGTCCGAGGCCGTGATCCACAACGGCACCGTCTACCTGGCCGGCCAGGTTGCCGAGGATCCGAAGCAGGATGTCGTCGGCCAGACCCGCCAGGTGCTCGCGGCGATCGACCGCCTGCTGGTCGAGGCCGGCACCGACAAGACCCGGATCCTGCAGGCGCAGATCTTCCTGGCCGACATGGCCGACTTCGCCGCGATGAACTCGGTCTGGGACGCCTGGGTGCCCGAGGGCCACACGCCGGCGCGCGCCACCGTCGAGGCGAAGCTCGCAACGCCGGACTACAAGGTGGAGATCAAGGTGATCGCCGCCTGCTGAGCGAGGCTGCGATCGCCAGCGGCCGGGGCGAATCCGGTCGGTGGCCGAACGCAGGAAGGCGCGCCCTCTGGCGCGCCTTTTTCGTTTCTCGCAGCCGCGCCGATACGGCGCGGACGGGCCGCGCTCAGCGCCAGCCGACCCGGTCGACGATCTTCGCCGCAGTGACCTGCGCGCGCCCGATCGAGGCGACCGACAGGTCGTCGGCCTTGAACTCGCCGAGCGAGCGCAGCGCCGCATTGGTGGACTGCACGCCCTTGGCGGCGGGCCACTCGTTGCTGCCGTCGGCGAAGTAGCGCTGGGCGCTGTCGCTGGCCAGGTACTCGAGGAAGCGGATCGCGGCCTCGCGATGCGGCGCGTTCTTCGCGACGCCGGCGCCCGACACGTTGACGTGGGTCCCGGTCGTGGCCTGGTTCGGCCAGATCACCCCGACCTTCTCCATCACCGCGCGGTCCGCCGGCTTGTCGGACTTCATCAGGCGCACCAGGTAGTAGCTGTTGCTCAGCGCGACCTGGCACTCGCCGCTCGCGACCGCTCGGACCTGGTCGGTGTCGCCGCCGCGCGGCTTGCGCGCGAAATTGGCCACGACGCCGCTCGCCCATTGCTCGGCCTTCTGCTCGCCCACGTGCTCGGAGATCGCACCGATCAGCGACAGCATGTACGGATGCGCGCCCGATCGGGTGCACACCTTGCCCTTCAGCTCGGGGCGGGCGAGGTCCTCGTAGTTGCGCACCATGTCGGGGTTCACCGACGCCTTGTTGTAGACGATCACGCGCGCGCGGGTCGCGAATCCGTACCACTCGGCGCCCTTGCCGTCGTCCTTGCCGCGCAGGTGCGCCGGGATGCGCTCGTCGAGCAGCTTCGACTTGACCGGCTGGAACAGGCCTTCGATCTGGGCCTTCCAGAGCCGGGCCGCGTCGACCAGCAGCACGACGTCGGCAGGGCTGTTGGCGCCCTCGTTGCGCAGGCGCTCGAGCAGCGCCTCGTCGCCGGCCTCGATCCGGTTGATCTTGATGCCGGTCTGCTTCGTGAATTCGGCGTACAGGGCCTCGTCGGTCTGGTAGTGGCGGGCCGAGTAGAGGTTCAGCACCTTGTCGGCCTGGGCCGAGGCGGCGGGCGCCGCCAGCGAAAGCGCGGCCGCCAGCGCGGCGGGCAGGGCGGAGGAGAGGGTCTTTCGGATCATGGTCGTGTCGTCGTCGGTGATCTGACTGTGGATGGAACGACCTCAGGTTAATACAAACGAGAAAGATTCGCAATACAGTTGACGCGATGTCTGCGAATGATGAGGATTCGCATTAGCATCGGGGCGAACCGGGAAGGAGCGAATCACGATGAAGGCACTGATCGTAGGAGCCGACAGGCTGGGGAACATCCCGGAACTGCTGGCGGGTCACGGGATCGGGATCGCCCGTCACGTGTCCGGCAGGGACCGCGCCGCGCAGCGCGCGGATCCGAGCATGCCGGCGGGCATCGACCTGCTGATCCTGTTCACCGACTTCCTCGGGCACAACGTGATGCGCGGCTACCGCGAGGCGGCCCGCCGGCAGGGCGTGCGAATCGTCGCTTGCAGGCGTTCGGTGTGCAGCCTGAAGTCGGCGCTGGCCGGGAGCGGCGCCGAGGCGAAGGCTCAGAGCTCGCCGAGCTCGATCCGCTGAGCGGCGGGCAATGACTGGCGCGGCCGCTCGAACGCCGCGGCCGGCGCGTGGTCGTCGGCGGCGAGCAGCCTGCGGGCGCCGTTGAAGCGCCTGGACCAGTAGCCGCTGTCGAGCGACTCGACGCGCACCTGCTTGCCCCTGGAAGGGGCGTGCACGAACTGGTTGTCGCCGATGTAGATGCCCACGTGCGAGAAGGCGCGGCGCAAGGTGTTGAAGAAGACCAGGTCGCCGGGCTTCAGCTCGTGCCGGCTCACCGCTTCGCCCTCGCGGCTCATTTCGACCGAGCGGCGGGGCAGCACCTTGCCTAGGGTTTCCTCGTACACCAGCCGTACCAGGCCGCTGCAGTCGAGGCCGCTGTCGGGGGAGTTGCCGCCCCACTTGTAGTTGACACCGAGCAGCGACAGCGAGCGCAGCACCAGTTCGGTCGCGGCATTCGGGCGCTGGCCCTCGGCCACGGACGGCTCGGCGGCCAGCGTCACGGCGGCCGGCTCGGCCGCGAGCGCGCGCCCCGGCTGCACGGCGACGGCCGCGAGCAGGATGGCCGAAGCCAGGAACATCTTCGAACGAATCGGTCCGCCGCGCATCGGCGAAGCGTAAACGATCGATTTTCCCCTTGTCAAAAACGCGCCGGTAAGCCCCGCGCAAGCCTCGTCCGTAGAATGTCCGGCACAGGCATCGGCCCGCGCCGGACGCGGGCGAGCATTCAGGAGGGGACGATGAGCGCAGCGCAGGCACCGGGCCCGGGCAACGTCGGGGCCGCCGATCAGGCGGCCGGGCTGGCGGCATTCCACCGGCGATCGATCGAGGACCGCGAGGGCTTCTGGGCCGAGCAGGCCAGGCTGATCGACTGGCACGTGCCCTTCGAGCGGGTGCTCGACGATTCCCGGTTGCCGTTCACCCGCTGGTTCGTCGGCGGGCAGACCAACCTCTGCCACAACGCGGTCGACCGTCACCTGGCCACGCTCGGCGACCGGCCGGCGCTGATCTGGGAGTCCTCCGAGGTCGACCAGTCGCGCACGCTGAGCTTTCGCGAGCTGCACCGCGAGGTCAACCGGATGGCCGCCGCGATGCAGGAGCTCGGCGTGGGGCGCGGCGATCGGGTGCTGATCTACATGCCGATGATCGCCGAGGCGGTCGTCGCGATGCTCGCCTGCGCCCGGATCGGCGCGATCCATTCGGTGGTGTTCGGCGGATTCGCCTCGCACAGCCTGGCCAGCCGGATCGACGACGCCGAGCCCAGGCTGATCGTCAGCGCCGACGCCGGCTCGCGCAACGGCAAGGTGATCGCCTACAAGCCGCTGCTCGACGAGGCGCTCGAACTCGCCAGTCACTCGCCGAACGCGGTGCTGCTGGTCGACCGCGGCCTGGCGCCGATGGTCCGCGTCGACCGGCGCGACCACGATTGGGCCGCGCTGCGCGAGAAGCACCTGGACGCCGAGGTGCCGGTCACCTGGCTGGAGTCGAACGAAGTCAGCTACACGCTGTACACCTCGGGCACCACCGGCAAGCCCAAGGGCGTGCAGCGCGACGTCGGCGGCTACGCGGTCGCGCTGGCGGCGTCGATGAAGCACATCTTCTGCGGCCAGGCCGGCGAGACCTACTTCTCGTCCAGCGACATCGGCTGGGTGGTCGGGCACTCCTACATCGTCTACGGCCCGCTGATCGCCGGCATGGCCACGATCGTCTACGAAGGCACGCCGTTGCGCCCGGATCCCGGCATCCTCTGGCGTCTGGTCGAGAAGCACCGGGTCACCTTGATGTTCTCGGCGCCGACCGCGATCCGGGTGCTGAAGAAGCAGGATCCTTCCTGGCTCAAGCGCCACGACATCTCGTCGCTGCGCGCGCTGTTCCTGGCCGGCGAGCCGCTCGACGAACCCACCGCCAGGTGGATCGCCGAGGGGCTGGGCTGCCCGGTCATCGACAACTACTGGCAGACCGAGACGGGCTGGCCGATCCTGACGCTCGCACACGGCATCGAGAAGACCCCGCCGCGCTTCGGCTCGCCCGGCATGCCGATGTACGGCTACGACGTGCGCCTGCTGCACGAACGCACCGGCGAGGAGGTCGGCCCCGGCGAGAAGGGGGTCGTGGCGATCGTCCCGCCGCTGCCGCCGGGCTGCATGCAGACGGTCTGGCGCGACGACGAGCGCTTCGTGAACACCTATTTCGCCAGCATTCCGGGGCGCCAGGCCTATTCGACCTTCGACTGGGGCATGCGCGACGCCGACGGCTACTGGTTCATCCTCGGCCGCACCGACGACGTGATCAACGTCGCCGGCCACCGGCTCGGCACCCGCGAGATCGAGGAGAGCCTGTCGAGCCATCCGGCCGTGGCCGAATGCGCGGTCGTCGGCGTGGCCGATGCGCTGAAGGGACAGGTCGCCGTGGCCTTCGCGGTGCTGAAGGATCCGTCGCGGGTGCAGGCCGACGCCGACCGGCTCGCGCTCGAAGGCGAGCTGATGGCCACCGTCGATCGCCAGCTCGGGGCGGTGGCGCGCCCGGCGCGGGTCCACTTCGTGACGATGCTGCCCAAGACCCGCTCGGGCAAGGTGCTGCGCCGTTCGATCCAGGCCCTCTGCGAAGGCCGCGAGGCCGGCGACCTGACCACGATCGAGGACGCCGCCGCGCTCGACCAGGTGCGCGCCGCGCTCGCGCCGCGCTGAGGCGGCCGTGGAGATCGAAAGCGTCCTGGCCTGGCTCGGCCAACTGCCCGGCCAGCTGTCGGTGCTCGCCGCCGGCCTGGCGTCAGGCGTCGACGCGGCGCTGCCGCGCCGGCTTCTCGGCGCGCTGTTGCTGCCGCCCGCCCTGCCGCTGCTGGTCGCGGCGCTGGGGCTGCTGCTGCTGCGCCGATCGCCGCGCGCCGGCCGCCTGCTCGCCTGGCTGGGCCTGCTCGCCGCCTGGGTGTTTTCGTCGGGCGCCGGCGCGTGGTGGCTCGCGTCGCTGGCCGAGGGCGGCGCGCAACGCGGCCAGACCGTCGAGTCGCTGCGCGCGGCGATGGCGGGCCGCGAGCCGCCTCAGGCGATCGTCATCCTGGCCGGCGGCAGCCGCCGCGACGGACGCGAAACGCCGGACAAGGCGCTCGTCAGGCCCCTGACGCTCGAGCGGCTGGCGCACGGCGCCTGGGTCGCGCGCACGACGCGCCTGCCGGTGCTGGTCAGCGGCGGGGTGTCGCGCGAGGGCATGGCCAGCGAGGCCTCGCTGATGAAGCGCGCGCTCGAGCAGTCGTTCGGCACGCCGGTGCGCTGGGTCGAGGAAAGCTCGCGCGACACCGGCGAGAACGCCCGCAACGCGGCCGAGATGCTGGGCAAGGCAGGGGTGCGCCGCGTGATCCTGGTCACCCACGCCTATCACATGCCGCGCGCGGAATCCTCGTTCCGCAAGGCCGGCCTGGCCGTGCTGCCGGCGCCGCACGGGTTCGCCGGCGGCGATTTCGAGTTCGGCCTGCAGGACCTCGTGCCCTCGGGCAGCGCGGCGGCGCTCGCCTACCGTGCGTCGCACGAAGTGCTGGGTCGGCTCTGGTACCGCCTGACGGGTCGCTGAGGGGAGGGCCGATGCGCAGCGGAGCGGGCCGATCGATACAATCGGCGCTTTTTCGCCCCCTGCCAGGAATCGAGCCAGCATGAACACGAAGCCCTTCCTCAGTACCGACGACGCCCGCGCGATCGCCGCCGCCGCCGAGGCCGAAGCCCGCCGCAACGGCTGGGCCGTCACGATCGCGGTGGTCGACGACGGCGGCCACCTGCTCTGGCTGCAGCGCCTGGACGGCGCCGCGCCGATCTCGAGCTACATCGCGCCCGCCAAGGCGCGCACCGCCGCGCTCGGCCGGCGCGAGACCAAGGGCTACGAGGACATGATCAACGGCGGCCGCTACTCCTTCCTGTCCGCGCCCGAGATCGAGGGCATGCTGGAGGGGGGCGTGCCGATCGTCGTCGACGGCCACTGCGTCGGCGCGGTCGGCGTGTCGGGCGTCAAGTCGAGCGAGGACGTCCAGATCGGCAAGGCGGGCATCGCGGCGCTGAAGCTCGGCTGAACGGCTGGCGGCCCGGGGCAGGCGCACCGCCCCGCATCACTCACCTCACTGGAGGCTGCGACGCACGATGGCGATCTTCGACAAGGATGCGCTGAACCCGGGCGTCGCGCCGCGCGAGGTCTTCGCGTGGTCGATGTACGACTTCGCGAACTCGGGCTTCACCACGGTGGTGCTGACCGCGGTGTTCAACGCCTACTTCGTCGGCGCGGTGGCCGGCAACGCGCCCTGGGCCACGCTCGCGTGGACCGGCGCGCTGGCGCTGTCCAGCCTGCTGGTCATCCTCACGATGCCGGCCATCGGCGCGTGGGCCGACGCCCGCGCGGCCAAGAAGCCGCTGCTGCTGCTCTCCACGCTCGGCTGCGTGCTCGGCACGGCGGGGCTCGCGCTCGCGCAGCCGGGCAGCGTGGTGATGGCCATGCTGCTCGTGGTCGTCGCGAACTGGTTCTACAACACCGGCGAGTCCCTGGTCGCGGCCTTCCTGCCGGAACTCGCGAGGCCGCACGCGCTGGGCAGGGTGTCGGGCTGGGGCTGGAGCTTCGGCTACTTCGGCGGCATGCTGACCCTCGGCCTGTCGCTGGCCTGGGTGATGTCGGCCCAGGCGCGCGGCGAGGGCGCCGCCGACTTCGTGCCGGTCACGATGCTGATCACCGCGGCGGTCTTCGCGATCGCGGCAGTGCCCACCTTCGCGCTGCTGCGCGAGCGTGCGGTGCCGCAGGCCGGGGCGGCCGGCGCGGGGCTGGGCGACGCGCTCGCGCGGCTTCGCCGAACCTGGCGCGAGTCGGGGCGCTTCGTCGACTTCCGCAGGCTGCTCGTCTGCGGGGCCTTCTACCAGGCCGGCATCGCGGTCGTCATCGCGCTGGCGGCGGTCTACGCCGAGCAGGTCATGCGTTTCACGCAGACGCAGACGATGGCGCTGGTCTTCGTGGTCAACATCGCGTCGGCGCTGGGCGCGTTCGGCTTCGGCTACCTGCAGGACCGTCTCGGGCACCGGCGCTCGCTGGCCTTCACCCTCGTCGGCTGGATCGCGATGGTGCTGGTCGCCGGACTGGGCAGCAGCCTCGCGATGTTCTGGCTGGCCGCAGTGCTGGCCGGCCTGTGCATGGGCTCGAGCCAGTCCTGCGGACGGGCCATGGTCGGGGCGCTGGCGCCGGCCGGCCGGCTCGCCGAATTCTTCGGGCTGTGGGCGCTGGCGGTGCGGGTCGCGGCGATCGTCGGCCCGCTGACCTACGGCCTGGTGACCTGGCTCACCACCGGCAACCACCGGGTGGCGATCCTGTGCACCGGCCTGTTCTTCGTGGTGGGCCTGCTGCTGCTGGCCGGCATCGACATGGCCCGAGGCGAGCGGGCCGCTCAGCGTCGATAGGGCGCGAAGGCCGGCCAGGGGCGCGCCCGCTCGATCTGCGCGGCCGCCTGCAGCACGCGGTGGTCCTCGCCGAAGCGGCCGGTCAGCATCACGCCGATCGGGAGATTTCCCTCACCGCGCGCGAACGGGACCGCCGCCGAAGGCTGGCCGGTGGCGTTCGCGAGCGGCGTGAACGGCGAGTAGCGGATGATCCCGTTCGGGCCGATCCGGTACTCGATGAAGTCCGGGTGGCTCATCGCGATGCGGCCGAGTTCGATCGGCGGGCTGGCCAGCACCGGGCTCAGCATCAGGTCGTAACCCGAGTCCGGGCTCCCGTCGCCGTGCATGAAAGGACCCACCTGCCGGGTGAGCCGGTGCAGCGTGGACAGCGACTCCAGGTAGCGCGGGCCCGACAGGCTGCGGCCGAAGGCCACGGCCGAACGGGTCGTGGGTTCGAGCTCGTTTTCGCCGGCAGGCCGGCCGCGCTTGCGCTCGAAGACGTCGACCGCCATCGCGGTGCCGCTGGCGATCACCTCGAGCATCGGCTCGAGCACGTCGAGCGTGCGCACCGGCGGCGCGCTCTCTTCGACGACGTGACCGAAGGACTCGAGCAGCCGGGCAGCCTCGCGGACTGCCGCCTCGACCTCGGGATGCACCGGTTCCCCGTCGAAGGTCCGCCAGGTGCAGGCGATGCGCAGCGGCGCCCGCCGACCTGCCGGCGCATCGAGCCAGGCAAGCGCCTCTTCGACCTCGGCCAGGTAAGAGGCCGGGCGGGCGGGGGACGCGTAGGGCGCACCGATGTCGGCACCCGCCGAGACGTCGAGCGCGAGCGCGCTGTCGCGCACCGAGCGGGTCACGAAGTGCTCGGTCGCGAGCCCGCCCCAGCCTTCGCCGGCCAGCGGACCCGCCGGGATCAGGCCGCGGCTGGGCTTCAGGCCGAACAGGCCGCAGTTGGTCGCCGGAATCCGGATCGAGCCGGCGCCGTCCGACGCGTGGGCGATCGTGACCATGTCCGAGGCGACCGCCGCAGCGGCGCCGCCGCTCGAGCCGCCCGGGCTGTGCCGGGTCGACCACGGATTGCGGGTCGGCCCGCCGTAGGCGAGCGCCTCGGTCGAGGGGCTGATGCCCATCTCCGGGCTGGTGGTCCGGCCGAAGAGGACGAAGCCCGCGCGGCGATAGCGCTCCACCAGCGCGCCGTCGACCGGCCAGTCGATGCGGCCGAACAGCCGCGAGCCCATCGTCGACGGAATCCCGATCGCCGGGGTAGACAGGTCCTTCAGCAGGCTGGGCACGCCGAGGAACGGACGCTGGCGGCGCAGGGCCTGGATGCCGCCGGCGTTCTTGCGGGCCTGAGCGAGTTCCGCGTCGATCGCGCGCGCCTGCTCGCGTGCCAGCTCGTAGACCGGGTTGCAGACCGCGTTGATCTCGGCGTTCACCGCCTCGCAGCGGGCGATGGCCGCGTCGAGGGCCTCGAGGGCGCCGAGCTGGCCGGCGGCGATCCGCTCGGCGAGGGCGATTGCGTCGTGATCGGGCATGGGTGGGGAGGGAAGGGGGAAGCGGGAAGGGGGAAGGCTCAGGATCGCGTGCGCAGGCGGCTCAGGGCAGCGAGGCGGCGATCTGGTAGAGGCCTTCCAGCACCAGGTTCTCGTGGTAGGTGAACTCGATCGTCAGCCGGGGGCCCAGCGTGCGGGCCGCACCGCCGGAGATGATGCAGCGAAGGTCCGGATGCTTGCGCTTGTGCAGGAAGTACAGGCGCTCGACCGCGCCGGCCTGCGCATGCGCGCAACCGGACGCGATCGCGTCGACCGTCTGCCTCGGGTAGTCCACGTAGTCGCCCTGCGCGTCGGGCAGGGTCGCGGTGTTCAGGTGCAGCGCGCGGACCATCAGGCCCAGGCCGGGCATGATCCCGCCGCCGACGAACTCGCCTTCGGCGGTCAGCAGGTCCATCGTGGTGGCGGTGCCGCACACCACGACCAGCGCGGGGCGCTCGCCGAGGATCGCGCGCGCGCCGATCATCGCGGCCCAGCGATCCACGCCCAGCGCGGCCGGGTTCAGGTAGCCGTTGCGCACGCCGCACTGCTCGGCCTTCGAGGTCACCCAGTGCGGTTCCGGGGCGTCGGGCCAGACCTCGAGCGCGCGCAGCACCGGGTTGACGACCCGGGTGCCCGCCACGTTGGCGATGACGATCTTCGACGGCGTCGGCAGGCGACGCCACTCGGCCATCACCATCGAGGTTTCCTCGTGCAGCACCCGTCCGAAGAGCTGGGCCCGGTCCAGCGCCAGCGCGCGGCCTTCGGCCGGCGCCTCGCCATAGGTGCCCCACTTCAGGAAGGTGTTGCCGATGTCGATCAGCAGGTAGCTCATGGTGGGGGGCAGTGTAAACCGGGCTTCAGGCGCCGCCAAAAACCGGCCCGAGCGGCCGCATCCGGATGCCGGGGCGCAGGCGGGTCCAGCGGAAGTCGGCCGGGTCGGCGAGCGCCGGGCCCGGCGAGCGCACCACCAGCACTTCGCGGGCGATCGGCTGGAAGTCGGCGCGGAAGTGCACCGAGCTCTTCAGCGCCACGATCCGCTGGCGGATCGGCTCCACGCCAAGGTGCCGGAACATCTCCTGGTCGCCGGCCTGGCACTTGCTCGAAGCGAGCACCACGCGCATGCCGGGCGCGGCTTCCGAGCGCAGTAGCGCCATCGGGCCGAGCTGCATCCGGAAGCCCTTGAACATCGGCCCGGTGCAGGTGAAGCGGCCGTCGCCGATCCGCTCGACGGTGAACCGCCCGGCCAGCGGAACGTGGCCGGGCACGCCGGAGATCTCGCCCAGCGCGAAATCCAGCGTGGCGCCCTGGCCCGCCTCGTGGGCGCGGCGCGCCGACGGCGGGTCGATCAGCATGCCGAGCACCGCGTCCTGCGCGCGATGCCGGATCAGCGCCGCCAGCAGCCCGGTCGTGTCGCCGTTGCCGCCGGCGCCCGGATTGTCCTGCGTGTCGGCCAGCACCACCGGCGCGCCCGGCGCGCCGCGGGCCATCGCGCGCTCGACCGCCTCGTCGGGCGTCAGCAGGGCCAGCGCGAAGTCCTTCTCGGCGTCGGCGACCGCGCCGGCCATCTCGTCGACCGCCGCGCGGGTCGCGGCTTCGCTGTCGCCGTAGCCGACCACCGACATTCCGCACTCGGGGAAGTCGGCCATCGGGAAGCCCGGCGCGAACGACAGCGCCACGCCGCTGCGCTGCTCGATCCGCTCCAGCAGCGCGTACAGCCCGTTGGCCGGCTCGATGAAGGTGCTCTGCGACGGGATGCCGGTCAGGTAGTCGAGCGTGCGGTAGGCCTTCGCGAAGCGCCGGCCGGTCGCCAGCATCCGCGTCAGTAGGCCGGCGGCGCGGGCGCCGGTGGCCGCCATGTCCACGTGCGGGTAGGTGCGGTAGATCGATAGCGCGTCGGCGTGGGCCACCATGCCGCGGGTCACGTTGGCGTGCAGGTCGAGGCTGGCCACGACCGGCACGTCGGGCCCGACGATCTCCCGCACGCGGCGCAGGATCTCGCCCTCGCCGTCGTCGTGGTGCTCGGTGACCATCGCGCCGTGCAGGTCGAGGTAGACGCCGTCGACCGGCAGCGCCGCGCGCAGCCGCTCGGTCAGCGCGCCGACGATCCGCTCGAAGGCATCGACGGTCACGTGCGCCGACGGCGAGGCCGCGGCCCAGGCGAGCGGCACCAGCGAATGGCCGGCCGCGCGCAGCGCCTCGATCGCGCCCTGCACCGGGATGTTGGCGCCGGCGACCGCGTCGAACAGCGAGTCGCCGACCTGTACGCCGGGCCAGCCGCCACCGTCCTCGAAGGCAGCGTAGTCGGCCTTCGAAGGCGCGAAGGTGTTCGTCTCGTGCTGCATGCCGCCTACGGCGATCCGTGCCATTTCCGCTGGTCCTGTCGTGTCGATTTCCGGATCCGCGAGCGTAGAGGAAGGCGCGGCGCCGCGCCACTTTGCTACGCTGCGAGCGGAACGCCGTCCGCGGCGAGCGGCCATGCCATCCTGGAGACCCCACCGATGAAGCACGACGAGATCGCCTGGCTCGGCGCCGAAGAGCTCACCAAGGCCTATCGCGACCGCGAGCTGTCCCCGGTCGACGCGACCCGCGCGATCCTCGACCGGATCGACGCGCTGAACCCCCGGCTCAACGCCTACTGCCTGGTCGATCACGAGTCGGCGATGAGCGACGCGCGGGCCTCCGAGGCGCGCTGGCTCCGCGGCGAGCCGCTCGGCCCGATCGACGGCGTGCCGGCCTCGATCAAGGACCTGATCCTCACGAAGGGCTGGCCCACGCTGCGCGGTTCGCTGACCACCGACCCGGCCGGGCCGTGGGACGTCGACGCGCCGGCCACCGCGCGGCTGCGCGAGGCCGGCGCAGTGCTGCTCGGCAAGACGACCACGCCCGAGTTCGGCTGGCGCGGCAGCACCGATTCGCCGGTCTACGGCATCACCCGCAACCCGTGGCGTCTCGACACCACGCCCGGCGGCTCGTCCGGCGGGGCGACGGCGGCGGTCGCCGCCGGCCTGGGGCCGTTCGCGGTCGGCACCGACGGCGGAGGCTCGGTGAGGATCCCGGCCGCGTTCACCGGGACCGTGGGCCTGAAGGCGCACTTCGGTCGCATCCCGGCCTACCCGCTGTCGCCGATGGGCACAGTGGCGCACATCGGCCCGCAGACCCGCACGGTTGCCGACTGCGCGCGGCTCTTCGAGGTGATCGCGCGCCCCGACAGCCGCGACTGGATGTCCCTGCCGCCCACCGACCGCGACTGGAGCGCCGACGTCGCGGCCGGCCGGCGCGCCGACGGGATCAAGGGCCTGCGGATCGCCTACAGCCCGCGGCTCGGCTACGTGAAGTGGGTCGACGCCCGGATCGAGCACGCGCTGGATGCCGCCGCGAAGAAGTTCGCCGAGCTCGGCGCGATCGTCGAGCGGGTGGACCCGGGCTTCGACGACTGCGCCGACGTGTTCCGCGTGCACTGGTTCAGCTCGGCGCGCCACCTGCTGCACCGGCTGCCGGAGGAGAAATTGCAGAGGCTCGACCCGGGGCTTCGCGAGGTGATCGACTACGCCGAGCGCTACACGATCGCCGACTTCATGGACGCGCAACTCAAGCGCGCCCAGATCGCGCTGGCGATGGCCAGGCTGGCCCAGCGCTACGACCTGATGCTGACCCCGGCCACCGCGGTACTGCCCTTCGCGGTGGGGCGCGTGATGCCCGAGCCGCCCAACGGGCTGGACATCGGCATGGTGCAGGACTGGACCTGGTGGACGCCGTTCTCCTACCCGTTCAACCTGACCCAGCAGCCGGCGATCGTTCAGCCCTGCGGGTTCAGCGACGACGGGCTGCCGATCGCGCTGCAGCTGGTGGCGCCCAACCATCGCGAGGACCTGTGCCTGCGCGCGGCGGCGGCGTACGAGGCGGCGACCGACTGGCACAAGGTGCGGCCGCCGATCGCCTGACGCAGGCAAGGGGGAGACCGGCATGACCCAGGTCCCGGACACGCACTCGAAGGTCGTCGGCTACGCGCTGTGGATCTTCGGATTCACCGGCTCGCACCGCTTCTACTACGGCAAGCCGGTGACCGGGACGATCTGGTTCTTCACGCTGGGCCTGCTCGGAATCGGCTGGCTGATCGACCTGTTCCTGATCCCCTCGATGGACCGGCAGGCCGACTTCCGTTTCCACGACGGGCCGATCAACTATTCGGTGGCGTGGATCCTGCTCACCTTCCTGGGCCTGCTCGGCGTGCACCGGATGTACATGGGGAAGTGGCTGACCGGCATTCTCTACCTGCTCACGCTGGGCCTGTTCGGCCTGGGCTGGCTGTACGACTACTGGACGCTGAACGAGCAGATCACGGTGCGCAATCGCGAGCGCGGCTAGGGCGAGCGGGGCGGCGCCTCGCCTTGCGGCGTGCGCCCGGGCCTGCGCCTCGCCTTGCGGCGTGCGCCCGGACCTGCGCCTCGCCTTGCAGCGTGCGCCCTGGAGGTCGTGCTAGAAGCCCAGTCGCTCGCCCGCGCCCAGCAGCGTCGCGATACCCAGCACCGTGAAGATCGCCGCCGCGATGCCGTGGACCAGCTTCACGTGCAGACGGTGGGCGATGCGGTCGCCGAGCACGACGGCCGGCACGTTGGCGATCATCATGCCGAGCGTGGTGCCGGCCACGACGGCGACGAAGGCGTGGTACTGGGCGGCCAGCGCCACGGTCGCGATCTGCGTCTTGTCGCCCATCTCGGCCAGGAAGAAGGCGACCAGCGTGGTGCCGAACACGCCCATGTGAGCGAGCTTCGCGTCCTTCTCGTCGAACTTGTCGGGCACGAGGATCCAGGCGGCCATCGCCAGAAAGGACAGGCCGAGCACCCAGCGCAGCGTCTCCGGGCTCATCAGCGAGGTGATCCAGGTGCCGATCGCGCCGGCGAACGCGTGGTTGGCGATCGTGGCCACCAGGATGCCCAGTACGATCGGCCAGGGCTTGCGGAACTTGGCGGCGAGGATGAAGGACAGCAGCTGCGTCTTGTCGCCGATTTCCGCGAGCGCGACGATACCCGTCGAAACGAGAAAGGCTTCCAATCGAGCGATCCCTGTTTGGGTGGCTCTCCGAAGAAGCCGCGCATTCTACCGGAGCCGCCAGTGGGCGCGCGCCCGGGCCGGTCGGGGACGAGCCCGCGCTCGGGCGCCGGTGCTGCGCCCCGCTTCGCGGGGTTCGCTCGCCTTCGTCGTCCGCGGCGGCTCGGGCGCAACTCGCGGTCCCTGCGGGACCGCTCAGACAGCGCCCTCGCTGATCGCCGCTCCCTTCCGAAGCGCTCGCCTTGCACAGGCGCCCGAGCGCGGGCTCGTCCCCGACCGGCCCTGGATGTCGTGCTCTTCGTCGGGCGTGACGAAGCACGTCCCGACGGCATCGCCAGCCGCGGTGTCGCCCTGGCAACCAAGGCCGCGACGCTACAGCGTTCGCGGCCCGCTGACCGACCGAACGTCGGAACCTCCAGGGCAGGGAGCAGGGGCCGGCTTTTCCGGACACTGTGCCAGCCGAGCGCTTCGGAAGGGAGCGGCGATCAGCGAGGGCGCTGTCTGAGCGATTCCGACGGAATCGCGAGTTGCGCCCGAGCCGCCGCGGACGACGAAGGCGAGGGCAGCCCCGCGAAGCGGGGCCGCAGCACCGTGTCCGGAAAAGCCGGCCCCTGCTCGCTGCCCGGGCGCAGGCCCCCCGAGCGGTCAGCCCGTCGCGAACGCGAAGTCTCGGCCCGGCGCCGCCGCGAACAGCGCCTTCGTGTACTCGTGCTTCGGATTCCCGAACACCTCGCCCGCCGGCCCGTACTCCACCACCTGCCCCTTCGACATCACCATCACGTGGTCGCAGACCTGCGCGGCCACCCGAAGGTCGTGGGTGATGAACAGCATCGCCAGGTGCAGCCGGTCGCGGATCTCGTCGAGCAGCCGCATCACCTGCGCCTGCACCGACACGTCGAGTGCCGACACCGCCTCGTCGGCGATCAGCAGCTCGGGCTCCATCGCCAGCGCTCGGGCGATGCAGATCCGCTGCCGCTGGCCGCCGGAGAACTGGTGTGGGTAGCGGTCGAGCGCGGCGGGGTCCAGCCTGACCAGCTCCATCAGCTCGCGGGCGCGGGCCATCGCCTGGCTGCGCGGCGTGCCGTAGTTCAGCGGCCCCTCGATGATCGACTCGCCGACGGTGCGGCGCGGGTTCAGCGACCGGTACGGGTCCTGGAACACGACCTGGATGCGCCGGCGCAAGGGCCGCAGGTCGCGGTGCGACATCCGCGCGATGTTCTCGCCGCTGATCTCGACGCTGCCGGAGGTGGGGTCGATCAGCCGCGCGATGCAGCGCGCCACCGTGGACTTGCCCGAGCCCGATTCGCCTACGATGCCGAGCGTCTGCCCGCGCCTGATCTGCAGCGACACGTCGGTGGCCGCGCGCACCTCGTGCCTGGCGCGCAGGAAGCCGCCGCTCGAGTAGACCTTCGCGAGCTTGTCGGTCTTCAGCACGACGGGTGCGGACTCGTCGGCGCCGCGGTGCTTCGGGTGGATGCCGGGCACCGAGCCGATCAGCATCTTCGTGTACGGATGCTGCGGGTCGGTCAGCACCGCCTGCTTGGTGCCGGTCTCGACCATGTCGCCCAGGCGCAGCACCGCGACCCGGTTCGCGATCTCGGCGACCACGCCGAAGTCGTGGGTGATGAACAGCACCCCGGTGCCGTGCTTGTGCTGCAGGTCGGCGATCAGCCGCAGGATCTGCGCCTGGGTGGTCACGTCGAGCGCGGTGGTCGGCTCGTCGGCGATCAGCAGCACCGGCTCGAGGATCAGCGCCATCGCGATCATGATCCGCTGGCGCTGGCCGCCCGAAAGCTGGTGCGGGTAGGAGTCGTACATCCGGTCGGGGTCGGGCAGGCCGACCTCCTCGATCACCTGGCGCACCCGCTGTCGCCGCTCGGCGGCGCCCAGCTTCGTGTGCATCGCCAGCACCTCGTCGATCTGCGCGCCGCAGCGCATGACCGGGTTCAGCGCGGTCATCGGCTCCTGGAAGATCATGGACATGCGCACGCAACGCAGCTCGCGCAGCCGCGCCTCGCTGGCCCGCGCGATGTTCTCGCCTTCGAGCAGGATCTCGCCGCCGAGCACCGGCAGCTGCTTGGGCAGCAGCCCCATGACCGCCTGCGCGATCACCGACTTGCCCGAGCCGGACTCGCCGACCAGGCAGACGATCTCGCCGCGGTTCACCGTGAGACTCACGTCGGCCACCGCCCGCTTGCGGTCGCCACCGCGGGGCAGCGCGATCGACAGGTCGCGGATCTCGAGGACGGGCCCGTTCCCCGGTGCGCCGGGCGCCTGGCCGGCAGCGGGCGCGTCGCGGGTTTCCTTGTTCATTTCGGAAGCGTTCATTGCGTTACACCCGCTTGGCCATCTTGGGGTCGAGCGTGTCGCGCAGACCGTCGCCGAGGATGTTCACCGCCAGCACGGTGACTGCCAGGAAGATGCCGGGGAAGAACACGTTGTGCGGATACTGCTGGAACTGCACCCGGCCCTCGGCCATGATGTTGCCCCAGGTCGGGATGTCGGTCGGCAGGCCCACGCCCAGGAAGGACAGGATCGCCTCGACCAGGATGGCCGACGCGCAGATGTAGGTGGCCTGCACGATCAGCGGCGCGATCGTGTTCGGCAGGATGTGGCCGAACATGATCTTCCAGCCCGGCGTGCCGAGCGACAGCGCGGCCTCCACGTAGGGCTCCTCGCGGATCGTGAGCACCAGCGAGCGCACCAGCCGCGTGACCCGCGGGATCTCCGGGATCGCGATCGCCACGATCACGGTCATCAGGCTGGCCTTCCACAGCGCGACCAGCGCGATCGCGATCAGGATGCCGGGGATCGCCATGATCCCGTCCATCACCCGCATCAGCGGGCCGTCGAGCCAGCGGATGTAGCCCGAGCCCAGGCCCGCCAGCACGCCGAGGAAGGTCGAGACCAGCGCGCAGGCGATGCCCACGATCAGCGAGACCTGGGTGCCGTAGATCACGCGGCTGTAGATGTCGCGACCGAAGGAGTCGGAGCCCATGATGAACTCGTGGGCGACCATTTCGCCTTCCATCGTCATGATCTCGCCGGTCTCGCCGGGCAGCAGGTCGCGGCTGGACGGGTCGAACAGCGTCGGGTCGACGGTGCCGAGCACCGGCGCGGCCAGCGCGATCGCGACCAGCACGGCCAGCGCCACGCCGCCGATGCGCACGCTCCAGTTGCGCGAGAGCCGCTTCCAGACCGAGGGGCGCTCGACGATGTCGGCCGCTTCGACCGACAGCGTGTCGTCGGCCGGGGTCGTTTGAGCTTGGGTCATCAGTAGCGGATCCTCGGGTCGAACACCAGGTACGAGAGGTCGACGAGCAGGTTGATCAGCACGTAGACGAACGAGAAGAACAGGATCACGCCCTGGATCGTCGGGAAGTCGCGCGCGAGCACCGCGTCGACGGTCAGCCTGCCCAGCCCGGGGATGCCGAACACCGACTCGGTGACCACGACCCCGCCGATCAGCAGCGCGATGCCGATGCCGATGACCGTCACGATCGGCACCGCCGCATTGGCCAGCGCGTGGCGGATCAGCACCCGCATCTCGGGCAGGCCCTTGGCGCGCGCGGTGCGCACGTAGTCCTCGGTCAGCACCTCGGCGACCGCGGCCCGGGTGACGCGCGCGATCAGCGCGATGTAGATGACCGCCAGCGCCAGCGCCGGCAGGATGATGTGCCGCAGGAAGGGCAGGATGCCGTCGGCCAGCCGCGAGTAGCCCTGCACCGGCAGCCACTCGAGCTTGATCGACACCAGCCAGATCAGCAGGTAGCCGAGCACGAACACCGGCAGCGAGAAGCCGAGCACCGAGAAGCCCATCAGCGCGCGGTCGATCCAGCCGCCGTGCCGCCAGGCGGCAAGAACGCCGAGCGGCACCGACACGGCGACCGCCAGCACGATGGTCACGAAGGCGAGCGCGAAGGTCGGCTCCAGCCGCTGCGCGATCAGCTCGGTGACCTGCATCTTGAAGTAGTAGGACTCGCCGAGCTCGCCCTGCAGCAGGTTCGAGAACCAGATGCCGAACTGCACCGGCAAGGGCTTCTCGAGCCCCAGCTGCTCGCGGATCTGCTGGATGTTCTCGGGGCTCGCGGCGTCGCCGGCGATGATCGCGGCCGGGTCGCCGGGCGTGAGCCGGAGCATAAGGAAGACGAGCACCGCCACGATCAGCAACACCGGGATCGTGGCCGCGATCCGTTTGATCAGAAAACCTGTCATCGATTCGTTTCCGGAGGGAAGGGCGGCGCGCGCGCCGCCGGCGCCCGAAACGGCACGGGGCCGGACTCAGCCGGCCCCGCGGTCAGGCCGCCGGTCCGAAGACCGGTGCGGCAGCGCCCGCTGCGGGGCGCCGCCGCCGGGACCTCACTTCTGGATGTTCCAGTAGAAGTTGCCCGGGCCCGAAACCACGCCCTTGACGCCCTTGCGGACGGCCGCCGGCTGCACGTACTCGCCGAGCGGCGCGTGCGTGCCGTACTCGAAGGCGGCCTTCTGGATCTGCTGGGCCAGCGACTTCTTCTTGGCGTCGTCGGTCTCGCGCGCGAACTGGTCGCGCAGCTTCTCGATCTCGGGCGAGTTGGCCCAGCCGAACCAGGCCTTGTCGCCGCCGGCGCCGATCGCCGCGTTGGTCAGCGGATTCCAGATGTCGGGCGCGACCCACGCGGTGGCGAAGATGTTCCAGCCGCCCTGGGCCGGCGGGTCCTTCTTCGCGCGGCGCGAGACCAGCGTGTTCCAGTCCATCGACTGCAGGTCGACCTTGAAGCCGGCCAGGCGCAGCAGCTGGGCGGCCACGTCGGGCAGCTTGGTGATCGAGGCCAGGTCGGTCGGCTTCATGACCACGATCGGCGTGCCGTCGTAGCCCGAGGCCTTCAGCATCTCCTGCGCCTTCTTCAGGTTGCCCTTGCCCAGGTTCTGGGCCTCGGCGCCGGCGTTCGACGCGTAGGGCGTGCCGCAGGTGAACATCGACGCGCAGACCTTGTACAGCTTCGGATCGCCGACCTGCGCCTTCAGGAAGGCCTCCTGGTTGAGCGCCATGATCGCCGCCGCCTTGACCTTCGGATTGTCGAAGGGCTTGTGCAGGTGGTTGAAGCGCAGCATGTACTGGAAGCCGAGCGGGTTGTTGTCGACGATCTCGACGTTCGGGTCGGCGCGCAGCGCGGCGTAGGACTCGAAGGCCGGCTGCTCGATCATGTCGACCTCGCCGCGGATCAGCGCGTTGACCTGCTGCTGCGCGTCGCGCAGCGCCAGGTTCCACTCGACCCGGTCGACGTAGACCTTCTTGCCGCCGGCGGTGCCCGACGGCGGCTCGTTGCGCGGCACGTACTTGTCGAACTTCGCGTAGACCGCCTTGTCGCCCGGCTTGTACTGGTCGCGAACGAACACGTACGGGCCCGAGCCGGTGTAGTCGTCGATCTGCTTGTCGGCCGGGGTCTCGGCGACCCGCTTCGGCATGATGAAGGGCACGTTCGACGAGGGCTTGCCGAGCGCCTCGAGCACGAAGCCGCAGGCCTCGCGCAGGAAGATCCGGAAGGTGTCCGGGGCAGGCGAGTCGAGCCGCTCGACGAAGGTGAACAGCTTCTGGCCCATCGCGTCGCGCTTGCCCCAGCGCGACAGCGAGGCGATGACGTCCTCGCCGGTGACCGGCGCGCCGTCGTGGAACACCAGGCCCTTGCGCAGCTTGAAGGTCCACAGGCGGTTGTCGTCGCTGACCGTCCAGGAGTCGACCATCTGCGGCTTGATCTGGCTCTTGGCGTCGGTGCCGAACAGCGTGTCGTAGATCATGTACCCGTGGTTGCGGACCATGTACTGCGTGGTCCAGATCGGGTCGAGGATGGCCAGGTTCGAGTGCGGGATGACCTTGAGAACCTTCTCCTGCGCCGCGACCTGCGGGCCCTGGAAGGCGGCGAACGCGACGATGCCCGCCGCGATGACCGACTTGAGCCTGAAACTGACTGCCATGTGAAGCCTCCGCTGTTTGGTGTACGACAACGCGTTGGGATGCGCCGTTCCGGAGCCGGCCCGAAAGCCGGCTTCGCGGAATGTTACCGCGAGATCCGGGCGGCCGCGCCCCGCGCGCCCCGGCAGATGGAATGCAGGAATCGTGCCCGCCCCGCGGCGGGGGCGGGCGCCCCAATCCGGGGCGAAAGGGCCCGGGCGGTCGGTCCCCGGCGACCGGTCAGGCGGTCGCGACCGGGATCTTGCCGATCCGCGCCTGCCACTCGGCCGGGCCGGTCTGGTGCACCGAGGTGCCGCTGGAGTCGACCGCCACGGTCACCGGCATGTCCTGGACCTCGAACTCGTAGATCGCTTCCATGCCCAGGTCGGCGAAGCCGACCACCTTCGCGCTGCGGATCGCCTTCGACACCAGGTAGGCCGCGCCGCCGACCGCCATCATCGAGGCGGCCTTGTGCCGGCGGATCGCCTCGATCGCGGTGGGCCCGCGCTCGCCCTTGCCGATCATCGCGATCAGGCCGGTCTGCGACAGCATCATCTCGGTGAACTTGTCCATCCGGGTGGCGGTGGTCGGGCCGGCCGGGCCGACCGCCTCGTCGCGCACCGGGTCGACCGGACCCACGTAGTAGATGACCCGGTTCGTGAAGTCGACCGGCAGTTTCTCGCCGCGGGCGAGCATGTCCTGGATGCGCTTGTGCGCGGCGTCGCGGCCGGTCAGCATCTTTCCGGACAGCAGCAGCGTCTGGCCGGGCTTCCACGACGCGACCTCTTCCTCCGTGAGGGTGTCGAGGTTCACCCGCTTCGAGGCCTTCACGTCGGGCGTCCAGTTGACGTTCGGCCAGGCCGACAGCGGCGGCGGCTCGCAGTAGGCCGGGCCCGAGCCGTCGAGCACGAAGTGCGCGTGCCGGGTGGCGGCGCAGTTCGGGATCATCGCGACCGGCTTGGAGGCCGCGTGCGTCGGGAACATCGCGATCTTCACGTCGAGCACCGTGGTCAGGCCCCCGAGGCCCTGCGCGCCGATGCCCAGCGCATTGACCTTCTCGTAGAGCTCGATGCGCAGCTCCTCGACCTTGTTCGACGGCCCGCGCTTCAGCAGGTCGAACATGTCGATCGGGTCCATCAGCGATTCCTTGGCCATCAGCATCGCCTTCTCGGCGGTGCCGCCGATGCCGATGCCGAGCATGCCGGGCGGGCACCAGCCGGCGCCCATCGTCGGGACGGTCTTGAGCACCCAGTCGACGATCGAGTCCGACGGGTTCATCATCACCAGCTTGGACTTGTTCTCCGAGCCGCCGCCCTTGGCGGCCACGGTCACGTCGATCGTGTCGCCGGGCACCAGCTCCATGCTGATCACGGCGGGGGTGTTGTCCTTCGTGTTCTTGCGCTCGAACTGCGGGTCGGCCACCACCGAGGCGCGCAGCGTGTTGTCCGGGTTCAGGTAGCCGCGGCGCACGCCCTCGTTGACCGCGTCGGCGATCGAGCCGGAAAAGCCCTCGAAGCGCACGCCCATGCCGATCTTCAGGAACACGTTGACGATGCCGGTGTCCTGGCAGATCGGGCGATGGCCCTCGGCGCACATCCGCGAGTTGGTCAGGATCTGCGCGATCGCGTCCTTCGCGGCCGGGCCTTGTTCGGTCTCGTAGGCCCGCGCGAGGTGCTCGATGTAGTCGCGCGGGTGGTAGTAGCTGATGAACTGCAGCGCGGCGGCCACCGATTCGATCAGGTCGTCCTGCTTGATGACGGTCATGGGTCGGTCCTCGCGGAAATCGGGCCGAGTTTAGCGGATTTGCCGATGGCTCCCGGCCGGGCGGCAGGCCCCCGCGCGGCCGCTCTCCGTAAGGCGTCCGTAAGGCAGTCTGCGCAGAATTTTTCTTGTATAAGTGGAAATCCAGCAAAAAAGATGGAGGATGGGACATGTCCGCTCAGATCGAATCGGTGCTCCAGGAAGGGCGTCTCTTCCCGCCGCCCCAGAGCTTCGTCGAGCAGGCCGCGATCGCGGGAATGGACCAGTACCAGGCCCTCTGCGCCGAGGCCGAGAAGGACCACGCCGGCTTCTGGGCCCGCCTGGCCCGCGAGCACCTGGTGTGGCGCAAGCCCTTCAGCCGCGCGCTCGACGACTCCAACGCGCCGTTCTTCAAGTGGTTCGACGACGGCGAACTGAACGTCTCCTGGAACTGCCTGGACAGGCACCTCGGCACGCCGGTCGAGAACAAGACCGCGATCGTCTTCGAGTCCGACGACGGCAAGGTGACCCGGGTCACCTACCGTGAACTGCACGACAGGGTCTGTCGCTTCGCCAACGGCCTGCGCGCGATGGGCTTCAAGAAGGGCGAGCGGGCGATCGTCTACATGCCGATGTCGATCGAGGGCGTCGTGGCGATGCAGGCCTGCGCGCGGCTGGGCATCGTGCACTCGGTCGTGTTCGGCGGCTTCTCGGCCAAGAGCATCCACGAGCGGATCATCGACGCCGGCGCCACGCTGGTGATCACCGCCGACGAGCAGGTGCGCGGCGGCAAGCACATTCCGCTCAAGCCCGCGATCGACGAGGCCTTCGCGATGGGCGGCTGCGACGCGGTCCGCAAGGTCGTCGTCTTCCGGCGCACCGGCGGCAACGTGGCGATGCAGCCCGGCCGCGACCTCGGCTGGGAAGAGGTCGTCGCCGGCCAGCCCGCGCAGTGCGAGCCCGAGTGGGTGGGCGCCGAGCACCCGCTCTTCATCCTCTACACCTCGGGATCCACCGGCAAGCCCAAGGGCGTCCAGCATTCGTCGGCGGGCTACCTGCTGCATGCCGCGCTGACGATGAAGTGGACCTTCGACATCAAGCCCGAAGACGTCTTCTGGTGCACCGCCGACATCGGCTGGGTCACCGGGCACACCTACATCGCCTACGGCCCGCTCGCGTGCGGCGCCACGCAGGTGGTCTTCGAGGGCGTGCCCACCTTCCCGAACCCCGGGCGCTTCTGGGAGATGATCGATCGCCACAAGGTGTCGATCTTCTACACCGCGCCGACCGCGATCCGGTCGCTGGTCAAGGCCGGCGAGGCCAGTCCCGACCACCATCCGCGCAAGTACGACCTGTCCTCGCTGCGGCTGCTCGGCTCGGTCGGCGAGCCGATCAACCCCGAAGCCTGGATGTGGTACTACACGAACGTCGGGCGCGAGCGCTGCCCGATCGTCGACACCTGGTGGCAGACCGAGACCGGCGGCCACATGATCACGCCGCTGCCGGGCGTTCACGCGCTCAAGCCGGGCTCGTGCACGATGCCGCTGCCCGGGGTGGCCGCGGCGATCGTCGACGAGACCGGCGCCGACGTGGAGAAGGGCAAGGGCGGCTTCCTGGTCATCAAGAAGCCGTGGCCGTCGATGATCCGCACGATCTGGGGCGACCCCGACCGCTTCCGCAAGAGCTACTACCCGGACGACTTCAAGGGCCGCTACTACCTGGCCGGCGACGGCGCCAGCCGCGACCTCGACGGCTACTTCTGGATCATGGGCCGGATCGACGACGTGCTCAACGTGTCGGGCCACCGGCTCGGCACGATGGAGATCGAGTCGGCGCTGGTGTCGAACCCGCTGGTGGCCGAGGCAGCCGTCGTCGGGCGCCCCGACGACCTGACCGGCGAGGCGGTGGTCGCCTTCGTTGTGCTCAAGCAGGCCAGGCCCTCGGCGGAAGACGCGAAGAAGATCGCCAACGAGCTGCGCAACTGGGTCGGCAAGGAGATCGGGCCGATCGCCAAGCCCAAGGACATCCGCTTCGGCGAGAACCTGCCCAAGACTCGCTCCGGCAAGATCATGCGCCGGCTGCTGCGCTCGGTCGCCAAGGGCGAGGAGATCACGCAGGACGTGTCCACGCTCGAGAACCCGGCGATCCTCGACCAGCTGAAGCAGGCCAACTGATCGTCACCGGGGCGGGCCGCGCGCGCGTCCATGATCGCGCTCCGGGTCTGGCTCTGCGCCCGTATGGCGCTGCTGTCGCGCCTGCTGCGCGCGAGCGAGGCATCGGAGCGCTGGTGGGGAAGGGCGCTGGCGCTCGCGCCGTCCCATCCCCGCGCGCTGGCCTCGATCGGCTTCCTGAAGGCCGCCGCGGGTGACTACGCCGCGGCGCTGCCCTGGCTGGAGCGAAGCGCCGCGCTGAGCGACGCGCCGGCTTCGGCCTGGTTCAACCTGGGCTTCGCGCGCCAGCAGCTCGGCGATCACGACGGCGCGAACCAGGCCTTCGACCGGGCGATCGCGCTCGACGAGCGCTTCGACCGCGCCTGGTACGGCAAGGCGATCTCGATGCTCGCGATGGCCCGGCCCGCGGACGCGATCCCCCTGCTCGAGCGCAACACCGCACTGCAGCCGATGTCGCCCTACGGCTGGTACCAGCTCGCCCACGCGTATCACCGGCTCGGCCGCGCCGACCGGGTCGCGGCCACGATCCGGCACCTGGCGGGCTTCGAACCGGCGGTCGCGCGCCGGCTCGAGCGCGAGACCGGCGTCTGCGCCGCGGCGGGGGAGGGCGGATGCGGCTGAGCGCGCGGCATCGCGATTACTGGCGCAAGAGCCTGCGGCTGACCTCGGTGCTGCTGGCGATCTGGTTCTTCGTGAGCTTCGTGCTGGTGTTCGGCGCGCCGTGGCTCACCTTCGACTTCTTCGGCTGGCCGTTCTCCTTCTTCATGGGCGCCCAGGGGGCGCTGCTCGTCTACTTCGCGATCATCGTCTTCTACGCCTGGCGCATGAACCGCATGGATCGCGACTACGGCGTCGGCGAAGAAGAGGACTACTGATGGACGGCGGGGGCGCGAGCGGCAAGGCCTTCCGCGCGCAGCTCAGGCGCGTCTACGGCATCTACACCGGCGGGTTCGCGCTGTTCGTGGTCGCGCTGGCGCTGCTCGAGCAGGCCGGCATGCCGCGGCAGACGATCGGCTACGTGTTCCTGGTCGCCACCGTTGTGCTGTACGCCGCGATCGGCATCGTCAGCCGCACCAACGAGGCCGCCGAGTACTACGTTGCCGGACGTCGGGTGCCGGCGATGTTCAACGGGATGGCGGTCGGCGCCGACTGGATGTCGGCGGCCTCCTTCATCGGGCTCGCGGGCACCCTGTACCTGACCGGCTTCGGTGGGCTGGCCTTCGTGATGGGCTGGACCGGCGGCTACGTGCTGGTCGCGCTGCTGCTCGCGCCCTTCCTGCGCAAGTTCGGGCAGTTCACGATCCCGGACTTCCTCGGCGCGCGCTACGGCGGCCACATCCCGCGCCTGATCGGGATCCTGATCGCGATCCTGTGCTCGTTCACCTACGTGGTCGCGCAGATCTACGGGATCGGCATCATCACCACGCGCCTGACCGGCGTGCCCTTCGAGATCGGCATCTTCCTGGGGCTGGCCGGGGTGCTCGTGTGCTCCTTCCTGGGCGGCATGAAGGCGGTCACCTGGACGCAGGTGGCGCAGTACATCGTGCTGATCATCGCGTACATGATCCCGGTGGTGTGGCTGTCGGTGAAGCAGACCGGCATCCCGGTGCCGCAGATCGCCTACGGCGAGCAGCTCACCAAGGTCACGCAGCTCGAGGAGAAGCTGATCGCCGACCGCCAGGAGAACGAGGTCAGGCGGATCTTCACCGCTCGCGCCGAGGCGGCCGCCCGAAAGCTCGAGAATCCGGCGCAGGCGTGGAGCGAGGGCAGGGCGTCGCTCGAGCGCGCGCTGATCGAGGCGCGGGCCTCGGGCAGCCCGGGCGCGATCGAGCGCGCCGAGGACGCGCTTGCAGTCTATCCGCGCGACGTGGCGGCGGCGGTGGCCGCCTGGGAGCGCGAGGCCGCGCTGGCCGGACGCGGGGCGCCGCTGGCGCGCCACGCCGAGCCGTTTCCGGGCGCCGACGCCGAGGCGCGCGGCGACGCCCGAAAGAACTTCCTCGCGCTGATGTTCTGCCTGATGGTCGGCACGGCCGCGTTGCCGCACATCCTGATGCGCTTCTACACGACGCCGTCGGTCCGGGAGGCGCGCAACTCGGTCGCGTGGTCGATCTTCTTCATCCTGCTGCTCTACGTGACCGCACCGGCGCTGGCGGTGCTGGTCAAGTTCGTGGTCTACAGCGAGATCACCGGCTCCGCCTTCGCCGAGCTGCCGGGATGGGTCCACTCCTGGGCCCGCGTCGACCCCGGGCTGCTGTCGATCGAAGACGTGAACGGCGACGGGATCGTCCAGCGGGCGGAGATCGCCATAGGCGGCGACATCGTGGTGCTGGCCACGCCCGAGATCGCGGGGCTGCCCTACGTCGTGTCGGGCCTGGTGGCGGCGGGGGGGCTGGCCGCCGCGCTGTCCACCGCCGACGGGCTGCTGCTCACGATCGCCAACGCGCTGTCGCACGACCTGTACTACCGGATGATCGACCCGAACGCGGCGGCGGCGCGGCGCGTGCTGATGTCGAAGATGCTGCTGCTGATCGTGGCGGTGCTGGCCGCCCTGGTGGCGTCCCAGAAGCCTGCGGACATCCTGTTCCTGGTGTCGGCCGCCTTTTCGTTCGCGGCCGCCGGCTTCTTCCCGGCGCTGGTGCTGGGGGTGTTCTGGAAGCGCACGACCGGCATCGCCGCCTCGCTCGGCATGATCGCCGGTTTCGGCATCACCTTCTACTACATGACCCTGAACCAGCCCTGGCTGCGCGAGCTCTTCCTCGGCATTCCGCGCACCGCGCCGGTCACCGAGCTGTGGTGGAACATCCAGCCGATCTCGGCCGGGGTCTTCGGCGTGGCGCTCGGCTTCGTGGTGATCTACCTGGTCTCACTGGTCACGCCGGTGCCCGATCCCCGCACGCAGGAGCTGGTCGAGAGCCTGCGCTACCCGAACCTGCGCGCGCCCTGAGCGGCGGTGCCGGCCCGGCCGCGCGCTTGCCGGCCCTTTCGTTTGCTAGAATGGCGGGTTCCGGAGGGATGGATGAGTGGTTTAAGTCGCACGCCTGGAAAGCGTGTAAGGGTTAACAGCCCTTCGGGGGTTCGAATCCCCCTCCCTCCGCCACTCGGCTAGGCAAGACTGCGCGCCCTGCGCGCCGGCCGGAGGTTCTCCAGCGATTCCTCGAAACGTTCCCGCGTCACGCCCGGCGAGAACAGGAATCCCTGCACCTTGTCGCAGCCCATTTCCTCGAGCATCGCCAGCTGGCGCTCGGTCTCGACGCCTTCGGCCGTCACGGTCAGCCCCAGGCTGTGGCCGAGCTCGATCGTCGAGCGCACGATCGCGTTGTCGTGCGAATTGGTTCCCATGCCGGCGATGAAGGACTTGTCGATCTTGAGCTCCGTCACCGCGAGCCGCTTCAGGTAGGAGAGCGACGAGAATCCGCTGCCGTAGTCGTCGATCGCGACCTGGACGCCCAGCTGCCGCACTGCGCGCAGGGTCTCGGCTGCCCGGTCCGGATCCTCGATCAGCGCGCTCTCGGTCACCTCGACGCACAGCAGCCTGGGCGGCAGCGATTCGAGCGCCAGCAGGCTGGCGATCCGCTGCGGCAGCAGATCGTCGACCAGGTCGCGCGCGGAGACGTTGACCGACAGCTCCACCTCGCGCCCGCCCTTTCGCCAGGCGGCCGCCTGCGCGATCGAGCGCTTCAGCAGCCAGTGCGTCATCTCGCGGATGAAGCCGGTCTTCTCGGCGAACGGGATGAAGTCGTCCGGCGCGACCAGGCCGCGCGTCGGGTGCTCCCAGCGCATCAGCACCTCGGCGCCGGCCGTCGGCCGGTCGGGGCGAAGCGCGACCTTGGGCTGGAAGACGAGCAGCAGCTCCGGCCTGTCCAGCGCGTTGCGCAGCTCGGAGAGCAGCGACAGGTGGTGCTCCCGATTGGTGTCGAACGCGGGGTCGTAGACCGAGCAGAGCACGCCCTGGCGCTTCGCGGCGTACATCGCCACGTCGGCGTGGCGCAGCAGGTCGCTCGGCGCGGTCCCGTGCTCGGGGAAGTGCGCGACGCCGATGCTCGCCCCGACGTCGACCTTCTGGCCGGCCACCGTGATCGGCGACTCCAGCGCCCGGCCGATGCAGGACACGAGGTAGTCGATCCTGCCGTCGGCGGTCTGCGCGAGGATCGCGAACTCGTCGCCGCCCAGGCGCGCGATCGTCTGGCCTTGGGGCAGGGCATCCCGGAGCCGGTCGGCGACCATCGCGAGCACCTGGTCGCCGCAGTGGTGACCGAGCGTGTCGTTCACCCACTTGAAACGGTCCAGGTCCATCAGCATCACGGCGAAACGCGCGCCGCCGGGGTCGTGACTGTGCGATGCGTCGTGCACCGCCTGCTCGAGCTTGCCCGCGAAGCTCGCCCGGTTGTCCAGCCCGGTCAGGGTGCAGCGGTAGGCGAGGCGCGAAACCTCCTGCTCGCGCGCGGCCATGCCGCGGCGCATGTGCTCGAGGCTGTCGGCCAGATCGCCGATCTCGTCGCGGCGAGCCAGCGCGAAGCTGGCCTCGGCGTCGCCGCTGCGCACGCGCTGCGCGGCGGCCGCGAGTTGCCGGATCGGCCGCGTGATCGAGGCGGCGATCACCGCGCTGCCCAGCATGAACACCAGCATGCCCCCGGCCGTCACCAGGCCGAAGGTCGCCCGCAGCAGCTCGACGGTGCTCTCCAGCTCGCCGATCGGCTGGCGAAGCAGGATCGCCGACTCCGTGTCGCCTGTCGGCAGCTCGATCCGCGCGGTCCGGTGGGTGCGCGGGCGGAAGACGTCGAGCAGTTCGGAGATTTCGGGGGGAAGCATCGCGGCGATCGAGGGGTTGGCGATCTCCGGCAGCGGCCGGCCGCCGCGCGACGCGAGCTGCCATTTTCCGTCGTCCGATCGCTTCGCGACGCTCAGCTCGACCCCGGGCGCCCCGGCCAGCGCTGCGGCCAGGCGCTCGTCGATCGCCTGCCCGACGACTACCCGGTGCCCCGGACCCTTGCCGCCGGCCCTCGAGACCGCGACCAGGTAGAGACGGCCCTGGACATCGCCGAAGGTGCCGACTGCGGGACGGCGACCCGGCGACAGCGACAGGGAGCCGGGAAATGCCTGCCGCGACCAGGTCCCGCGGGCGCGCGTCAGCGCGAACCGGCCGTCGTCGGACACGAAGCCGACGATGTCGGCCGCGAGTCGGGCGGTTTGCGACTCGAGAAGGCCCTGGACCTGACGGGCGTTGCGCGCCCTGGCCGCCGCGAGCAGCGTCGCGTTCGATGCGATCGCCGCTGCCGCCTCGCTCAACGAGGCCTCGCGCCCGTCCAGTTCGCGCTCCAGCCGGTCGCGCGCGGCGTCCAGCTGCGAGTCGCCCGGGCTGCCGGCCACTTGCGTGCCGAGGTGGCTGATGACCACGAAGGCGCCGGCCTGCACTGCCACGAGCAGCGCGAGCAGCAGCAGGGTCATCCGCAGCCTGATGCCGCGCGGCAGCAGCCTCATGGCGAGGGCGCCGCTCTGTCCGTGCGGGGGGCGGGGCGAGTGCGCTCGGCCTTGCACGGGTTGGTGACTGGACATGGCATCGGCAGGGGCTCTTCAAGCCGGCTGAAACCGGCCCGGGTGGGCGGATCACGACCGGATTCTTTCGGCCGAACAAGGAAGATCCTGTGCCGGATGTCTCACGCACGCGCGATCCGCGACGTGCGGCGGGCGGGCCCGGACGAGCGGCGCGTCGCGCGTCGGGCAGGGGCCACGCGCCTTCGGGCCGGAAGCGAAACGGGCGCCCGTGGGGGCGCCCGTTCGGCAAGGCGAGAGCGCCGCAGCCTCAGGCGGTTTCCTGCAGCGTCTCGCCGAGGGCGTCGACCAGGCTCGCGATCTCCGCCGGCGTGCTGATGAAGGGCGGGGCCAGCTGGATCGTGTCGCCGCCGTAGCGCACGTAGAAGCCCTTGCGGTACATCGCCATCGCGATCTCCCAGGGGCGCTTGGCGGGCTCGCCCGGCAGCGAGTCGATCGTGATGCCAGCGGCCAGGCCGATGTTGCGCACGTCGGCCACGTGCCGGGCCCCCTTCAGGCCGTGCACCGCGTCCTCGAAGACCGGCGCGAGTTCGCGGACCCGCTGCATCGCGTCGTCGCGCTCGAGCAGGTCGAGCGAGGCGATGCCGGCGGCGCAGGCCACCGGATGCGCCGAGTAGGTGTAGCCATGCGGGAATTCGAGCATGTAGTCGGGCCCGCCGGCCGCCATGAAGGTGTCGTGGATCTCCTGCCGGGCGATCACCGCACCCAGCGGCTGCACGCCATTGGTGACCTGCTTGGCGACGTTGATGATGTCCGGCGTCACGCCGAAGGCCTCGGCGCCGGTCCAGTGGCCGGTGCGTCCGAAGCCGCTGATGACCTCGTCGAAGATCAGCAGGATGTCGTGCGCGGTGCAGATCTCGCGCAGGCGTTGCAGGTAGCCCTTCGGCGGCACGATGACGCCGGCCGACCCGGCGAAGGGCTCGACGATCACCGCGGCGATGTTCGATGCGTCGTGCAGCGCGATCAGCGTGAGCAGCTCGTCGGCGAGCTCGGCGCCCCTGTCGGGCATGCCGCGGAAGAAGCTGCCGTTGGGCGGCTGCGTGTGGGGCAGGTGATCGGCCTCGACCGCCTGGCCGAACAGCTTGCGGTTGGCGACGATGCCGCCGACCGAGATGCCGCCGAAGTTCACGCCGTGGTAGCCCTTCATCCGGCCGATCAGTCGGGTCTTGCCCGCCTGGCCCTTCGCGCGCCAGTAGGCGCGGGCCATCTTCAGCGAGGTGTCGGCCGACTCCGAGCCGGAGCCGGTGAAGAAGACGCGGTTCAGGCCTGCCGGCATCCGTTCCACGATCCGGTTGGCCAGCTCGAACGACAGCGGGTGGCCGAACTGGAAGGCGGGCGAGTAGTCCAGCGTGGCGGCCTGCCGGCTCACCGCGTCGACGATCTCCTTGCGGCCGTGACCCAGGCCGGTGCACCACAGGCCCGACAGGCCGTCGAAGATCCGGCGCCCGTCGTGGCTGGTGTACCAGGCACCCTGCGCGCCGGTCAGCAGCCGGGGGTTCGCCTTGAAGTCCCGGTTGCCGGTGTAGGGCATCCAGTGCGCGGCGAGCCATTCCGCGTCGGTGCGGGGCCGGTCCTGCAGGTGCTCGCGGTCGGTCATGTCCATGGCCGTCGATCCTCGTCGTCGTGTCGGTGGGGTGGTCGACGCGATTGTGCGGATCGGTGTTAGTCTTGGGAATGGCAAGTTATGTCAGCTGACTTGAAGAAATCTGCAAGTGATTGTCGTGTCGTGACTGCCCTGTCGAATCCTGCCTCGCCGAGCCCTTCATTGCCGGGTGGCGCCGTCCCCGAACGGGTCGGCGACGTCGACCTGCGCCTGCTGCGCGTGTTCAAGGCGGTGGTCGACTGCGGCGGCATGGCCGCGGCCGAGCTGGAGCTCGACCTGGCCATGTCGACGATCAGCCGGCATGTGAAGGAGCTGGAGACGCGCCTGGGCTTCGTGCTGTGCCGGCGCGGGCGGGGCGGCTTCGCGCTCACGCCCGAGGGCGAGCAGCTGTACGCGGCCACCGGGCAGCTGCTCGCGGCCACCGAGGCCTTCCGGGGCAGCCTGCACCAGATCCGCCGGCGACTGGGCGGCGACCTGCACGTGGCGGTGTTCGAGAAGACCGCGAGCAACCCGGCCTGCCGGATCGCCGAAGCGGTCCGTGCGTTCCGGCAGCAGGCGCCCGAGGTCACGCTGCACATGCACGTCGGAACGATCGCGATGATCGAGCGCGGCGTGATCGACGGGCAGTACCACCTCGGTGTGGTGCCCGAGCACCGGCGTTCCGAGAGCCTCGCCTACGACGAGCTGTTCGGCGAGCGGATGCTGCTGTACGCGGGCGTGTCGCATCCGTGGTTCGACGCGGACGACGCTGCCCTCGACTGGCCGGACCTGCGCGCCCGGGACCTAGCCGCGCTCGGTTATCACTCGCCCAACATGATGCTCGCGCACGAGCGGCGCCTTGCGCGGGCAGCGACCGCATCGGACCAGGAGGCGGTCGCGACGCTGGTGCTGTCGGGGGCCTACGTGGGCTTCCTGCCCGATCACTACGCCGCGCCCTTCGTGCGCGACGGCCGGATGCGCGCGGTGGCCCCCGGCCGGTTCAACTACCACTGCCGCTTTTCCTGCATCCGCAGGCATGCGCCGGCCCCGCTGCGGGTTGCGCAGGCCTTTCGCGACGCCCTGCTGGGCGCGCATCGCTGAGCGCGCGCCGGCCGGCCTCGGGCCCTCCGGCCCCGACGGCGACCGGCGGCCTCGACCCTTGCATCCAACGACCGGAAGGAGAGAACGATGTCCAGTGAGCAGATCGACGCACTGTTGAGCTACGTGACCGAGTACGGAATGAAGGTCGTCCTCGCGCTGCTGATCTTCGTGGCGGGGAAATGGATCGCCGGCCTGGTCCGCAAGGCGGTGCGCCGCGCGATGGAGCGCAGCAAGGTCGACGCGACGCTGGTCGGCTTCCTGTCGAACATCGTCTTCTACCTGTTGATGGTGGCGGTCGTGATCGCCGCGGTCTCCCAGCTGGGCATCCAGACCACCTCGTTCGTCGCGGTGCTCGGTGCCGCCGGCCTCGCGGTCGGCCTGGCCCTGCAAGGCTCGCTGTCGAATTTCGCCAGCGGCGTGCTGATCATCCTGTTCCGGCCGTTCAAGGTGGGCGACTTCGTCGAGGCGGGCGGGGTCGCGGGCACGATCGACGAGATCGGCATCCTGGCCACGCAGATGCACACGCCGGACAACAAGGGCATGACGGTGCCGAACTCGCAGATCATGGGCGGACAGATCGTCAACTTCAACGCGTTCGACACCCGCCGCTGCGACATGAGCTTCGGCATCGGCTACCAGGACGACATCGATCGCGCGAAGGCCGTCCTGGCCGAGATGGTGGCCGCCGACGAGCGCTGCCTGAAGGAGCCGGCGCCCGTGATCGTGGTCGGCGGGCTCGGCGAGAGCAGCGTGGACATCCTGTGCCGCCCCTGGGTCAAGGCCAGCGACTACTGGGGCCTGTACTGGGACATGCAGGAGCGGGTCAAGAAGCGCTTCGATGCCGAAGGCATCTCGATCCCGTTCCCCCAGCGCGACGTGCACCTGTATCGCGCGGCGGAGTGAGGCGGGCGCGCCCTCGAACGAAGGATTCGCGCCGGCGCTCGGGATGGAATCGCGCCGGCGCTCAGGATGGAATCGCGCCGGCGCTCAGACGAACCGTATGCGAGCGCCGAGGGCCTCGGCGCCGATCACCGGGTCGGCGAGCGCCGAGCCCTCGGCCCGCGAGCCGACGACGACGCCCTTGCCGGCCACTGGCGCGAGGCTGTCGAGCTGGAAGCGGCCGGCGCCGGGCACCGCGCGCAGGAAGCACTCCTCGTCGAAGAACAGCCGGTCGCCGGTCGCGTCGATCTCGTCGGAGTCGATCGTGTCGAAGCCGATCAGCTGGCGCAGGCCGTCGAGGCTGCCGTCGAACTCGACGGCTTCGATTCGCCTGGCGGCGGGGTCGATCAGGAAGGCTTTCATGAGCTTGTCGCCGGAAGAGGGCTTGGGAGGGTAGGGGGACACGAGGCGCGCGCCTTCATCGGATGCCGCCGGAAGCGAGCCCGGAGCGGGCCGGTGCCCTGGAGGGGGCCGGTGCGACTCAGCGGGGATTCTCGGGTGCTTCGGCCCCGAGGCGGAAATTGATTGTCGCAATCGGGCCGATTGGCGCTGGCAATGCCGCGGCGGGGCCGGACGGTCCCCGGGCGTTGACCTCGGTCAGCGCGCGCCGCGCCCAGGGCGATATCTTGTGTCGAAGCGGTCGGCGAGCCGCGCATCGTCTTGCCAACCGCTCCACCGCACTGGCCGAAGGAGGTAGACGATGTCGATGCCGATGCCGATCGACGGCGAGAGCCGGGCGAGCGAGGCGCTCGCCGCGTTCATGGAGTCGCTGCTGGTCGATCCTGACATCCAGGAGCCGATCACCCTGGGCTTCGTCCGCGACCGGCTTCGGCGCTCGCTGGTGAGCCGCGGGTTGAAGGCTGACCGGTCGCGCTTCGGCACCGAGCAGTCGCTGTACGCCGAGATCGAGGCGTTGGTCGACGAGTTCGGCGAGGAGGCCTTGGCTGCCGACTTCACGGCCGTGAAGGCCAGCGAACAGCTCTCGTCGATCATCGAGGCGATGGTCGACGAGAGCGAGGCCGACCTGGCGCCGACCCTGGGCATGGTGCGGGAGGCGATGGCCGACGGGCTGCTCGCCCGCCTGGTGGGCGAGGGCGCGGTCGACGACGACCAGGAGGCGAGCCTGCTTGCCGAGATCGACGCGTTGATCGACCGCTACGGCGCCGACGTTCCGGCCGAGCATCTGCTGCGCTTCGAGTAGACGGGCGCATCGACGCGTGCCCACCGCAAGTCCGCCCCGCCGAGGAGGCGCGGTGCGGAGAATTCCCGTTGCCGTGAACGACGGGCCTGTGATAGCGTCCCTCCACCGCGCCGCGCCACAGGCGCCGGCACGGACCAAAGAATCGGCGCGCAACGCGTCACGATGGAGGAGACAGGAATGGCGTTCAAGCGATTGGCGGCGGCGGCGCTCGCCGTGGGCATGGTTTTCGGCGGCTCGCAGGCGATTGCACAGGACAAGAAGGTCCGCGCGCAGATGGGATGGGCCTTCCCCAGCACCACCGGCCTGCTCGGTCCGGCGCAGACCCGGCTCGTCGAGATGATCCGCACGATGTCCGGCGGCAGCATCGACGTGAAGGGCTTCGAGCCCGGCGCGCTGGTCCCGGCGAACCAGTACCTCGACGCAGTCGGGAACGGCTCGCTCGACATGGCTTTCACCGTGTCGGCGTTCTGGACCGGCAAGGACATCGCGTTCGCGCTGTACGGCGCGGTGCCCTTCGGGCCCGAGGGCGGCGAGTACATCGCCTGGCTCAAGCACGGCGGCGGCGAGAAGCTGATGAAGGAGCTCCATGCCAAGTACAACGTGGAGGTCATCCCCTGCGGCCTGATCTCGCCCGAGGCCTCGGGCTGGTTCCGCAAGGAGATCAAGTCGGTCGAGGACCTCAAGGGCCTGAAGATGCGCTTCCTGGGGCTGGGCGCGAACGTGATGCAGAAGTTCGGCGTCGCGACGCAGCTGCTGCAGGCGGGCGAGATCTTCCAGGCGCTGCAGCTGGGCACGATCGACGCGACCGAGTTCTCGATGCCGATCATGGACGCCACGCTCGGCTTCCACCAGGTGGCCAAGCACTACTACTTTCCGGGCTGGCACCAGCAGTCCACGCTCAACGAGCTGATCATCTCGAAGAAGAAGTGGGCCGAGTTCAGCCCGAACCAGAAGGCGATCATCCAGAACGCCTGCGACGCGAACATGCTGCAGATGTTCGCCGACGGCGAGGCCTCGCAGTTCGCGGTGCTGCAGGACCTGCAGAAGAACAAGGGCGTCACGCTGCACCGCTGGCCCAAGGAGATCCTGGCCCAGTTCGAGAAGGCCTGGGAGGAAGTCGCGGCCGAGCAGTCCGCGAAGAGCCCGGACTTCAAGAAGGGCTACGAGTCGTACACCGCCTTCCGCAAGAACTACAAGATCTGGCAGGACCTCGGCTACCTGAGGTAAGCGCCGGCGCGAGCGTCCGTCCTGGGCGCTCGCGCCAGCCAGGATGTCCGATGCGGCTCTCGGAGCCGCATCCCCGTTCCCTTGCAGCATGCCCGTGCCGGCCCACGGAGGCGGGTGCGTGGCCGTCCGGAGCCCGTTAAATGGCCCTTCTCCTGCGCTTGAGCGACCTGATCGAGGCATTCCTCGGCGCGGTCGCGCGCCTGTTCGCGTGGGCGTTCATCGCCTGCATCGTGGTGATCGTGTTCGATGTCATCACCCGAAAGTTCGGTTTCCAGTTGCCCGGCCTGGGCTCCACCCGGCTCCAGGAGCTCGAGTGGCAGATCCACACGCTGCTGTTCACAACCTGGCTGGGCTTCGCCTACCTGAAGAACGCGCACGTGCGCATCGACGTGTTCGTCGCGGGGCTGTCCACGCGAAAGAAGGTCTGGCTCGAGCTGATCGGGTGCATCGTCTTCGCGCTGCCGTATCTCTACGTCGCGCTGCCGCACGCGCAGGACTTCTTCGTGACGTCCTTCCTGCAGAACGAGAGCTCGGACGCGCCGACCGGGTTGCCCTATCGATGGATCGTCAAATTCTTCCTGTACGCGGGCCTCTGGGGCGTTCTGCTCGCGGTGCTGTCGGTGATGGCGCGCTGCATCGTCGTGCTGTTCGGGCCGCCGGAGCTCGCGCGTCGCGCGCCGCTGCCCGTGGCTTCCTCGCACTGAGCCGGAGAGCGCGATGATCGACTGGCTGATCGACCACCTGGCGGTGGTGATGTTCTTCGGACTGATCCTGGTGATGTTCATCGGATACCCGGTCGCGTTCCTGCTGGGCGCGGTCGGCGTGTTCTTCGGGCTCGTCGGCGTGTGGTTCGACGTGTTCAACCTCGCGCAGTTCGCCAACCTGCTGCCGCGCATCTACGGGCAGGCCGCGCAGAACCAGGTGTTGGTGGCCATCCCGATGTTCGTCTTCATGGGCACGATGCTCGAGAAGAGCAGGGTGGCGGAGGACCTGCTGCGCGCGCTGCAGGTGCTGCTGCGCCGCCTGCCCGGCGGCCTGGCCGTGGCGGTGACCGTGCTCGGCACGGTGATGGCCGCGACCACCGGCATCGTGGGCGCCTCTGTGATCATGCTCACGCTGATCGCGCTGCCCGCGATGCTGCAGCGGGGCTACCAGAAGGAGCTCGCGGTCGGCACGATCGCGTCGGCGGGAACGCTGGGCATCCTGCTGCCGCCCAGCATCATGCTGGTGATCATGGGCGACCTGGTCGGCCTGTCGGTGGGCTCGCTGTTCATGGCCGCGGTGATCCCGGGCCTGCTGATGAGCGCGCTGTACGTCGTGTACATCGTCGTGCTTGCGGGGTTCCGGCCGGGGCTTGCGCCGGCGCTCGAGCTGAGCGAGGGGCCGTCGGACGCCGGCGAGATGACCCGGATGATCCTGCGCAGCTTCCTGCCGCCGGCCTCGCTGATCGTGCTGGTGCTCGGCTCGATCTTCGCCGGATGGGCCACGCCGACCGAGGCCTCGGGCGTGGGCGCGCTGGGCGCGATCCTGCTCGCCTGGTTCAACGGCCAGCTGAGCATGAAGGTCCTGAAGGAGGTGATGTACTCGGCCGCCCAGACCAACGCGATGGTGTTCTTCATCATCTTCGGCGCCACGCTGTTCTCCTACGTGTTCCGGGCGCTCGGCGGCGACGAGGTGGTGCTCGACATCCTGAAGGCCTTCGGCCTGGACACCGGCTGGGAGGTGCTGGTGTTCGTGATGGTGCTGGTGTTCGTGATGGGCTTCTTCTTCGACTGGATCGAGATCTGCCTGATCGTGATCCCGGTCTTCGCGCCCATCATCGGCAAGCTGGACTTCGGCACGGTCATCGAGGGCAGGCAGGTGATCCTGCTCTGGTTCTCGATCCTGCTCGCGGTGAACATGCAGTCGGCCTTCCTGACCCCGCCCTTCGGCTTCGCGCTGTTCTACATGAAGGCGACGGTGCCCAAGGAGGTCACGATGATGCACATCTATCGCGGCATCATCCCCTTCGTGCTGATCCAGATGGTGGCGCTGGCGCTGTGCGTGGCCTTCCCCGAGCTCGTGCTGTACCTGCCGAGGGAGATGGGGCTGCTCGATTGACGCCCGGCCCGTCCGGGCGCCCGGGGCCCGGAGGACCGGCCCCGGCGGGGGCGCGGGCCGGCGTCAGCCGGCGCTGCGCTCGCGCCAGAGCAGGTACAGCCCGCTCGCGATGACGATCCCGGCGCCGGCCACCACGGCGGCGCTCGGAACGTCGCCGAACACCAGGAAGCCGAGCAGCGTCATGTACAGGATCTGCTGGTACAGGAAGGGCGCAAGCGTCGAGGCGGGCGCGTAGCGGTGCGCGTGGGCCAGGCAGAGGTGGCCGGTGCCGCCGGCCAGGCCGGTCAGCGCGATCAGCAGCCACTGCAGCGGCTCTGTCGGCGTCACCCACACGGACAGCGCGAAAGGCGCGATGACGACCACGGCGCCGACCCCGGACAGAAGGTTGGTGACCGCCGGCGGATCGGTGGCCGCCAGGCGCCGGGTGAGAAGGTTGAACAGCGCATACAGCACCGCGTTGCAGAGCGCGATCAGCATTGCGGGGTGGAAGCCGGCGGTGCCGGGTCGCACGATGACAAGCACGCCGGCGAAGCCGACCAGGACGGCGACCCAGCGCCCGGCGTCCAGGCGCTCGCCGAGCAGCCATGCCGCGAACAGCGCGACCAGGATGGGCACCGCGAACTGGATCGCGCCGGTCTCGGCCAGTTGCAGGTACTGCAGGGCCCAGAAGTTCAGCCCGGTCATCGAGCAGAGCATCGCCGCCCGCAGCAGCTGCAGGCCGGGCCGGCGGACCCGGTGCAGCTTGCGGCCGCCGGCGCGGGCCATCGGCACCAGCATGAACAGGACGTGGGTCACGAAGCGCAGCCACACCACCTCGAGCACCGGCAGCGACTTCACCAGCCACTTCGCCGAGGTGTCGAGCACCGCGAAGCAGAGGTAGGCGCCCGACACGATCGCGATGCCGAGCAGGCGATTCCGGGAACTGTCGGGAAGGAGCAAGGCGTGGTCCCGCGGGTTTCGGTCTCTTGCGAGTCAGGCCCCCTGCCGGGCGATCAGCGCGACCCCGGCGCCGATCAGCGCGATGCCGAGCCAGCCGCTGGTCCCGAGCGTCTCGCCCAGCCAGAAGCGCGCGATCAGCGCGTTGATCACGTAGCCGATAGACAGCATCGGGTAGGCGATCGTGACCGGCACCCGCGTCAGCGCGGCGATCCAGACGATCAGGCTGATGCCGTAGCAGGCGAAGCCGAGCAGGAACGGCCACTCGCCGAGCACGCGCAGCGTGACCGGCCAGGCCTGGGACAGCGAGAACTCGACGGGCCCGAGGCGGTTCGCGCCGGCCTTCAGCAGCGACTGGGCGAGCGCGTTCAGGACGACGCCGGTCAGGACCAGGACCAGGCTCAGGGCGTTCATGCGCGGTGTCGGGGCGTGGAAGATCCGCGGATGATAGCGGCGAAACCGGCGCGGCCCCCCGGGTGTAGACTTCCGCCCTCATGAGCAAGCCAGCCCGCACCGGCCTGCCGGCGATCGCCCTCGCGGCCCTCGGCGTCGTGTTCGCCGACATCGGCACCAGCCCGCTTTACGCCTTTCGCGAGGCCTTCCGCCCAGGCTTCGGCATCCCGCTGACCCCGGCCAACGTGTTCGCCGTGCTGTCCATGATCTTCTGGACGGTGACGCTGATCGTGTCGCTGAAGTACGTGGCGATCATGCTGCGCTTCGACAACCGCGGCGAAGGCGGGGTGCTCGCGATGCTGTCCTGGTGCATGCACCGGCTGCGCGCCAGCCCGCGCATGCTGTGGCTCGGCACGGTGCTCGGCATCCTGGCGGTGTCGCTGTTCTACGGCGATGCGGTCATCACGCCGGCGATCTCGGTGCTGGCCGCGGTCGAGGGGCTCGCGGTGGCGCGGCCGGCGCTCGCGCCCTTCGTGCTGCCGGTGGCGCTGACGATCGTCGTCGCGGTGTTCCTGATCCAGCGCGGCGGCACCGACGCGGTCGGCGCGCTGTTCGGCCCGCTGATGCTCGCCTGGTTCGCCACGCTTGCGGTGTCGGGCGGGCTCAGCGTGCTGCAGACACCCGACGTGCTTTGGGCGCTCGATCCGCGCCACGCGCTCGGCTTCGTCGTCGAGCATCCGGGGCTGGCCTTCGTCGCGGCCGGCGCGGTCTTCCTGTGCGTGACCGGCGTCGAGGCGCTGTACGCGGACCTCGGCCAGTTCGGCCCGAAGCCTGTCCGGCTCACCTGGTTCGCGATCGTGCTGCCGGCGCTCACGCTGAACTACTTCGGCCAGGGCGCGCTGGTGCTGCGCAACCCCGGCGCGGTTCACAACCCGTTCTTCCTGCTGGTGCCGCCGGAGATGGTGCTGCCGCTCACGGCGCTGGCGATCGCCGCGGCGGTCATCGCCTCGCTGGCGGTCATCTCGGGGGCCTTCTCCGCCACGCAGCAGGCCTCGCGGATGAACTTCCTGCCCCGGCTTCGGGTGATCCAGAAGTCGCGAACGCGCAAGGGTCGCATCTACATCCCGGTCGTCAACTGGCTGATGCTCGCGCTGGTGGTCTTCCTGATGCTCGAGTTCCGCGACTCCGGCTCGCTCGCCGCGGCCTACGGGATCGCGGTGTCGGGCGACCTGCTGCTGGCGAGCGTGCTGATGCTGGTCACGCTGCCGCGGGTCCGGGGCGCCAGGAGCCTGCGGCTGCTGTGGCTGCCGTTCGCGGTCTTCGCGCTGGTCGAAGGGGCCTTCCTGGCGGCCAACGCCACCAAGGTGCTCGACGGCGGCTGGTTCCCGCTGCTGCTGGCGATGGCGGTGTTCACCGTGCTCACCACCTGGCGGCGCGGCATCGACATCATGCGCTCGAAGAAGCGCTCGGGGCCTCGCAACGCGGTCGACGGCCTGGCGATGGACCTGTCGGGCCTGCAGCGGGTGCCCGGCGTGGCGGTGTTCTTCTCGTCGTCTTCGACCCGCTGCCCGAGTTCCTTCCTGCACAACCTGAAGCACAACGGCGTGGTCCACGAGACGACGATCTTCCTGACCGCCGAGTTCGAGGACGTGCCGCTGGTGCCCGAGGCCGAGCGGGTGCAGGTGCAGCGGGGCGCCAACGGCGTGATCCGGCTGACCGCCCACCTCGGCTACCGGGAGGACCCGGACATCCAGGGGATCCTGCGGCTCGCCGCCCGCAAGGGCCTGGTGATCAAGGTCGAGGAGGCCTCGTTCTTCACCAGCAAGCCGACCGTCGTGTCGGTCAGCCAGCGCGGCCTGTTCGGCTGGCGGCGATCGCTGTTCGGCTGGATGCTGCAGAACAGCACCAGCGTGGCCAACTACTTCCGCCTGCCGGCCGACCGGGTGATAGAGGTCGGCACCCAGGTGGCGATCTGAGCCGTCGCGCGCAAGGGCAGGGGCCGTCGCGCGGGGGGCCACGGCCGGCGCGCGGGGGGCCGCGGCCCGCGGCCTTCGGTAGCCGGCTTCAGCCGGCGTCAGTGTCCAGCGCCTGCGCCAGGTCCGCGGTCAGGTCGTCGGCCGCCTCGATCCCGCAGGCCAGCCTGACCAGGCCCGGCTCGACGCCAGCCTCGCGCATCTGCGCCTCGTTCAGCGTGCCGGCCCACATCGCCGCGGCGTGCACCGCGAGCGACTCGACCCCGCCCAGGCTCACCGCGTTGGCGAACAGCCGCAGCGAGGCGGTGAAGCGGGCGGCCGGCAGGTAGCCGCCGCGGATCCGGACCGCGACGACGCCGCCGAAGCCGCTCATCTGGCGCCCGGCGAGCGCGTGCTGCGGATGGCTTTCCAGGCCCGGATAGTGGACTGCCTCGACCCGCGGATGCCGCTCGAGGAAGCGCGCCACCGCCATCGCGTTGTCGTTGGCGCGCGCCACCCGCAAGGGCAGCGTGCGCATGCCGCGCAGCAGCAGCCAGGCGTCGAAGGCGCCCAGCGTGGCGCCGAGCACGATCGCGCTGTCCCAGATCCGCTCGACCAGGGCGGCGGGGCCTGCGACCGCACCGGCGATCAGGTCGTGGTGGCCACCGAGGTACTTGGTGGCGCTGTGCACGACCAGGTCGATGCCGTGCTCGAGCGGGCGCTGGTTGATCGGCGTGGCGAAGGTGTTGTCGGCCACGCTGATCGCGCCGGCGGCGCGGGCGGCGGCGGCCACCTCCGCCAGGTCGGTGACCGCCATCGTCGGGTTGACCGGCGTTTCCACCATGACCAGCCGGGCGCCTTCGCCGATCGCCGAGACCAGCGCCCCGGTGTCGGTCTGGTCGACCAGCCGGGTGCGCACGCCGAAGCGGGGCAGCAGCTCGGTGAACAGCTTCGTCGTGCCCATGTAGTGGCTGGCCTGGCCCACGGCCAGATCGCCTGCCTTCAGCAGCCCGAGCGCGACCGCGCTGATCGCGCCCATGCCGCTCGCGGTCATCAGCGCGGTCTCGGCGCCCTCGAGCCCGGCGATCAGCCGGGCGGCGCGCTCGTGGGTCGGATGGCCGTAGCGGGTGTAGAAGCGCGGATGGCGCGGCCGGCTGGCCATGTCCGAGAATTCGGCCGCGTCGGCGGCCGCGTGCGTGACCGACGGAAAGACGGGGGGCGCCAGCGAGCCGTCGCCGGCCAGCTCGGCGTCGCCGTGGATCAGCAGGGTGTCGGGGGAGGGGCGCATCGGATGCCTTTTTCGGGGGGCGCGGCCGGCAAGTAGAATCGGGGGCCATGAAACCGAACCGTCGCCGGATTCTAGCCGCCGTGCCCGCGCGCGGAGGGTCGTCGTGACCGGCTCGCGCGCCCTGCGAGCGGCCGGCTGGACCCTGCTCGCCGCGCTTCTCGGCTTCGCGGTCGTCTGGGCCTTCCTGGCCTACCTGCACCCCGACCGGGTGCTCGACTTCGCGAGCATGCTGCAGATGTGCGGCTTCCCGATCGCGCGCTGAATCGCGCGACCCCGATCTTCCTCCGTTCCCCATGGCAACACGCAACAGCGAATACAGCGAAGCCTCGATTCGCGTCCTGAAGGGCCTGGAGCCGGTGCGCCAGCGCCCCGGCATGTACACCCGCACCGAGAATCCGCTGCACATCGTGCAGGAGGTGATCGACAACGCCGCCGACGAGGCGCTCGCCGGCTTCTGCCGCGAGATCGTGATGACCCTGCACGCCGACGGCAGCATCGCGGTCGAGGACGATGGCCGCGGCATTCCGGTCGGCGCGCATCCGGAAGAGGGCGTGCCGGTCGTCGAGATCGTCTTCACCCGCCTGCACGCCGGCGGCAAGTTCGACAAGGCCGGCGGCGGCGCCTACAGCTTCTCCGGCGGCCTGCACGGCGTCGGCGTGTCGGTGACCAACGCGCTGTCGAAGCGGCTCGAGGTCACCGTCTGGCGCGACGCCGGCGTGCACGAGATCGCCTTCGCCGGCGGCGAGGTCTCGCAGCCGCTGGCCTCGCGTCAGGCCGCCCGCGGCGAGCGGCGCAGCGGCACCCGGGTGCGCTGCTGGCCCGACCCGAAGTACTTCGACTCGGCGGCGATCCCGCACGGCGAGCTGGTGCAACTGCTGCGCTCGAAGGCGGTGCTGCTGCCCGGCGTCAAGGTCACGCTGGTCGAGGAGAAGGCCGGCCGCCAGCAGACCTGGCAGTACGCCGAGGGCCTGCGCGGCTACCTGGTCGAGGCGCTGCAGGCCGGGCCGGGCGCGGCGCCGGTGATCCCGCTGTTCGAGGGCGAGCAGTACATCGCGGCCGGCCACGAGACCTTCGCCGAGGGCGAGGGCGCGCAGTGGGTGGTGGCCTTCACCGAGGACGGCGCTCCGGTGCGCGAGTCCTACGTGAACCTGATCCCCACGCCGGCCGGCGGCACCCACGAGGCCGGCCTGCGCGAGGGCCTGTTCAACGCGGTCAAGGGCTTCGTCGAGCTGCACAACCTGCAGCCCAAGGGCGTGAAGCTGTTGCCCGAGGACGTCTTCGCGCGGGCGAGCTTCGTGCTGTCGGCCCGCGTGCTCGATCCGCAGTTCCAGGGCCAGATCAAGGAAAGGCTCAACTCGCGCGACGCGGTCAGGCTGGTCGGCTCGCTCGCGCGCGCGCAGCTCGAGCTGTGGCTGAACGAGCACGTCGAGTACGGCCGCAAGCTCGCCGAGCTGGCGATCCGGCAGGCGCAGATCCGCAGCCGCGCCGCCCAGAAGGTCGAGAAGAAGAAGAGCTCGGGCGTCGCGGTGCTGCCGGGCAAGCTGACCGACTGCGAATCCACCGACACCGCGCGCAACGAGATCTTCCTGGTCGAGGGCGACTCGGCCGGCGGCTCGGCCAAGATGGGCCGCGACAAGGAGTTCCAGGCGATCCTGCCGCTGCGCGGCAAGGTGCTGAACACCTGGGAGACCGAGCGCGACCGCCTGTTCGCGAACAACGAGATCCACGACATCGCGGTGGCGATCGGCGTCGACCCGCACGGGCCCGGCGACTCGCCCGACCTGTCGGGGCTGCGCTACGGCCGGATCTGCATCCTGTCGGACGCCGACGTCGACGGCTCGCACATCCAGGTGCTGCTGCTCACGCTTTTCTTCCGGCACTTCCCCAGGCTGGTCGAGCGCGGGCACGTGTACGTGGCGCGCCCGCCGCTGTATCGCGTCGACGTGCCGGCGGCCGGCAAGCGGCCGCTGCGCAAGCTCTACTGCCTGGACGACGGTGAGCTGCAGCACGTCGAGGACAAGCTGCGCAAGGACGGCGTGCGCGAGGGCAGCTGGACGATCTCGCGCTTCAAGGGGCTGGGCGAGATGAACGCCGAGCAGCTCTGGGAAACCACGATGAACCCCGACACCCGCCGGCTACTGCCGGTCTCGCTGGGCGAGTTCGGGGCCGAGGCCACGGCCGAGCGCTTCACGATGCTGATGGGCAAGGGCGAGGCGGCCGCGCGGCGCGCCTGGCTCGAAGAGCGCGGCAACGAGGCCGAGGTCGACATCTGACCGTCACAAGAACTCCATGATCGAACAGGACCTCTTTGCCAACGCCCCGTCCGACGACGAGGCGCTCACCCTGGCGAGCTACGCCGAGCGCGCCTACCTCGACTACGCGATCTCGGTGGTCAAGGGCAGGGCGCTGCCCGACGTGTGCGACGGCCAGAAGCCGGTGCAGCGGCGAATCCTGCACGCGATGAACGAGATGGGGCTGGGCCCGTCGGCCAAGCCGGTCAAGTCGGCGCGCGTGGTCGGCGACGTGCTCGGCCGCTTCCATCCGCACGGCGACATCGCGGCCTACGACGCGCTGGTCCGGATGGCGCAGGACTTCACGCTGCGCTATCCGCTGATCGACGGGCAGGGCAACTTCGGCTCGCGCGACGGCGACGGCGCCGCGGCGATGCGCTACACCGAGGCGCGGCTCACCCGCTACGCCGAGCTGCTGCTGTCGGAGATCGACGAGGGCACGGTGGACTTCGTGCCCAACTACGACGGTTCGACGCAGGAGCCGCGGCTGCTGCCGGCGCGGCTGCCCTTCGTGCTGTTGAACGGCGCATCGGGCATCGCGGTCGGCATGGCCACCGAGATCCCGCCGCACAACCTGCGCGAGGTCGCCGCGGCCTGCGTGGCGGTGCTCAGGAACCCGGCCACGCCGCTCGACGAGCTGCTGACCTTGGTGCCGGGCCCGGACTTCCCGGGCGGCGGCCAGATCATCTCGCCGCCGGCCGACATCCGCGAGATCTACGCCGGCGGGCGAGGCTCGCTGAAGGTGCGGGCGCGGCACCGCTTCGAGGACCTCGCGCGCGGCCAGTGGCAGCTTGTCGTCACCGAGCTGCCGCACGGCGTGTCCGCGCAGAAGGTGCTCGAGGAGATCGAGGAGATCACGAACCCGAAGGTCAAGGCCGGCAAGAAGTCGCTGACGCCCGAGCAGCTGCAGGCGAAGCAGGCGATGCTGGCGGTGCTCGACTCGGTGCGCGACGAATCGGGCAAGGACGCCGCGGTGCGGCTGGTGTTCGAGCCGCGCAGCTCGCGGATCGACCAGAACGAGCTGCTGAACACGCTGCTGGCGCAGACCAGCCTCGAGACCAGCGTGCCGATGAACCTGGTGATGATCGGCGCCGACGGCCGGCCGCGCCAGAAGACGCTGCCGGCGATCTTCGGCGAGTGGTGCGCCTTCCGTGTCGACACGGTCACGCGGCGCAGCCGTCACCGGCTGGCGAAGGTCGACGACCGGATCCACATCCTCGAGGGCCGGCAGCTGGTGCTGCTGAACATCGACGAGGTGATCCGGATCATCCGCGAGTCCGACGAGCCCAAGCCGGCGCTGATCGCGGCCTTCGGGCTGAGCGACCGGCAGGCCGAGGACATCCTCGAGATCCGGCTGCGCCAGCTCGCCAGGCTCGAGGCGATCCGCATCGAGAAGGAGCTGGCCGAGCTGCGCGAGGAGAAGGGCGGGCTCGAGGCGCTGCTCGCCAGCCCGGCCGCGATGAAGCGGCAGGTGATCCGCGAGATCGAGGCCGACGCCAAGCGCTACGGCGACGACCGCCGGACGCTGATCGAGGCGGCCGAGCGGGCCAGCGTCGAGGTGCGCGTGGCCGAGGAGCCGGTCACGGTCATCGTGTCCGAGAAAGGGTGGGTGCGGGCGCGCCAGGGCCACGGCCACGACTGGTCGCAGTTCTCGTTCAAGTCGGGCGACGCCTTCGACGGCGCCTTCGAGGTGATGACGACCGACCAGCTGTTCGTGCTCGCGACCAACGGCCGCGTGCACTCGGTGCCGGTGGCCCAGCTGCCCTCGGCGCGCGGCGACGGCGCGCCGGTCACCTCGCTGGTCGAGCTCGAGCCGGGCAGCCGCGCGGCCTTCGTGTTCGCCGCGCCCGAGTCGGCCGGCGTGCTGCTCGCCACCCGCGGCGGCAACGGCCTGCACTGCCGAGCCGCGGACCTGGTCGGGCGCACCAAGCAGGGCAAGAGCTTCCTGACCCTCGACGAGGGCGACGCGCCGCTGCGGCCCGCCGTCTTCTTCGATGGGATGGACACCGTGTTCTGCGTGTCCGAGGGCGGGCGCGGGCTGGCCTTTCCGCTGGCCGAGGCCAGGCAGCTGCGCAGCGGCGGCCGCGGCACGATCCTGATGGGGCTGGACCCGAAGGAGTCGCTGCTGCAGGCGATCGTGTGCGGCGCCGCCGGGCTGATCGTGCGCGGCACCGGCCGCGGCGCCAAGGCCATCGAGAAACCGCTGTCCGGCGCGGCACTGGCCGCCTATGCCGGCGCGCGGGCGCGCAAGGGCAAGCTGATCGAGCCCCGGGTCAAGCAGGCCGCGCTGGCGCTGCCGCGCAGCCTGCCGCAGGCCTGAGCCCGCGCATCGCAACCGCCGTCTTCCCGGGGCCGCGCTGACGGCGCCGGGAGGCCGCACCGAATTCGAGACCCAAGACAGGAGCCAGGAGAATGACCGAGCAAGCACCGGTGCTGTTCGAGGAGCGCGAGGCGGCGGGCGGCCGCCGGATCGGCTTCGCGAAGCTGAACCGCGCGAAGCAGTTGAACGCGCTGACGCTGGAGATGTGCCAGCTGATGCTCGACCGCTTTCGCGCCTGGGCATCCGACGAGGGCATCGTTGCCGTGGTGCTCGAGGGCGACGGGCCCAAGGGCTTCTGCGCCGGCGGCGACGTGGCCGGCGTGATCCGCGAGGTGCGCGCCGGCGGCCCGAAGCGCTTCGTCTACGGCGACGCGTTCTTCGACGTGGAATACACGCTGGACCTGCTGATCCACACCTACCCGAAACCGCTGCTTTCCTGGTCGCACGGCGTGTGCATGGGCGGCGGCGTGGGCCTGTCTGTGGGCGCGAGCCACCGGATCGTGTCCGAGGGCAGCCGCATCGCGATGCCCGAGATCCACATCGGCCTGTTCCCCGACGTGGGCGGCGGCTGGTTCCTGAACCGCCTGCCCGGCGGCGCGGGCATCGTGATGGCGCTGACCGGCATGATCGTCAACGAGGCCGACGCGATATTCGCCGGGCTGGCCGACGCCTTCGTGCCCGAGGAGGCGCGCGCGCGCTTCTTCGACGAAATGCTCGCGCTCGACTGGAACGGCGAGCCGGCCGCCGACCGCGAGCGGCTGACCCGGCACTGCCTGTCGCACCACCGCCGCTGGAAGGCCGGCATGCCGGTGTCGAACCTGCAGCAGTACTTCGACGCGATCCGCTTCATCGCGGCGCAGCCGACCGCGGCAGGCATCCGCGACGCGCTGCTGGCCGCGGCCGCCGAGGACCCGTTCTTCCGCGCCGCCGCCGACAACCTGGCCAACGGCTCGCCCACCGCGGCCCACGTGAACCTGGAGTACCTGCGGCGCACGCGGCAGCTGTCGATCGCCGAGGTGCTGCGGCTCGACCTGGTGCTCGCGCGCAACTTCCAGCGGCTCAACGACTTCCCCGAGGGCGTGCGCGCGCTGCTGATCGACAAGGACCGCTCGCCGAAGTGGTCGCCCGACCGCTTCGAGGACGTGACGCCGGAACTGGTCGAGCGGCACTTCCGCGGATGAGCGCCGGCCCGGCCTCGAGGGGCGCGCAGCGGGCGAGCGCGCCGCTCTTCTCGGTCCGAATCGCGGCGATCCTGGTGGCCGCGCTGTCGGCCTGGCTGGTCGTCGTGCTGCCCGGGGAGCTCCGGTGGACCGAGGAGGCGAGGCCTCTCGGCGGCACGATCCTCGGTGTAGCGGCTCAGCCCAGGTCGAGGGTCGCCAGCGTGCGGATCGATGCAGCCACGGGGCCGGGCACGGTCGAGGTCCGGCTGCCGGCGTTCGGAACCTGGCAGGCGGGCCAGATCGTGCCGTTGCTGCAGCGGGGCAAGGAATTCAGGCTCGACGCATGGCCGACCCGCTATCCCCGGAGCTTGGTCGGGACGGCCGGAATCGTCGCGCTCGCCGCGCTGCTGTTGCTGGCCGAGATGGCGCGGCGGGCACGCCGCCGGGGCTGACGCTCGGCCCGCTGGGGCTGCGGCGGCTGCGGACTGCGCTGTCAGCGCGCAGCCGAAGGAAGCGCCTTCACCGGTGCGCGCCGGCCCGCAGCGACGATCGCCACGACCCCCGCGGCCACCGCCCAGGTCCATGCATCGACCCGCTCGCCGCCGACCCAGGCCGCGAAGACCAGCGTGAGGAACAACTGCAGCAGCTGCACCTGCGAGACGCGCGCGACGCCGCCGATCGCCATGCCGCCGTACCAGAAGAAGAAGCCGACGAACTGGCTGAACACGGTCACCCACAGGAAGCCGGTCCAGGCCGCCGGGCCGGCCGACGAGAGATCGGTGCGCAGGCTCAGCCACAGCGTGGGCAGGGCCAGCACCGGCGCGCTGAAGACCAGCACCCAGGCGATCGTCTGCCAGCCGCCCAGTTCGCGGGCCAGCCGGCCGCCCCAGGCGTAGCCGGCGGCCCCGGTGGCGACCGCCGCCAGCATCGCCAGGTCGCCGGCCCCGACGCTGCCGGCGCCTTCGCGCAGCGCGAAGCCGCACACCACCAGGCTGCCGGCGATCGCCGCGAGCCAGAAGCCACGACTCGGCCGCTCGCCGGCGAGGCGGGTGGCGATCAGCGCGGTGGCCAGCGGCATCAGGCCGGTGATCACCGCGCCGTGCGACGCGTCGGTGTGGCGCATCGCGATCGAGGAGAAGAGGGGGAAGCCGACCACGACGCCCGCCGCGGTGGCGGCCAGCGCCGGCCAGTGGCGGCGCGCCGGCAAGGGGCTGCCGGCGGCCAGCAGCGCGGCGGCGGCCAGCAGCGCGGCGCCTTCGGCGCGGGCGCAGGCGAGCCAGACGGGGTCCAGCTCGGCGACCGCGAGCCGGGTCATCGGCAGTGTCATCGCGAACATCGCCACCGCCACCAGGCCCAGCAGCATCCCGCGGGTCTCGGCCGAACGGGGCGCTGCGGCGCTCACGACAGGGCCAGCCAGCCGGCGGTCGCCACCAGCGACAGGCCGAGCAGCCCGTTGAACCAGGCGAGCCGGCGACCGTCGGCGAGCCAGCGCCGCAGTGCCGCGCCGAGCCAGGCCCAGAGCACCAGCGCGACCATGCAGCAGGCGACGAAGATCGCCACGATCAACAACCCGTTGAGCCAGCCGGGCCGGGCCAGGTCCTGGTAGGCGCCGACTGTCGCGGTCATCAGCATCCAGGCCTTCGGGTTCGCGAACTGCAGCAGCGTGCTCTCGTGCACTCGCGGGGGGCGGGCGCTTCGCCGCTCGGCGAGGCTGCGCGAGCGCGCGAGCTGAACGCCCATCCACGCGAGCCAGCCGATGCCGAACCACTTCAGCGCCAGGCCGAGTGCCGGCGACGCCGCCAGCAGGCCGTGGGCGCCGGCCAGCGCCACCGCCAGCATCGTCGAGAAGCCGATCGCCACGCCCAGCATGTGCGGGCCTACGCTGCGCGCGCCGAAGTTCGCGGCGGTCGACAGCGCGAGCGCGCAGTTCGGGCCCGGGGTCACCGAGCCGACCCAGGCGAACCAGGCGAAGGCGGCGAGCAGCGGCAGGTCGACCTGCCAGTGGCCGGAGGAAAAGGACAGCGATTGCATGAGGCGGGAGTGTAGACTTCCGTTCAGGTACGGTACCGGTACAGTTTGCCGATTCGGCTGCTGACTGTTCCGGTCGAACGGACGGCACGGCATGGAAAGGATCCTGACCCCCGGCAGCGACCGCACGTTGGTCGAGCAGATCGTCGACTGGTACGCGGCGCGGATCGACGAAAGGCTGTTGCGCCCCGGCAGCAAGATGCCGTCGGTGCGGCAGTTCGCGGCGGGCCACGGCGTGTCCCGGTTCACGGTGGTCGAGGCCTACGACCGGCTGATCGCCCGCGGTTACCTGGAGTCGCGGCGCGGATCGGGCTTCTACGTCCGCGAGCGCGGCGAGGGGCTGGCCGCGCGCAAGCCGGACGCCTGGACCGAGCCGCCGGGCACGCGGATCGACATCGGCTGGCTGCTGCGAAACATGTTCCGCAAGCTGCCTCCGCAGAACATGCCCGGCGGGGGCGTGCTGCCGCCCGACTGGCTCGACGCCGGCATCGTGGCCGCCGGCCTGCGCGCGCTCGGCCGCCAGAGCGCTTCGCCGCTGCTCGACTACGGCGAACCGCAGGGCTTCGCGCCGCTGCGCGAGCGCTTGCGGCACAAGCTGGCCGAGTTCGGCATCGGCGTGAGCGCCAGCCAGATCGTGACGACCAATGGCGTTTCGCAGGCGCTGGACCTGCTCGCCCAGCATTTCCTGAAGCCGGGCGACACGGTGCTGGTCGACGAGCCGTCCTGGTTCCTGATGTTCGGCCGGATGTCGCTGCTGGGCGCGCGGATCATCGGCGTGCCGAGGCGGGCCGACGGGCCGGATCTCGACCGGCTGCAGGAGCTGGCCGAGGCGCACCGGCCCAAGCTGTTCGTCACGGTGTCCGTGCTGCACAACCCGACCAGCACCGCGATCTCGCCGGCGGTCGCCTTCCGGCTGCTGCAACTCGCCGGTCGCTTCGGCTTCACGATCGTCGAGGACGACGTCTACGGCGACCTGCACCCTGGCCCGGCGGTGCAGCCCTGCCTGCGGCTGGCCGGGCTGGACCAGCTCGAGCGGGTCGTCTACCTGGGCGGCTTCTCCAAGACGCTGGCGGCCAGCCTGCGGGTGGGCTTCGTGGCCTGCGAACCGGGGCTCGCGCGGGCACTGACCGACCTGAAGATGCTGGTCGGGCTGACCACGCCCGAGCTCGGCGAGCGGCTGGTCCATCGCGTGCTCTCCGAGGGCCACTACCGGCGCCATCTCGACCGGCTGCGCGCGCGGCTGGCGGAGGCCCACGAACCGGCGCTGCGTGCGATCGAGCGACTGGGGCTGCGGCCCTTCGCCACGCCGGGCATCGGCATGTTCGTCTGGGCCGATGCCGGGGTGGACACGACCGCCGTGGCACAGGCGATGCACGAGCGCGGCTACCTGATGGCGCCGGGCAGCCTGTTCCTGCCCGACCAGCGGCCCAGCACGTGGATGCGCTTCAACGTGGCCACCACCTGCAACCCGAGGATGCTGGCCGACCTGGAGGACGTGCTCGGCCGGGTGCGGGCGCGCGCCGGCGTGGCGGCGCAGCCGGCGCCCGCGGCGGCGGCCGTGCCGCCGTCCGCCCGGCCGCGGCGCGACGCCGCGGCGGGGGCTTGAAATCGGCGGTGGCGCCCCAATCCTTGCGGACTGCTTGCTTACCCTTGCCACCGCAACGACACGAAGAGACGACAAGACGATGGGCGCGATGAAGGAAACCCTCGGCTTCCAGACCGAAGTCCGTCAGCTGCTCCAGCTGATGATCCACAGCCTCTACAGCAACCGCGAGATCTTCCTGCGCGAGCTGGTGTCCAACGCCTCCGACGCCTGCGACAAGCTGCGCTACGAGGCGCTGAACCGGCCCGAGCTGCTCGAGGGCGACGGCGAGCTGCAGATCCGCATCGACCTCGATCGCGATGCGCGCACGATCACGATCTCCGACAACGGCATCGGCCTGTCGCGCGACGAGGCGATCGAGCACCTGGGCACGATCGCGAAGTCGGGCACCCGCGAGTTCTTCGGCCGGCTGTCCGGCGACGAGGCGAAGGACGCCCAGCTGATCGGCCAGTTCGGCGTCGGTTTCTACTCGGCCTTCATCGTGGCCGACCGGGTCACGGTCGTGTCGCGGCGCGCCGGCCTGCCGGCCGACCAGGGGGTGCGCTGGGAGTCCGACGGCAGCGGCGAGTTCTCGGTGGAGACCGTCGAAAAGGCCGGCCGCGGCACCGACGTGATCCTGCACCTGCGGCCCGACGACGAGGGCGGCGACGGCGAGTCCTTCGGCGATCTGCTGGCCTCCTGGCGCCTGAAGAGCATCGTCACGAAGTACTCGGACCACATCTCGTTGCCGATCCGCATGCGCCGCGAGGAGTGGGACAAGGACAAGGGCGAGTACCGCCGGCTCGACGACTGGGAAACCGTCAACCAGGCGAGCGCGCTCTGGACCCGGCCCAAGTCCGAGATCACCGAGGACCAGTACAAGGCCTTCTATTCTCACCTGTCGCACGACGGCAGCGAGCCGCTGGCCTGGACCCACAACCGGGTCGAGGGGCGCGCCGAGTACACGCAGCTGCTCTACGTGCCGGCGAAGGCGCCGTTCGACATCATGGACCGGCAGCGGCGCCAGGGCCTGAAGCTCTACGTGCGCCGCGTGTTCATCATGGACGACGCCGAGCAGCTGCTGCCCGCCTACCTGCGCTTCGTGCGCGGCGTCGTCGATTCCAACGACCTGCCGCTGAACGTGTCGCGCGAGATCCTGCAGGAGAGCCGCGACGTCAAGGCGATCCGCGAGGGCTGCGCGCGCCGCGTGCTCGGCATGCTGGAGGACCTGGCCGAGAACCAGCCCGACAAGTACGCCGGCTTCTGGGCCGAGTTCGGCCAGGTGCTCAAGGAGGGGCTCGGCGAGGACTTCGGCAACCGCGAGCGCATCGCGAAGCTGCTGCGCTTCGCGAGCACGCAGTCCGAGGGCGACGCGCAGACCGTGTCGCTGGCCGATTACCTGGGCCGCATGAAGGAAGGCCAGGAGAAGATCTACTACCTGACCGCCGACTCGCTTCAGGCCGCGCGCAGCAGCCCGCACCTGGAGGTCTTCCGCCGCAAGGGGGTGGAGGTGCTGCTGCTGACCGACCGGGTCGACGAGTGGATGCTCAGCTTCCTCGATTCGCACGAGGACCGCGAGCTGGTGTCGGTGGCCCGCGGCGGGCTCGACCTCGGCAAGCTCGAGGACGAGGAAGAGAAGAAGCAGGCGCAGCAGGTCGCCGAGGAACATCGCGAGCTGACCGACAAGGTCAAGGCCGAGCTCGGCGACGCGGTCAAGGAGGTTCGCGTGACGAACCGGCTCACCGACTCCGCGTCCTGCCTGGTGTCCGACGAGGGCGACATCAGCGGCCACCTGGAGCGGCTGCTGAAGCAGGCCGGCCAGAAGGCGCCGCCGCGCAAGCCGATCCTGGAGCTCAATCCGCAGCACCCGATCGTGGCCCGGCTCAACGACCAGATCAGGCGGGGCGAAGGCACGCAGGTCGGCGACTGGGCGCGGCTGCTGCTCGACCAGGCGCAGCTCGCCGAGGGCGGCCAGCTCGAGGACCCGTCCGGCTTCGTGCAGCGGCTCAACCGCATGCTGCTGTCGATCTCGCCGCCGTCGGCGTGAGCGGCAAGGCGGGCAGCGCTCGCGCGACCGCACGGCAGGGCGCGCGGGCGGCCGCGCATCCGGACGCGCATCCGGACGCGCGGGCGGTCGAGCGCCGGGAGAAGGCCGGCTTCCCGCCGGTGGTCGGCCCCGGCGCGCGGCTGCTGATACTCGGCAGCTTCCCGAGCGAGGCCTCGCTCGCGGCCGGTCACTACTACGCGCATCCGCGCAACCTGTTCTGGACCATCCTCGGCCAGCTGCTCGGCGAGCCGCTGGCCGCGATGCCCTTCGAGCGGCGCTACGCGATCGTGGTCGCGCACGGCATCGCGATCTGGGACGTGATCTCCGCCTGCCGGCGCGAGGGGAGCCTGGACAGCGCGATCCGCGACTCCCGGCCGAACGACTTCTCGCGGCTGCGCGAGCTGGCGCCGGGCATCGAGCGCGTAGTCTTCAACGGGCGGCACGCCGGCCGCTACGCCGGCGCCTTCCGCGACCAGGGCTACGATGTCCTGGTGCTGCCGTCGACCAGCCCGGCCCACGCGGCCATGCCTGCGGCGGACAAGCTGGCGGCCTGGCGGCAGGCCTTGTCTCCCTTCCTTCGAACCTGAACCCGGGCCCAGAACTTGCCTGCACGCACCCGATCGCCACGCGACTTGCGCGATCCCGCGGAACGCCGCGCGCCCCGCGCGTCTCGCCCGCAATTTGCCGAGCCCTCGATCACGCTGTCGGAGGAGAATGGCATCCGCTACCTGCACTTCGGCTCCGAGTGGGTGCAAGGCGCGATGTTCATCCGCCGCCCCTGGGACATCGCGATCGACTACGTGGCGCAGATGATGGGCTGGCTGCTGTTCCTGGACCCGCCCGCTCGCATCCTTCAGCTGGGCCTGGGCGCCGGCGCGCTGACCCGCTGGTGCTGGCGCAGGCTTCCCGACACGGGCGTCGACGTGGTCGAGGCCTCGGCGGGCGTGATCCGGGTGGCGCGCTCCCAGTTCGCGCTGCCGCCCGACGACGCCCGGCTCGCCGTCCATCACGCCGACGCGGCGCGCTTCATGGCCGCGGCTGCGGCCTCGCTGGGCCCGGCGGCTGCGCCCGGCGCCGGCCAGCGCCGCTGGGGCGTGATCCAGGCCGACCTGTACGACGCCGAGGCGCGCGGCCCGGTCTGCGACAGTCTGGCCTTCTATCGCGACTGCCGCGCCGCGCTGGACCCGGCCGGCGGCATGCTGGTCGTGAACCTGTTCGGCGAGCACGCTTCGTACGCGCGGAACATCGCGCGGATCCGCCGCGCCTTCGAAGGCCGCGTGCTCGAGATGCCGCAGGTGAGGGCCGGCAACGTGGTCGTGCTGGCCTTCACCGGCCCGCCGCTGTCGGTCGAGGCCGGCGCCTTGACCGCGCGCGCCGTGGCGGTCGAGCGGCGGTGGCGACTGCCGGCCACCGGCTGGGCGAGGGCGCTTCTGGACGGCGCAGGCCGCCGTTCGTCCGGCGGGGCCGTCGGCCCGGAGGCGGCGCTGGTAGTGTGAGGCCATGAGCCTCGCCACAGCCTCCCGGGCCGATACCGCCGTCCAGGCCGACACCGTTCCCCTCGCCGCCGGCGCCGCTTCCTGCGCGCGCGCCGCGCTGCCCGCGCGCCCTGGCCGCCGGGTCGCGCTCGAGGACCTGCTGCCTTCGCTGGTCGCCGACGGCCTGCTGTCGGACGCCGACGCCGACGAGGCGGGCCGCTATGCCGGCCTTTCGAGCGAGCAGCACGCGCTGGTCGGGCTGGCCCGCCGCAAGCTGCGCTCGCCGACCACCGGCCGCACGCTGGACCTCGACACGCTGTGCGCCTGGTTCGCCGGCAAGGTGGGCCTGCCCTACGTGCGGATCGATCCGCTGAAGGTCGACCTGTCGCGCGTGGCCGACGTGATGTCCAGCCAGTACGCGACCCGCTTCAAGATCCTGCCGCTCGACGTGCGCAGCGGCGAGGTCACGATCGCCACCGCCGAGCCCTGGCTGACCGACTGGGTCGCCGAGCTGCGCGGCCTTCTGCGCCGCGAGATCCGGCTGGTGCTCGCGAATCCGCTGGAGATCAATCGCTACATCGCCGAGTTCTTCACGCTGGCCCGCACGGTGCGCGACGCGCAGAAGAAGGGCGGAGCGGCCGCGCAGGACAATTTCGAGCAGCTGGTCGAGCTGGGCCGCTCGGGCCGCAATCTCGACGCCAACGACCGGCACATCGTCACGATCGTCGACTGGCTGTGGCAGTACGCGTTCGACCAGCGCGCCAGCGACATCCACCTGGAGCCTCGCCGCGACCTCGGCGTGATCCGCTTCCGGATCGACGGCGTGCTGCACAACGTCTACCAGGTGCCGCCCACGGTGCTGGCCGCGATGACCAGCCGGATCAAGCTGCTCGGCCGGATGGACGTGGTCGAGAAGCGCCGCCCGCAGGACGGTCGGGTCAAGACGCGCAACGCCGACGGCCGCGAGATCGAGCTGCGGCTCGCCACGATGCCGACCGCCTTCGGCGAGAAGCTGGTGATGCGGATCTTCGACCCGGAGGTGCTGGTCCGCGACTTCACCGAGCTGGGCTTCTCCGACGACGAGCGCCGCCGCTGGGACGCGATGACCGCGCGGCCCAACGGGATCATCCTGGTGACCGGACCCACCGGCTCGGGCAAGACCACCACGCTGTACACGACGCTGAAGCAGCTCGCGACCGAGGACGTCAACGTCTGCACTGTCGAGGACCCGATCGAGATGGTCGAGCCGAGCTTCAACCAGATGCAGGTGCAGCCCGGCATCGAGCTGGGCTTCGCCGACGGCGTGCGCGCGCTGATGCGCCAGGACCCGGACATCATCATGGTCGGCGAGATCCGCGACCTGGAGACGGCCGAGATGGCGGTGCAGGCGGCGCTGACCGGCCACCTGGTGCTGTCCACGCTGCACACCAACGACGCGCCCTCGGCGATCACGCGGCTGCTGGACCTCGGCGTGCCGTCCTACCTGCTGAAGTCGACGTTGATCGGCGTGATGGCGCAACGGCTGGTGCGCACGCTGTGCGAGCACTGCAAGAGCGAGGGCGATCCGTTGCCCGACGACGACTGGTCGGCGTTGCTCAAGCCCTTCCGCGCGACCCGGCCGGGCCGCGCCTGGCGGCCGGTCGGCTGCATGGAGTGCCGGATGACCGGCTACCGCGGCCGCACCGGCCTTTACGAACTTCTCGCGCTGGACGAAGGCCTGCGCGCGCTGATCTCCGACAAGCCCGACCTCGACGCGATCCGCCGCAAGGCGATGCAGGGCGGGCTCAGGCCGCTGCGGCTGGCCGGCGCGCAGAAGATCGCGGCCGGGCTCACCACCCTCGACGAGGTGCTGAAGGCGGCGCCGCCGATCGAGGGATGAGGCCGCGGGCGGGGCGCCCGCCCGCCTTGCGGTAGTAACATCGACGCATGTCGAAGCTGCAGCATCGCCGGCCTCCGGCCGGCCGGTTTCCGTCTTATTCCCTGTCGTCCTTCATCGTGTCCGCCGCCGGCCGAAGCCGCCGCGCGCTGGTCCGTATCGCGCTGGCCGTGGCGGCCGGCGCTCTCGCACTCACTGTCGCCGCGGTCGAACTGCCGCGCCCGCGCAGCGTGCCCGGCGGTGTCGCGGTGATCGACCTGGGCGCGGCGCCCGAAGCGCCCCGGGCCAGCTTCGACGAGGTGCCGGTGCTGGTAGTCGGCGACCCGGGCCGATGGACCGCGGTGGTGGGCATTCCGCTCGCGGCCGAGCCCGGCACGAAGCGGCTGGCAGTGCGCCGCGCCGGCGCGGCCGAGGCTCACCTGTCCTTCGAGGTCGAGCCGGTCCGCTATGCAGAGCAGCGGCTCACCGTACCGCGGGCCAAGGTCGACCTCTCGAAGGCGGACCTGGAGCGTTACCGACGCGAGCGCGACCACCTGGCCGGCGTGATGGCCACGCACAGCGAGGCCGCGCCCGCGTCGCTGCGGATGCGCGCGCCCACCGACGGGGAGCGCTCGAGCTCCTTCGGTCTGCGCCGCTTCTTCAACGGCCAGCCGCGCAATCCGCACAGCGGCATGGACATCGCCGCGGCCGAAGGCACGCCGGTCGTCGCGGCGAGCGCCGGCCGCGTGATCGACACCGGCGACTACTTCTTCAACGGCAAGACGGTCTGGATCGACCACGGCAGCGGCCTGCTGACGATGTATTGCCACCTGAGCGCGATCGACGTGAAGACCGGCGACCGGCTGGCGGCCGGCGACAGGATCGGCGCGGTCGGCGCGACCGGCCGGGTGACCGGGGCGCACCTGCACTGGTCGGTGAGCCTGAACCGGGCGATGGTCGATCCGGCGCTGTTCCTGGAGCCGTTGCAGGCGAGGTGAGGGGCCGCGTGCCTACCGCGACCGCAGCCGCGCGATCTCGTCCTCGCCGAGCGGCTCGGGAATCTTCACCCGCAGGCTCTCCGACCACTCGCGCGCGAAGTCGCGCCGCGTGCGCGCGTTGACCACGAAGATGACGAGCATCGCGACGCCGGCGCCCAGCGCGGCCAGCAGCATGTCGCGCTGCGCGTCCCAGACGTCGCCCTGCGTGCCCAGGTAGGCGACGCCGAGGTCGCCGCCGAAGAGCTCCGCGGCGCCCCATTCGAACAGCTCGAAGATCGCCGAGGTGCTGATCGTGACGTCGAGCGGCAGGAAATAGCCCCAGAAGCCGCGCGCGTCGGCCACCCGCAGGAACAGCTCTCGCATCGGGTAGGCGAGCAGCAGGCCGTACAGGAAGTGCGCGAAGCGGTCGAAGTGGTTGCGCTGCCAGCCCATCGCCTCGTTCAGCGATTGCCCGGTCAGCGCCCGGATCCACGCGTCGTAAGGCACCAGCGCGTAGGTGTAGTGCGCGCCGATCTCGTGGATGCACAGGAAGACGAAGATCAGCGTGTACGAGGCGCGCGAGAACCGGAAGCGGCGCCGGGTGGCGGCGAGCGCCACGACGAAGACCACGGCCAGCGCGTTCTCGAGCGCCCAGTCGGCGCGGTCGTGCGGATCGATCGCCAGCGCGATCCACAGCACCCCGAAGAGCGCCGCCAGGATCGCCAGGTAACGGTCGCTGGAGGCCAAGGGGCGTTCGAGGCGGGGGCGGACGACGCCGGGGCGGGGCCGAGGATCAGCGCGACAGTTCGCGCATCGCCCGCTCGAGGCCCTGCAGCGTGACCGGGTACATCCGGCCGCCCATCAGCTGCTGGATCACCGAGATCGACTGCCGGTACTGCCAGACGCCCTCGGGCTCGGGGTTGAGCCAGGCGTACTTCGGGAAGCGCTCGACCAGCCGGCGCAGCCAGATCGCGCCGGCTTCCTCGTTGTTGTACTCGACCGAGCCGCCCGGCTGCAGGATCTCGTAGGGGCTCATCGTGGCGTCGCCGACGAAGATCAGCCGGTAGTCGGCGTTGTACTTGCGCAGGATGTCCCAGGTCGAGAAGCGCTCGGCGTGCCGCCGCCGGTTGTTCTTCCAGACGAAGTCGTAGACGCAGTTGTGGAAGTAGTAGAACTCGAGGTGCTTGAACTCGGTCTTGGTCGCCGAGAACAGCTCCTCGGTCCGCTTGATGTGGTCGTCCATCGTGCCGCCCACGTCGAGCAGCATCAGCACCTTGATCGTGTTGTGCCGCTCGGGCCGCATGCGGATGTCGAGCCAGCCGGCGTTGCGCGCCGTGTTCGCGATCGTGCCGTCGAGGTCGAGCTCGTCGGGCGCGCCCTGGCGGGCGAAGCGGCGCAGGCGGCGCAGCGCCACCTTGATGTTGCGGGTGCCGAGCTCGACCTGGTCGTCGTAGTCGCGGTAGGCGCGCTGCTCCCAGACCTTGACCGCGGTCCGGTTGCCCGCCGACGGGCCGCCGATCCGGATGCCCTCGGGGTTGTAGCCGCCGTTGCCGAAGGGCGAGGTGCCGTTGGTGCCGATCCACTTGTTGCCGCCCTCGTGGCGGCCCTTCTGCTCCTCGAGCAGCTCCTTCAGGCGCTCGATCAGCTTGTCGAGCCCGCCCATGGCCTCGATCGCTGCCTTCTCCTCGGCGGTGAACTCGCGGTGCAGCTGGCGCTTGAGCCACTCGAGCGGCACGTTCACGTCGATGCCCTCGATCGCCTGCACGCCCTTGAAGTAGGTCGCGAAGGCCTTGTCGAACTTGTCGAAGTTGCGCTCGTCCTTGACCAGCGTGGCGCGCGACAGCCAGTAGAAGTCGTCGACCGACTGCCCGATCACGTGCTCCCTGATCGCCTCGAGCAGCATCAGGTATTCCTTGATCGACACCGGCAGCTTGGCCTGCCGCATGTGGAGGAAGAAATCGATCAGCATGTCGCCTCCCGTCCTTTGCGCTCAGGCCCGGCCGGCGGTCGGGGCGTCCGCCGCGCGCCAGGCAGCCCCGGCGGGGCGCGGCCGCTCGAGTTGCCAGCGAAGGTTCTCGCGCACCGCCGGCCATTCGGGGGCGACGATGCTGTAGACGCAGGTGTCGCGGATCGTGCCGTTGGCCAGCAGCTGGTGGTGACGCAGCACGCCGTCGAGCTTCGCGCCGAGCCGCTCGATCGCGGCGCGGCTCTGCCGGTTCATGAAGTGGGTGCGCATCTCGACCGCGATGCAGCCGAGCGCGTCGAAGGCGTGGGCCAGCAGCATCGCCTTGCACTCGGTGTTGACGGCCGAGCGCTGCACGCTCGCCGAGTACCAGGTGTGGCCGATCTCGAGCCGCCGGTTGGCGGCGTCGACGTTGAACATGCGGGTGACGCCGACCACGCGATCGTCGGCGGCGCGCCGGACCACGAAGGGCATCGCGCCGAGCCGCTCTCGCTGGTCGAGCGCGGCGTCGAGCCATGCGTCGATGGTCTCCGGGCCGGGCGCCGCGGTGTACCAGAGCCGCCAGAGCTCGCCGTCGGCCGCGGCCGCCAGTACCTGGTCGCGATGCGCGCGCGCGAGCGGCTCCAGCACGGCATGCGCGCCGCGCAGCGTGACCGGCTCGATCCAGCGGCTCATCGCTGCATCGCCCCGGAAAACGGAAACCGGCGGGCAGGCCTGCGCACGGCTGTCAGCGGTTGTGGCGGGCCATGAACACCAGCCGCTCGAACAGGTGCACGTCCTGCTCGTTCTTCAGCAGCGCGCCGTGCAGCGGCGGGATCACCGCCTTGGCGTCCTTCGAGCGCAGGGCCTCGGCCGGAATGTCCTCGGCCACCAGCAGCTTGAGCCAGTCGAGCAGCTCGGACGTGGACGGCTTCTTCTTCAGGCCGGGCAGCTCGCGGATCTGGAAGAAGGCCTCGAGCGCCTCCTTGAGCAGTTCCTTCTTCAGGCCCGGGAAGTGGACGTCGACGATCGCCTGCATCGTCTCCTTGTCCGGGAACTTGATGTAGTGGAAGAAGCAGCGGCGCAGGAAGGCGTCGGGCAGTTCCTTCTCGTTGTTGGACGTGATCATGACCACCGGGCGGTGCCTGGCCTTGATCGTCTGGCGAGTCTCGTAGACGTGGAACTCCATCCGGTCGATCTCGCGCAGCAGGTCGTTCGGGAACTCGATGTCGGCCTTGTCGATCTCGTCGATCAGCAGCACCACCGGCCGGTCGGACTCGAAGGCCTGCCACAGCACGCCCTGGACGATGTAGTTGTTGATGTCGCGCACCCGCTCGTCGCCGAGCTGCGAGTCGCGCAGCCGCGAGACCGCGTCGTATTCGTACAGGCCCTGCTGCGCCTTCGTCGTGGACTTGATGTGCCACTGCAGCAGCGGCATGTCGAGGGCGCGCGCCACTTCCTCGGCGAGCATGGTCTTGCCGGTGCCGGGCTCGCCCTTGATCAGCAGCGGGCGCTGCAGACGGATCGCGGCGTTGACCGCGAGCTTCAGGTCGTCGGTGGCGACGTAGGAATCGGTGCCTTCGAAGCGCATGGGTCGGGGAAGAAGCGGTGGGGATGCGATCGAGTATAACCGCCGGTGACGGCGCCGGTTTCGCGATCGTTGGACGACGCCGGGCCGAGTCCGATAGAATCCCCGGTTGATCCAGCGCAAGCATTCCAGCGAAAACCCGATCCACGCTCCAATCCCATGTCCAACAAACTGCTGATCGCCGCCGGCCTGCTCGCCGCAGCCGCCCCGTTCGCCGCGTCGGCGCAGGGCAATGCCGAGGCAGCCCGCGACAAGATCTCGATGTGCGTCGGTTGCCACGAGATTCCCGGGTACAAGGCCTCGTTCCCGTCCGTGTACCCGGTGCCCAAGATCGCCGGCCAGACCTCGAAGTACATCGAGGCGGCGCTGATCGCCTATCGCAAGGGCGACCGCAGCCATCCGACGATGCGCGCGATCGCCGGCAGCCTCAGCGACCAGGACATCGCCGACCTGGCGGCCTACTACGGCTCGAAATGAAGGCGACGGGATTCGACATCATGATGACGCTCTCCAAACTGAAGTTCGCCGCCTTCGTGTCCTTCGCCGGGCTCGCCTTCGCGGCCGCCCCGGCCTTCGCCGGCGACGTCGCCAAGGGCAAGGAGAAGGCCGACCAGGTCTGCGCCGCCTGCCATGGCAAGGACGGCAACACGCCGATCGACCCGTCGTATCCGAAGCTCGCCGGCCAGTTCGCCGAGTATCTCGAGCAGGCGCTGATCGACTACAAGGCCGAGCGCCGGAACAACGCGATCATGGTCGGCCAGGCCAAGGCGCTGTCCCGCGAGGACATCCGCAACCTGTCGGCCTACTACGCGAGCCTGCCGGGTCAGCTCTCGGTTCGTCGCTGAGCATCGCCTTCCCCGGCGTTCTGGCGGCGAAGCCGCCGCATGAACGCCGGTTCCCATCTTCTCGCAGCCACCAGCAGGCTCAGGGGCCGACGCATCGCCGACGGCACCGCGGCCTCGGCGTTGTGCTGCCCCGAGTACTCGGCCACCAGGGCCTCGATCCGGGCAAGCAGCTGCAGCCTGGCGGCCTCGGTCAGCCGCACGTTGACCACCCTGACCACCTCTCCCGGCCCGTCGAAGCGTGAGCCGAGGAAATCGCCTGCCTGCGAACGGAAGTAGCGCAGGATCGGGCCGTCCGGCAGCCACCGGAAGGTGCGCGAAACCAGCAGCCGGTAGCGGTTGTTCGGCAGCAGGCGCAGGAATCCCATGCGGTCGAGCCTGAGCAGGCAGCGCACGCAGTCGGCCGGGGCGAGCCGGTAGAGCGCCAGCATCTCCTCGAAGTCCATCAGGTTCAGCGCGCACACGGCCGTGGCGAACAGCCGGTCGTCGCCGACGATTTCTGCCTCTTGTTCCCAGCGAAGCTGCGAGACCAGCGGCTCGGCGCGCCCCAGCCCGCGGGCCAGCGACTCGAAATCGATCCCGGTGGCGCAGCAGATCGCGTCGAGCCGGGCCAGGTCGAAATTGCGCCGCGAGAACATCCGCTTGACGGTGGCGGTCGAAAGGCCGAGCCGCGCGGCCAGCGCGGCGTAGCTGATTCGCTGGGCGCGAAGTTCGCGTTTCAGGCAGTCGGTGAGCAGGGCACTCGGGCTCATGAGCGCAGCTTGACCCGGCAGCGGCCCCGGCGCAATGTCACTTCGCGCCTAGGCCATGGGGCCGGCCGGTCAGGGTCGGCCGGGTGTGGCCAGCCGGGTCGGGCCACCCGGCTTGCTGCGATGCCGCATCTTGACTCCCGCCAGGCTGTTTAGATACTATGGGGGGTATACGGAAACCCCCGGCAGTATCGACACCCGCCGCCCAGCCAGGAAAGCCAGATGAACGAACCGATCCGCAAGTCACCGCGAACCCGCGCGATCCACGCGGCCGCGCTGCGCCGGCCGGCGCTGCTGGCAGCAGCCTTGCTGGCGCTCGGCGCCGCCGCCTCGGTCGCGCTTCCGGGCGGCCGGGCCGATGCGCAGATCGCAGTTGCCGGCGGCGCGCCGGGAACTGCGGCGAACGCCCCGCAGGTGCCGGTGGCCACGGTCGGCCGGGACCGTTTCGCCCAGTCCGAGTCCTGGGACGGCACGCTGCAGGCGGTCCGGCAGGCAACGATCGGTGCGCAGGCGCAGGGGCGGATCGTCAAGCTGCACGTGCAGGCCGGCGACGGCGTCAAGGCCGGGCAGGTGCTCGCCGAGATCGACGCGCGCGAGGCGAACCTCGCGGTGTCGCGCGACCGGGCCCAGCTCGGCGAGTCGCAGGCCACGCTGGCCGAGGCGCGCGCCGCCTACGAGCGCAGCCGCGAGCTTCACGAAAAGGGCTTCATCAGCAAGGCGGCGCTGGAACAGGCCGCGGCGGCGCTGAAGGTCGCCGAGGCCCGACAGAGCCAGGCGCAGGCCGGCATCGGCCTGTCCAGCGTCGCCTCCGAGCACACGATCGTGCGCGCCCCGTGGGACGGCGTGGTGACCGCGGTGCCGGTGCAGGTCGGCGACCTGGCCACGCCCGGGCGGCCGCTGTTCGAGCTGCATGCGCCGGACAAGCTTCGCGCGGTGGCCTTCCTTCCGAACAGCCGGGTCGCCGAGGCGGCCGGCGCGCCGCGCGCCTGGGTGCGCCTGGACGCGGCGGGCCGGACCACCCAGCTGGAGAGCACGCAGATCGTCGCGATTCCTTCCGCCGATCCGGCCTCGGGCACGACCGAGGTCCGGGTCGAGCTGCCGGGCGGCGCGGGCGCCGGGCCCGACTGGGTGCCGGGGCGGCACGTGCGGGTCGCGTTCGACACCGCCGGCGCGCAGCAGGCGCTGGTCGTGCCGGCCGCGAGCCTGCTGGTGCGCGGCGAACTCGTCGGGGTCTACGTGGCCACCGACTCGGGCTTCGTGCTGCGCGCGGTGCGCGTGGGCCAGCGCTCGGGCGACTCGGTGGAGATCCTGTCCGGCCTTCGCGAAGGCGAGCGCATCGCGCTCGACCCGGTGCGGGCCGGCCTGAAGGGCGCGATGCCCGCCGCACGCTGAGCCGGAGCCGACGATGAGCGACGATTCGCAGCGTACCGAGGCCCGGCCGGACATGCCGGCCGGCGACGAGACCGGCGCCACCGCCTTCGGCGTTTCCGGTCGCCTCGCGGCCTTCTTCCAGGATCACGCGCTGACGCCGCTGATCGCGATCGTGCTGATGCTGATCGGCATCTTCGCGGTGCTGGTCACGCCGCGCGAGGAAGAGCCGCAGATCGACGTGACGATGGCGACGGTGAGCATCCCGTTTCCGGGCGCGTCGGCGCGCGACGTCGAGCGGCTGGTGGCCACGCCGGCCGAACGGGTGCTGTCCCGCATCGCCGGGATCGAGCACGTCCATTCGGTCTCGCGGCCCGACGGGGCGCTGGTCACGATCCAGTACGAGGTCGGGGTGCCGCGCACCGAGGCTCTGGTTCGGCTCTTCGACACGCTCGAGGCGCACTCCGACTGGCTGCCGCAGGGCCTGGGCGTCGGCGATCCGCTGGTGCGGCCGATGGGCATCGACGACGTGCCGATCTGGAGCGTCACGCTGTGGGCCGACGACGCGCGTTCCGCCGACGAACTGGCCCGCGTCGCCCGCTCGGTCGAGCAGGAGCTCAAGCGGGTCGCCGGCACGCGCGACGTGATGCTGCACGGCGCGCCCGAGCGCGCGGTGCGCGTGCTGCTCGACTCGGGCCGGATGCGCAGCGCCGGCATCCCGGTCGAGCGGCTGGCCGCCCGCCTGCAGGGCGTCAACGTTTCGTCGCCGGCCGGCACGCTGCTGCGCGAGGGCGGGGCGATCCAGGTGCAGACCGGCGATTTCCTGCGCTCGGCCGAAGACGTCGCGTCGCTGGTGGTCGGCGCGCGCGACGGCCGCCCGGTGTTCCTGCGCGACGTCGCCACGATCGAGGCGGGCCCGGCGCCGGCGTCGCGCTACGTCTGGCACATGCCGTCGGCGGGCAGCGTGCACCCGGCGGTCACGATCGCTGTCACCAAGAAGCCCGGCGAGAACGCGGTCGACGTGGCGCGCGCGCTGGACGATCGCTTCGCGGCGCTGGTCGACGCGGTGGTGCCTTCCGACGTCGCTCACACGGTCACCCGAAACTACGGCGAGACCGCGGCGCAGAAGGCGTCGCAGCTGATGCACAAGCTCGCCTTCGCGACCGCGTCGGTGATCCTGCTGGTCGGGTTTGCGCTCGGCGTGCGGGAGGCGGTCATCGTGGGCGCCGCGGTGATCCTGACGCTGACCGCCACGCTGTTCGCCTCCTGGGCCTGGGGCTTCACGCTGAACCGGGTGTCGCTGTTCGCGCTGATCTTCTCGATCGGGATCCTGGTCGACGACGCGATCGTCGTCGTCGAGAACATCCACCGGCACCGGGCGCTAGAGCCAGGCGCGCCGCTGTCGAAGATCATCCCGGTCGCGGTCGACGAGGTCGGCGGCCCGACGATCCTGGCCACGCTGACCGTGATCGCCGCGCTGCTGCCGATGGCTTTCGTGACCGGCCTGATGGGCCCGTACATGAGCCCGATCCCGATCAACGCGTCGATGGGGATGATGCTGTCGCTGGCGATCGCCTTCATCGTGACGCCCTGGCTGTCGCTGAAGCTGATGAAGTCCGGCGGGGTCGCGCACCACAGCAAGGTCGCCACGATGCTCGAGCGCGGATTCGGCGGCCTGCTGGCGCGCTTCATCACCGCGCCGCGCGCCCGCGCGGGCCGGATGCTGCTCGGCCTGCTGGTGCTCGTCGGGCTGGCGGGCGCGGTGGCGCTGGTGCCGATCCAGGCGGTCATCCTGAAGATGCTGCCCTTCGACAACAAGTCGGAGTTCCAGGTCGTCGTGGACATGCCGGCCGGCGCCCCGGTGGAGGCGACCAACGCGGTGCTGGTGGAGCTCGCGCAACGGCTCGTCCGGGAGCCCGAGGTCACGCACGTGCAGGGCTATGCGGGCACCGCGTCGCCGATCACCTTCAACGGCCTGGTGCGCCAGTACAACATGCGCTCGCTCGCCGAGCAGGGCGACCTGCAGGTCACGCTGGTCGGCAAGGAGGCGCGCGACGAGAAGAGCCACGCGATCGCCACGCGGCTGCTGCCCGATCTCGAGGCGATCGCCGCGCCGCATCGCGCGCGGATCAAGCTGGTCGAGGTGCCGCCCGGCCCGCCGGTGATGTCGCCGATCGTGGCCGAGGTCTACGGGCCCGACGACGCCGGCCGAGCCGAGCTGGCGCGTCGCATCGAATCGGCCTTCCGCGAGGTGCCGGGCATCGTCGCGATCGACACCTCGCTGGAGTCGCGCGCGCCGAAGCTGCAACTGGTCGTCAAGCGCGACCGCGCGGCCACGCTCGGGATCTCCGACGCCAGCGTCGCGCTGGCCGCCCGTACCGCGCTGTCCGGCCACGACGCCACCTGGATGCGCTCGCCCGACGCGATCGACCCGGTGCCGGTCCGGCTGCAGTTGCCCGAGACCTCGCGCGGGTCGCTGGCCTCGGTGCTGAACATGCCGGTGGCCGCCGCCGACGGACGGATGGTGCCGCTGGGCGAGCTGGTGCGGGTCGTCGAGGCCGACCGCGACCTGCCGATCCATCACAAGGACCTGGTGCCGGTCACCTACGTGTTCGGCGACATGGCGGGGGTGGCGGGCAACCGGATCGACAGCCCGCTCTACGGGATGTTCGAGCTGCGCGGCAAGCTCGCCGAGGCGGCGCTGCCCGGCACCGGCGCGCTGGGCGAGCACTTCTTCGCCCAGCCGCGGGACACGCTGCGCGGCTATTCGCTGAAGTGGGACGGCGAGTGGCAGATCACCTGGGAGACCTTCCGCGACATGGGCCTGGCCTACGGCGTGGGCCTGATCCTGATCTACCTGCTGGTGGTGGCGCAGTTCCGCTCGTACCTGACGCCGCTGATCATCATGGCGCCGATCCCGCTGACCATCATCGGCGTGATGCCCGGGCACGCGCTGCTCGGCGCGCAGTTCACCGCGACCTCGATGATCGGGATGATCGCGCTGGCCGGCATCATCGTGCGCAACTCGATCCTGCTGGTCGACTTCATCCAGCTCGAGACCGCGCGCGGCGTGCCCTTCGCCGATGCGGTCGTGCGCTCGGCCGCGGTGCGCGCGCAGCCGATCCTGCTGACCGCGCTGGCCGCGATGCTCGGCGCCTTCTTCATCCTCGACGACCCGATCTTCAGCGGCCTGGCGGTCTCGCTGATCTTCGGGATCCTGGTCTCGACGCTGCTCACGCTCGTCGTGATCCCGGTCCTTTACTACATCGTCTGGCGCAAGCCGGCATCCAGAGCGGCCTGACAGGGCCCATTCGAAAGGAGCATGAAAATGACCACCGAACGCTTCATCCGCATCTTCGCAGGCGCAGTCATCCTGGTCTCGCTGGGCCTCGGCGTGCAGGGCAGCCCGATCTTCGTCAGCCAGAACTTCCTGTGGCTGACCGCCTTCGTGGGCGCGAACCTGTTCCAGAGCGGCTTCACCCGCCTGTGCCCGCTCGAGACGATCCTGCGCCGCGTGTTCAAGATGCCCAGCGGCGAGGGCGGCGCGGCCTGCAGCCGGTGAGCGCCGACGTGCAGCCTGCGACGGCAGCCGGCGCGACTCCGGCGGGCGCGGTCCCCGCGTCGGCCGGCGACGCGCTCAGGCACCTCGGCCCGCAGTGGTTCGCGATCGTGATGGGCTGGTGCGGGCTCGCGCTGGCCTGGCACCGGGCCGAGCCGATCTTCGGCAAGGCGGCGGGGACGCTGTCGGGACTCGCGGGCGGCGTGGCGCTGGCGGCGTTCGCCGTGCTGGCGGTCGCCTCGCTGATACGCTGGCGGCGGTTTCCGGACGCGGTCGCCGACGACCTGCGCCACCCGGTGCTGCACGCGTTCTTCGCCGCGGTGCCGATCTCGCTGATGCTGCTCGGCACGCTCGCGGTGGCGCTGGGCGTGGCTCACGACCTCGCCCGGGTGCCGTGGGCCGTCGGGCTGGTGCTGCAGTTCGCCGCTACCGTGTGGGTGCTCGGCCGCTGGCCGGTCGGCGCATCGAGCTGGCCCGCCAAGTCGCCGGTGCTGTTCATCCCGATCGTCGGCAACGTGCTGGTTCCGCTGGCCGGCATGCCGATGGGGCATCCGAACCTGTCGTGGGCCTTCCTGGGGATCGGCGCGTTCTTCTGGCCGGTCGTCGTGGCGCTGCTGCTCGCGCGGCAGTCCCATCAGCCGCTGCCGGAGCGCCTGCAGCCCAGCTGGTTCATCCTGATCGCGCCGCCGGCGGTGATCGGGCTGGCGCTGCCCGCGATGGGATTCGGGCAGGGGGCGGTCTTCGCGATGATCGGGCTGGCGGCCTTCAGCTTCGCGCTCGCGCTGCGGGTCGCGCCGCGGCTGCCGAAGCTGCCCTTCGGCATGCCTTTTTGGGCCATGTCGTTCCCGCTCGCCGCCTTCGCGGCGCTGCTGCTGCGCAGCTCGCAAGCCGAGCCCCTGCTGCGGCTGCCGGCGGTGGCGATGCTGGCGCTCGCGTCGGTCGTCGTGCTGTGGCTGAGCCTGGCCACGATCCGGGGCTTGCGCAACCGCAGCCTGCTGCAGCCCGAGCCGGTCGCCGCGATCGTGCCGGTCGCCAACGCCTGAGAGGATTTCGAAGATGTCGGAAACCGAGACCAAGTCCTTGCCCGCGGGCGCGATCGTGCAGGGCGAGGGCCGCAAGGACATCCTTCGCCGCCTGCGCCGCGTCGAAGGACAGCTTCGTGGCGTGATGCGGATGATCGAGGAAGGCGAGGGCTGCATGCCGGTCGCGCAGCAGCTCAGCGCGGCCCGCAAGGCGCTCGACGCGGTCTTCTTCCGGATGACCGTCTGCTATCTCGAGCAGGAGCTCGGCGAGGCCGGCGGGCTCGACGACGAGACCGCGGACAAGCTGCGCACGGTCGGGACGCTGCTGGGCAAGTACGGGTGAACGTGATGACAGCCATGCCGACCTTCGCCACCACCGATCTCTGCGACGACAACGAGCCCCTGCTCGCCAGCGGCGAGCTGCGGGTCCTGCCGCCGGTCTGGCGCGCCTGGGGGCGCCTGCCGTGCTTTGCCGGGCCGGTGGCCACGGTGCGCTGCCACGACGACAACTCGATGGTGCGACAGTCGCTCGAGACGCCCGGCCAGGGCAGGGTGCTGGTTGTCGCCGGCGGCGGCAGCCTGCGCTGCGCGCTGCTGGGCGGCAACCTGGCGGTGCTGGCCGAGAAGAACGGCTGGGCGGGCGTCGTGGTCGACGGCTGCGTGCGCGACACCGCCGAGATCGACGCCTGCGCGATCGGCGTGCGGGCGCTGGCCCCGCATCCGCGCCGCAGCGACCGGCGCGGATCAGGCGAGCGCGAGGTGGCCGTCGAGATCGGCGGCGTGCCGATCGCGCCCGGCGACTGGTGCTACGCCGACGCCGATGGCGTCGTGATCGCCGCCCGGCCGCTGCACGCGGCCTGACTCGCCGGGCCGGCCTGCGCGCCGCCCGTCGACCGACTCGCAGTCCGCGCGGCCCCCTGGCGGGCCTCAGCGCACGGTCCGCACCCGGAGCACCTCGAGCCGGGCCTCGACCACGCCGTCCCGGATCATGTCGAGGCGCTCGGCCGCAGCCTCCGACACGTCGGCGATCCGGCCCGAACCCGAGGGGCCGCGGTCGTTCACGCGCAGGATCACGCTGTTTCCGTTGGCCAGGTTGGTGACCCTGACCCGGGTGCCGAAGGGCAGCGTTCGGTGGGCCATCGTCATCGCCTCGGGGTCGAAGCGCTCGCCACTGGCGGTGCGCCGGCCGGCGAAACGCTTGCCGTAGTAGGCGATCCGGCCGGTCTGCGTGATTCGCTCGGTGCCGCGGTCGGCGGCGTCGCGCGCCGGCGCCTGGTCGCGATTCCCCTGCGGCGAGGCCTCCGTTGCCGGCGGCGCGGTCAGCGACTGCAGCGGGGCCGTCAGGAAGGGCAGCGCGCCGGGCTCGCCGGGCCGCTGCTGGGCGTGGACCGCCGGCACGGGGGCGGCCAGCAGGCTGCCGGCGGCCGCCAGCACGGCCGCGAGTCGAAGCATCGTCGGGGTTCGGTTCACCATGATCCGTTCGTCGATCGGCATCAGCGCCTCGGGGCGAATCCTAACCCGCCGCGCCGGGGAGCCAAGCCGGCACGGCTTGTGTATCTTGGGGTATGTCCGAACTCCTCCAGGCAATCCTCGTCGTCGTCCTCACCGTCCTGGTCGCGCTGCGCCTCTGGCGTCGGCACGACGAGCGCGCCGCGGCCGTCGCCTGGGACCGGCTGGCCGCGATGCCCTGCGACCTTCCCGAGCGATTCGACCCGGTGATGGTCGCCGGCCTGCCGGAGCCAGCAAGGCGATTCTTCGGCTTCGCCATCGCGCCGGGCACCCGGCTGAGCCCGGTCGTCGAGATCTCGATGGCCGGCGAACTCTCGCTGGGCACGAAGGAGGCGCCCCGCTACCAGCCGATGCGCGCCAGCCAGTTGCTCTGCCCGCCGCACGGGCTGGTCTGGCGCCTGGCCGCCGGCCGCGGCGCGCTGCGGATCGCCGGAGCCGACGCGATGGAGGGCGACCGCTCCTGGACGCGCTTCCGGCTGACCGGGCTGCTGCCGATCGTCCGCGCGGGCGGCGGGCCCGACCACCTGCGCTCGGCCTTCGGGCGAGTGGTCGCCGAGGCCGCGTTCTGGGCGCCGGCGGCGCTGCTGCCGCAGAGCGGCGTCGCCTGGGAGGCGATCGACGCGGACACCGCGCGCGCGACCGTTCGGCACCGGGGGATGACGCAGACGGTCGACGTGCGCGTCGACGCGCAGGGCAGGCCGCTCGAGGTGACGATTCCCCGCTGGACCGACGCGAATCCGGAAAGGGCTTTCCGGCTGCAGCCCTTCGGCGGCACGCTTGCGGACTTCCGCGAGGTCGATGGCTACCGCCTCCCGTTTCGAGTCGAGGGCGGAAACTTCTTCGGCACCGAGCGCTACTTCCCCTTCTATCGCGCTCGGGTCGAATCGATCCGGATCCTGCCCGCGCCGCGGAGCCGGACGTGACCGCCTTCGTCGTGCTCCTCTCGCTGGCGACCCGCCGATCCCGGGCGCTAACGGATCTTCGGCGCGCCTGCGCGGGCCGCGGCGCGCCGGGTCAGACCAGGCCCTCGAACGCGATGCAGTCGACCTCGTCGCCGGCCGCCACCGATTCCTGGCCGTGGTGCAGGACCACGATGCAGTTCGCCTCGGACATCGACCGCAGCACGCCCGAGCCCTGGCTGCCGATGGTGCTCACCGACATGGTGCCGTCGGCCTCGCGGACCAGGCGGGCGCGCTGGTACTCGGTGCGACCCGGGCGCTTGCGGAACGCGGTCCGCGAGCGGGCGCGCACGAAAGGCAGCGGCTCCGGGTCCGCGCCCATCATGCGCAGCAGCGCCTCGCGGGCGAAGAAATAGAAGGTGATCATGACCGCGACCGGGTTGCCCGGCAGCCCGAAGTAGGCGGCCCGGCCGATCTTGCCGAAGGCCATCGGCCTTCCGGGGCGCATCGCGATCGTCCAGAACGCGATGTCGCCCAGCTTGCGCATCACCTGCTTCGTGAAGTCGGCTTCGCCGACCGACACGCCGCCCGAGGACACGATCGCGTCGGCGCTCTCCGAGGCGATCCGCACCGCGCGCTCGAGCGACTCCGGATCGTCGCGCACGACGCCCATGTCGACGACCTCGACGCCGAGCCGGGTCAGCATCCCCCAGATCGTGTAGCGGTTGCTGTCGTAGACCTCGCCGGGCCCGAGCGGCTCGCCGACGGAGCGAAGCTCGTCGCCGGTGGAGAAGAAGGCCACGCGCAGCCTGCGGCGCACCGGCACCTCGGCGAAGCCGAGAGAGGCCATCAGGCCCAGATCGGCCGGCGTGATGCGCTTGCCCGCGCGCAGTGCCGGCTTGCCGCGGGCCAGGTCCTCGCCGCGCAGCCGCCGGTTCTGGCCGGCCTGCTGGCCGGCGGGAACCAGGACCCGGTCGCCGTCGACCTGCACCACCTCCTGGATCACGACGGTGTCGAAGCCTTCGGGCATCACTGCGCCGGTCATCACGCGGACCGCGTCGCCGGCGCCCGCGCTGCCCGCGAAGGGCACGCCGGCCAGCGCGGTGCCCGCGATCCGCAGCGAGGTCGGTCCGTTCGCCGCCAGGTCGGCCGCGCGCACCGCGTAGCCGTCCATCGCGGAGTTGTCGCTCGACGGCACGTCGATCGGCGAGACCAGGTCCTCGGCGAGGACGCGGTCGAGCGCCGCGCGGATCGACACCCGCTCGATCGCCTCGACCGGCGACACGACCCGGTCGACGATCTCGCGCACCTTCGAGACCGGCAGCGCGTTGGGGTCGTAGTCGGAAAGGCAGCTGATCGCCTCGGTCAGCGTCATGCCGAGGGCGCCGCTCTGGGGGCTCGTGCTCATCGGGACTCGTTCTGCCGCAGTTCTTCCTGCGTGTTGATGTTGCGGAATGCGTCCTCGTCGGGGAAGTCGACCTCGACGACCCGCAAGGGCGCGTACCAGGCGTCGATCTTGCGCCGGCCGCTGGCGAGGAAGGCCTCGAGGCCGGGCAGCAGCGCGCGCTCGACCAGCGCGAAGACCGGGTGCGGCTGGCTGCCGCCGGTGCGCGCGACCGCCAGCTGGGCCGGCCCGCCAGGCGCGGCCTGCAGCGCGTTCCAGAGCCGCGCGACCAGGTCCTCGGGAAGGAAGGGCGAGTCGCAGGGCGCGGTGACCACCCAAGGTGTCGTCGCCGCGCGCAGGCCGGCGTGAAGGCCGGCCAGCGGCCCGGCGTAGCCCTCGATCGCGTCGGGCACGACCGGATGGCCGAAGGCCGCGTAGCGCTCGGCGTTGCGGTTCGCGTTGATCAGCAGCGCACCGACCTGCGGCGCAAGCCGCTCGATGACGTGGGCGACCATCGGGCGGCCGCGCAGCATCGCCAGCCCCTTGTCCATGCCGCCGCCGTCGGCGCTCATGCGCCTGCCGAGGCCGCCGGCCAGCACCAGCCCGGTGATCTGCGCGCGGACCTCGTCGGCCAGCCGGGTCATGCGAAGGCGGTCGCCGGCAGGCGGATGAAGCGCTCGCGGCCGGTGAACAGCAGGTAGTGCCTGCCCTGGCAGCGGCCGATCATCGTGATGCCGATGCGCCGCGCGATGTCCCAGCCCATCTGCGTGAGCCCGGAGCGCGAGACCAGGAACGGGATTCCCATCTGTGCGCACTTGATGACCATCTCGGAGGTGAGCCGGCCGGTCGTGTAGAAGATCTTGTCGTCGCCGGACACGCCCTCGAGCCACATCCAGCCGGCGATCGCATCGACCGCGTTGTGCCGGCCCACGTCCTCGACGAAGCGCAGGATCTCGCCCCTGTCCTCGCCGGCGTTGGAGCACAGCGCGCAGCCGTGGACCGCGCCGGCCACCTTGTAGATCGACTCGTGCCTGCGCACCCGGTCCATGACGGTGTAGAGGGTCTCCTCGGTCAGCCGCTTTTCCCCGGGCAGCCTGATCCGGTCGAGTTCCTCCATCAGGTCGCCGAACACCGTGCCCTGGCCGCAGCCGGTGGTCACCGTGCGCTTGCCCAGTCGCCCCTCGAGCGCCTCGCCGCGCTCGGCGTCGTCCCAGATCGTGGTGCCGTGCTCTGCGAGCGAACGCGAGGTGATCGCGACCGAATCGGTCTCCCAGTCGACCTGGACCGCGGCGATCTCGTCGACGCTGGCCACGATCCGCTGGTTGCGCAGGTAGCCGAGCGCCAGGTGGGCCGGGGCGGCGCCCAGCGTCATCAGCGTGACCAGCTCCCGCTTGTCCAGGTAGACAGTGAGCGGGTGCTCGCCGGCGATCGCGGTCGGCACGGTCTCGCCGCGCTCGTTGACCGCGTCGACGTCGAAGGTCGTGGGCCGGGGCTCGTCGACGAGCCGCGGGCGGTATCGCCGGGCCTGCTCGGGCGCCATCGCGATCAGCCTCCGATGTAGGACATTTCGATCTTGCGCAGCCCGGCAGTGGCTTCCGAGCGGATCTCGGAGTAGCGGTCGTCGCGGGCGCGCCAGATGCCGCCGATCGCAGCCTCGAGGGTCCGGTCGTCGGCGCCGCCGCGAACCAGCGCCCGAAGGTCGTAGCCGGAGTCGGCGAACAGGCAGGTGTAGACCCGGCCCTCGGTCGACAGGCGGGCGCGGGTGCAGTCGCCGCAGAAGGGCTGCGTGACCGAGGAGATCACGCCGACCTCGCCGGCGCCGTCGGCGTAGCGCCAGCGCTCGGCGACCTCGCCGGGATAGTTCGGGTCGATCTGCTCGAGCGGGAAGGCTTCGTGGATGCGGCGGACCACCTCGGCGCTGGGCAGCACGTCGTCCATCTGCCAGCCGTTCGACGCGCCGACGTCCATGAACTCGATGAAGCGCACGATGTGGCCGGTGCCGCGGAAGTGCCGCGCCATCGGCACGATCTGGTCGTCGTTGACGCCCTTGCGCACCACCATGTTGATCTTCAGCGGGCGCAGCCCGGCGGCGTCGGCCGCCTCGATGCCCGCCAGCACGTCGGCGACCGGGAAGTCGACGTCGTTCATCCGGCGGAAGATCGCGTCGTCGAGCCCGTCGAGGCTCACGGTGACGCGCCGCAGCCCGGCGTCGCGCAGCGCCTTCGCCTTGCGAGTCAGCAGGGAGCCGTTGGTGGTGAGCGTGAGGTCGAGCGGGTCGCCGGAAGCGGTGCGCAGCGCGGCCAGCTTCTCGACCAGGCGCTCGACGTTCTTGCGCAGCAGCGGCTCGCCGCCGGTCAGCCGCACCTTCTCGACGCCGTGCGCGATGAAGGCGCGCACCACCCGCTCGATCTCCTCGAAGCTCAGCAGCGAGGACTGCGGCAGGAAGGCGTAGTCCCGGTCGAAGACCGACTTCGGCATGCAGTAGGTGCAGCGGAAGTTGCAGCGATCGGTGACCGAGATGCGCAGGTCGTGCAGCCGGCGCCCGCGCCGGTCGGCCAGCAGGCCGGAGGCGGGCGGCGCGTCGGCAGGCACTTCGGGGACCCGGGCCTGATAACGCAGGTCGGCGATGGGGATGATCCGTTCGGTCATGACGTACCAGTTGCTATGCTTGCATGTTAACAAGCCGGACCCACGGACACGGAGTAGGCATTGAGCGATCAGGAGATTAGGGGACAGCCGGTGGAGCGGACCGAGCCGGTGCCGGTGATCGCGCGCTTCGCCCGGCAGGCGGCCGACGATCGGTGGCAGGCTGGCGGCTGGCGCCTGGTCGCGGTCGAGCCCTGCGAGCCCGGCGCGGGGGTGGCCGGCGCCGAGCCGCTCGCGATCCAGCTCTTCGCCGACGAGGCCGAGGGCTACTACCTGAACCTGAGCGGCAGCGAGCCGTCGATCTTCGTGAAGTGGCGCCTGCCCGAGGACGAAGCAGGCGTGGCCGGTCTCGAGGGCGAGCCGATCCCGCTGGCGGTCAGCCTCAGCTACAACGAGGCGGGCCGCTGGATGGACGGGGGCGAGCGGGTCGACCGGGTGCCGATGCCCGACGAGCTCGCGCCCTGGCTCGCGGAGTTCGTCGGACTCCACTGGAAGCCCGAGACGGGCCGCAAGAAGCGCGGGCCGAAGCCCTCGTTCATGCGGCGCGAGGAGTTCGCCGGCATGGTCGAGCGGGAGAGGGCGGGCGGAGCGGCGGCGCGGCCGGATCGGGAAGGGCGTCGGGATGTCTGAGCGTTTCCTGTCGAGGTGGGCCCGGCGCAAGCGGGAGCAGGCGGCCGAGCAGCCCGCCGAGACGCCCCCCGGCACGACGCCCCCCGGCGCGACGCCGTCCGCCGACGCGCGCGGCGAGCAGAACCCGCGGTCGCCTGCCTCCCCCGGCGAGGCCGCGCTGCGCAGCGGCACCGGCGCTGCGGGCGAGGCGCCGCAAGTCGAAGCCCGCATCGCCGGCGTGCAGCCGGCCGAAGCGGAGCCGCCGGAACTGCCGCCAGTCGAATCGCTGACCCCGGAGTCCGACTTCCGGCCTTTCCTACGCGACGGCGTCCCGCCCGCCACCCGCAGCGCCGCGCTGAAGAAGCTCTTCGCCGATCCGGCCTTCAACGTGATGGACGGCCTCGACGTCTACATCGAGGATTTCGGCAAGACCGAGCCGGTGCCCGAGTCGCTGCTGAAGGGGCTGGCGCAGTCCCGCCTGCTGGGTCTGGTCGGCGAGCCCGATCAGGCCGGCGGACGGGCCGCGGAGCCGGCCGCCGGGCAGACCGCGGGGCAGACCGCGGGGCAGACCGCGGGGCAGACCGCAGGGCAGGCCGCAGGGTCGCCCGCCCAGCCGGCCGCGCCGCTGGCCGCCGGGGAAGGGGCCGGGCCCGCGAACACGCAGGCCGCCGAATCGTCGCAGCAGGCAGCGCAGGGCTTGCACGACGCGGAGGACTCGCGATCCGCGATTTCCCCCGACCCGATTTCCCCCAAACCCTGAAGGGGTTGCGAAAACCACACTCCTTGCGCCGGTATCATGTTATGAATACTCGGACATACGTTTCAGTGATAATGGTCTCCCGTAAGTCGTACGGGTTTCGCTTGCGGTTCCTTTCACGATAGAAGACGAAGAGCGCCCGCTTGGAGACGAGGGTCCTGGCCTGTAGCTGCAACGGCACCGTTGCACTGGACGACGCGATCGCCGATTCCGGCGCCCCGTCCCCGGCCGTTCGTGTCACCGAAGTTCGCGCGCTGTGCCGCCGCGACATGCCCCGCTTCCTCGAAGCGGCGTCGGGCGCCGACGACGTCCTCGTCACCTGTACCCAGGAAGCCCCGCTGTTCCGCGAGCTGGCCGAGGCCAGACGGTCGATCGCGCCGATCCGCTTCGTCAACATCCGCGAGCAGGCCGGATGGGGCAGCGAAGGCGATCGGGCCGGCCCCAAGATCGCCGCGCTGATCGCGATGGCCGCCGCGGCGGCGGACCAGCCCACTCCGACCGTCAGTTATCGCTCCGGCGGGCGCCTGCTGATCGTCGGCGACGCTGGCGCCGCGCTGTACTGGGCGCAGGAACTGCACGGCACGCTGTCGGTTTCGGTGCTGGTCACCGGCCGCGCGTGGGAGGCACTGCCCGCCCGCCGCGACTTCCCGGTGTTCACCGGCGACGAGGTCCGGATCAGCGGCTGGCTCGGCGCCTTCGAGGCGGGCTGGCGGCAGCGCAATCCGATCGACCTGGAAGCCTGCGTGCGTTGCGGCGCCTGCGTCGACGCCTGTCCCGAAGGGGCGATCGGGCCGTCGCTCCAGGTCGACCTCGATGCCTGTCGCTCGCACCGCGCGTGCGTGGCGGCCTGCGGCGAGATCGGCGCGATCGATTTCTCCCGGGCCGACGAGGCCCGCAGCGCGAGTTTCGACCTGGTGTTCGATCTTCGCCCGGCACCCGCCTTCGACTTCCATCAGCCGCCGCAGGGCTATGTGCACGCCGGCAACGATCCGGCCGAGCAGATGCGCGCTGCGCTGAAGCTCGCGGGCATGGTCGGCGAGTTCGAGAAGCCGAAGTACTTCCGCTACGACGCCCGGATCTGCGCGCACGGGCGCAACGGCAAGACCGGCTGCACCGCCTGCATCGACGTGTGCTCGACGCGCGCGATCCGCTCCGAGGGCGACCAGGTCCGCGTCGAGCCCCATCTGTGCATGGGCTGCGGCGGTTGCGCCTCGGTCTGCCCGTCGGGCGCGATGGCCTACGCCTATCCGCCGCCGTCGTCGCTCGGCGCCCGGCTTCGGGCGGGGCTCGCGGCCTTCCGCGGCCGCGGCGGCGCCGATCCGCGCCTGCTGTTCCACGACGGCGAGGCGGGGCTCGCGCTGATCGAGTCGCTCGCCCGCGACGGCGATCCCGGGGCCGGTCCGGCGGCCCGCAGGCCCGACGGGCCGGGCTTGCCGGCGGACCTGGTCCCGGTACCTGTTCACCATCCCGCTTCGGTCGGGCTCGACCTGGCCCTGGCGGCGATCGCCTGGGGCGCGGCGTCGGTCACCGTGCTGTTCACCCCCGACACCGCCGAGCAGTACGCCGAGGAGCTCGAGAAGCAGTTCGAGACCGGGCGCCGCCTGCTGTCTGCCCTCGGTTTCGCCGGCCCGCGGCTCTCGGTGCTGCGCACCGGCGACCGCCTCGAGCTCGTCGACCGGCTGCGGCTTCGCGAGCGCATGCCGGCGGTCGACCGGCCCGCCACCTTCGCGCTGCCCGACGAGAAGCGCCGCGCGATCGAGTTCGCGCTGGTGCACCTGGCCGAACGGGCCGCGGCTGCCGGCACGCCCGCGGTTCGCGAGGTCGCGCTGCCCGCCGGCGCGCCCTTCGGCACGCTGGTCGTCGACCCGGCGGCCTGTACGCTGTGCATGGCCTGTGCGGGCGCCTGTCCGGAGTCGGCCTTGCAGGACGGTGCCGACCTGCCGCAACTGCGCTTCATCGAGCGCAACTGCGTGCAGTGCGGGATCTGCGCCGACACCTGTCCGGAGCAGGCGATCACGCTGCAACCGCGCTACCTGTTCGCCGACGAGTCCAGGTCGCCCAGGGTGCTGAACGAGGCGCAGCCCTTCCACTGCATCGCCTGCGGCAAGCCCTTCGGCACGCGGCAGATGATCGACAACATGACGGCCAGGCTGGCCACGCACTCGATGTTCGGCGGCAACGCGCTGCGGCGGCTGCAGATGTGCGCCGACTGCCGCGTCGTCGACATGTTCTCGTCGAAGGACGAGGCAACGATCCACGATTTCCCGACCGGCAGGAGTGGCGCATGAGCGGCGACACCCGCGCGATCCCGGTCGCACCGGTCCTCGGCGACGAGGACCTCGCGCGGCGCGACTGGTACCTGCTGCTGGCGCGGCTGTTCCGCGAGCCGCCGGATGCGGCCGTGCTGTCGGCGGTGGCGGCGGCCGGCCCGGCGGAGCCGCCGGGCAGCGATGCGCCCGACCTGGTGCGCGCCTTCGCCGAGCTCGCGCTCGCCTGCGGGCAGTCCGATCCGGAATCGGTGCGGCAGGAGTTCGACGCCGCCTTCCTCGGCGTCGGCAAGGCCGAGGTGTTCCTGAACGCCTCCTGGCATCTCACCGGCTTCCTGAACGACCGGCCGCTCGTCGAGCTGCGCGATTGCCTGGCCGACCTGGGCCTGGCCCGTCGCGAAGACATCGGCGAGACCGAGGACCACATCGCCGCGTTGTGCGAGACGATGGCACTGCTGATCGGCTCGCAGGACCCGCGGCTCGCTTCGGTCGACACGCAGCGGGAGTTCTTCCAGCGTTTCCTGGCCCCTTGGTTCGATTCGCTTTGCGACGCGATCGAGCGCTCGGGATCCACAGATTTCTACAAGCATGCCGCGCGGGCGGCGAGGGCATTCCTCGCCGTCGAACGCCAGGCATTCGACTTCGAGTGAGGAGTGACGTGATGAAAGCGACGAAATCCGTTTCCGGGCGGCGGGGGTTCCTGCTCGGCGCAGGCGCCGCGGGCGCGGCGGGCGCCGCGGTGATCGCCACGAAGGGTTCGCTGCCTGCCGGCGGCGAGGCGCCCAAGCCCGAGAAGCATGCGAAGGGCGGGGGCGGCTATCACGTCACCGACCACGTGCGGCACTACTACCGCACGACCACGGTTTGAGAAAGGGGAGATCGATCATGCAACTTCAGCGCAAGTCCGGTGGCGCCCCGATCGCGGGCGGGCTCACGGCGAGCCTCGCGCGCGGGATTCACTCGGCGGCGTTCGGCGCCACGATGGATCGACGCAGCTTCCTGAAGCGGTCCGGCATCGGCGTGGGCGCCGGGGCCGCCGTTGCGGGCCTTTCCACCGGCATGATGACGCCGGCGGCGAAGGCCCAGCAGGCCTCGGGCGCGAAGGCCGAGGTCCGCCGCACGGTCTGTACCCACTGCTCGGTCGGCTGCGCGATCGACGCGGTCGTCGAGAACGGCGTCTGGGTCCGGCAGGAGCCGGTGTTCGATTCCCCGATCAACCTCGGCGCGCACTGCGCCAAGGGCGCCTCGATCCGCGAGCACGGCCACGGCGAGTACCGCCTCAAGACGCCGATGAAGCTGGTCGACGGCAAGTACCAGCGCATCAGCTGGAAGCAGGCGCTCGACGAGATCAGCGCGAAGCTCGACGCGATCCGCAAGGAATCGGGCCCCGACTCGGTGTTCTGGGTGGGCTCGTCCAAGCACAACAACGAGCAGGCCTACATGATGCGCAAGTTCGTGTCGTTCTACGGCACGAACAACATGGACCACCAGGCGCGGATCTGCCACTCCACCACGGTGGCGGGCGTCGCGAACACCTGGGGTTACGGCGCGATGACGAACTCGTACAACGACATGCAGAACACCAAGTGCGCGTTGTACATCGGTTCGAACGCGGCCGAGGCGCACCCGGTGTCGATGCTGCACATGCTTCACGCCAAGGAAACCGGCGCGAAGATGATCGTCGTGGATCCGCGCTTCACGCGCACCGCGGCCAAGGCCGACGAGTACGTCCGCATCCGCTCCGGCACCGACATTCCGTTCCTGTTCGGCCTGCTGCACCACATCTTCAAGAACGGCTGGGAAGACAAGAAGTACATCAACGACCGCGTCTACGGCATGGACAAGGTCCGCGAAGAGGTCATGACCAAGTGGACGCCGGACAAGGTCGAGGAGGCCTGCGGCGTGTCCGAGGCCCAGATGGCCAAGGTCGCCGAGATGTTCGCGAAGAACCGGCCCTCGACCATCGTCTGGTGCATGGGCCAGACCCAGCACACGATCGGCAACGCGATGGTCCGCGCGTCGTGCATCCTGCAGCTCGCGCTGGGCAACATCGGCGTCTCGGGCGGCGGCGCCAACATTTTCCGCGGCCACGACAACGTGCAGGGCGCGACCGACGTCGGCCCGAACCCGGACTCGCTGCCCGGCTACTACGGCCTCGCCGAAGGCTCGTGGAAGCACTTCTCGGCGGTCTGGGGCGTCGACTTCGACTGGATCAAGGAGCGTTTCGCGCCGGGCATGATGTCCAAGTCGGGCATGACCGTGTCACGCTGGGTCGACGGCGTGCTCGAGGCCAAGGGCGTGTCCGACCAGCCGAACCCGCTGCGCGGCGTCGTGTTCTGGGGCCACGCGCCGAACTCGCAGACCCGCGGCCTCGACATGAAGAAGGCCTTCGACAAGCTCGACCTGCTGGTCGTCGTCGACCCGTATCCGTCGGCCACGGCAGCGATGGCCGCAATGCCCGGCGACGCGAAGGACCTGAACCCGAACCGTGCGGTCTACCTGCTGCCGGCCGCCACGCAGTTCGAGACCGCCGGCTCCTGCACCGCTTCGAACCGCTCGATCCAGTGGCGCGAGAAGGTCATCGAGCCGCTGTTCGAGTCGATGCCCGACCACACGATCATGCAGGCCTTCGCCGATCGCCTCGGCTTCGGCGAGCAGCTGTCGAAGAACTTCAAGCTGACGAGCTTCCAGAAGCACGGCGTCGAGTGGCGCGAGCCCGAGGTCGAGTCCGTGCTGCGCGAGATCAACCGCGGCATCTGGACGATCGGCTACACCGGCCAGTCGCCGGAGCGGCTGAAGCTTCACATGAAGCACATGAACACCTTCGACGTGAAGTCGCTGCGCGCAAACGGCGGCCCCTGCGACGGCGACTACTTCGGTCTGCCCTGGCCCTGTTTCGGCACGCCCGAGCTCAAGCACCCCGGGTCGCCGAACCTGTACCAGACCGACCGTCACGTGATGGAAGGCGGCGGCAACTTCCGCGCCAACTTCGGCGTCGAGCGCGAGGGCGTCTCGCTGCTGGCCGGCGACGGCTCCCACTCGAAGGGCGCCGAGATCCAGACCGGCTACCCCGAGTTCACCGCCGACATGCTGAAGAAGCTCGGCTGGTGGGACGATCTCACCGAGGACGAGAAGAAAGCGGCCGAGGGCAAGAACTGGAAGACCGACCTCTCGGGCGGCATCCAGCGCGTCGCGATGAAGCACGGCTGCCACCCGTTCGGCAACGCGAAGGCCAGGGCGGTCGTCTGGAACTTCCCGGATCCGGTCCCGGTTCACCGCGAGCCGCTGTACGGCAACCGGCCCGACCTGATGGCCAAGTACCCGACGCACGACGACAAGAACAAGTTCTGGCGTCTGCCGACGCTGTACAAGACGGTGCAGCAGAAGAACATCGCGGACGGGCTCGAGAAGAAGTTCCCGATCGTGCTGACCTCCGGCCGGCTGGTCGAGTACGAGGGCGGCGGCGAGGAGACGCGCTCGAACCCGTGGCTCGCCGAGCTGCAGCAGGACTCCTTCGTCGAGCTCAATCCGCGCGCGGCCAACGACCGCGGCATCCGCAACGGCGAGTACGTCTGGGTGAGCACCCCGACCGGCGCCAGGATGAAGGTCAAGGCCCTGGTCACCGAGCGCGTGTCGGCCGATCATGCCTTCATGCCCTTCCACTTCTCCGGCTGGTGGCAGGGCAAGGACATGAAGGCCTTCTATCCGGAAGGCGCGGCGCCGATCGTGCGCGGCGAGGCGGTCAACACCGGCACGACCTACGGCTACGACTCGGTCACGATGATGCAGGAAACCAAGACCACGATCTGCCAGATCGAGAAGGCCACGGCCTGATCCGCATCGCGCGATAGAAAGGTACAAGGGGAATACAGATGGCCCGAATGAAGTTTCTTTGCGATGCCGAGCGTTGCATCGAGTGCAACGGCTGCGTCACGGCCTGCAAGCAGGAGCACGAGGTGCCCTGGGGCGTGAACCGCCGCCGGGTGGTCACGATCAACGACGGCGTGCCCGGCGAGCGCTCGATCTCGGTCGCCTGCATGCACTGCTCCGACGCGCCCTGCATGGCGGTCTGCCCGGTCGACTGCTTCTACCGCACCGACGAGGGCGTGGTGCTGCACGACAAGGACCTGTGCATCGGCTGCGGCTACTGCTTCTACGCCTGCCCGTTCGGCGCGCCGCAGTTCCCGCAGGCCGGCGCATTCGGCATGCGCGGCAAGATGGACAAGTGCACGTTCTGCGCCGGCGGCCCGGACAAGGACGGCACCGAGGCCGAGTTCAAGAAGTACGGCCGCAACCGGCTCGCCGAAGGCAAGCTGCCGGCCTGTGCGGAGATGTGCTCGACCAAGGCGCTGCTGGGCGGCGACGGCGACATCGTTGCCGACATCTATCGCCAGCGCGTGCTGAACCGGGGCAAGGGCGCCGAGGTCTGGGGCTGGGGCACGGCCTACGGACCCGGCCAGAAGCAGGGTGCGCCGGCGCGCCAGGGGAGCTGAGCGATGAAACGATCGATCACCGTTTCCCTGGCGGCGCTCGCCGTCGCCGCCGGCCTGGCCGCCTGCGGAGAGCAGTCGCAGGAGGCCGCCTCGGCCAAGGTCCCCGGGACCACCGTCACCCGCGACACCAAGCCCTGGCAGGGCGAGGCCCTGACCTTCCAGTCGGGGCAGTTCAACCGCGGCGACAAGGCCAGTTGGGACAAGGCGCTCGCGGCGCGCGCGGCCGGCCAGAACGAGTACGTCCGGATCGGAGGGGCAGCCAAATGAACAAGGCGATCCGCGCGCTGGCGCTGTGCCTCGGCCTGCTGGCCGCGACCGCGTCGGCGCAGCAGCAACCGGGCGCGTCGGCGCCGGGTCCGCAGGGTGCGAACATCTTCGAGGTGACCCGCGACGACCAGGCGGCGCGCCAGCAGGTGCAGCCGCTGAACAACGCGCCGGTCTGGCGTGCGGTCAACTCGGGAGAGGCGCACTACACCACGCTGCCGGCCAACGAGGGGGGCGTGCTGATCCAGCAGGGCGGGGAGGCCTGGCGCGAGTTGCGCAACGGCCCGATCACCCAGGGCGGAGGCTGGGCGCTGGTCGGCGTGTTCGTGCTGATCGCGGCCTTCTACCTGCTCCGCGGCCAGATCAAGCTCAGCGAGGCGCCCACCGGTCGCATGGTCGAGCGCTTCAGCGTCGTCGAGCGGGCGGTGCACTGGACCAACGCCGCCTGCTTCGTCACGCTCGCGATCACCGGACTGGTGCTGCTGTTCGGCAAGCACGTGCTGCTGCCCCTGTTCGGCCCGGTGCCGTTCTCGTGGATCGCGACGCTGTCCAAGACCTCGCACAACTTCGTCGGCCCGATGTTCGCCGCCACGACCATCGCGATGTTCCTGATGTTCGTGAAGGACAACATCCCCAAGGCCTACGACATGCAGTGGTTCGCGAAGGCCGGCGGCCTGTTCACGAAGGGCGCGCACGTTCCGAGCCATCGCTTCAACGCCGGCGAGAAGCTGATGTTCTGGGGCGGCGTGGTGCTGCTGGGCATCGTCGTGTCCGCCACCGGCTTCATCCTCGACTTCCCGAACTTCGGGCAGACGCGGTCCCTGATGCAGGACGCCTGGTGGATCCACGTCGGCGCGGCCCTGCTGTTCATCGCGATGATCGCCGGACACATCTACATCGGCACGCTGGGCATGGAAGGCGCGCTCGACGCGATGAAGACCGGCTACGTCGACGAGACCTGGGCCAAGGAGCACCACGAGTACTGGTACGACGACATCAAGGCCGGCCGCATCCCGGCGACGCGTTCGCAGCCCGCCGAAGTGCCCGCTTCGGCGATCGTGCAGCCCCGGCAGGGCTGACCCGTCCCGCCCGCGCGGCCGGCGGAAGCGGGCCGTCGCGACAAATGAAAAAGGGCCGCCCCCGGTAGGGAGCGGCCCTTTTCGTTGGCGCCTCGGTTCGAGCAGACATCGACCGACGGTCCGTTCGGTCATCCTGGCGCCTTCCTGGCGCTGGTGACCAGTGACCGGCCGGGGCCGGCACTGCCCCGGCGGCGTGCGGTGCGGGCGGCCTCGACGGCCGCCCGCACCGCGGTTGCTCAGGTCCGCTGCTCGCCGGCAGGCGCGTCGCCGGCCGGCTGGGCCGTTTCGACCTGCTGCATCGGCTCGTCGACGATCACCGTGCGCGGCTTGCGCTTGCGCGCGGGCCGCGGCGCCGCCACGATCTCCGGCTCGGGGGCCGGAGCGGCCGCGGTGGTTTCGACCCACTGCAGGCCGGCGCTCTCGACGATCGCCTCGAGCTGCTCCTTGGCCACCGGCTCGCCGGCCAGCTCGCGCCCGGCAGGTGCGGCCGGCTCGGCAGGCTCGCGGCCGGGGACCTCCGGGGCGGTCGAGGTCTCGACCTGCTGGAGCGGCGCTCGCGGCTCGACGGCAACCGGCTCGGCGGCGGCGGGTTCGGCTGCAGTCGGCTCGACCGCGGCCGGTTCGACGGCAGCCGCACCGAAGGGCAAGCTCGGCTGCTGCGCGGCCGGCCGGCCGCCCTCGGCGGCGGGCGTCGCCTGCGCGGCGACGGCGGCCTGCTCGGTCTCGACCTGCGCCGGCGCGCCCGGTGCGACAGGTTCGGGCGCCTCGGTCCGCTCCGCCGCCTCAGTGGCGGCCGCAGCCGGCCTGGCCGCGGCGTCCGCTTCGGTTGCAGGCTGCTCGGCAGCCGCCTCGGGCGCCGCGACCTCGCCGGCCTCGGTAGCCTCCTGGGCCCCCTCGGCAGCGGCACCGGCCTCGCCGCGACGGCCGCCGCGACGACGGCGCGGACGACGACGGCGCTCGGCGCCGCCCTCGGCGGGCTGCGCGCCTTCCTCGCCCTCACCTTCGCCGAGCTCGATGGCCTGCGCTTCGACTGCTTCGGCCGTTACGCGCGGGGCCTCATCGACCGGTCGAGGCGCCGGGGCCCGGGTCTCGGCCGCCAGGCCGGTATCGGCCTCGGCGGCGGCAGCGGCGATCACCGCTGCGGCTGCGACACGTTCGCCCTCGGCTGCCGGGGCTTCGGCTTCGGGGCGTGCGGCTTCGCGTCCGCGTCCGCGCCGGCGCTCGCCGCGCTCCGGACGCTCGCCGCGCTCCTCGCGTTCGGCCCGCTCCGGCCTTTCGCCGCGCTCGGGACGCTCCGCCCGCTCCGGCCGTTCGGCGCGCTCGGCGCGCACGGCCTCCTCGCGGCCCTCGCGTTCCTCGCGCCGGCCGCCGCGCCGACGGCCTTCCGCCTCGGCTCCAGCCTGCTGGCCGCCGCGGCCGCCACGACCGCCTTCGCGACCTTCGCGACCCTCACGGCCTTCGCGCTGTTCGCGGCGGTCGCGGCCCTCGCGACCCTCGCGTCCGCCACGGCCCTCACGGCCTTCCCGGCCCTCGCGGCCACGCCGCCCTTCCGCCGTGCCGGCAGCAGGCGCGGCGGGCTGGGCTGCCGGCGTCACGATCGCCTCGTTGGCCGGACGCTTGCGGAACCATCCGAGGATCTTGCCGAGCAGGCCGTCGTCGCCGACGACCGGCGCGGCGCTGGCGGCCGCCGCAGGCCGTGCGGCCTGGGGCGCGGGCGCCGCCGGTGCCGCGGGCACTGCGGCCGGCGGGGGCGGCACCTCGGGCGTGATGCCCTTGACCGCCGCCTGCTGGCGCGGCTTCGCGGCCTCGAGCTTGCGATCGAGATAGGTGTTCTCTTCCTCGGGCGCTTCGGCCAGCACGTAGCTCGCCTTGTAGTTGGCGAGGCGGTCGTCGTCGTGGCGCAGCCGCTCGGTCTTGTAGTGCGGCGTCTCGAGGTGCTTGTTCGGGATCAGGACGATCTCGACCTTCAGTCGCGCCTCGAGCTTGTTCAGCTCGCTGCGCTTCTCGTTGAGCAGGTAGGTGGCGACGTCGACCGGCACCTGGGCGTAGACCGCCGCGGTGTTCTCCTTCATCGCGTCTTCCTGGATCACGCGCAGCACGTGAAGCGCCGAGGACTCGATGTCGCGGATCACGCCGGTGCCGTTGCAGCGCGGGCAGGTGATGTGCGAGCCCTCGACCAGCGCCGGGCGCAGGCGCTGGCGCGACAGCTCCATCAGGCCGAAACGGGAGATCTTGCCGGTCTGGACCCGCGCGCGGTCGTAGTGCAGGGCATCCTTGAGCCGCTGCTCCACCTCGCGCTGGTTCTTGGCGCTCTCCATGTCGATGAAGTCGATGACGATCAGGCCGCCCAGGTCGCGCAGCCGCATCTGGCGCGCGACCTCGTCGGCCGCCTCGAGGTTCGTGCGCAGCGCGGTCTCCTCGATGTCGGAGCCGCGGGTGGCTCGCGCCGAGTTCACGTCGATCGCCACCAGCGCCTCGGTGTGGTCGATGACCACCGCGCCGCCCGAGGGCAGCGGCACCACGCGCGAGTGCGCGGTCTCGATCTGGTGCTCGATCTGGAAGCGCGAGAACAGCGGGGTGTCGTCGCGGTAGCGCTTGACCCGGTTGACCATGTCCGGCATCACGTGGGCCATGAACTGCCGGGCCTGTTCGTAGATGTCGTCGGTGTCGATCAGGATCTCGCCGATGTCGGGCGAGAAGTAGTCGCGGATCGCGCGGATCACCAGGCTGGACTCCTGGTAGATCAGGAAGGGGCCTGGGGCAGAGCCGGCGGCCTGCTCGATCGCGGTCCACAGCTGCAGCAGGTAGTTGAGGTCCCACTGCAGTTCCTCGGCGGTGCGGCCGATGCCCGCGGTGCGGGCGATCAGGCTCATGCCCGACGGGTGCTGCAGCTTGTCCATCGTCTCGCGCAGTTCCTGCCGGTCCTCGCCCTCGACACGGCGGGAAACGCCGCCGCCGCGCGGATTGTTCGGCATCAGGACCAGGTAGCGCCCGGCCAGCGAGATGTAGGTGGTCAGCGCGGCGCCCTTGTTGCCGCGCTCTTCCTTGTCGACCTGGACGATCACCTCCATGCCTTCGGAGACGGCGTCCTGGATGCGGGCCTTGGAGGCGTCGACGCCGGCCTTGAAGAAGGCCTTCGAGATCTCCTTGAACGGCAGGAAGCCGTGGCGCTCCTCGCCGTAGTTGACGAAGCAGGCCTCGAGGCTCGGCTCGACGCGGGTGATCACCCCCTTGTAGATGTTGCTCTTGCGGGACTCGCGGCCCGCCGATTCGATGTCGATGTCGATCAGTTTCTGGCCGTCGACGATCGCCACGCGCAGCTCTTCCGAGTGCGTGGCATTGAACAGCATTCGCTTCATGCAAATGACTCCGTGGCGCGCCCGATGCGTGGCGGCGCGCTTCGGCCAGCGGGCCGATGCGAACGGAAGCAGCGAAAGAGGATGCTCAGGTCGGCCGCGAGCGAACCGGCGCTACGCGCGCCGGCAATCCACCGGTGAGCGCGCGCCGGAAAACGCCGGGCATGACCCGGGATCGTCGGACGTGATGTGCTCAGACAAGGTTTCGGGGACCGTACTGGACGGGGCGTCGGCGATTTCGTCCGGCGCCCCTGGCTCTCTTTTCTGGGTATTCCGCATCGACCCGCGTTCCTCGCCCGGCTCGGGGCAGGGGAACCGCGGTTTCATGTTCGTTCCGTCGTGTCCGCGACCGACCGGCCGGCGCCCGCGAGGACGTTCGGCCGGTACAATCCCGGCAATCGATCCGCAACGGTTCCGCTCCGGACCGGCGAAAAACCGCTGGCGCCACTGGGCGGCGCACGGAGCGGAGATCGGGCGGCCCGGACACCCGGACGCCGGCTGACAGGGCCGGAAAAACGGCCCTGGACAAGGCGCCGGAAGCGGATATCCGGCTCGACAGCGCAGGAACCGGCAGCACCGGATCGCGCACGACCTGACGAGTATACCAACGTGGACAGCCCCAGGGAAAGGGCGGAAGGGCGCAAGGCGCCCGAAAGAACGGGCGCGGCGACGGTCCGGATCGTCGAGATCGACGCGGATCGCGCCGGCCAGCGCCTCGACAATTTCGTCGTCGGCCTGTGCAAGGGCGTACCGAAGAGTCACGTGTACCGCCTGATCCGCAGTGGCCAGCTCCGGGTCAACGGCGGGCGCAAGAGCGCCGACTATCGGCTTCAGGCTGGCGATTCCGTCAGGATTCCGCCGGTCCGGGTGGCCGCCGCCGCGCGTCCGGAAGCGGCCGACGAGGCGGGCCTGCCGGGCGCCGGCGAACCCGACCAGGCCCTGCGCGCCCGCGCGGCGCTGGCGCGACGCCTGCCGGTGCTCCACGAGGACGACTCGCTGCTGGTCATCGACAAGCCCGAGTCGGTCGCCGTGCACGGCGGCAGCGGCGTGTCGAGCGGCGTCATCGAGCGCCTGCGCGCCGCCCGGCCCGAGGAGCGCTTCCTCGAGCTGGCCCACAGGATCGATCGCGAAACCTCCGGCGTGCTCGTCGTGGCCCGCCGCCGGGCCGCCTTGCTGGCCCTGCAGGCGCAGTGGCGCGAGCGGGCGCCGGCCAAGCGCTACCTGGCGATCGTGGTCGGCCGCTGGCCGTTGCGCAGCAAGACGCTGGCCGTGCCGCTGCGCCGGATGCCGGCGCCGGGCGGCGATCGCCGGGTCGCGGTGCATGCCGAAGGGCAGGAGGCGATCACCCGGGTGCGGGGCCTCGCGCACCTCGCCTTGCCGGGCCTCGGCGAGTTCTCGCTGGTCGAGGCCCGGATCGAGACCGGCCGCACCCACCAGATCCGCGTCCACCTGAGCCATGCCGGCTTTCCGATCGCCGGCGACGACAAATACGGCGACTACGCGCTGAACCGGGCGCTGGCCGCGAGAGGCTTCCGCCGGATGTACCTGCACGCCGCGTCGCTGACGCTGCGCCATCCCGACACCGGCCGCCCGCTGTCCCTCGAGGCGCCATTGCCCGAGAGCTTCGCGGCGATGCTGCGCGCCGGCGGGGTGGCCGAACTCCCGACCGAGGAACACTGACACGATGTCCGCCAGACGCTATCGCCTCGTCGTCTTCGACTGGGACGGCACCCTCGTCGACTCCACCGCCGCGATCGTCCACGCGATCCGCGCGTCGGCGGCCGATCTCGGGCTGCCGGTGCCGAGCCGCGAGCAGGCCTCGCACGTGATCGGCCTCGGGCTGCTCGACGCGATCCACCGGGCGGTTCCGGCGATCGAGCGCGAGCAGGTGCCGCTCTACGTGCAGCGCTACCGCTATCACTACCTGAAGGAGGATGCGGCCCTGCAGGCCTTCGAGGGGGTGCCGCGACTGCTGGAGGAGCTCGCCGATTCGGGGGCCTGGCTGGCGGTCGCGACCGGCAAGTCCCGGGCGGGCCTGAACCGTGCGCTGGACCAGATGGGCTGGACAGGCCGCTTCCTGACCACCCGCTGCGCCGACGAGGGCATCCCGAAGCCCGATCCGTGGATGCTGCGCGACATCTGCGAGGAGCTCGGCCTGGACACCGGCGAGGCGCTGATGATCGGCGACACGACCCACGACCTGGGCATGGCCCGGTCGGCCGGCTCCGACGCGGTGGCGGTCACCTACGGCGCGCACACCCGGGAGGAGCTGGAGCGCGAGCCGGCGATCGCCTTCGTCGATTCGGTGCTCGAGCTGCGCGACGAGCTGTTGCTGCGGATCCGATGACGACGCCGGGCTGGATCCGCGTCTGCACGAGCGCCGAGCTCGTCGAGGGGGGCGACGGCGTGCGCTTCGAATTGCCGGCGCCTCGAGCCGGCGCGCCCGCCCGGCAGGCCTTCGTCGTGCGCTACGACGGCCGGGTCCACGGCTGGCTGAACCGCTGCGCGCACGTGCCGGTGGAGCTCGACTGGATGCCCGGCAAGTTCTTCGACGAGAGCGGGCTTTACCTGATCTGCGCCACGCATGGTGCAATCTACGAGCCGGACACCGGCCGATGCGCGGGCGGCCCCTGCCGCGGAGCGGGGCTCGAGGCGGTCCCGGTGCTCGAGCGTGATGGCATCATCTGGGGAGCGGATCCCGGCGGTCCGCCCCCCGGACACCCAGCAAGCGACCGATGAGCGATACCCACGATTTCGACGATCCCGCCGGCAACGATCCGTCGGCACCCCGTCCGCGCCCGGCGCGCCCCGGCGCGGACGGGAACTGGGAGCGCGGCGTGCTCGAGAAACTGGTGCTGGAGACGCTGGCCGAGCGCCGGCGCGCCCGGCGCTGGTCGATCTTCCTGCGCCTGCTCACCCTTGCCTGGTTCAGCGTCGTGCTGCTGGCCTTCGCGGGCTGGTTCTCGGCCGACGTGGCGAAGAAGACCGAACGGCACACCGCGCTGATCGACGTCGAGGGCGTGATCGCCGCCGGCGGCGAAACATCCGCCGACGAACTGGTCGAGTCGCTGAAGGCGGCCTTCGAGGACGACAAGACGGCCGGCATCGTGCTGCGCATCAACAGCCCCGGCGGCAGCCCGGTGCAGTCGGGCATCATCCACGACGAGATCCTGCGCCTGCGCGGCAAGCATCCCGACACGCCGCTCTACGCGGTGATCGAGGAGGTCGGCGCCTCCGGCGGCTACTACGTCGCGGCGGCCGCCGACCGGATCTACGTCGACAAGGCGAGCCTGGTCGGCTCGATCGGCGTGCTGATGGGCGGCTTCGGCTTCGTCGATGTCATGGAGAAGGTCGGCGTCGAGCGAAGGCTGCTCACCGCGGGCGACAAGAAGGGCTTCCTCGACAGCTTCTCGCCGCTCTCCGACGAGCAGCGCGCGCATGCCCAGCAGATGCTCGACCAGATCCACCGGCAGTTCATCGATGTCGTGCGCAAGGGACGCGCCGAGCGCCTTTCCGACGACCCGGACCTCTTCAGCGGCCTGGTCTGGACCGGCGAGCGCAGCGTGGAGCTCGGCCTGGCCGACGGCCTCGGGTCGGTCGCCTCGGTGGCCCGCGACGTGATCAAGGTCGAGACGATCGTCGACTACTCGCCGCGCGAGAACCTCGCCGAGAAGCTCGCGCGCCGGGTCGGCGCTAGCGCGGGCGAGACGATCGCCCGGGTGCTGGGCGTCGACGCGCAGGGCTGGTCGCTTCGCTGACCCGCCGCGCCGCCGGGGCGAGCGGGGCGGCCAGCATCGCGAACACCGTCGGCTCGCGCGGGATGTCGGCCGGCGCCTTGCGCCAGTCGTGCACCTGCCGCGCGGCGATCGACTCGCCGGCCAGCGTGAGCTGCGAGGCCACCGTGAGCCGGGTCTGCGGGGCCAGCACGGCCAGCGCCGACTCCAGCACCTGCCGGTTCCGGTAGGGGGTCTCGATCCACAGGATGGTTTCGTCGCCGGCAGCCGAGCGCCTTTCCAGCTCGCGCAGCCGGGCCGCCCTGGCCTCCGGTTGCGCGGGCAGGTAGCCGACGAAGGTGAAGCGCTGACCGTTCAGGCCCGAGGCCATCAGCGCCAGCAGCAGCGAGCTCGGCCCGACCAGCGGCACCACCGGGATGCCGGCTTCGTGGGCGGCCGCCACCAGTGCCGCGCCGGGGTCGGCGACGGCCGGGCAGCCGGCCTCGGACAGCAGGCCGACGTCGCGCCCGGCCTTCAGCGGTGCGAGCAGCGCGGGGATCGCCTGCGGCGCCGTGTGCTCGCTGAGTTCGGCCATCTCCAGCGTCTGCAGCGGCGCCTGCGTGCCGGCGGCCTTCAGGAAGGCGCGGGCCGTCTTCGCGTTCTCGACGACGAAGCAGTCGAGCCGTGCCACGACCGCCAGCGTGTCGGCCGGAAGCACCCGCCGCGGGTCGCAGTCGGCCCCGAGCGGCGTGGGAATCAGGTAGAGCCGTCCGGGCCCGGCGGCGCCGGCCGGGGCTCGCGTTTCGGGATGCCCGGCGTTCATCGGGGATGCTCCAGGTTCACTCCAGCCCGCGCAGCGGGGGAAGGCCTGCGCGGCACAGTGCATCGGTCAGCGCGATCAGCGGCAGGCCGATCAGGGCGGTCGGGTCCGGCCCGTCCAGCGCCGCGAGCAGCGCGATGCCCAGCCCCTCGGCCTTCGCCGAGCCGGCGCAGTCGTACGGGCGTTCCGCGAGCAGATAGGCCTCGATCGCCGCGTCGGACAGCTCGCGGAAGCGCACCCGGGTCTCGACGACCTGCTCGTGCGCGAAGCCGTCCGAGCGCCGGACCACGGCCAGCGCGGTGTGGAAGACCATCTCGCGCCCCGAGGCGGCCCGCAGTTGGGCGCGGGCGCGCTCGTGCCCGCCGGGCTTGCCGAGGATCGCGACGCCGTCCAGCGTGGCAGTCTGGTCGGAGCCGACGACCAGCGCGCCGGGGCGGCCGGCGGCGACCGCTTCCGCCTTCGCGCGGGCCAGCCGCGCGGCCGCCGCCGCCGGCGTCTCGCCCTCGAGCGGGGTCTCGTCGACCTGCGGGCCGACGACCTCGAAAGGCAGGCGCAGCCTTTGCAGCAGCTCGCGGCGATAGGGCGAGGTCGAGGCGAGGATCAGTTCGGGCATCTTGCGGTACGGGGCGGGCGGATCGCTGCGGGGAGGCCGATCGATACGGGGCAGGGCGGATCGAGACGAGGCGCGGCGGATCGATCCCGGCGCCGCGATCGCGCATTATCATCGAAGCATGGAAAAGATCCCCGACACCGGCCGCCTGCCGCTCGTCATCGACAGCCGCGAGGCGGCGCGCACCGGTCGCGTCCTGGAAGGCGCCTTCGAGATCCGCCGCCTGGCCCGCCTGGTCACGATGCTGAGCCACGAGGGCGGGCTGCTGGCATGGCGGGCCGCGTTCGAGCGCAAGGAGCGGCCCGACGGCGGGCACGACGACTTCGTCCACCTGCGGCTCGACGGCGAGGTGTCGATGCAGTGCGTGCGCTGCCTGGGCGACGCCCGAATCCCGGTGCACCTGGAGCGCGGCTTCAGGCTCGTCGCGAACGAGGTGCAGGCCGCCCGTGAGGACGCGGAGGAGGCCGAATTCGACGTGCTGGCCGGCGGGCCCCGCTTCGACCTGGGCGAGCTGATCGAGGACGAGGCGATCATGGCCCTGCCGCCGATCGCCAGGCACGACAATTGCGACCTGCCGCTCGGCGCGGCCGGGCCCCAGGGTGCGGCCGGCGAGGAGATGCCCGGCGAGGAGCGGATCCGCCCGTTCGCCGGTCTCGCGGACCTGAAGAAGCGCGGGCACTGAGCGAGCCATGTCGCGCAATACGCTGATATAATTGCAGATTAGCCTTTTTCCGACGAAGGATCGAACATGGCTGTCCAGCAGAACAAGAAGTCGCCGTCGAAGCGCGGCATGCATCGCGCCCACGACTTCCTCGCCAATCCCCCGCTCGCGGTCGAGCCGACCACCGGCGAGGCCCACCTGCGCCATCACGTGAGCCCCAACGGTTTCTACCGGGGCAAGAAGGTCGTCAAGACCAAGGCCGACGAGTAACCCTCCCCGGCCTTCCGGGATGAGCGTCCGCGTCGCGATCGATTGCATGGGGGGCGACCACGGCCTGCCGGTCACGATTCCGGCGGCCTTGTCGTTCCTTCGCCACGCGGACGATGCCAAGGTCGTCCTGGTCGGCATCTCGGAACGGATCGAGCAGGCGCTCGCCGAGGCAGGCGTGCCTGCGGGCTCTGCCGGGCTGCGCGAGCGCGTCGAGGTGCGCCACGCCTCCGAGGTCGTCGAGATGGACGACTCGCTGCAGGTCGCGCTGCGCGGCAAGCGCGATTCGTCGATGCGCGTGGCGGTCGAGCTGGTGCGCGACGGCCAGGCCGACGTCTGCGTCAGCGCCGGCAATACCGGGGCGCTGATGGCGGTGTCGCGCTTCGTGCTCAAGACGCTCGACGGCATCGACCGGCCGGCGATCGCCACCCAGATGCCCAACCGCACCGGCGGCACGACCACCGTTCTCGACCTCGGCGCCAACGTCGACTGCGAGCCCGAGCACTACCTGCAGTTCGGCATCATGGGCTCGGCACTGGTGTCGGCGCTCGGCGGCCCCGAGCGGCCCAGTGTGGGCCTGCTGAACATCGGCGAGGAAGTCATCAAGGGCAACGACACGGTCAAGCAGGCCGCAGAACTGTTGCGCGCGAGCACGCTGAACTTCCGGGGCAACGTCGAGGGCAACGACATCTACGAAGGCACGACCGACGTCGTCGTGTGCGACGGCTTCGTGGGCAACGTCGCGCTCAAGACCTCCGAAGGGCTGGCGCGGATGCTCGGCGACTTCATTCGCGAGGAATACAAGCGCCACGTCTTCACCCGGCTGATGGCGCTGCTGTCGTTCCCGGTGCTGCGGCGCTTCCGCAAGCGGCTGGACCATCGGCGCTACAACGGCGCCAGCCTCGTCGGCCTGCGCGGCGTCGTCATCAAGAGCCACGGCTCGGCCGACGCGTACGCGTTCGAGGTCGCCCTGCAGCGCGGCTACGACGCCGCCCGCAACGGCCTGCTCTCGCGCATCGCGCAGACGCTCGCGCGGATGCGCGCCGACACTCCCGTTTCGTCCACCGGCGCGTCCGGCGGGCAATCCTCTCCGGCCGCGGCCGCCGGCCAGACCTGACCTGGGGGCCTCTGCTCCATGACCGCCCGCTTCTCGAAGATCGTCGGCACCGGTAGCTGCCTTCCCGGCGCGCCGGTCAGCAACGACGAGCTCGCTCGCCGCCTGGCCGAGCGCGGCATCGAAACCTCCGACAGCTGGATCGTCGAGCGCACCGGGATCCGCCAGCGCCACCTGGCCGAGACCGGCGTGACCAGCAGCCAGCTGGGTGCCGAGGCCGCCCGCGAGGCCCTGAAGGCTGCCGGGCTGGAGGCCACCGACATCGACCTGATCGTCGTGGCGACCTCCACGCCCGACTGGGTCTTCCCGAGCACCGCCTGCCTGGTCCAGAAGGCCCTCGGCGCGCCCGGCGGCGCCGCCTTCGACGTGCAGGCGGTCTGCACCGGCTTCGCCTACGCGATGTCGGTCGCCGACTCGATGATCCGCACCGGTGCCGCCCATCGCGCGCTGGTCATCGGCGCCGAGGTCTTCTCCCGCATCCTCGACTGGAACGACCGCGGCACCTGCGTGCTGTTCGGCGACGGCGCCGGGGCGGTCGTGCTCGCCGCCAGCGACGAACCCGGGGTGCTCGCCACCCGCCTGCACGCCGACGGCCGTTACGAGAACATCCTGCGCACCGCCGGCCACGTCAGCGGCGGCTCGATCACCGGCTACCCCTTCCTCACGATGGACGGGCAGGCGGTCTTCAAGCTCGCCGTGTCCGTGCTCGACTCGGTCGCTCGCGAGACCGTCGAGGCCGCCGGGCTGCAGCTGGCCGACGTCGACTGGCTGATTCCGCACCAGGCCAACGTCCGCATCCTCCAGGCCACGGCCCGCAAGCTGGGAATGGAGCAGGACAAGGTCGTGGTCACGGTCGACCGTCACGCCAACACCTCGGCGGCGTCGGTGCCGCTGGCGCTCGACGTCGCGGTGCGCGACGGCCGGATCCGGCCGGGCCACAACGTGCTGATGGAGGGCGTCGGAGGCGGCTTCACCTGGGGCGCCGTGCTGGCGCGGATGTAATCCGCCGGCCCGGCCGGCACGGGTGGCGCCGAGCGACGCGTTCGCGCCTTTCCGCCAACGAACGATCCACGAACATCTCGAGACAACGATGACGCTTGCCTTCGTCTTTCCGGGCCAGGGTTCCCAGTCGGTCGGCATGCTCGACGGCTTCGCCGCCTCGCCGGCGGTGCAGGGCCTGCAGGCCGAGGCCGACGCGGCCCTCGGCGAGCCGCTCTCCAGGCTGATCGCCGAGGGGCCTGCCGAGGCCCTGTCGCTCACCGTCAACACGCAGCCGGCCATGCTGGTCGCCGGCCTGGCCTGCTATCGCGCGTGGCGCGAGGCCGGCGGGCCCGAGCCGCAGGCGGTCGCCGGGCACAGCCTCGGCGAGTACACCGCGCTGGCCGCGGCCGGCGCGATCGGGGTGGCCGATGCGGTCAGGCTGGTGCGCCTGCGCGCCCAGGCCATGCAGGAGGCGGTTCCGGTCGGGCAGGGCGGCATGGCGGCGATCCTCGGGCTCGACGACGCCGCGGTGGCGCAAGCCTGCCGCGAGGCCGTCGAAGGCCATCCGGGCGAGGTCGTCGAGCCGGTCAACTTCAACGCGCCGTCGCAGGTCGTCATCGCCGGCCACAAGACCGCCGTCGACCGCGCCTGCGAGCGCGCGAAGGCGCTGGGCGCCAAGCGCGCGCTGCCGCTGCCGGTGTCCGCGCCCTTCCACTCTTCGCTGCTCGAGCCGGCCGGTCGCCGCCTGGCCGACGCGCTCGCCGGCATCGAGCTGCGCGCGCCGGCCTTCCAGCTGGTCAACAACGTCGACGTCGCGATCGAGACCGACCCGGCCCGCATCCGCGATGCGCTGGTCAGGCAGGCGTCGCATGCGGTACGCTGGGTCGAGGTCGTGCACAAGCTGAAGTCGCTCGGCGTCACGCGGGTCATCGAGTTCGGGCCGGGCAAGGTGCTCGCGGGCCTCGTGTCGCGGATCGACAAGTCGCTGTCGGTCGCCGCCGTCCACGATCCCGCCTCGCTCGAGAACGCCCTGAAGGAGACCGCATGAACCCCGCTCGCCCCCTGGAGAACCAGGTCGCGCTGGTCACCGGCGCCTCCCGCGGCATCGGCCGCGCGATCGCGCTGGAACTCGGCCGCCGCGGCGCCTTCGTGATCGGCACCGCGACCAGCGAATCCGGCGCCTCGGCGATCTCGGCCGGGCTCGCCGGGGCCGGCGTCGCCGGCCGCGGCGAAGCGATGGACGTCAACGACGCTGCGCGCTGCGAGGCCCTGGTCGAGGCGATCCAGAAGGAGAAGGGCGGCGTCTCCATCCTGGTCAACAACGCCGGCATCACCCGCGACAACCTCGCGATGCGCATGAAGGACGACGAGTGGCAGTCGGTGATCGACACCAACCTCAGCGCCGTCTTCCGGATGTCGCGGCTCGTGATGCGCCCGATGATGAAGGCCAAGTACGGCCGCATCGTCAACATCACCTCGGTCGTCGGTTCGAGCGGCAACCCGGGGCAGGCGAACTACGCGGCGGCCAAGGCCGGCGTCGCCGGCATGACCCGGGCGCTGGCGCGCGAGCTCGGCAGCCGGAACATCACGGTCAATTGCGTGGCGCCCGGCTTCATCGACACCGACATGACCCGCAGCCTGACCGAGCAGCAGACTTCGGCGCTGCTCCAGCAGATTCCCGCGGGCCGCTTCGGCCAGCCCGAGGACATCGCCGATGCGGTGGCCTTCCTCGCAGGGCCGCAGGCGGGCTACGTGACCGGGGTCACGCTGCACGTAAACGGTGGGATGTACATGGAATGAAGGACGTTCGCGGAAGATCGCGAGCGTTCGGTCCGGATTGCGGCGGCATCGCAGGCCGTCCGGATCTAGGGGGCGCCTCGATCGGGGCTGTTGACCGACCGAAGTGCTATACAATCGCGCCGCGCCGGCGAGCCTGGGACTGCATCGCAGGGGGCCGTGGCGGCGTGGCCAAAGGAGCAAGGAAATGGAAAGCATCGAACAGCGCGTCAAGAAGATCGTCGCCGAACAACTCGGCGTCAACGAAGCCGACATCAAGAACGAGTCGTCCTTCGTCGACGATCTGGGCGCAGACTCGCTCGACACGGTCGAGCTGGTGATGGCGCTCGAGGACGAGTTCGAGACCGAGATCCCCGACGAAGAGGCCGAGAAGATCACCACGGTCCAGCAGGCGATCGACTACGTGAAGGCGCACTCGAAGGCCTGAGCGCGGCGAATCGCCGGGCCCGGTTTGCCGGTCACCGCAATCTGATCTGTCCAGGAGCAGCACCGTGAGTCGACGCCGTGTCGTGGTCACCGGCCTGGGGGTGGTTTCCCCGGTCGGCAACGATGTTTCGTCCGCCTGGCAGAACCTGGTGGCCGGCAAGTCGGGCATTTCCCGGATCACCCGCTTCGACGCGTCGGCCTTCCCGACGCAGATCGCCGGGGTGGTCAAGGATTTCGATGTGTCGGAGTACATGGCCTCGAAAGAGGCGCGTCACTTCGACACCTTCGTGCACTACGGCATCGCAGCCGGCGTGCAGGCGCTCCGCGACAGCGGGCTGTCGGTCGACGAGTCGAACGCCGATCGGGTCGGCGTCATCATCGGCTCGGGCATCGGCGGCCTGCCGCTGATCGAGCACACGCACGACGAACTGAAGAACCGCGGCGTGCGCCGGCTGTCGCCGTTCTTCGTCCCCGGTTCGATCATCAACATGATCTCCGGGCAGATGTCGATCATGTACGGGCTCAAGGGCCCGAACTACGCGCTGGTCAGCGCCTGCACCACCGGCCTGCACTGCATCGGCGACGCGGCGCGGCTGATCCAGTACGGCGACGCCGACGCGATCCTCGCAGGCGGCGCCGAGTGCACGGTGTCGCCGCTGGGGTTGGGAGGCTTCTGCGCGGCGCGCGCGCTGTCGACCCGCAACGACGATCCCGAGACCGCCAGCCGGCCCTGGGACCGCGATCGCGACGGTTTCGTGCTCGGCGAGGGCGCCGGCGTGATGATGCTCGAGGAATACGAGCAGGCCAAGGCGCGCGGCGCGAAGATCTACGCGGAGATCGTCGGCTTCGGCATGAGCGCCGACGCGCATCACATCACGGCGCCCGACATGGACGGCCCGCGCCGCTGCATGCTGAACGCGCTGCGCGACGCCAAGGTCGGCACCGACGCGATCCACTACCTGAACGCGCACGGCACGTCCACGCCCCTGGGCGACAAGAACGAGACCGACGCGATCAAGGCGGCGCTGGGCGAAGACAACGCCCGCAAGCTGGTGGTGAATTCCACCAAGTCGATGACCGGCCACCTGCTGGGCGGGGCGGGCGGCATCGAGAGCGTCTTCACCGCGCTGGCGATCCACCACCAGGTCTCGCCGCCGACGATCAACATCTTCAACCAGGATCCGGAGTGCGATCTCGACTACTGCGCGAACGAGGCGCGGCAGATGAAGATCGACTACGCGATGAAGAACTCGTTCGGCTTCGGCGGCACGAACGGGACGCTGGTCCTGAAGCGGGTCTGACCCCGCCGCCTCGAGGGGCGAAACCCTGTCCGTGTCCGACGACGCGACCGGCTTCGAGATCGCGGTGCGACCCTCGAGGGCGGTGCGAGCGCTGCGTGCCTCGGTCGTCGGGCTCGGCGTCGTCGGCTTCGCGCTCGCCGCCTGGCTGTCCCGGGGCCGCGAAAACGGCTGGATTCTTCTCGCGCTGGGAGCGATGATGCTGTGGGCCGGGTGGCGTCATTCCGGCTTCGGCCTGAGCTGGGGCGCACTGCGGGTCTCGGCCGACGGCAGGGCCGCGTGGCGGCCCGAGGGGGGCGGATTCGAGCCGGTCCGCATCGAGCGCTGGTTTTCCGGCGAGGGGCTCGTCTGGCTCAGGATGCGAGGCGCGGAGGGTGACCGCCGCGACGTCCTCGTCGGGCGGGCCGGGCTGGCCGACGACGACTGGCGCAGGCTCTGCGCGTGGCTGGTCTGGATGCGACGGGGGCGGTCCGCGGGGTGAGCGGCAGGGGCGCCGGATCGGCCCAGGGCACCGCCGCGCCGGATCGGCCGAGCGGCGCCCGCGCCACCGTCAAGGGTCTTGAAATCCGCCGCAACGGCTCGCATCTTGCAGGGAAAGGTCGGCGCGCGCCGCACGACCCCGTTTCGTGCGCCGAGTCAGGCGATCGTTAAACCGAGGACAACGACAGACCGATGAAAAAGCTGATCCTGGCGCTCGCGATGACGAGCGCGAGCCTGTTCATGGCGCCGGGCCCGCAGGCCCAGCCTGTCAGGCTGCCCGATTTCGCCGATCTGGTCGAGCAGGCCGGACCCGCGGTCGTCAACATCCGCACCACCGCGCGGCTCAGCGCCGAGCGCGGCGGCTCGTCGGGCTTCCCGTTCCCGCTGCCCGAGGGGATGGACGAGAACGACCCGATGTTCGAGTTCTTCAGGCGCTTCTTCCCGCCGCGCCAGCCCGGCGAGCCGGGCCAGCGCGGGCCCAACGGCCAGCGCGGGCCGGGCCAGGAAGTGCCGCGCGGCGTCGGCTCGGGCTTCATCATCTCGGCGGACGGCTACATCCTGACCAACCAGCACGTCGTCGACGGCGCCGACGAGATCTACGTGACCCTCACCGACAAGCGCGAGCTGCGCGGCAAGGTGATCGGCTCGGATCGCCGCACCGACGTCGCGCTGGTCAAGATCGACGCGCAGCGCCTGCCCACGCTGAAGATCGGCGACTCGTCGAAGCTGCGGGTCGGCGAGTGGGTGGTGGCGATCGGCTCGCCCTTCGGGCTCGACAACACGGTCACCGCCGGCATCGTGTCGGCCAAGAGCCGCGACACCGGCGACTACCTGCCCTTCATCCAGACCGACGTCGCGGTCAACCCGGGCAACTCCGGCGGCCCGCTGCTGAACATGGCGGGCGAGGTCGTCGGCATCAACTCGCAGATCTACAGCCGCACCGGCGGCTTCATGGGCATCTCGTTCGCGATCCCGATCGACGAGGCGATGCGCGTGGCCGACCAGTTGCGCGAGACCGGCCGGGTGATCCGCGGCCGCATCGGCGTCGGCATCGCCGAGGTGACGCGCGACGTTGCCGAGCCGCTCGGGCTGCCGCGCGCCGCCGGCGCGCTGGTGCGCAGCGTGGAGCGCGGCGGTCCGGCCGAGAAGGCCGGCGTCGAGGTCGGCGACATCATCCTTCGATTCGACGGCCGGCAGATCGACCGGGCGAGCGACCTGCCGCGGCTGGTCGGCGGCACCAAGCCGGGCACGCAGGTCACGATGCAGGTCTGGCGGCGCGGGCAGCAGCGCGACCTGAGCATCACGGTCGACGAACTGAAGCCCGAGGCGACGGCCCGGGCCGGTGGCCAGGGCTCGCCCGGCCAGCAGGCGCCGGCGCAGCCGGAGATGACGGCGCTCGGCCTGGCGGTGGTCGACATTCCCGCCGAGCGCCAGTCGCAGCTGCGGATCAGCGGCGGCGTTCTGGTGCAGGGGGTCGAGGGCGCGGCGGCGCGCGCCGGCCTGCGCGCCGGCGACATCGTGCTCGCGGTCAACAACACCGCGGTCACCAGCGCGAGCCAGTTCGCGCAGCTGGTCGGGAAGCTCGACCGCTCCCGCACGGCCGTGCTGCTGGTGCGTCGCGGCGACAGCGCTCAGTACGTGCCGATCCGGCCCGAGTGAGCGCGCGCCGGCGCCCGGCGCTTCGCAGCGCTGCCGGCGGGCCCGGCTGCTAAAATCTCCGGTTTGCCCCGGTCCGGGCGCCGCGCCGCCGAAAGGCGGCCCGGCGCCCGCGGCCAGCAGCCTCCGCCACCCAGGGCCCGATGCCGTCTCCCATGCAGCACATCCGCAATTTCTCGATCATCGCGCACATCGACCACGGCAAGTCGACGCTGGCCGATCGCCTGATCCAGCGCTGCGGCGGCCTGTCCGATCGCGAGATGGAGGAGCAGGTCCTCGACTCGATGGACCTCGAGCGCGAGCGCGGCATCACGATCAAGGCCCAGACTGCGGCGCTCCAGTACAAGGCGCAGGACGGCCAGGTCTACGCGCTGAACCTGATCGACACGCCGGGGCACGTCGACTTCTCCTACGAGGTCAGCCGTTCGCTGTCGGCCTGCGAGGGCGCGCTGCTGGTCGTCGACGCTTCGCAGGGCGTCGAGGCCCAGACGGTGGCCAACTGCTACACCGCGATCGAGCTCGGCGTCGAGGTCGTGCCGGTCCTGAACAAGATGGACCTGCCGCAGGCCGACCCCGACGGCGCGGCGGCCGAGATCGAGGACGTCATCGGCATCGACGCGTCGGACGCGATCCGCGCCAGCGCCAAGACCGGCATGGGCATCGACGAGATCCTCGAGGCGATCGTCGCCCGCATCCCGCCGCCCGAGGGCGACCCCGAGGCGCCGCTGCAGGCGCTGATCATCGACTCCTGGTTCGACAACTACGTGGGCGTCGTGATGCTGGTTCGCGTCGTCAACGGCGTGCTCAGGCCCCGCGACAAGATCCTGCTGATGGCCACCGGCGCGGTGCACACCTGCGAGCAGGTCGGCGCCTTCACGCCGAAGGCGATGCAGCGCGACGAGCTGGCCACCGGCATGGTCGGCTACGTGATCACCGGCATCAAGGAGCTGAAGGCCGCCAAGGTCGGCGACACGATCACGCTGGCCAACCGGCAGGCCGGCAAGCCGCTGCCCGGCTTTCGCGAGGTCAAGCCGCAGGTCTTCGCCGGCCTGTACCCGGTCGAGGCGAACCAGTTCGAGGCGATGCGCGAGGCGCTCGAGAAACTGCAGCTGAACGACGCGTCGCTGCAGTTCGAGCCCGAGGTCTCGCAGGCGCTCGGCTTCGGCTTCCGCTGCGGCTTCCTGGGGCTGCTGCACATGGACATCGTCCAGGAGCGGCTCGAGCGCGAGTTCGACATGGACCTGATCACGACGGCGCCCACCGTCGTCTACGAGGTCCTGATGCGCGACGGCACGGTGCTGCAGGTCGAGAACCCGTCGAAGATGCCGGAGCCGGCCAAGATCGAAGAGATCCGCGAGCCGATCGTCACGGTCACGATCTTCACCCCGCAGGAATACGTCGGCAACGTGATCACGCTGTGCACCGGCAAGCGCGGCGTGCAGACCAACATGGCCTACCACGGCAGGCAGGTGCACCTGACCTACGAGCTGCCGATGAACGAGATCGTGCTCGACTTCTTCGACAAGCTGAAGTCGACCTCGCGCGGCTACGCGTCGATGGACTACGAGTTCAAGGAGTACCGCGCCTCGGACGTCGTCAAGATGGACGTGCTGGTCAACGCCGAGAAGGTCGACGCGCTGTCGCTGATCGTCCACCGCTCGGTCTCGCAGAGCCGCGGCCGCGAACTGGTCGCCAAGATGCGCGAGCTGATCCCGCGCCAGATGTACGACGTCGCGATCCAGGCCGCGATCGGCAGCAACATCATCGCGCGCGAGAACGTCAAGGCGCTGCGCAAGAACGTGCTGGCCAAGTGCTACGGCGGCGACATCACCCGCAAGAAGAAGCTGCTCGAGAAGCAGAAGGCGGGCAAGAAGCGGATGAAGCAGGTCGGCAGCGTCGAGATCCCGCAGGAGGCCTTCCTTGCGGTGCTGCAGGTCGAAGACCGCTGACGCAACCCTCCCCCGGATCCTCCCACGATGAACTTCGCGCTGTTGCTCTTCCTGCTTCTGGTCGTCACCTTCGCGGCCTGGGTGGCCGACCGCTTCGTGTTCGCGCCCCGGCGCGCGCGGGCGGCCGACGCCGCGCTTGCCGGCTTCGACCGCGACGCCGCGCCCGGCCTCAGGGCTTCGGGCGGGGAAGGGGCGGTGGCCGCCGAGCGCCAGGCCCTTCGCGAGAAGCTCGAGCGTCAGCCGATCTGGCTCGAGTACACCGCCGGCCTGTTCCCGGTCATCCTGCTCGTGTTCGGGCTGCGCTCCTTCGTGGCCGAGCCGTTCAAGATCCCTTCGGAGTCGATGCTGCCCACGCTGGTGGTCGGCGACCTGATCCTGGTGAACAAGTTCAGCTACGGCCTGCGACTGCCGGTGATCCACACCAAGATCCTCGACACCGGCTCGCCGCAGCGCGGCGACGTGATGGTGTTCCGCTACCCGAGCGATCCCTCGGTCGACTACATCAAGCGGGTGATCGGCGTGCCGGGCGACGTGGTCGCCTACCAGGACAAGCGGCTGTCGATCAACGGGCAGCCGGTTCCGCTGGAGCGGGACGGCGAGTTCGAGGATCGCCGGCGGCTCACGATCGCTCCGCAATATTCAGAAAAGGTGGGAGAAACCTCCCATAAGATATTGACAGAATTGGAAAAACCGCCTTTCATACAGCCGATGGAGCGGTTTCCCCACTTCGAGAAGTGCCGCTACGACAGCCGGGGCGTCACCTGCACCGTGCCCGACGGCCATTACTTCGTGATGGGCGACAACCGGGAGAACAGCCTCGACAGCCGATTCTGGGGCTTCGTTCCGGAAGGCAACATCGTCGGCAAGGCCTTCTTCATCTGGATGAACTTCGGCGACCTTTCCCGGATCGGAAGCTTCGAATGAGCCCAATCAACACCCTGGTACCCGTGGCCGGTTCCCGCACCCGCCTCCCGCACCGGCGAGCGCAGCGCGGGTTGTCGCTGATCGGCCTGCTGTTCGTCGCGGCGATCGTCATCGGGATCGCGGTCGTCGCGATGCGGATCGTCCCGTCGGCGCTCGAGTACATGGCGATCAAGGGCGCGGTCGAGAAGGTGGTCACCTCGGGCGCGCCGAGTGCGCGCGAGGTCCAGGTCGCCTTCGACCGGTTCGCGGCAGTCGACGACATCACGTCGATCAACGGGCGCGACCTGATCGTCGAGAAGGTCGACGGCGCGACCGTCGTCTCCTTCTCCTACGAGAAGCGGATCGAACTCGCCGGCCCGGTGTCGCTGATCATCCACTATCACGGCAGCAGCCGTCGCTGACCGCGGCGGCCGCTCCTCCTGGCCAGCGCGCGGAATGGACCTCGACCGCCTGCAGCAGCTGATCGGGCATCGATTCGCCGACGAGGCACTGCTGCGCCAGGCGCTCACGCACCGCAGCTACGGCCAGCCGAACAACGAGCGGCTCGAGTTCCTCGGCGACTCGGTGCTGAACTGTGTCGTCGCTTCGATGCTGTACCGGCATTTCGGCCGGCTCGACGAAGGCGATCTCTCGCGGCTGCGCTCGAACCTGGTCAAGCAGCAGGCGCTCTACGAGATCGCGCAGCGCCTCGGCCTGTCCGAGCAGCTGCTGCTCGGCGAGGGAGAGCTGCGCAGCGGCGGCCATCGCCGGCCGTCGATCCTGGCCGACGCGCTGGAAGGCATCTTCGGCGCGGTCTTCCTCGATGCCGGATTCGAGGCCGCCGCGAGGGCCATCACCTCGCTGTACGAGCCGGTGCTGCGCGCGGTCGACCCGCTCACGCTGGGCAAGGACGCCAAGACGCTGCTGCAGGAGTGGCTGCAGAGCCGCAAGCTCCCGTTGCCCGTGTACTCGGTCGTCGCCACCCACGGCGCGGCGCACAGCCAGATGTTCGAGGTCGAGTGCGCGATCCCCAAGCTGCAGATCCAGGTCCTCGGCAGCGGCGCCAGCCGGCGGGCGGCCGAGCAGGGCGCCGCGCGGCGCGCGCTCGAGGCCGCCCAGGCCGCGATGCCGGCCGAGCGCAAGCGCGCCCGCGCACGCGGCGACGCGCCCGCAGCCGCCTGAGCGGCGGCACGCCGGATCCCGCGCTTCCCCGAACCTCTCTTGCGGCACGTGATGAACGAACCCGACAAGCCGGCCACTCACCGCAGCGGCCACGTCGCGATCGTCGGCAGGCCCAACGTCGGCAAGTCGACGCTGCTCAACCGGATGGTCGGCCAGAAGCTCTCGATCACCTCCGACCGTCCGCAGACCACGCGCCACCGGATCGCCGGCATCGTGACCCGCCCCGACGCGCAACTGGTGTTCATCGACAGCCCCGGCTACCAGACCCGCAGCGGCGGCGCGCTGAACCGGGTGCTCAATCGCACCGCGGTGCAGGTCGCCGAGGATGCCGACGTCGTCGTGCTGGTCTGCGACGCGCGCGGCTGGACCGCGGCCGACGAGCGGATCGCGAAGCTGCTGCCCGCCGACCGGCCGGTGCTGCTGGCGATCAACAAGGTCGATGCGGTGCCCGACAAGGCCCGGCTGCTCGACCTGGTGAAGCGGGCCACCGCCTGCCGCGACTTCGACGAGGTGGTGCCGATCAGCGCGAAGACCGGCCGGCAGGTCCCGCTGCTGCTCGACCTTTGCGCGGCGCGCCTGCCCGAGGGGCCGCCGATGTACGACCCGGACTCGCTGACCGATCGCAGCGAGCGCTTCCTGGCCGCCGAGCTGATCCGTGAGAAGCTGTTCCGCCGCCTCGGCGACGAGGTGCCGTACGACAGCACCGTCGAGATCGAGCGCTTCGAGGAGCTGCCGAAGCTGCGTCGCATCCACGCGGCGATCCTGATCGAGCGGGAAGGGCAGAAGCCGATCGTTCTGGGCGCCGGCGGCGAGCGGATCAAGCGGATCGCCACCGAGGCCCGGCAGGACCTCGAGAAGCTGTTCGGCTGCAAGGTCTACCTCGAGCTGTTCGTCAAGGTGAAGTCGGGCTGGGCGGCCAGCGAGCAGAGCCTGCGCGCCTATGGCTACGAGTAGGACCAGCGCCGCCGCCTTCCTGCTGCACTCGACGCCGTACCGCGAAACCAGCCTGGTCGTCGACCTGTTCACCCGCGAGCACGGCCGCATCGCGGCGGTCGCCAAGGGCGCGAAGCGGCCGCGCTCGGCGCTGCGGGCGGTGTTGCTGCAGTTCCAGCCGCTGGTGGCCAGCTGGACCGGCAACCGCGAGCTGCGCACGCTGACCGGCGCCGAGTGGACCGGCGGCCTGCCCGCGCCGCAGGGCGACGCGCTGCTCTGCGCCTTCTACCTGAACGAGTTGCTGATGCGCCTGCTGCCGCGCGAGGACGCGCACCCGGCGCTGTACGACGCGTACGAGCAGGCGCTGCGCGAGCTGTCCGAAGGCGCGCCCGCCGACGAGACGCTGCGCCGCTTCGAGTGGCTGCTGCTGCGCGAGACCGGCTACGCGCCGGATCTCGGGCACGATGCCTCGCAGCGGCCGATCGAGGCGGGGCGCCGGTACCGCTGGAGCCCGGGCGGCGGCTTCGTGGCGGCCGATCCCGGCGAGCCCTCGACGGTGGCCGGCGCCACGCTGCGCGAGCTCGCCGAGGGGCGGTTCGCGTCCGCGGCCAGCCGCCAGCAGGCAAAATACCTGACGCGCGCGATCCTGGCCCATCACCTGGACGGCGCTCCGCTAAACACCCGGCAGATCCTGATCGACCTGCACAAGCTCTGAAGCACCATGATCGAACTCGGCGTCAACATCGACCACGTGGCCACCGTCCGGCAGGCCCGGCGAACCTGGGAGCCCGACCCGGTCTGGGCGGCGGTCGAGGCGCACCTGGGCGGCGCCGACGGCATCACCGTGCACCTGCGCGAAGACCGCCGGCACATCCAGGACGACGACGTGCGCCGGCTGCGCGAGCTCACCCACATCAAGCTGAACCTGGAGATGGCGGCGACCGACGAGATGGTCGGCATCGCCTGCGCGCTGAAGCCCGAGATGGCGATGCTGGTGCCCGAGGGGCGCCACGAGGTCACCACCGAGGGCGGGCTGGACATCGTGTCGCAGGAGTCGCGGCTGCGCGAGGTCATCGCCAGGCTGGCCGACGCCGGCATCGTCACCAGCGTCTTCATCGATGCCGAGCTGCAGCAGGTCGAGGCGGCGCGGCGGATCGGCGCCAGGGTCTGCGAGATCCACACCGGCCCCTACGCCCATGCATTCCACGCCCGCGGGCGCGACCCGGAGAGCCCTGCGGTCATCGCCGAGCTGGCCCGCATCCGCGCCGCCGGCGAGGCGATCCTCGCCCACGGCATGCGCTTCAACGCCGGCCACGCGCTGAACTACTTCAACGTGCAGCCGGTCGCCCGGCTGGCGGGCGTGCGCGAGCTGCACATCGGCCACGCGATCGTCTCGCGGGCGATGTTCGTGGGGATGCGCGAGGCGGTGCGCGAGATGAAGCGGCTGATCCGCGAGGCGGCCGCCACCGGTCCGGCGCGATGATCCACGGCATCGGGACCGACATCGTCCTGGTCGAGCGCATCCAGGACCTGCTCGCGCGCTACGGCGACCGCTTCGCGCGGCGCGTGCTCGGTCCCGACGAGCTGGCCGAGTTCGTGCGCCGGCGCGGCCGCGGCGACCACGGCCCGGCCTACGCCGCGCGCTACCTGGCCAAGCGCTTCGCCGCCAAGGAGGCCTACGGCAAGGCGCTCGGGCTGGGCCTGCGCGCGCCGATGACGCTGCTCTCGCTGCAGGTGCTCAACAATCCGCGCGGGCAGCCGGTCGCGCATCCCCGAAAGGCGCTGGCCGACTACGTGCGCGAACGCGGGCTGGTCGCCCATGTGTCGCTGTCCGACGAGGTCGACAGCGCCGTGGCCTTCGTCATCATCGAACGCAAGCAGGAGCCTTGAACGTGCCGAAGACTGCAACGAATCTGCCGCGCGGCCCGGTGGTCGTCGACGTCGAGGGCACCTCGCTCACCGATGCCGAGCGCGCGCGCCTGCTGCACCCGCTGGTCGGCGGCGTCATCATCTTCGCCCGCAACTTCGAGTCGCGCAGCCAGCTGAAGAAGCTGTGCCGCGAGATCCGCAGGCTGCGCAAGCCGCGGCTGCTGATCTGCGTCGACCACGAGGGCGGACGGGTGCAGCGCTTCCTGAAGGGCTTCACGAAGATCCCGCCGATGCGCGAGCTCGGCCGCCAGTGGGACGAGGACGTGCTGGGCGCCTGCCGTCGCGCCACCGAGATCGGCCGCACGATCGGCGAGGAGCTGCGCGAGGTCGGCATCGACCTTAGCTTCACGCCGGTGCTCGACCTCGACTGGGGCCCGTCGAGCGTGATCGGCGACCGCGCCTTCCACCGGGACGCGCGGGTGGTGGCGATGCTGGCGCGCTGCCTGAACCACGGGCTGCTGCTCGGCGGCATGGGCAACTGCGGCAAGCACTTCCCCGGCCACGGCTTCGCGCACGGCGACTCGCACTTCGAGCTGCCGATCGACGAACGCGAGCTCGAGGCCATCCTGGCCGACGACGCCGCGCCCTACCACTGGCTCGGCGACACGCTGCTGTCGGTGATGCCGGCGCACGTGATCTACCCGAAGGTCGACGCGCAGCCGGCCGGCTTCTCGAAGCGCTGGCTGCAGGAGATCCTGCGCGGCCGCCTCGGCTTCCGCGGCCTCGTGTTCAGCGACGACCTCACGATGGAAGGCGCCTCGATGGCCGGCGACATCGAAGCGCGGGCGCGCGCGGCCTTCGACGCAGGCTGCGACATGGTCCTGGTCTGCAACCGCCCCGACCTGGCCGACGAGCTGCTGGCGAAGCTCGACTGGAAGCGGCCGAAGGGCTTCGACAAGCGGCTCGGCGCGCTGTTCAGGGGCTGATGCCGATGGCAGGCAAGCCGGACAGTCCGGCGCCGCCCGCATTCGACCTGCGGCAGTTCCTGTCGCAGCTGCCGAACCTGCCGGGCGTGTACCGGATGATCGGCGCCGGAGACGCGCTGCTCTACGTCGGCAAGGCCCGCGACCTGAAGAAGCGGGTCGCCTCGTACTTCAACAAGGGGCCGCATTCGCCGCGCATCGCGCTGATGATCGGGAAGATCGAGCGCGTCGAGATCACGGTCACCGGGTCCGAGGCCGAGGCGCTGCTGCTCGAGAACAACCTGATCAAGACCGGGGCGCCGCGCTACAACATCCTGTTCCGCGACGACAAGTCCTACCCCTACCTGAAGATCTCGGGTCACGAGTTCCCGCGCATCGCCTACTACCGCGGCGCGGTCGACCGGCGCAGCCGCTTCTTCGGGCCGTTCCCGAGCGCCTGGGCGGTCAGGGAGAGCATCCAGGTGCTGCAGAAGGTCTTCCGGCTGCGCACCTGCGAGGACAGCGTGTTCGCCAATCGCTCGCGGCCCTGCCTGCTGTACCAGATCGGCCGGTGCAGCGGTCCGTGCGTCGGCGCGGTCTCGAAGGATGACTACGCGGCCGACGTGTCGGCGGCGCTGCGTTTCCTGGGCGGCGGCCACCGCGAGGTGCTCGCCGAGATCGAGGCCAGGATGCTGGAGGCGGCCGCGGCGCTGCGCTTCGAGGAGGCGGCCGCGCTGCGCGACCGGATGAGCGCGCTCGGCAAGGTGATGCACCAGCAGGCGATGGAAACCGGCGGCGACACCGATGCCGACGTGATCGCCGCGGTGACCCGGGGCGGCCGGCTGTGCGTGAACCTCGCGATGGTGCGCGGCGGGCGGCATCTCGGGGACAAGGCCTACTTTCCCGCCGGCGCCGTCGCCGGGAACGTGGCCGGCCCGGATGCGGGCGCGGACGCCGCACCGGATGCCTCGCCGGAGATCCGCCCGGACGCCGGACTGGAGATCCGACCGGAGTCAGCCTCCGACGAGTTGCTCGCCGAGGCGATCGAGGCCTTCGTCGTGCAGCACTACGACGAGGCCTTCGTGCCGCCGGTGCTGATCGTGGCGGGGCCGAAGCCCGATCCGGCGCTGCTCGACTTCCTGCAGCAGCGCGCGGGTCGGCAGGTCGCGTGGATCCGGCAACCGCAGGGGCATCGCCGCAAGTGGCTGGAACTGGCGATCCAGAACGCCGAGCTCGCGATGGCCCGCTCGCTGGCCGAGGAGGGTTCGCAGAAGGCGCGCACCAGGGCGCTCGCGCAACTGCTCGGGCTCGACGACGGCGGCGACCTGGGCGCCTTGCGGATCGAGTGCTTCGACATCAGCCACACGATGGGCGAGGCGACGCAGGCCTCGTGCGTCGTCTACCAGGATCACGCGATGCGGCCGGCCGAGTACCGGCGCTTCAACATCGAGGGCATCGAGCCCGGCGACGACTACGCGGCGATGCGCCAGGCGCTCGCCCGCCGCTACGCTTCGCTGGCCGGCGACGGCGAGCCGGCCTCGCGCGGCAAGGCCGCCCGCCTGCCCGACATCGTGCTGATCGACGGCGGCAAGGGCCAGGTCGAGGTCGCGCGGCAGGTCTTCGAGGAACTGGGCCTGGACGTCGGCGTGCTGGTCGGCGTGGCCAAGGGCGAGGGCAGGCGGGTCGGGCTGGAGACCCTGGTCTTCGCGGACGGGCGCGCGCCGATCGTGCCGGGCCGCGAGTCGGCCGCGCTTCTGCTGGTGGCCCAGGTCCGGGACGAGGCGCACCGCTTCGCGATCACCGGGATGCGCGCGCGCCGCGCCAAGGCGAGGCAGGCGTCCCGGCTCGACGAGATCGATGGTGTCGGACCGAAACGCCGGCAGCGCCTGCTGGCGCGCTTCGGCGGCCTGCGTGGCATCATGGCGGCTAGCGTCGACGACCTGGCCTCGGTCGATGGGGTTTCGCGGTCGCTGGCCGAGGAGATCTATCGCCGGCTCCACTGAGTGCGATCGCCGCTCCCGCCGGGGAAACCGGCATCGCGCAAGGGGCCGTCAGGGCTGGCCGGACGAACCTCCAGACCATGCATTCGAACCTTCCGACACTGCTGACCTGGGCCCGCGTGGTGGCCATCCCGCTGCTGGTCGCGGTGTTCTTCCTGCCGCTGCCGCACGCAGTGCAGAACCTGATCGCCACGGTCCTGTTCACCGGCGCGGCAATCACCGACTGGCTCGACGGCTGGCTCGCCCGGCGCTGGGGCCAGACCTCGGCCTTCGGCGCCTTCCTCGATCCGGTGGCCGACAAGCTGATCGTCTGCGTGGCGCTGGTCATGCTGGTCGACCTGGGCCGGGTCGACGCGATCGTCGCCGCGATCATCGTCGGGCGCGAGCTCACGATCTCGGCGCTGCGCGAGTGGATGGCCCAGATGGGCGCGCGCGCCAGCGTGGCGGTGCATTCGATCGGCAAGCTGAAGACCGTCGCGCAACTGGTGGCGATTCCGCTGCTGCTGTTCGACGGCAGGCTGTTCGGCGTGCTGCACACCCGGCCGATCGGCACTTGGCTGGTCTGGATCGCCGCGGTGCTCACGGTGTGGTCGATGCTGTACTACCTCCGGCAGGCCTGGCCCGTGCTGCGCGACGGCGCGAATCACGCGCGGGGCAGGGCGAGCCGGGAGCCCTGAGCACGGCCGGGGCATTCTGCCCGATCCTGTCGCGCTTGATGCGGGTCAACACCCGACGTCCCGCGCGCGCCGAAAGTATCGGCATGCGAATTCTTCGGATTGGAGGGCAGGTCATGCCGAACACGATTCTGCGGCGCATCGCGCGCGCCCTTGCGGCGGGCCTGCTCGTCGTCGGCGCGCTTGCCGGCTGCGGCTCGAACGACAGCAGTTCCTTCACGGAACTCAGCGCCGACGAAGTCGACAGCCTCTACTACATGCGCGAGGAGGAGAAGCTCGCGCGCGACGTCTACCTGGCGCTCTACGAAGTCTGGAAGGACCAGATCTTCTCGAACGTCGCCGCCAGCGAGCAGACCCACACCGATGCGGTCAAGGACCTGCTGTACAAGTACGGGCTGATCGACCTGGCCGCCAACAATCCCCCTGGGGTCTTCGTCGATCCGAAGTTCCAGCAGATCTACGACAGCTACGTGGCGCTGGGCAAGCAAAGCCGGCAGAACGCGCTGGTCGTCGGGGTCACGATCGAGGAACTCGACATCAAGGACATCGCCCACTGGCTCACGCTGGTCGACAGCGACGACATCCGCAAGGTCTACGAGAGCCTGGTCTGCGGCTCGCGCAACCACCTGCGCAGCTACTACGCGGAGCTGCTCGCGTCGGGCGGCTCCTACGTGCCGCAGTTCATCACCCAGCCGGAGTTCGACGCGATCGTGGGTTCGCCGATGGAGACCTGCGGCTGAACGCAGGGCCCGAGCCGCCAGGGGAGGGGGTCGATTTGACAGGCGTTTTTCGTCGGCTATAATCGCGTTCTCGGTTGATGCGGGAGTAGCTCAGTTGGTAGAGCGCAACCTTGCCAAGGTTGAGGTCGCGAGTTCGAGACTCGTCTCCCGCTCCAGTTTCCAAAGGGAAGCTAGCTAGCTTCCCTTTTTCATTCCGGGTCCGTCCGGTTCGCGGCGGCCCGCGCCCCAGGCGGGGTGGCAGAGTGGTCATGCAGCGGCCTGCAAAGCCGTCTACGCCGGTTCGATTCCGACCTCCGCCTCCATCACCTCTTCATCGCTCCCGGCGCCGCTTCACCGCGAGGCGCGCTCCATGCTCACGGCCGCCACCTTTCCCGCCCCGCAGGGCAGGGTCGCGCCTGCCGGCGGGCGGGCCGGTGTATCTTCGGGCACTGGTGCAGGCGCGAACGGAGCGTGAGATGGGCTGGTTCTCGAAGAAGGAAGACGACGGCTTCTTCCTCGCCACGGTGGTTCCCGAGGGCGGCGCCGCGCGCGTCGAGAAGTTCCTCGGCGTGGTCAACGGCGAGGCGATCATCGGCGCCAACATCTTCCGCGACATGTTCTCGTCGATCCGCGACGTCGTCGGCGGTCGCGCCGGCGGCTACGAGCGCGCGCTGTCGGGCGCCCGCGACGCGGCGCTCGACGACATGATCGCGGCCGCGCGCGAGCTCGGCGCCGACGGCGTGGTCGGCATCGACTTCGACTACGAGGTGCTCGGCGAGAACAACGGAATGATGATGGTCTCGGTCAGCGGCACCGCGGTGAAGATGGGCTGAGCGCGCCCGTGCGCGGGTGGGGTGAGCGGGCCTGTTCCTTCGCGGGCGCGACTCAGAAGCGGTGCGTCGTGAAGACCGCGGTGCCGGGCACCTGCACGAATTCGAGCACGCCGTCCGTGATTCGCTGGGCCCGGCTGCCGGGCCGGTCGCGGAAAACGGTGGCGTCCAGGACCTTCGAGAGGTTCAGCGAGATGCCCACGTAGAGGCGGCGGCTGCGCTCTCCGGGCAGGCCGCCCACGTCGTCGAAGCCGCGGGCGTTGTAGCCGATCGCGAGCTCCAGGTAGCGCCATGGGGCCTTGCGCTGCAGGCCCGGCATTCCGCTGCCCTTGAGCGCGAGCACCCAGGTCTGTCCGCCGTAGTCGCCGAAGGGGTCCCAGGCCTGTCGCGATCCACCGTCGTTCGAAGGCAGGTAGTGGATCCTGAAGTCGACGAGCGCATCGAAGGCCGGATACTTCTCGGTCAGGTAGCCGATGCCGGCGCCGGCCAGGTTCATCAGCGCGTCTTCCCTGCTGAAGGCCCAGTCCTTCGCGTAGCCGTCGATCAGCTCGACCGCGGTGAAGGTTCCGAGCGTGGTCGCGAACGCAAGGCGACGCGCGTGCTCCGGATCGTGGCCGATGCCCTCGAAGGTCCAGGTCAGCAGCCGGGTGCCGGTGTAGTTGGAGAAGGCGTGGCCGAGCTTGTCCGCGCCGCCGTAGCGGGTGTCGCTGCCGAACCAGCCTTCGTATTGCGTCTTGAAGCCGCCCGAGAAGCCGTCGCCCCACCACTTGTTGCCGCCGTAGACCATCACCGCGGCCGCCGCGCCGGCCACGACGAGCCGGGTGTTTCGCCGTTGCCGAGGGTCGAGGGGCGCGGCGGCGTCGCCGGTAGGGCGCTCGGCCGACGCTGTGTCGGCGAGCGCCGGGAGGCGCGTGCCCGGGTCGGGCGCCAGCCGGTCGGACGGGGGGCTCGAAGCCTGGGCGGCGGCCCCGCCGGCCGGCAGGCAGAGCGCGATCGCGAGCGCGGCCGCCCGGCCTGCCGCCGCCGCGCCCGACGAACGTGCGCGGGGTGCCGGGAAGCCCGAGAGGCGTGCTCGGCGGAGCGGCCGGGAAGCCCTCAAGGCGGCTGCTCGCGCGTCAGCGCTTTCCGGCCTTCCCGCCGCCCGCCGCCTGCGCGAACTGCTGCGCTGCCGCCTGCATCTGCTCGTAGGCGGCCTTGGCGGCGTTCATGCTCTGCGCGATGAAGTCGTTCGCGTTCGGGGTGCCGGCGGGCACGCCCTTGGCCAGCGACTCCACGGCAGCGGCCAGCTGCGCGTTGCTCTCGGCGATCTGTTTCTGGACCATCGCGGCGAGCTCGCCGCCGGTCTCGCTCGAGATCGCGTAGACCGCCTTCGCGTAGGCCGAGAACTGCTCGGGCGAGAGCTTCGCCATGCTGGTGACCAGGTCGGCGAGCGTCTTCGCGTCGCGCGCCGACAGCAGGGCCTCGATCTGCTCGGTGGACTGCTCCAGGGCCGACCGCGCGGTCTGCATGTTCAGCGCGGCGAGCTTCTGGAAGCCTTCGAGGGTCTTGGCGGCGGCGGCGCTGGAGGCCTCGAGCGCCTCTCGCTGCATCTTCTTCAGGTCTTCGGTCCCGGGAGTCTTGCTGGCCATCTCGGTCTCCTCGTGTGCACCGCGGCGCTGCGCGGAGGGTTGCGGCAAGGGCGCACGGGGCATCGCCGGATGCTCCGGGCACGGCTGCGGGCATCGTGGACGCGCGATGGCGGCGCGTCAAGCGCAACCCCTGGCGTTGGGTCGAGCGCCGTTCCGCCGCCGCGGGCCCGGCCGAACCGTTCAGTCGGTGTAGCGGGGCGGGTCGGGATCGTCGTCCCAGTCCTGCTCGGGCCTGGGCACCTTCTGCATCCACTCTTCGATCAGCGTGACGTGCCCGAGTTCCTCGTCGCGCAGCTCGAGCGCGGCGGCGCGCACTGCCGGGTCGCCCGCCGTCTCGGCGATCGCGGCGAAGAAGCGGACGGCGCGCTGCTCGCCGGCCAGCGCCAGCGCCAGCGCATGCCAGGGACGCATCAGGTAGTGAACGTCGTCGACCGCGACGGTCTCGGGCGCCTCGAAGCCCTCCCAGTCGATCGGCTGCGGCGCAGGCGGCTCGGCCCAGCCCATCTGGGCGAGGATCTGGCTCGCGTGCCGCGACTCGATCACGGCCATCCGGCGGAACAGGTCGGCGACCTCGCGATTGTTGTGCGTCTGCATCGCGTCGGCCAGGTCGGCGTAGCGCTGGCCGGCCTCGACTTCCATCGTGTAGGCCTGCCGCATCAGCGCGTCGAGCGAGGCGGGCGCAAGGGTGGAGGCGGGCTTCATGGCGCGAACTCCGCTTCGATGTCGGCGATGCTCGCCGAGGCGGCACGCGCGGGCCCGGGAAAGGCCGGCCGGTCTCCCGCGTAGAGCACGCCGAGGTTGAAGCCGTCGTCGGTCATGATCCGCCGGGCGGCGCGCGCCGGGTCGTCGGTGGCTTCGACCGGCGCGCCGTGCACGCGCTCCTTCCAGCCGCGCTGCTCCGGCCGGAAGGTCACGCAGGGGCTCAGGATCTCGACGAAGGAGAAGCCGGGATGCCGGATCGCGCGGGCGAGGATGTCCGCCGTGCCGTTCGGGTCCCCCGAGAAGGCCCGTGCCACGAAGTTCGCGCCCGAGGCCAGCGCGATGACCAGCGGGTGGAAGCTGCGAAGGCCGGTGCCACCGGGGGCGAGCTTGGAGTCCCAGTCGGGCTCGGTGGTCGGCGAGGGCTGGCCCTTGGTCATCCCGTACACGTGGTTGTCCATGACGATGTAGGTCAGGTCGACGTTGCGGCGGCAGGCGTGCAGGAAGTGGTTGCCGCCTATCGAGTAGCCGTCGCCGTCGCCGCTGGCGACCAGCACGGTCAGGTCGGGGCGGGCGACCTTGAGCCCGGTCGCGGCGGCGAGCGAGCGGCCGTGCACGCCGTGGAAGCCGTAGCAGGCGGTGTAGGCGGGTATGCGCGACGAGCAGCCGATGCCCGACACGACCGCAACCTTCTCCGGCCGGAGTTGCAGCGCGGCGAGCGCCTTGGTGATCGACGACAGCACCGTGTAGTCGCCGCAGCCGGGGCACCAGATCGGCTTGTAGTTCGACTTGTAGTCCTGAGCGGTCAGCGGCGCACAGGGCGGCGCGGCCTCTCCGAGGGCGAGCTGGTTCATCTGCTTCTCCATTCGATGATCGCGTCGGCGAGCTCGCCGGGCCGGATCGGCAGGGGGCCGGGCCGATGGAAGCTGGCCGGCCTGCCGGGCAGGTCGTGCATCGCGCGCAGGTACCGGAACAGCTGGGCCGAGTGGTTCTGCTCGACGACCAGGACGCGCTCGACGCCGGCGAGCGCCTCCGCAAGCTGCTCGGGCAGCGCCGGCGCGAGCAGCCGCAGCGCGACGAGCCGGAGCGCGATCCCTTGCGCGGCGAGCCGTGCCAGCGCCTCGCGCGCGACGCCGGTCACCGAGCCGAAGGTGAGGATCGCCGCGTCGCCGCTGCCCTCCAGGTCGGCCCACCACCGGCCGTAGTCGTGCTGCCGCAGCTTGCGCTCGCGCTTGTCGAGCTGCAGCGAGTGGTCGCGCGCCTGGCTGCTCGGGATCCCCGCCTCGGTCTTCTCGAGGCCGTCGGCCGTGTAGACCGTGCCGGGCGTGCCGGGAATCGCCATCGGCGAGACGCCGGACTCGGTGTTCCGGTAGCGCCTGAAGTCCGGCGCGTCCGCTTCGGCCACGAGGCGCCGGGCCGCGAAGCCGGGATCCGGCGGGCGATCGACGATCGCGCGGGACTGCCCCATGAACTGGTCGGACAGCACGATGGCCGGCGCCTGGGTCGCCTCGGCCAGCTCGACCGCCCACTGGGTCGTCGCCACGCAGTCGGTGATCGAAGTCGGCGCCAGCACGAGCCGCGGCGCATCGCCGTGCAGGCCGTCGACCGCGAAGGACAGGTCGCTCTGCTCGCTCTTGGCCGGGATGCCGGTCGAGGGGCCGCCGCGCATCACGTCGACGATCACGACCGGCACCTCGGCGCTGACCGCCAGCCCGATGCCCTCGGCCATCAGCGACAGGCCCGGGCCCGCGGTGGCGGTCAGCGACGGCACGCCGCCGAAGGACGCGCCGATCGCCATGTTGATCGAGGCGAGCTCGTCCTCGGCCTGCAGCAGCGTGCCGCCGACCCGGGTGAGCGCGGGCGCCAGCCACTCGAGCATCTCGGTGGCGGGCGTGATCGGGTAGGCGGCCACGAAGCGGATGCCGCCGCGCAGCGCGCCCAGGCCCGCGCCCTCGTTGCCGCTCAGCAGCCAGCGGTCGGCCGAAGCGGTGCCGGGCGCCGCTCCGGGTGTCGTACCTTGTGTTGCACTGGCCGGTGCGAGCGCCGGCGCGCCATGGCCTGCCTCGACGGCGCCCCCGGCCTCGAAGCCGGCGCGCAGCGCCTGCAGGTTGGCCTCGAGGCCCGCCGCGTCGCGCTTCCACGAGGCCTGCACCGCGGCCTCCAGCGCCTGCGCGGGAATGCCAGCCAGCCTGCCCGCTACGCCGAGCGCGACCATGTTGGTCCAGGCGCCGCGGATCGCCTTCGCGGTCTTCTTGAGCGGCAGCGACACGAAGCGCGCGCCGCCGGCCAGGAACACCGGCGGCGGCTCGCCCTCGTCGGCGTCGCCCAGCAGCAGGCCGGAGGCCCTGAGCGGGATCTCGTCGGCGAAGCGGTTCACGTTCTGCCAGTCGAGGGCCAGCAGCAGGTCGAAGCCGTCGTCGAGCGATTCGGTCGGCACGGTGGCCAGCCTCAGCAGCGCGGCGGCCTCGCCGCCGCGGATCTGCGGGCCGCTGGTGCGCACCATCAGGCCGTACAGGCCGGCGCGGGCGGCCGCGTCGAGCAGAAGGTTGCCGGCGGTCATCACCCCGCTGCCGCCGCTGCCGGCCAGCGCGATCGAGATGCTCCCCCCGGGGCGCGGCGGCTCGGGGCCGGATGCCGCGGGCCTTGCCGCTGGTTCCCTGGTCGACGCGAGTTCCATGCCGCCCCTCCTTGTCCTGTCGCGCTGCGCCGGGCGCCCGGCCAGTGCTGCGGTTCGGGTTTGATCCAGATCAAGATCGGCGAGACGCCTTTGCGTCACGATCCGGTCATAAATACGCATTACAGTACCGAAATACAAGAATAATCACGGCGAGCGCGCAGGTCAACACCGCGAAGCGGGGAACGGACGAAGGAATCGAGGCGGCGAGCGAAGGCCGCGATTGGGGGCAACGATGACGAACGAAACAGGATCCGTGCAGCAGATCGTCGGCCGCTGCCAGGCGCTGTTCGAGGATCTCGACTTCGGCGCGGTGAAGGCCTGGAAGGCCGCCGAGCCCGGCCGCAAGGCGATCGGCTACATGCCGGTCTACGTGCCGCGCGAGCTGGTCCACGCGGCCGGCATGCTGCCCGTCGGCATCCTCGGCGGCGGCGACCAGCTCGAGGTGATCCAGGGCGACGCCTACTACCAGAGCTACATCTGCCGGATCCCGCGCTCGACGATCGAGCTCGGCCTGACCGGCCGTCTCGACTGCCTCGACGGCATGCTGTTCCCGTCGATCTGCGACGTGATCCGCAACCTGTCGGGCATGTGGCAGCTGATGTTCAAGGACAAGTACGTCCGTTACTTCGACGTGCCGCAGAACTACCAGGACGAGGTCGGTGGCCGCTTCTATGTCGAGGAGCTCGAGGTCCTGCGGCGCGACCTCGGCGAGCTGCGCGGCGCGCCGATCGGCGACGACGAGCTCAACGCGTCGATCGCGGTGTACAACGAGAACCGCCGCGCGATCCGCGAGCTCTACGCCTACCGGGCGGCCAGGCCGTGGCAGGCGCCGACCTCCGAGGTCTACCTGGTGCTGCGCGCAGGCATGGTCCTGCCGCCGGAGGAGCACACCCGGCTGGTTCGCGACTACCTGGCCGCGACCGACGCGGTGTCCAGGCCGATGCGCGACAACGCGCGAATCGTGATCAACGGCTCGTTCTGCGAGCAGCCCCCGCTGAGCCTGATCAAGTCGATCGAGCTGTCGGGCTGCTACATCGTCGACGACGACTTCATGCTGGTGACCCGCTGGCTGCTCGACGACGTGCCCGAGGACGGCAAGCCGCTCGAGGAACTCTCCAGGGCCTTCCTGCACCGCTCGGCCTCGACCGCCGCGAAGTACGACGCGCGGCGCGAGGACAAGGGGCAGTTCCTGCTCAGGCAGGTCAAGGGCGCTGCCGCAGAGGGGGTCGTGTTCGCGGCGCCGTCGTTCTGCGACCCGGCCCTCCTGGAGCGACCGATGCTGCAGGACGTGCTCGCGAAGCACGGCGTTCCGTACACCGCCTTCAAGTACGCGGAGAACACCGGCCAGATGGCGCCGATCCGGGAGCAGTCGGGAACCTTCGCAGACTCGATCAAACTCTGGAGCGCAGCATGAGCACCGTCGCCACGCCCGCGAGCGGCCGCAAGCCGGAAGTCCAGAAAGAGGACGCGATGTGGCTCCAGAAGGAGCTGATCAATCGCAACTACGCCGAGCTCGCGCGGGCGCGCGCCGAGAACCGCAAGGTGTCGGCGACCTTCGTGCCCGGCAACCTGAACGAGCTGCTGATGTGCTTCGACTTCGCGCGCAGCCTGCCCGAGACGAACGCGCTGCAGAACGGCATGCGCAAGAAGTCCGGCAAGTTCATCATGGACGCAGAGCGCGAAGGCCAGTCCGAGGACGTCTGCACCTACGTGAAGGCCGACCTCGGGATGATGCAGGGCGGCGAGGTCGGCCCGACCGGCGAGCCGCTGCCGCGGCCCGACGTGCTGCTGCTGTCCTACACCGGCTGCTTCACCTTCATGAAGTGGTTCGAGCTGATCCGTCACAAGTACGGCTGCGAGACGGTCATGCTGCACGTGCCCTACCAGGGCGAGGGCAGGATCGCGCCGAACATGCGCGACTACGTGGTGCGGCAGCTCAAGGAATCGGTGATCCCGACGCTCGAGCGCATCTCCGGCGTGAAGTTCGACATCGACCGTCTGCGCGAGTACATGAAGGAGTCGGCGAAGGCCGAGGAGGACCTGGTCGCGGTGCTGCAGTCCGCGAAGAACCGCCCCTCGCCGATCGACGGCTACTTCGGCGCCGTCTACTACATCGGCCCGATCTTCACCGCCTTCCGCGGCACGCCGGAGGCCACGCAGTACTACCGGCAGCTTCGCGGCGAGATCGAGGAGCGGGTCCGGCTGGGCAAGGGGCCGGTCACGCCCGACGGCGAGATGGGCGAGGAGCGGTACCGGCTGATCGTCGAGGGGCCGCCGAACTGGACCAGCTTCCGCGACTTCTGGAAGATGTTCTACGACGAGGGCGCGGTCGTGGTCTCGTCCACCTACGCGAAGGTCGGCGGGCTCTACGACTTCGGCTTCCGGCACGACCCCGACCATCCGCTCGAGTCGCTGGCCGAGTACTGCCTCGGCTGCTACACCAACCTGAACCTGCCGTCGCGCGTCGACATGATCTGCCGGTACATCGAGGAGTACCAGGCGGACGGCCTGCTGATCAACTCGATCAAGAGCTGCAACAGCTTCTCGGCCGGCCAGTTGCTGATCCTGCGCGAGGTGGAGAAGCGCACCGGCAAGCCGGCGGCCTTCATCGAGACCGACCTGGTCGACCCGCGCTACTTCTCGGCGGCCAACGTCAAGAACCGCCTGGAGAGCTACTTCCAGATGGTCAGGCAAAAGCGCGGCGCCGCGGTCGGCGCCCACTGAAGGAGGCCGCCATGCGTTGCTTCATCGGCATCGACCTGGGATCGACGACGACCAAGGCGGTCGTCCTCGACGAGCAGCAGAACGTGATCGGGCGGGGCATCACCAATTCCCGCTCGAACTACGACACCGCGGCCGCGATCGCCAAGCAGGAGGCGCTGGTCAACGGCCGCTTCCACCTGTTCCGGCAGGCGCTCGCGCAGACCGGCGCGCTGAACGGCCAGCTCGAGGGGTTCCTGGCGCAGCTCGAGCGCGACTTCCGCGCCGAGCAGTACCTCGAGCAGCTGGACGACCTCGCCGTGACCTGCCAACGGAGCCTGGCGAGCGCGAAGTTCGGCGACGACGCGAAGGTGGTCGGCGAGGCGCTCGACGAGGTCTTCCGGCGCATTGCCGCCGAGGCCCCGGCCCTGTTCGCGCCCGGCGCGCGCCGCAAGTCGGACTTCTTCCGCGACATCGCCGGCAGCCAGTACCTGGCCGCGGGCGAGGCGGTCGCCAAGGAGCTCGGCATCCGCTACGACTACCTGCTGAACGTGTTCGACCGATCGATCATCGAGGTCGAGAACCGGGTCTACGCGGGATCGATCCGTCGCCACCTGCTGGCCGCGCTGGAGCGCACCTTCGAAGCGATGCCCGGGACCGCCGGGCGGCGCACGCAGGTCGAGGCGCCGGTCAAGGGGATCCTCGATACCGAGATGGAGGAGACCTACGTGGTCGGCACCGGCTACGGCCGCGCCCGGCTGCCGTTTTCGAAGGAGCACGTTCGCTCGGAGATCCTGTGCCACGGGCTGGGCGCGCACGTGATGTACCCGCAGACCGCCACCGTGCTCGACATCGGCGGGCAGGACACCAAGGCGATCCAGGTCGACCCGACCGGCATCGTCGAGAGCTTCCAGATGAACGATCGCTGCGCGGCCGGCTGCGGACGCTACCTCGGCTACATCGCCGACGAGATGAACATGGGCCTGCACGAGCTCGGGCCCCTGGCGATGAAGTCGACGAAGACGGTCCGGATCAACTCGACCTGCACCGTGTTCGCGGGGGCCGAGCTGCGCGACCGGCTCGCGCTCGGGGACAAGCGCGAGGACATCATGGCCGGGCTGCACCGATCGATCATCCTGCGCGCGATGTCGATCCTGGCCCGCTCGGGCGGGATCCGCAACGAGTTCACCTTCACCGGCGGCGTGGCCAAGAACGAGGCGGCGGTCAAGGCGCTGAAGGAGCTGGTGTTCGAGAACTACGGCGAGATGACGCTCAACATCGATCCCGACTCGATCTACACCGGCGCGCTGGGCGGGGCGACCTTCGCCTGGCGGGCGGTGGTCGAGGAGGGCAAGACCGCCGAGGCGCGGGCCTGAGCCGTGCGCACGAACGGGAGAACGCAATGACCTGCACGATCGGAATCGACATCGGCTCGGGCGCGGTCAAGACCGTGCTGTTCGAGGTGGACGGAGACAGGCAGACCTGGCTCGCGAAGCGCTGCGAGCGGATCCGCCGCCGCGACCCGATGCAGCTGGCCGAGGAGGGGCGCGACGGCGTGCTGGCCGACGCCGGCCTGGACCCCTCGGCGGTGGACTACATCGCGACCACCGGCGAGGGCGAGAACGTGGCCTTCGCGACCGGTCACTTCTACTCGATGACCACGCACGCGCGCGGCGGGGTCTTCCTGCACCCCGGGGCGCGGGCGGTCGTCGACATCGGGGCCCTGAACGGGCGGGCGATCTACGTCGACGAGCGCGGCAAGGTGCTCGCCTACAAGATGACCAGCCAGTGCGCGTCGGGCTCCGGGCAGTTCCTCGAGAACATCGCGCGCTACCTGGGCGTGGCGGTCGAGGAGATCGGTCCGCTGTCGCAGAGCTCCGAGGACCCGGAGAAGGTCAGCTCGATCTGCGCGGTGCTGGCCGAGACCGACGTGATCAACATGGTCTCGCGCAGCATCGCGCCGGCCGACATCCTGAAGGGAATCCACCTGTCGATGGCCTCCAGGATCATCAAGCTGCTGAAGGTGACCGGCATCAAGGAGGGCACCGCGCTGATGACCGGCGGGCTCGCGCTCGACACCGGCCTGATCGCCGCGCTGCGCGAGGAAATCGCGAACGAGAAGACCGCGGTCGAGATCGTGAACCATCCGGACTCGATCTACGCCGGCGCGATCGGCGCGGCGCTGTGGGGCGCGTTCCGGCACGGCCGGCTGGCCGCGCTGCAGGCGCAGGCGGCCTGAGGTGCGTCGACGCGGGCGCCCGCCCGGGCCCGCCGGGCGACGCGACCGTCGAACACCGGTGTCGAACACCGATTCCCCGGAAATTGCCCAGACGAAAGGGAGGCCGACATGGCACTGACGATCAACGAGAACTGCACCGCCTGCGACGCCTGCAAGCCGGTCTGTCCGAACGACGCGATCAGCGTCGGCGACCCGGCCTACGTGATCGACCCGCTGCGCTGCACCGAGTGCGTCGGGGCAGAGGACGAGCCCCAGTGCATGCTGGTCTGTCCGGCCGACTGCATCGAGCCGCATCCGGACTTCCGCGAGACGCCAGAGGAACTGCTCGCGAAGTACGAGTCGCTTCACGGCTGACGCGCGCAGGCCTCCTTTTCCGCGCGGCGTTCCCGCGCGCCGGCGGCGACGGCCGCCGCGGTGCCGACGACGAAGGCTGCGAGCGCCAGCGCGTTCAGCAGGCCGCCGGTGCGAGACAGCGCGAACGCGCCGCTCGCGTCGCCGGCCAGCCTCAGCAGCAGCGACAGGTGCAGCAGTGCCAGCGGCAGGTAGAACCAGCGCCGATAGGGCACCGCGACGCGCAGCACCGCCGGAAAGATGATCGGCGCGTGGCCGAGGACCATCGAGAACACGAATCCCAGCGCGAGCGCGTGTATTGCCGCGCCGTAGGCGGGGCTGCCCGGCGACAGCCCGCCGGCGGCCGCGACGATCGCCCCGCCCAAGGCCAGCCAGGCGTAGCCGGCCAGCAGGCAAATCGCGATGAAGCGGGTCAGGCCCCCCTTGCGGACGGTGCGGCGTGCGATGTCGTGGCGCAGCAGCCACGCCGCCAGCAGTACCAGCCCCGCGCCGAAGGCGGAGCCGGCCCACGGCCCGTCACCGGCGGCCAGCACGAACAGCATCAGCGCCAGCACCGCCCCGAACGCGAGCTTCGCCGCTTGCGAAGGCGGCATGAAGCGCGACAGTTCGAGCCGCTCGCCGGCGATCGTCAGCACCAGGAAGGCCATCCACCAGCCGGCGACCTCGTGGACGGCCGCGCCGGCGGCCCACAGCGCGGTCCCGAGCGGCCAGCAGGCCGCGGCCGCCGCCATCGTGAAGGTGAACAGCGCCGGCTGCCGGCGAAGCACGTCGAGCGACGCGACGAGCAGGACCAGTCCGGCCAGGAACCAGGCGACGGCCGCCAGGCCGGCGGCGCTGCCGAGCGCCGGCAGTCCGGCGCCGCCGAGCGCGAGCATCGTTCCCGCGCCGGCCAGCAGCGGCCCCGAATAGGCCCACGGGCGCCCGATCGCAACCGCGCGCTCCAGCGAGATCACCGTGCCGAAGAAACCGCAGACGACCAGCGGGCCGTGCAGACCCGCCGACTGCGCGGCGATGTCCGGCATGCTCCAGCCGAGCCGGGCAAGGCCTGCGCCGACGCCTGCCAGCAGCCCGGCGAAGCCCAGCACCAGGATCGGCGCCCGCCACGGCGGCGGGATTCCCCGGCTCGCCGGCTTGCCGGGTGGCGAGGTCGTGGTCGGGGCCGGGGTCGGCGCGGCCGGCCGCGCACCGCCTTGGGGGGACGCGGGCACCGGACTACCAGCCGAAGTGCTCGCGGGCGATGCCGGTCATCCGGTCGGGCGTCCACGGCGGGTCCCAGACCAGCTCGATGTCGACGCGCGCGGTGTCGGGAACGAGTTCCGAGACGACCCGGCGCGCGGCCTCGACGATCATGTCGGCCATCGGGCAGGCGGCAGTGGTCATCGTCATCTCGACCCGGACCGAGTCCTCCGACACGTCGATGCCGTAGACGAGCCCGAGATCGACGATGTTCATGCCGGCTTCCGGGTCGTCGACCTGGCGCAGCGCCTCGCGCACCGCGTCGTCGTCGGGCATGCCCTCGATCACTGTCGTGCTCCCGGCGCCACCGGCGCTCGCGGTTTCACCGGCCCGCCGAGGCGTCTGGCGAAGGCGAGCCGCTGCGAGGGTGCGAAGCCGGCGTCGTACAGGAAGCCCTGCAGCGCCAGGTCCTGCGGCGCGACCTGGGTCTCCACGCGTTCGATCCGCAGCGCCGCGAGGTTCAGGAACAACTGCGACAGCAGCGCGTGGCCCACGCCGCGGTGGGCGTATTCCGGATCGACGCCGATCGTGTCGATGACCGCCACCGGCTCGGTGCGTCCGAAATCGCCGAAGTCGGCGCGGGCCATCACGAAGCCGACCACGACGCCGTCCAGCCGCGCGCCCAGCGAGACGCGCAGCGCCGAATCCGCGAGCGTCTCGCCGAGCTTGCGCGCCATGTAGTCGCGCCGGTCCCGCCCGGTGATGCCGCGATCGATGCGGGCCAGATCGGGCAGGTCGGCGGGCTCGAGCGCCCGGATGTCGGCGGTGTCGCGCGCCAGGCGCTCGAAGTCGTTCGACTCGCCGCGGCCGTAGTCGATCTCGCGAACCGGCGGCGCTCCCGGCAGCACCGGACCGGGCGAGGCGTCGCCGACGGCGCCCTCGGGCTCGTTCGCGATCGTGTCGATCTCCCCGTGGACCGGGCGGTCGACCACGTGGGCCGCAGCGAGCGAGAACCCGGCTGCGTCGAGCCAGCCGAGCATGCGGTGCGCGTTCCAGGCGGCCTGGGTGCGGAGGTCCGGAACCCCGTGGCGGCCGGCCCATCCGGCGAGCCCGTCGAACAGCAGCCGGCCGATGCCGCGGCCGCGCGCGTCGGCGCGAACGCCGATCGCCTCCAGGCGAAGGCTGCGGTCGCGCTGCCCGAACTCGCCCTCTAGCACTCGTGCCAGCACGTAGCCGGCGAGGCCGCGGGCGTCGCGCACCGCGAACTGGGCATGCAGCCCCGGCTCGCGCAAGGCGGCGGCCAGCCGCCGCTCGAAGTAGAGCCGCCGCGAGCGGCCTTCCCAGGCCGCGTCGATCGCGACGACGTCCTCGAGATCGTCGCCCGCCAGCGGGCCCAGGGTGTCCTGGTGGGCAGCAGCGTTGTCCATGGATGCGCTCCCGTTCCGGTTGGGCGTGCCGCGATCAGCCGGCCGCGTAGGCGAAGGCGAGTTCGCGATCGGTGTCTTCGTCGAGCAGGTCGTCGAGCATCGGCAGAAGGGCCATCGTTTCCTTCTGGATGTGGGAGACCTGCCGCTCGACGATCTCCAGCGCGCCGACCTTCAGCGCATTCCAGCCCGAGTCGTCCAGCACGCCTTCGGCGGCAGCGCGCGCCAGCGGCAGCGTCGAGCGGGCGGCGTCGCGGATCGCGGCATGCTCGTCGGCGAGCAGGCCGGCGATGTCGGCTTCCCCGGCCTCGGCCAGAAGCGGGAACAGCTGCTGCTCCTCGAAATCGAAGTGCCGCTCGAGCTCTTGCTCGAGATGCCGGGCGAGGGCGGCCGCGATCCGTGCGAGCTCGGGGTCGCCGCCGGCGCCGGACCGGGGCAGGCGCGCGAAGGCCTGCTCGACCTTGCCGAGCAGGTCGAGGTTGACGCGGTGCTCCTCGTCGAGCGCGTGGCTGACCTGACGCTGGAAATTCATGCCGACCCCAATTACGGTATTCGAATACCAAAATACTAGTCGCGTCGACCGGACGCGCCTTGACCCGGGTCAAGGGGCCGGATCAAGGGCCGGGTCGGGGGCGGGCGCCGCATCCGCAGCACGACGACGGCGAAGAAGGCCGCGAAGGCGCAGGCGCCGACCGCGCCGACAGCGGCAGCGGCGGCGGCGATCGGCGGGCTGTCGAGGACGACTGCCAGGCCGAGCAGGCCGAGCGCGGCGAAATGGCACCAGAAGTGCACCGCGAGCGGCCGGTCGTCGGTCAACGACGACGGCGTGCGCGGCGGACCGCCCCCGGGCGGCTTGTGCATCGACGCGAGGAACGGAAGGATCCGTTGCAGGATGCCGAACAGGAAGCCCAGCAGCCAGCCGCCGACGAGCAGCAGGCCGAACAGCGTCGGCGCGCCTTCGAGCGGCAGGTCCAGCGCCACCGCCAGGCCGGCGGGCACGCTCGCGGCCAGGAGCGCCCAGGAGACGCGGACCATGGTGAACGAGCGGCCGAGTTCGCGGCGCATGCCCTCGCGCAGCGCGCGCAGCATCAGCCGCAGGTGGATCGCGATCGCTACTGCCGCCGCGAGCGTGGCGCCGGCCCGCAGCGCGGCCGCGGCCGTTGTCGGTGCCAGCGCCGCGGCTGCGGCCAACCCCAGCGCCAGAGCGGCGAGGCCGCAGGACACGAGGGCCGGGCGAGCGGCCGGCGCCGGCGACAGCGCGAACATCGGCACCAGGATGTACGACAGGCCCAGCGCGAGCATGCCCATGAAGCCGTACGCGGAGAGGGCCACGTGCAGCGCGAGTGCGGTGCCGCGGTCCGGCGCCGGCAGCCCGGCATTGGCCAGCACCAGCGACACGCCGGTGGCCAGCGTGGCGAGCAGGGCCGCGAGCGCGACCCAGCCGTGGGCCACGACCGCCGGCATGCCGCGGGCGCCCGCGAGATTCCTGGCGAGCAGGGCCGCAAAGACCGCCAGGCCGGACACGGCCGCGACCGCGCCGGCCCCGAGGAGCCAGGACGCTCCGGTACCCATGCCGATCGCGAGCGCGGCCACGCCCGGCGTGTAGAGCCACCACAGCAGCGCGGGCAGGCGCGTCGCGCCGACCGGCTGGCGGGTCGCGACCGGCAGCAACTGCAGGCTGGCGCCGATCGCGGTCATCGCCAGCACGCCCAGCGTGGCCAGGTGCAGTCCGGCGAGCGTCCAGCCGAGTCCGCCGGCGAACCTGGGCAGCGTGGCGCTGCCGGCCAGCAGCGCGAGCCAGGCGAGCAGGTGGAAGGTCGCGGCAGCGCCGAAGAAGCGCAACGGGATCGACGCCGGCAGCAGGCGGCTGCCGGCCCCGGCCAGGAGCAGCCCCGCCGAGGGCCTGGCGGTCGGGCGCATGGCTCAGCCGGAGATCGGCGCGAGCCTGAGCCTGACTTCGCCCGGCGCGCCTTCGATTCGCGTGGCCGCCCAGCCAAGTTCTGCGAGCTCGGGGTAGAGAAGCTTCGGGTCCCTGTCGTGATGCACGATCAGCGGCCCGCCGTCGGTCATCGAGCCGACCAGCGCGAGGATCGCGACCAGGGGCCCGGGCGGCGCAAGCCCGCGCACGTCGACGTGCAGCCCGTCGTCCTCGCGCCAACGGCGGGCCGGCCCGCCGCCCGCCTGCCCGGTCACGGCCGGCCCGCAGCCTTGCTTCGGCCCCTCGCTCATGCGTGTTCCTGTCCGGAGGCCGGCGGCGCATCGGGTCGAGACGCCGCGGCGAGCTCGGCCAGCAGGCGCCGCGCGGCGACCGCGGCGACCTGCCGGCGGTAGTTCGACGGCGTCACCGTGGTGCGCATCGGGCCGACCTGCTTCTGGACCATCTTGCCCAGCGCCGCGAGCGCGGCCTCGTCGACCTCTCGCCCGAGCAGGGCCTGCGTGCCCGACACCACGAGGGGATGCGAGTTGGTGCCGGTCAGCGCCACCCGCAGAAACCCGAGAGCGCCGCGCTCGTCGAGCTCGACCGCGCAGGCCACGCCGGCCAGCGGGAAGTCGATCGCTCCGCGGGTGGCGACCTTCCGGTAGGCCGACCGAAGTCCGTCGGGCGCCGGCGGCACGCGCACGCTGGCGAGGATCTCGTCCGGCGCGACGGTCAGGTGGGCCGCACCGTCGTCGCGGAACAGCTGCGCGAGCGGCACGACGCGCATTCCCCGGGCGCTCACCAGTTCGGCCTCCGCCCCGTGGACCAGCAGCGCGGGCGCGAGGTCGCCCGAGTAGGCCGCGTGGCAGCGCTCGCCTTGCGGCGCGACGTGGCAGGTGTCGCCGCCGCGCTTCAGGCAGTAGCCGTTCGCCGCGCGCCACCACTCGCTCTGGTTGTAGTAGACGCAGCGCGTGTCCAGGCAGAGGTTGCCGCCCAGCGTCGCGACGCTTCGGTGCGCGGGCGCACCGACCGCGGCCGCGGCCTCGGCGATCGCTGGCCACGACCTGGCGAGCGCCTGGTCGGCGGCGATCCGGGCGAGCGTCGTGCCGGCGCCCAGCCGGAGCCCCAGTTCGTCGAACTCGATCGAGTCGAAGCCGGACAGGCCGCCGAGGTCGACGAGCACCGCCGGTCGCTCGATGCCGCGACGAAGGTTGGGCAGCAGGCCGGTGCCGCCGGCGATCAGGCGGGCGCCCGGCATCCCGGCCAGGATGGCCGCGGCCTCGGCCAGGCTGGCCGGCCGCCTGAGCTCGAATTCGTGCAGCGCTTCCATCATCGGCCTCCGAGGGAATCCGCGGCGGCTGCGGCGGCGCCAGCAGCGGCTCCTGCGGCGGCCAGCCGCTCGCGCCGGCGCCGCGCCTGGATCGCGTCGAGAATCCGGTCGGGCGAGGCCGGCAGTTCGTCGAGCCTGATGCCGATCGCGTCGCAGATTGCGTTGGTCAGCGCCGGCGGGAAGCCGTGCAGCGCGCCTTCGCTCGCCTCCTTCGCGCCGAAGGGCCCGAGCGGGTCCATGCTCTCGACCAGCATCACGTCGATCGGCGGCGACTCGGCGATCGTCGGGATCCGGTAGTCGAGCAGGTTGGGCCGCATCGTCAGCCCCTCGTGGTACTCGTTCTCCTCGCACAGCGCCTGGCCCATCCCCATCCAGACGGCGCCCTGCACCTGCCCCTCGGCGGCCAGCGGATTGATCGCCCGGCCGCAGTCGTGCGCGACCCACACCCTTTCGACCGTGACGATCCCGGTGTCTTCGTCGACCGAGACCTCGACCACCTGGGCGGCGTACGAGAAGCCGGCGGCGGAACCGACTGCCGCTCCGCGGAACTTGCCGCCCTGGGTCTCGGGCGGTGTCGACCAGGCGCCCTTGACCGTCAGGGTGCCGGAGTCGGCCAGCGCGGCCTCCACGACGCGGCGGAACTCGAGCGTTCGGTCGGCGCCGGCCACGCGGCAGCGCTCGCCCGCCCACTCGATCTGGTCCGCGCTCGCGTCCAGCGCGCGGGCGGCGGCCTCGGTCAGCGTCCGGCGCAGCGCCTGGGCGGCGCGCAGCGCCGCGTTGCCGACCATGAAGGAAACCCGCGACGAGTACGAGCCGTTGTCCTTCGGGGTCAGCGCGCTGTCGGCGGCGATCACCCGGATCCGCGCGAGCGGCAGCTCCAGCACCTCGGCGACCACCTGCGCGAGCAGCGTCGACGATCCCTGGCCGATGTCGGCCGCGCCGGTCAGCAGCGTGATCCCGCCGTCGAAGTCGAGCTTCAGGTTGACCACCGCGTGCGGCTCGCCGCTCCAGTGCACCGGCTTGGCCGATCCGGACACGTAGTGCGAGCAGGCCATGCCGAGGCCGCGGCCGGGCGGCAGGCGGCCGCGCCGCTCGCGCCAGCCCGAGGCCTTCTCGACCCGGTCCAGGCACTCGGGAAGGCCGCAAGAGTTCACCTGCAGATCGTTCAGCGTGCGCCAGGGCGGGACGATCAGGTTCGCGCGCCGGACCTCGAAGGGGTCGAGCCCGAGCTCGGCGCCCATCTCGTCGAGCAGCGACTCGAACGCGTGGCGCGCGTCCACCGCGCCGTGGCCGCGCATCGCCCCGCAGGGCGGCGTGTTCGAGTAGACCCTGAAGCCGCGGTAGCGGACCGCGCCGACGCGGTACAGCGCGTGCAGCAGCGCGCCGGCGTACAGGATCGTGACCAGCCCGTAGCCTGCATAGGCTCCGCCGCGCTGGACGATCTCGCAGTCGACCGCGGCGATCTCGCCGGCGCGGGTCATGCCGATCTTCAGCCGGATGTCGGTCTCGGGCCGGGCGCGATGCGTGAGGAAGCTGTCCTCGCGCGACTGCTCGATGCGCACGTTGCCGCCGGCGGCGCGCGCCAGCGCCGCGGTGACCATCTCGAAGTTCAGCGGCTCGACCCGGTGCCCGAAGCCGCCGCCGACGAAGGGCTTGACGACGCGGATCCGGGAGCTGTCCATGCCGAGGCAGCGCGCCAGCGTCAGGTGCAGGTAGAAGGGCACCTGGGTGACCGAATGCGAGGTCAGCAGGTCGCGCTCCGGCTCGTAGCAGGCTACCGCGGCGTTGAGCTCGATCTGGCCGTGGGAGACCTCGGCGTAGCGGAAGCGCTTCTCGCGAACCAGGTCGGCCCGCGCGAAGCCGGCGTCGACCTCGCCGAAGCAGTGGTCGACCTCGCGCTCGATGTTGCCCGCCTTGCCGTCGTGCAGCAGCACCGCGTCGGGCGCCCGGGCCTCGGCGGCGCCGAAGTACGCGGGAAGCGGCTCGATGTCGAGCCCGATCGCGGCGATCGCGGCGTCGGCGGTGGCCGCGTCGACCGCGGCGACCGCCGCCACCGGCTCGCCCCGGTAGCGGACCTTGTCGCGCGCCAAAGGCCACTCGTTCTGGGCGATCGGGATCACCCCGTAGGGCGCGGCGAAGTCCTCGCCGGTGATCACGGCGCGCACGCCGGGCATCGCGCGGGCGCGGCGGACGTCGATGCCGCGGATCACGCCGTGCGCGACCGGGCTGCGCAGGATGCGGCCGACGAGCAGCTCCCCGAAGGGCAGGTCGGCGGTGTAGCGGGCCCGCCCGGTGACCTTCTCGATGCCGTCGATCAGCGGCGTGCGGCGGCCGACCGCGTGCCCGGCAGCTGCCGTGTCCGTCGCGTCGATGCCGGGTCCGCCGTGCGGGCGCGGGGAGGTGTCGCTCCAGTTCATCGCGTCATGCTCCGGATGCGGCCTTGACCGACTCGACGATCTTCACGTAGCCGGTGCAGCGGCACAGGTTCCCGGACAGGGCCTCGCGGATCTCGGCTTCCGACGGCGCCGGATTGCGCCTGAGCAGCGCTTCGGAGGCCATGACCATGCCCGGGGTGCAGAAGCCGCACTGCGTGCCGAGGTTCTCGTGGAAGGCCTGCTGCAGCCGGCTCATCCGTCCGGCACTGGCCAGACCCTCGATCGTCTCGACCCGCGCGCCCGCGCAGCTCGCGGCGAGCGTCAGGCAGGCGAGCCGCGGCAGGCCGTCGACCAGCACGGTGCAGGCGCCGCACTCGCCGCCGTCGCAGCCCTGCTTGGTGCCGGTGAGCCCGGCCGTGTCGCGCAGGTAGTCGACGAGCAGCGTCTCGTCGGCGACCGCGTCGTGGCGCTGCCGGCCGTTCACGTCGATCGCGAGAAGTCTGGTCGCCATCGCCTCATGCCTCCTTGCGGCGCAGGTCGCGCACGCGAACCGCCTTGCCCTCCGAGCGCGGGATCTCGCCGGGCGACCTGACCCGGACCTCGCAGCTCACGCCGAGGGTGGACTTCAGGCGCTGCGCGGCCCGGCCGGCGATTGCGGGGAAGGCATCATTCGCCACGCCCGGCGCCGCCTCGATCTCGACCGCCAGGGTGTCGAGGCGACCCTGCCGGTCGACGACCAGCTGGTAGTGCGGCGCGGTGCCGTCCAGCCCCACCAGCACCGCCTCGATCTGCGACGGATAGACGTTGACGCCGCGCACGATCAGCATGTCGTCGTTGCGGCCGGTGACCCTGAGGATCCTCAGGTGGGTTCGGCCGCAGTCGCAGCGCGCGGTGGTCACGCGGGTGATGTCGCGCGTCCGGTAGCGCAGCATCGGCAGCGCCTGCTTGGTCAGCGTCGTGATGACCAGTTCGCCGGCCTCGCCCTCGGGCAGCGGGGCGCCGGTTTCCGGATCGACGACCTCGAACGCGAAGTGGTCCTCCCAGCCGTGCAGGCCGGCCTGCGCCTCGCACTCGCAGGCAACGCCCGGCCCCATGATTTCGGACAGGCCGTAGACGTCGATCGCGCGCAGGCCGAGCCGGGCCTCGATCTCGGCGCGCATCGCGTCGCTCCACGGCTCGGCGCCAAACATGCCGACCTCGAGCGCGGAGTCCTTCGCGAGGTCGACGCCGTTCTGCTCGGCCATCTCGGCGATCGCCAGCGCGTAGGACGGCGTTGAGCACAGCACGCGGGCACGGAAGTCGACGAGCAGCGACACCTGCCTCGCGGTCGAGCCGCCGGACACCGGCACGACGACCGCGCCGAGCCGCTCGGCGCCGTAGTGCGCACCCAGGCCGCCGGTGAACAGGCCGTAGCCGTAGGCGTTGTGCAGGACATCGCCGCGCCGCGCGCCGGCCGCGTGCAACGAGCGGGCCATCAGCCACGACCATCGGTCGAGGTCGTCGCCCGTGTAGCCGACGACGGTCGGCTTGCCGGTGGTGCCCGACGACGCGTGCAGGCGCGCCAGCTCGCCCAGCGGGCGGGCGAACATGCCGAACGGGTAGTGCTCGCGCAGGTCGGCCTTGGCGGTGAACGGCAACAGGTGCAGGTCGGCCAGCGAGCGGACGTCGGCCGGCCGCACGCCGGCCGCGTCCATGCGCGCGCGATGCAGGGGCACGCGCTCGTACGCGTCGGCCACCGTGGCCCGCAGCCTCGAGAGCTGCAGCGCGGCGAGCTCGTCGCGCGACATCGTCTCCTCGGCCGCGTTCAGGTAGCGGGCGGCACCGGGAAGCTGCGCCGCTTCTCCCGCGTTCCAGATCCTGGTTCCCATTCCCGGCTCCTCGATGCTTGGGGTCGGCGGCTCAAAGGCGCGCGCCGCGCACCGGCAGCGCCGCCAGCGCGAACCCCTGGTTGAACCCGGCGCGGGTGATCAGCGTGTGCTTGAGGTTCGCGCCGGCGAATGCCGCGGCCGCCCCGGCCGCGACGGCCAGCGCCTGTGCCGCGAGGCCGCTCGCCAGGCCGATGCCGACCGGCGCGATGAGCGCGAAGGCCAGGTAGCTGCCGACCCTCTGCAGCGTGTCTCCGGCCCGGTCGAGCGCCGCGCGCGCTGGCGCCGCGACCCGGTTGCCGAGCCGGCGGCGGTAGGCGACCCAGTTGGCCCAGCGAAGGGCCACCAGCGCGGCGAACACGGCCATCAGGACCGGACCGGCGCTGCCGTGGACCGGCTGCAGGACCAGGTACAGGCCGCATCCCTCGGTGAGCCCGGTCGCGACGATCAGCGGGACGATTCCAGGCTGCCGCCAGGCCGGGATGCCGCGCGACGCGCGCAGGATGCGCGCCTGGCAGTAGAGGAAGGCCAGCGCCAGCAGGCCGGCGGCCCAGGCCGCCGGCGCGTACCCGGCGGCGCCGGCCAGGCCCGCCGGGAAGAGCAGGGCGGCCGCGAACGCCTCCCGGCTCATCCACGAGGTGCGCGGGTTGAAGAACACGTGCAGCGCGCGCCAGGGCCGCCCGATCTCGAGCCACACGCAGCTCAGGCCGGCGCCGACCAGGGCGAGCCCGAGCAGGATCAGGGCGGCGCGCGCACCCGCTTCCGTGCCGCCGAACGCGGCGAACACGAGCAGGCCCGCGCCGGCGCCGCCGCAGACGAAGTTGCCGGCCGCCCGCCAGTCCCAGTGCGCCTGCTGCCAGGGTGTCGGTCCGTAGCTCATTCGCCGGCTCCGTCCCACAGGTAGTGGAAGCCCGGTCCGGTGCCGAGCTCCTCGTGCATCCGGAAGCTGCGGTTCTCGGCCAGCAGCCGCGAGACCTCGCTGTCCGGGTCGTCGAGGTTCCCGAAGGCCAGCGCCCTGGCGATGCAGGCGTTCACGCAGGCCGGCGTGGCCTCCGGGTCGGTGCCCGGGCGCAGGCCCTTCGCCAGGCCGTCGTCGATCCGGTCGACGCAGAAGGTGCACTTGGTCGCGACCGCGAGCCGCGCGTCGTCGTGCCGGGCCGCCTCCTGCTCGGTCGGCTTGCCGTAGGCGAAGACGGCCCGGTCGGTCTTGTAGCGCGCCTGGTACGGGCAGGCGACCGCGCAGTAGGCGCAGCCGATGCACAGGTCGTAGTCGATCGTGACGATGCCGTCGGCGCGCTTCTTCGTGGCCGTGGTCGGGCAGACCTCCATGCACGGCGGGTCCTCGCAGTGCTGGCAGCCGGTCGGCACGAAGGCCCGCTGCACGTCCGGGTACTCGCCGAATTCCATGTCGAGCACGCGCCGCCACTGCACGCCGGGCGGCGTCGCGTTGGCGTGCCGGCAGGCCGCGGTGCAGGTCTGGCAGCCGACGCAGCGGCGCAGGTCGGCGACCATCGCCCAGCGTGTCATCGCGCAACCCTCCCGATGCTGACCCGCACGATGTCGGCGCTCGAGCCGGTCGCGTCGGTGAGCGCGATCGACATCGGCGCGAGCGTGTTCAGGCTCGGCATGCCGAAGTCCCTGGCGAAGGGCGTGGCCCAGTGGTCGAACTGCCCGATCAGCAGCAAGGTGTCCGGCCGGATGCCCTGCCTCAGCACCGCGCGGCCGCGCACGCTGCGCGCGGGCGTCGCGATCTCGACCTCGTCGCCCTCGGCGATGCCGAGCCGTTCGGCGGTCCCGGCGTTCACGATCACGCCGCGGTGGCCCGCGATGTTGTCGGCGACCTCGCGGATCATCTGCACGCCCACGTTGCCGCCCCACGCGTACTGCATGCTGCGCGCGGTCAGCAGCCAGAACGGGTAGTCCCCGGCCTTTCCGCCGCCGAGCGTCACCGCGTTCTCCCAGATGCCCGGGAAGTCCTTCCAGACCGGCAGCGCCTGGTACTCGGCCATCTGCCGGTCCCACCAGTGCATGCCCTTCTCGTGCAGCCGCCTGCCGAGCTCCTCGCCGATCCGCATGAGCCGCTCCTGGTACGGAAGCTCGAAGCGAAGGCCGCGCTCGACCATCGTCGGGTACAGGTACCAGTCGCTGCGCGGGAAGGGGCGCGTGGCGAGCCCGTGCTCCCGCCACCAGTCCAGCCCGTGCGCCTTCTCGCCGTCGGTCAGCTCGCTGCTCGCCGCGCGGCAGACCGCGTCCCAGATGCGCTCGCGATCGTGCACCTCGCCGGGGTCCAGCGAGAAGTCGTGATGCTCGCCCTTCAACGGCACGCCGGCCGCGCCCTTGTTGATCGACCTGACGTAGGCTTCGGTCAGGCCGGTCCGGCGGGCCAGTTCGGTCGCGACGTCGGTGAAGTCGCGGGCCTGTCCGCGCGCGTCGATCGCCGGCTGGCGCAGCGCGAAGCCTTCGTGGTCCCAGAACTGCTCGACGTACTTGGTGCCGCCGATCCGGATCAGCTGCAGGCTCTCCAGGTCGGTCGCGTCGGGCAGCAGGATGTCGGCGAAGTGGTTGGTCTCGTCGCGGGTGTAGGCGAAGCAGACCACGAACGGGAAGCGCGCCATCTTGTCGGCGACCGCGTGGGTGTCCCAGAACGAGATCGCCGGGTTGGTGCGGTACACGAACCAGACGTCCGGGAAGGTCACCTCGGGCAGGCCCTCGGGCGTGCCGTCGAGGAACATCCACGAGAAGTGGGTCGGGCCGAGCGCCTGGCTCCAGGCGCCGTTGCCGGCCAGCGGCACCATGGTCCGGTAGGCGTTGCGGATGTTCGGCCGGGCCGACCATCCCTCGCGGTCGGTCGGGTTGAGCGGATAGTCCATGAAGCCGTCGGGCCCCGGCTTCGCGCTGTCGAGCCGCTGCGCCATCGGCCGGGCTAGCCTCACCGTGGTGCCGATCGTGCCGCCCGGCACCTCGAGCGCCCCGACGAGCGCCGCCAGCATCGTTCGCGCCCAGCAGCACTCGAAGCCGCCCCAGCCGTTGTTCACGGTCTTGCCCAGCGTGACCGCGACCGGCCGGAACGGCAGCTCCTTGCCATCGATCGTGATCGTCCGGCCCACGCAGGCGTGGTCCAGGTACTCGTTGGCGATGCGCCGGATGTCGGCCGCCGGCACGTCGCAGATCGCCGACGCCCACTCCGGCGTGTACCGAGCCATGTGCGCGAGCAGCTTGCGGAACGCCGTCTCGCCCGCGAGCCGGCCCTCGGCCAGGACCTCCCCGTCGGGGCCGGTCTCGATCGCGTCGGTCTCCACCGAGGCGTCGAGGTCCTCGTGCAGCCCGGGGGTGTCGTGCGGCACCGCGGCGCCGCTTTGCGCATCGCGCACCAGCGGCTTGCCGCTCGCCCGGTCGCGCAGGTAGTAGCCGTTCGGCCCGACCAGGTAGGCCGAGCCGGTGCGCACCCGCAGGAAGGGCAGGTCCAGCCGCTCGCGCTGCGCCTCGTGCAGCAGCACGTTGATCAGCGCGTACAGGAAGGCCGCGTCGGTCTTCGGCCTGATCGGCACCCAGCGGGCCGAGCAGGCGCCGGTCACCGACAGGTGGGGCTCGACCTGAACCCGCTTCATGCCGCGCACCCGCGCCTGGGAATGCCGCCAGATGCCGACCACGCCGCCCGAGGCCTCGATGTTGGAGCCGCAGGAGATCAGGTAGTCGCACAGCGGCGTGTCGGCCGACACGATGAAGGCCCGGTGCCAGAACTCGCCGTACAGGTGCTCGGAGTGGTAGCACTTCACGCCTTGGCCGGAGCCGAAGCCCATGTCGACCGGCCCCCAGGCGGCCAGGAAGGCCGGGAAGGTGCCCATGTAGGACTGCGGGGTGCCGCCGCCGCCGAAGCTGGCCGCGAGCCGCGGGTAGCCGGAGGCATCGGTGAGCCCGGTCTCGCGGATCCGGTTCAGGCGCTCGGCGATCGCCTCGAAGGCCTCTTCCCAGCTGATCGGAACGAAGCCCGGGTCCTCGTCGCGTCCCTTCCTCGGGTTGGTCCGGCGCATCGGCGTCAGCACCCGGTTCGGGTTGTACGTCTTCTGCACCAGGCCGAAGGCCTTCACGCAGACCTTCCCGCCGCCCGGGTGGACCGGGGCGGCGCAGAAGTTCGGCTCGACCTCGGTGGCGACGCCGTCGACGACCTTCACGGTGAGCAGGTCGGGGCCGGCGACGCACTGGTAGCAGTAGGTCGGCACCCGCCGCTCGCCGGGGCGCGGCGCGCCGCTCCCGGGACCGTGCGCGGCCATCGTGGCGGCAGGCGTCGTCACAGCCCGGCCTTCTTCGCCTTGGCGGCCAGGCGCTCGGCGGTCTTCGCCACGTCGACGACGAAGCGGTGGTGGCGGCCGCGGCAGATCGCGTCGATGCCGTCGGTGCCGGCGAACTCGAACACGACGGCTCGGCCGTTCGTCTCGACGACGCTCACCGTCAGCTCGACGGTCATGCCGAGCAGCGTGGCGGCCAGGTGATCGATCTCCACCCGCGTGCCCACCGAGTCCTCGCCCGGATCCAGGTGCTCCAGAAGCAGTTCCCGGCAGGCGATCTCGAGGTCCTGCACCAGCATCGGCGTCGCGTAGACGCGCGCCTGCTCGCCCATGAAGTCGATCGTTCGCGCGCGATCCACGACGATCCGCGAGCTCCGGGTCGTGCCTGCCGCCAGGGATGGTTTCATGTTCGTCTCCGGGTCGTGTTAGTCGGCATGGATTCGCTCACAGGCCCAGGTAGGCCTCGCGGACCGCGTCGTCGTCGAGCAGCTCGCTGCCGCTTCCGGTCAGCGCGATGCGCCCGACCTCGATCACGTAGGCGCGGTCGGCGATCGACAGCGCCGCGCGCGCGTTCTGGTCGACCAGCAGGATCGTCGTGGCGGCCTGGCGCAGCGCGCGGATCGTCGCGAAGATCTCCGCCACCAGGCGCGGCGCCAGCCCCATGCTGGGCTCGTCGAGCAGCAGCAGGCGAGGGCGCGCCATCAGCGCCCGGCCGATCGCGAGCATCTGCTGCTGGCCGCCCGACAGGGTGCCGGCCGGTTCCTTGCGCTTCTGCGCGAGCACCGGGAACAGCGAGTAGACCTGCTCCAGGCTCCCGGCCACCTCGGCCGACGGGCGCACGAAGGCCCCGAGGCGCAGGTTGTCCTCGACCGGCAAGGGCGAGAACACTTGCCGACCCTCCGGAACCTGAACGATGCCCATGCGCACGCGCGCGCGCGGCGAGCTGCGCGTCACGTCGCGCCCTTCGAAGCCGACGCTGCCGCCGCAGGTCGGCTGGATGCCGGACAGCGCGCGCAGCAGCGTCGACTTGCCGGCGCCATTGGCGCCGACCAGCGCGACCAGCTCACCGCTGTCGACCCGCAGGCTGACGTCGTGCAGCGCGGTGATCCGGCCATAGCGGCTGCTCAGCGAGCTCACTTCAAGCATCGGCGGCCTCCGCGGCGTCGACCGTGCCGAGATAGGCCTCGATGACGCGTGGGTCGCTCCCGATCTGCCGGGCCGTCCCTTCGCTGAGCTTGCGGCCGTGATCGAGCACCAGGATGCTGTCGGAGACGCCCATCACCAGGCGCATGTTGTGCTCGACCAGCACGACGGTGGTGCCGGCCTCGCAGAGCCTGCGAATCAGCGCGGCGACCTCCCCGGACTCGGTCGGGTTCAGGCCGGCGGCCGGCTCGTCGAGCAGCAGGATCCTCGGCTCGCCGGCCAGCGCGCGGGCGATCTCGAGCCGCTTGAGCGCGCCGTAGGGCATCGTGTCCGCGCTCGCGTCGGCGAGGCCCTCGAGCCCGACGAAGCGCAGCAGCTCGCGCGCCCGCTCTCGGCAGGCCCGCTCGGCGCGCTGCCGGGAAGGGGTCGGCACCAGGCTCGCGAGCAGGCCGCAGGCCTCGTGCAGGTGGCGCCCGGTCATCACGTTCTCGAGCGCGCTCATGTTGAAGAACACCTGCAGGTTCTGGAAGGTCCTGCCGATGCCGGCGGCCGCGAACCGGTGCGGCGGCTGCCCGGTGAGCTCGCGGCCGTCGAGAGCGATGCTGCCGGCGCTGGGCCGGTAGATGCCGGTCAACAGGTTCAGCAGCGTCGTCTTGCCCGCCCCGTTCGGGCCGATGATCGACTGGACGATGCCGTGCGGGATCGTGAACGACAGGTCCTGCACCGCGTGCACGCCGCCGAACGCGCGGGAGACCCGGCTGACCTCGAGCCCGCTCACGACGAGCGCCTCCGCAGCCAGGACTCCAGGGTCGGCACGGCCCCGCGGGGAAAGAAGATCATCGTCGCCATCATGACCGCGCCGAAGACCACCATCTCGTACTCCCTGACCGCGGTCAGCGCTTGCGGAAGGATGGTCAGCACCGCGGCGCCGACGACGGCGCCGAAGGTCGAGGCCATGCCGCCGAAGACCACCATCGTCACCAGCTCGACCGAGTGCAGGAAGGAGGCCTTGTCCGGCGTGACGAAGCCGCTGTAGAAGGCGGTCAGGCCGCCGGCCAGCGCGGCGAACACGGCCGAGAGCACGAAGACCTCCAGCTTGCGCCGCGCGCTGTCGATGCCGACCACCTCGGCGGCGATCTCCGAGCCGTGCAGCGCCCGCAGCGCGCGGCCGGCCGGCGATTCGATCAGGTTCAGCGCGAGCCAGACCGCGACGAACAGGCAGGCGCCGACGAGCCAGTACCAGGCCTGCTCCCCCTGGACCAGGTGGCCGAGCACGGTGAAGGGCGGGACCGCCATGCCGTCGGGGCCGCCGGTGATCCGGTCCTCGTTGGCGATCACGATCGACACGATGACGCCGAGCCCGAGCGTGGCCATCGCCAGGTAGTGACCCTTCAGGCGCAGGATGGGCCGGCCGACGGCGAAGGCGAGCACGGCCACGCCCGCGGCCGCCAGCGGCAGCGCCGCGAGCGGCGGCACGCCGTAGCGCGAGCAGAGCAGCGCCGAGCCGTAGGCGCCGAGCCCGAAGAAGCCGGCGTGGCCGAGGCTGATCTGGCCCGCGTAGCCGATCAGCAGGTTCAGGCCCACGCAGACGATCGCGTTCAGGCCGACCAGGATCGCGACGTCGTAGAAGTAGTCGTTGGCGAGCACCAGCGGCGCCAGCACGATCACGAGCGCCAGCGCGGCCAACCCCCCGGTGCGCGGCGAGGCCCACCGGCGACGGTCGGCGGGGCGCCGTTCAGACGCGTTCGCTCCTGACTGCACCAAGGATTCCATCGGGTCTGACGAAGAGGACTGCGAGGATGATCAGGAAGGCGATCACGTCCTTGTAGGCCGAGGACACGTAGCCGGCCCCGAGGCTCTCGAGCAGGCCGAGCAGCAGGCCGCCGGCGATCGCCCCCGGGAAGCTGCCGATCCCGCCCAGGATCGCGGCGGCGAATCCCTTCAGGCCGAGCATGATCCCGGCCTCGTAGGAGGTGAAGGTGATCGGCGCGATCAGCACGCCGGCGGCGGCGCCCAGCGCCGCGGCCAGCCCGAAGCTGGCGAACAGGACGGTCCGCACCTCGATGCCGACCAGTTGCGCGGCGGTGCGGTTGCAGGCGGTGGCGAGCATCGCCTTGCCGGGAAGGGTGCGCCGGAAGAACCACGACAGGGCGGCCACGATCACGATCGTGACGCCGATCACCCACAGGCTCTGCGGCAGGATCGTCGCCCCGAAGAACTCGATCGGCGTGTCCCCGGACAGCGGCGCCAGCGCGTGGATGCGCTTGTCCCACACGAGCTGGGCCAGCCCGCGCAGGAAGATCGACGCGCCGATCGTGATGATGATCAGGGTGACCACGTCGGCGCTGCGCGCGCGCCCCACCGCCAGGCGCTCGAGCAGCAGGCCGACCACCGCGGCGACGGCCACGGCCCCGGCGATCGCCAGCGGCATCGGGGCGCCGGCCGCGACCAGCGACACGGCGCTCATGCCGCCGATCATCACGAACTCGCCCTGAGCGAAGTTGATGACCCGGCTCGCGTTGAAGATGATCGAGAAGCCGAGCGCCACCAGCGCGTAGATCGAGCCCGCCGTCAGGCCGCTGGCCAGGAACTGGACCCACTGTCCGCTCATCTCGGTCCCCGTTCTCGGGCAGGCGCGTCCGCCGCTTCGCCTACTTCACGACGGTCCAGGCGCCGTTGCGGATCTCCAGCATCTGGAAGGCGCTGAGGTCCAGGCCCATGTGGTCGGCCGGCCCCATGTTCACCACCCCGCCGGTGCCCACGTATCCCTTGGTCTTCTCGATCTCGTCGCGGACCTTCTGCCTGTCGGTGCCGCCTGCTCGCTTGATCGCCTCGACCGCCAGCATCAGGCCGTCGTAGGCGTGGCCGCCGAAGGTCGACACGTCGGACTTGAAGCGCTCCTCGTAGTCGCGCTTGTAGGCGACGACCACCGGCTTCTGCGGATTGCCCGCGGGCAGGATGTCCGCCACCAGCAGCGCGGCGGCGGGCAGCCGCACGCCCTCGGCCGCGGCGCCGGCCAGCTTGATGAACTCCTTGGACGCGACGCCGTGCGACTGGTACAGGGGCAGCGTGATTCCGAGCTGCGCGTAGTTCTTCGTGACGATCGCCGGGCCCTGGCCGAAGCCGGCGTTGAGCACGGCCTGCACGCCGGGCGTGCCCTTGATCTTCGTGAGCTGCGCGGTCATGTCGGTGTCGGCCGCGCCGTAGCTTTCGTCGGCGACGATCTCGATGCCGTACTTCGGCGCCACCTTCGTGCACTCGCCGCGCATCGACCGGTCGAAGCCGCCGGCGCCGGAGATCAGCGCCAGCTTGTCCAGCTTGCGCGCGTTCATGTCGGTGAAGATCTTCTCGCAGGCCATCCGGTCGGTGTGCGGCGTCTTGAACACCCACTTCTTGACCGGCTCGACGATCACGACCGCGCCGGCCAGCGAGACGAACGGGACCTGCGCCTGCTCGACCAGCGGCACCGCGGCCATCGTCTCGCCGGTCGTGGAGCCGCCGACGATCAGGTCGACCTTGTCCTGCTCGATCAGGCGCTTGGTGAAGGTCCGCGCCTTCTCGGCGCTTCCGCCGCTGTCGTAGACGAAGAGCTGCAGCTTGCGACCCAGCACGCCGCCGGACGCGTTGATCCGCTCGACGTACATCTCCAGCGTCTTCTGCTCAGGGTCGCCGAGGAAGGAGGCCGGACCGGTGGCGGCGAGGAAGGAGCCGATCCTGATCGGTTCCTGCGCGACGGCGGGGGCCGCGGCGCAGAGCGCGGCGGCCAGCGCCGCGGCGGCGATGCGAGGGGCGTGGCGGGAGCTTCCAGTCGAACGCATGTCTGTCTCCTGACGTTGTCGGACACGCTCCGCGCGCGGTGCATGCCACTGGTGCAACTTCTTCGACCCGACCTCGTGCGCCGCGGTGCGCGGTGGCAGCCATGGCTGCGCCGCCGCTTCCGGTATCCTCCGCGACAGTGATCGACAGCCGGGGCTGCGTCACCGTTCGCCATCTGCGTTTTACGCATTCTGGTACGATAATACGATTATTGATTTGATCCTGATCAATATTCGGGGGAGGCGATGACGACCCATCGTTCGGGGAGCGAGGCTTCGCGCGGCCAGCCGGCCAGGGTGTCGGTGCGCAAGGTCCGGCGCACGGACCTCGAGCGCATCGTCGCGATCGACACCAAGGTGACCGGGATCGCGAAGGACGACTACTGGCACGCGATCTTCCACCGCTACGGCAGGGGCAACCGCCCGGAGCGGCACTTCCTCGTGGCCGAGTTCGCGGGCCAGGTCGTCGGCTTCGTGATCGGCGAGGTCCGCGACTGGGAGTTCGGCGAGCCGCCCTGCGGCTGGGTCTTCGCGATCGACGTGCAGCCCGAGCACCGGCTGCACGGCGTGGCCTCGGTGCTGCTGCGCGCGCTGTGCGACGCGATGCGCCGCTCCGGCGTGCGAAAGCTGCGCACCATCCTCGCGCGGGACGACATGCTGATCCTGTCGTTCTTTCGCAGCCAGGGCATGCGGACCGGCCCCTTCGTCCCGCTCGAGATGGACCTCGACGACTGAGCACCGGCCCGACGATGAGACTCCAGAAGAACACCTCGCTCGCCCTTTACAGCGTCATCGAGTTCGCGGCGAAGCCGGACCGGCACGTTCCGGCCGCGGAGATCGCCGAGAAGTACGGTGTCTCTCCCCACCACCTGGCGAAGGTGCTGTCCGAGCTCGCCCGCTCGGGCATCGTGGAGTCGGTGCGCGGCGTCGGCGGCGGCTACCGCTTCGCCGGCAACGCGCGGCGCCTCACGCTGCTGGACGTGATCCAGCTGTTCGAGGACTTCGCCGCGCCGGCTTCCGAACGCAGGGAGCCGGGCGACCTGACGCCGGTCGGCGCGGCGCTCGGCAGCGTGCTCGGCGAGATCGACGAGCACGCGAAGGCGATCCTCGGCTCGGTCACCATCGCGACGATGCTCGGCATGGTCGAGCGCGCGGCTGGCTCAGACCCCGAGATGGCGGCGAAGCGCCTCCAGGTCGGAGGCCAGTGAGTCCGACGGGCCGGCCAGCACGATCCGGCCCTTCTCGAGCACGACCGCGCGATCGGTGTGCGCCAGCACCGCGCGGTAGTTCCGGTCCACCACCAGCGACGCGATGCCGCTCGCCCGGATTTCGCCGATCGTGCGCCAGATCTCCGCGACCACCAGCGGCGCCAGCCCCTCGGTGGCCTCGTCGAGGATGACCAGGTCGGGATTGGTCATCAGCGCCCGCCCGATCGCGAGCATCTGCTGCTCGCCGCCCGAGAGCTGCGCGCCGCCGTTCGACAGCCGCTCGGCCAGCCGCGGGAAGGTGGCCAGCACGCGCTCCAGCGTCCAGTCGCGCTGCCCGCGCGTGCCGCTGCGCGCGCCCATCAGCAGGTTGTCGCGCACCGACAGGTTGGGAAAGATGCCGCGCCCCTCGGGCACGTAGCCGATGCCGTGGCGCACGATCTTTTCGGTCGGCGCGCCGCTCATGTCGCGGCCGGCCACCGACACGCTGCCGCCGCTGGCGCGCACCAGCCCGAGCAGCGTGCGGATCAGCGTCGTCTTGCCCATGCCGTTGCGCCCGAGCAGGCCGACCGACTCGCCGCGCGCGACGGAAAGCGTCACGCCCTGCAGCACGTGGCTCTGGCCGTAGTGGGCGTGCAGCTCGCGCGCCTCGATCAGCGGGTGCGTCATTCGTGCCCCAGGTAGGCGAGTTGCACCTCGGGGTCGTTGCGGACCGCCTCGGGCGCGTCGCTGGCGATCACCCGCCCGTTCACCATGACGGTGATGCGATCGGCCACCCGGAAGACCGCATCCATGTCGTGCTCGACCAGCATGATCGCGTGGCCTGGCACCAGCTCGCGAAGCAGCTCGAGCATCCGCTCGCTCTCCTCGGCGCCCATGCCGGCCAGCGGCTCGTCGAGGAGCAGGACCTGGGGATCGGTCGCCAGGCACATCGCGATCTCGAGCTGTCGCTTCTGGCCGTGCGACAGGGTGCCGGCGATCCTGTGCGCCACGTCGGCGAGCCCGGCTCGGTCGATCGCCCGCTCGGCGGCCCCGCGGCTGGCCGGGCAGGCGCTGGCCGGCGTCAGCCAGTCCCAGGGGCGCGGGCGATGGGCCTGCGCGCTGAGTCGGCAGTTCTCGAATACGGTGAACTCGGGAAAGATCGTGTTGCGCTGGTAGCTGCGGCCCAGGCCGGCCCGCGCCCGGCGCGGCTGGGTCCAGCGGGTCACGTCTCGCCCCAGCAGCTCGACCGCGCCGGACGTGGCGGCCAGCTCGCCCGACAGCAGGTTGATCAGCGTCGACTTGCCCGCGCCGTTCGTGCCGATGACCGCATGCAGCGCGCCGCGCTCGAGCTCGAGCGAGACCCCGTCGACCGCGCGCAATCCGCCGAAGGCGCGAGAGAGCTCGCGCGCGGCCAGCAGCACCTCGCCGCTCATTGGCGACCCCGGCGCAGCGCGAGGCCGATCAGTCCCTTCGGCATCAGCGCCACGAAGGCGATGATCGTGAGTCCCAGCGGCAGCTGCCAGTGCTGCGCGAAGTCGCCGACCAGCGCTTGCGACTGGAAGGCCTCCTGCAGCAGCGTGAAGGCCAGCGCGCCGAGCATCGCGCCGCGCAGGTGGCCGAGCCCGCCGAGGATGATCATCAGCAGCACAGCGCCGCTGTGGTGCCAGCTGAGCAGCTCCGGGTTCACGTAGCCGTCCTTCAGCGCGTACAGGAAGCCGGCCAGGCCGGCGAGCGCCGCCGACAGCACGAAGGCCGCGAGCTTGTAGCCATAGGTCGGGAAGCCGGCCGCGCGCATGCGCTGCTCGTTGACCCGGATGCCGGCCAGCGCCCGGCCGAAGCGGCTGCGCAGCATCACCGCCAGCAGCCCGAAGACCAGCACCAGCGACGCGAGCACCGCGTAGTACAGCGTGTGCCCCTCGGACAGGTCGAAGGGCTGCCAGCCGCCTATCGCCGGATCCGGACGGAAGTCCAGGTAGATGCCGTCGCTGCCGCCGCCGAGCGGCGTGTCGTGGAAGACGAAGTAGGCCATCTGCGCGAAGGCCAGCGTGATCATGATGAAGTACACGCCCTTCGTGCGCAGCGACAGCGCGCCGACCGGCAGCGCGTAGAGGGCGGCTGCGCCGACCGAGGCCGGCAGCGCCAGCCACAGCGAGACCGGTCCGCTCATCGGCGTGAGCAGGGTGACCGTGTACGCACCGATGCCGAAGAAGGCCGCGTGGCCGAAGCAGACGAGGCCGGTCTGGCCGACCAGCAGCTCGAGGCTCAGCGCGAAGATCGCGAGGATCATGATCTTCGTGGCCAGGTCGATTTCGTAGGCGCCGCCCGCGAGCGGGAACAGGCCGAAGGCGACGAAGGCCAGCGCGACGGGAGCGAGCTTCGTGTTCACCGCCGTCTCACCCCGCCCGGAACAGGCCTTCCGGCTTCCAGAGCAGCATCGCCGCCATCAGCAGGTAGACCGAGAGACCCGCCAGCGACGGGAACAGCACCTTGCCGAAGGTGTCGACGAAGCCGACCAGCAACGCTGCCACCAGCGCGCCCTTGATCGAGCCGATGCCCCCGATCACGACGACGACGAAGCAGATGATCAGCACCTGGCCGCCCATGTTCGGGTACACCGAGCTGACCGGCGCCGCGATCATGCCGGCCAGCGCGGCCAGCGCCACGCCGATCGCGAACACGATCCGGTAGAGCAGCCTGATGTCGACGCCCATCGCCCGGACCATCTCGCGATTGGTGGCCCCGGCGCGGATGCGCATGCCGAGCCGGGTGCGGGCCAGCACCAGCCACATCGCCAGCGCGACGGCCACGCACACCGCGGAGATGAACAGCCGGTAGACCGGGTAGGTCATCACCTCGCCCAGCGGCACCGTGCCGGACAGCCATTCGGGCATCGCCACGCCGTGCACGTCGTTGCCGACGATCAGGCTGCGAAGCTCCTCGAAGACCAGGATCAGGCCGTAGGTCATCAGCACCTGCTGCAGGTGTTCGCGTTCGTACAGGTAGCTGAAGAACAGCCACTCGAGCAGGTAGCCGAGCGCGACCGACAGCGCCACGCCGACCGCAAGCGTCGCGAAGAAGCCGCCGCCGAGGTGCTGCTCGACCGCGGGCGCCAGCGCGTAGGCCATGTAGGCGCCGATCATGTAGAAGCTGCCGTGCGCCAGGTTGATCACGCCCATGATCCCGAAGATCAGCGTGAGGCCGGAGGCGACCAGGAACAGCAGCAGCCCGTACTGGACGGCGTTCAGGCACTGGATCAGGAAGGTGGCGAGGTCCATGCGGGAAGCGGGGCGGATCGCGGCAGGCGGGTCAGGTCGCGGCAGGGGGGCGCGGCAGGGGGCGGGTCGCGGCGGGGGGAAGGGCGCGCGCACCGGCGCCGCACGCCGGAGCGCGCGGCGCCCCGCGCGCCGATTACATCTTGCAGCCGCGGGCCGGGTCGGCCAGGGCCTTGATCGCGATGCCCTCGACCTTGTTCTCCTTGCCGACGACCTTGCGCAGGTAGATGTCCTGCACCGGGTTGTGGGCCTTCGACACGGTGAACTTGCCGCGCGGGCTGTCGATCGTGGCCGAGCGGATCGCCGCCGCGATCTCGGCCTTCTTCGAGACATCGCCGTTGACCGCCTTCAGGCCCACTGCCAGCATCTGCGCGGCGTCGTAGCCCTGCACCGCGTAGACGTCGGGCTGCAGCTTGAAGGTCTTGGCGTAGGCCAGACGGAACGCGTTGTCGCGCGGGGTGTTCAGCCCGTCGGCGTAGTGCAGCGTGGTCAGCAGGCCCTGCGCGGCGTCGCCCTGCGCGTCGAGCGTGCCGTCGGTGAGGAAGCCCGCGCCGTAGAGCGGAACCGCGTCCTTCAGGCCGGCAGCCGCGTAGTCCTTGACGAACTTCACCGCGCCGCCGCCGGCGAAGAAGGTGTAGACCGCGTCGGGCTTGGCCGCCGCGATCTCGGTGAGCAGCGCCTGGAACTCGACGTTGGGGAAGGGCACCGTGAGGTCCTTGATCACCTTGCCGCCGTTCTTCTCGAAGGCTTCCCTGAAGCCGTTGACCGACTCCTCGCCGGCCGCGTACTTCCAGGTGATCGTCATCGCGGTCTTGTGCCCGCGCTTGGCCGCGACCTCGCCCATTGCGTAGGCCGGCTGCCAGTTCGAGAACGAGCTGCGGAACACGTTGGGCGCGCACAGCGCGCCGGTGATCGCGCCGGCGCCGCCGTTGGGGTTGATCATCAGCGTGTTGCTCTGGCGGGCGGCGCGAGCCATCGCGATCGCCACGCCCGAGTGCACGGTGCCGACCAGCACGTCGACCTCGTCGCGCTTGATCAGCTTGTTGACGTTGTCGGTGGCCTTGGACGGATCCGATTCGTCGTCGACCTTCACGTACTCGATCTCGCGGCCGCCGAGCTTGCCGCCCTGCTCGTCGACGTAGAGCCGGAAGCCGTTCTCGATCGCGATGCCCAGCGCGGCGTAGGTGCCGGTGTAGGGCAGCATGAAGCCCACCTTCAGCTTGTTGCCCTGGGCCTGGGCCGGCGCGGCGGCCAGCAGCGCGGCCGAGGCCAGCGTCGCCATGCAATACCTGATCTTCATCGTCTCCTCTCCTCCTGGTTCACAGCGAACGGGCCGGGGCCCGGTTTGCGATGATGCGTCGCACGAAGCCTTCGCAGGCCTCGATGACCGCATCCGGCCGGTCGCGATGCGGCGAGTGGCCGCAGCGTTCGAGCTTCAGCAGCATGGTACCGGGCAATGCCTCGGCGATCGCGTCGATCTGCCTCATCGTGCCGTATTCGTCGTCGACGCCCTGGATCGCGAGCACCGGCGCGTCGATCCGCGCCACCAGCGGCTCGATGTTCCAGTCGCGGAAGGCCGGGTCGAGCCAGACGTCGTTCCAGCCCCAGAACGCCGAGTCCGGGTCGGCGTGATGGCGGGCCAGCCGCGCGCGCAGGTCGGTGTCGAGGTAGGCCTGGCGGACCTTCTCGATGCTCGCGACCGAGACGTCCTCGACGAACAGGTGGGGCGCGAGCGCGACGAGGCCGGCCACGCGCCCCGGGTACAGCGCGGCGTGGATCAGCGCGATCGAGGCGCCGTCGCTGTGGCCGAACAGCAGGTACGGGGCATCGACGCCGAGCGCCTCGAGCAGCGCCGGCAGCGCTTCGCTCGCCTGACGGTGCATGAAGTCGGGCGCCCAGCGCTCGCCGGGCCGGCGGGGCGTGGAGAGGCCGTAGCCGGCGCGGGACCACACCAGCCCGCGCAGCCCCAGTGTCTCGCACAGCCGCTGCGGGAAGTCGCGCCACATCGACAGCGAGCCGAGGCCCTCGTGAAGGAACACGACGACCGGGCCGGGCGCATCGGCGGCGCCCACCCAGGCGTACTCGATGTCGACGCGCCGTCCGCCGCTGTCGATGCCGGCCAGTGCGCTCCCGCTCACGCGTGGCGCCTCGAGCGCTCCTGCTCGCGCAGCCTGAAGCGCTGGATCTTGCCGGTCGCGGTCTTGGGCAGCTCGGACACGAACTCGACTTCGCGCGGGTACTTGTGCGGGGCGAGGCGACCCTTGACGAAGGCCTGCAGGGCCTCGGCGAGGGCGGGGCCGGCGCCGGCCGGGTCCTTCAGCACGACGTAGGCCTTTGCCCGGGTCAGGCCGTCCTCGTTCTCGACGCCGATCACCGCTGCTTCGAGCACCGCATCGTGCTGGACCAGCGTCGACTCGACCTCGAAGGGCGACACGTACTGGCCGCTGACCTTCAGCATGTCGTCGCTGCGGCCCGCGTAGACGTAGTAGCCGTCGGCATCGCGGTAATACTTGTCGCCGCTCTTGGTCCAGGCTCCGCGGAAGGTCTCGTCGCTGCGGGCGCGCTGTGTCCAGTACATCAGGGCCGACGAGGGGCCCGAGATGAACAGGTCGCCGACGCGGTCCGGTCCCTCGAGCACGTGGCCGGTCTCGTCGCGCAGCTCGACCCGGTAGCCGGCGACCGGCTTGCCGGTCGTGCCGTAACGAACGTCGCCTGGTCGGTTGGACAGGAAGATGTGCAGCATCTCGGTCGAGCCGATGCCGTCGACGATCTCGCAGCCGAAATGGGCGGTGAAGCGCTCGCCGATCTCCCTTGGCAGGGCCTCGCCGGCCGACGAGCACAGGCGCAGCGCGACCGCGTTGCGGGCCGGCAGGTTCGGCGAGGCGAGCATGCCGGCGTAGCCGGTCGGGGCGCCGAAGAAGACGGTCGGCTTCAGGCCGCCGACCCCGCCGGTCCAGCGGCGGAACACCGCGTCGGGCGTGGGGCGCTCGGCCATCAGCAGCACGGTGGCCCCGACGCTGAGCGGAAAAGTCAGCGCGTTGCCGAGCCCGTAGGCGAAGAAGAGCTTGGCGGCGGAGAAGCAGACGTCGTTCCCGGTGAGCCCCAGGACCGGCGACGCGTAGAGCTCGGCAGTCCAGTACAGGTTGCCGTGCGTGTGCACGGTGCCCTTGGGCCGGCCGGTCGAGCCCGACGAGTACAGCCAGAAACCGATGTCGTCGGCCAGCGTGTCGGCGCACGCCGGCAGCGGGGGCCGGGCCTCGAGCCAGGCGCCGAACTCGACGGCGCCGGCGGGGAGCCCGGACGCGGGCCGGGATACGACCAGGGCACGGACCTCGTGGGGCGCACGCTCCATGGCAGAGGAGAGCACCGGCAACAGGGCGCCAGACACCAGCGCGGCCTGGGCTCGGCTGTGCGCGAGCATGTAGGCGTAGTCGTCGGCGGTCAGCAGCGTGTTGACCGCCACCGGCACGACGCCGGCGTACAGGCAGCCGAGGAAGGCGACCGGCCAGTCGTTGCAGTCGTGCATCAGCAGCAGCACCCGCTCCTCGCGGCGGATCCCGGTCGCGAGCAGCGCGGCCGCGCATCGCCGGGCGCGCTCTTGCAGCTGGCCGTAGCTCAGCGTGCCGGCGTCGTCGACGTAGGCGGCACGCGCGTCGCGCGACGCGTTGCGCTCGAAGACGTGGCGGGCGAAGTTGAAGCGCTCCGGGGGCGGGACGGCAGTCGTCTCCGGGCTGGCGATCGGATCGCTCATCTGTGGTCTCCTCGAATGCCGCGCTGCCCGCGCGGCATGCCTGGTTCGTCGTTCCGGCGGGCACCGCGACTTTTTGCGCCGGGGGTGCTTGCAGGTGGAATGCGCAGTATAATGCATGAAACCGGCTGGCGCATGCGCGCCGCCGTCGAACGATCGCGAGTCCCCCGGCGAGCCTGCATCCGATGGATCTTCAAGACCTCAGCGCAGTCGGTCCGGCCCCCGAGACGGCCGACCGCGATCCTTTCCTGCAGGCGCTCGGAGAGCGCGTCCGCTCGCTGCGCGCCCGCAAGGGCATGACGCGCAAGGCGCTCGCCAGGGCATCCGAGGTGTCGGAACGCCATCTCGCCAACCTCGAGCTCGGCGTCGGGAATGCCTCGATCCTGGTGCTCAGGCAGGTCGCCAGGGCGCTCGACTGCCCGCTGGCCGAACTGCTAGGCGACGAGACCGCCGCTTCGCCGGAGTGGCTGCTGATCCGGGACCTGCTGCGCGGGCGCAGCGACGACGCGCTGCGGCGCGCCCGCGTCGCGCTGGCCGAACTCTACGGAGAGGCCGGCCGGCCCGACGCGCGAACGAGCCGGATCGCGCTGGTCGGACTGCGCGGCGCGGGCAAGTCCACCCTCGGGCTCGCGCTGGCCGACGCGCTCGACGTGCCCTTCGTCGAGTTGAACACCGAGATCGAGAGGGTCGCCGGCTGCAGCATCGCCGAGATCCACAACCTGCTCGGACCCGCCGCCTACCGGCGCTACGAGCGGCGCGCCCTCGAGGAAACCGTCCAGCTGTATCCCGACGCGGTCATCGCGACGCCGGGCGGCATCGTGTCGGATCCCGCCACCTTCAACCTGCTGCTGTCGCACTGCTACACGATCTGGCTGAAGGCGCAGCCGGAGGAGCACATGCAGCGGGTGATCGCGCAAGGCGACCTGCGCCCGATGGCGGGCAACCAGGAAGCGATGGAGGACCTCAAGCGCATCCTCGCCGGCCGCTCGGCCTTCTACGGAAAGGCCGACCTGCAGTTCGAAACCGGAGGACAATCGTCCGGAGAGGCCGTCGCCCGGCTGCGCGAGGCGCTTCGCCAGGCCACCGGGCGGTGATTCCGGGTGGGCGAGTGAGTTTCGCTTGACAATGCACAATAGTGCATTATCATTCGATCCTCATCGAGACATGCACGATGATGCATGTCTCGGGATTCCCCGGGAGCGCCTCCTCGAGGGTGCTCCGATTCCCGATTCCGGATGCCCGAATCGAGGCTGCGCCGATTGATGGCACGAACACAGCGAAGCGAGGAGAAACGATGAACGCTCCCGACATCCAGGCCCGGACCGCCGGCGCCGTCGTCGACTACCGGACCGACCCGTCGCGCTACCGCCACGTCTCGCTGAGCTTCGACGGCCCGGTGGCCACGCTCGCGCTGAACATCGACGAGGACGCCGGCCTGCGCCCCGGCTACAAGCTCAAGCTCAACAGCTACGACCTCGGCGTCGACATCGAGCTTCACGACGCGCTGAACCGGATCCGTTTCGAGCATCCTGAGGTGCGCACGGTCGTCGTGACCAGCCTGCGCGACCGGATCTTCTGCTCGGGCGCCAACATCTTCATGCTGGGCGTGTCGAGCCACGGGTGGAAGGTCAATTTCTGCAAGTTCACCAACGAGACGCGCAACGGCATCGAGGATTCGAGCGCCCATTCGGGGCTCAAGTTCCTGGCCGCGGTCAACGGCGCCTGCGCCGGCGGCGGATACGAGCTGGCGCTGGCCTGCGACGAGATCTGGCTGGTCGACGACCGGTCCTCGTCGGTCAGCCTGCCCGAGGTGCCGCTGCTCGGCGTGCTGCCCGGCACCGGAGGACTCACCCGGGTCACCGACAAGCGCAAGGTGCGGCACGACCTGGCCGACATCTTCTGCACCACCACCGAGGGCGTGCGCGGCCAGAAGGCCAAGGACTGGCGGCTGGTCGACGAGATCGCCAAGCCGGCGGTCTTCGCCGAGAAGGTCCGGGAGCGCGCGCTGCAGCTCGCGCAGCAGAGCGACCGGCCGGCCGATGCGAAGGGCGTCGCGCTGCCCCCGGTCGAGCGGGTCGACGAGGCCGACGCGCTGCGCTATGCGCACGTCACCGTCGAGATCGACCGCGCGAAGCGCACCGCGAGCTTCGTCGTGAAGGGGCCGGCCGGCGCCCAGCCCGAGGGCGTCGACGCGATCGCCGCGGCCGGCGCCGGCTGGTGGCCGCTGGCGATGGCCCGCGAGCTCGACGATGCGATCCTCACGATGCGCACCAACGAGCTCGAGATCGGCACCTGGCTGCTGAGGACCGAGGGCGACCCGGCCGCGGTGCTCGCGGCGGACGCGCAGCTCGCCGCGCACCGTGGCCACTGGTTCGTGCGCGAAACGATCGGCATGCTGCGGCGGACCCTCTCGCGACTGGACGTGTCCTCGCGCAGCCTGTTCGCGCTGATCGAGCCCGGTTCCTGCTTCGCCGGCACGCTGCTCGAGCTGGCGCTGGCCTGCGACCGCAGCTACCACGCCGCGCTGCCCGACGAGCCGGATCGCGAGCCGGCGATCGCCGTGAGCGAGGCCAACTTCGGCTTCTATCCGATGGCGACCGGCCAGTCGCGGCTCGAGCGCCGCTTCTACGAAGAGGCCGGGCCGCTCGCCGCGGTGCGCGAAGCGCTGGGCCGGCCGCTGAAGGCCGACGACGCGCTGGCGCTCGGCCTGGTCACCGCGGCGCCCGACGACATCGACTGGGCCGACGAGGTCCGGATCGCGCTCGAGGAGCGGGCCGCGATGTCGCCCGACGCGCTGACCGGCATGGAGGCCAACCTGCGCTTCAACGGCAAGGAGACGATGTTCACCCGCATCTTCGGCCGGCTGACCGCCTGGCAGAACTGGATCTTCCAGCGCCCGAACGCGGTCGGCGAGAAGGGCGCGCTGAAGCTCTACGGGAAGGGCGAGAAGGCCCAGTTCGACATGAACCGGGTCTGACCGGCCCGGCCGCGATCCACGAATCCGCGAATCAACGAATCCACCGCTCACGGAGGCAAGCGATGTCCTCGATCAACTACACGGACAAGATCCCCAACAACGTCGACCTGTCGCAGGACAAGGCCCTGCAGCGGGCGCTCGAGCACTGGCAGCCGAACTACCTGCAGTGGTGGCACGACCTCGGCCCCGAGGGCTCGCAGAGCTTCGACGTGTACCTGCGCACCGCGGTCAGCGTGGACCCGCAGGGCTGGGCGCAGTTCGGCTACGTGAAGATGCCCGAGTACCGCTGGGGCATCTTCCTGAACCCGCGCGAGGAGGGCCGCGAGGTCAACTTCGGCGAGCACAAGGGCGAGGCCGCCTGGCAGGAAGTGCCGGGCGAGCACCGCGCCAACCTGCGCCGGATCATCGTGACGCAGGGTGACACCGAGCCGGCCTCGGTCGAGCAGCAGCGCCACCTGGGGCTGACCGCGCCCAGCCAGTACGACCTGCGCAACCTGTTCCAGGTGAACGTCGAGGAAGGCCGCCACCTGTGGGCGATGGTCTACCTGCTGCACAAGTACTTCGGCCGCGACGGCCGCGAGGAAGCCGACGCGATGCTGCAGCGCCACTCGGGCGACGCGGACCATCCGCGCATCCTGGGGGCCTTCAACGAGAAGACGCCCGACTGGCTGTCCTTCTACATGTTCACCTACTTCACCGACCGCGACGGCAAGTTCCAGCTCTGCGCGCTGGCCGAGAGCGGCTTCGACCCGCTGGCCCGCACGACCAAGTTCATGCTGACCGAAGAGGCCCACCACATGTTCGTGGGCGAGAGCGGCATTTCGCGCGTGATCGCCCGCACCTGCGAGGTGATGAACCAGCTGAAGACCGACGATCCGGCGAAGGTGCGCGCGGCCGGCGTGATCGACCTGGCCACGATCCAGCGCTACCTGAACTTCCACTTCAGCGTCACGATCGACCTGTTCGGCGCCGACGAGTCGAGCAACGCGGCGATCTTCTACAACTCGGGACTGAAGGGTCGCTTCGAGGAGACCAAGCGCGACGACGACCACCGGCTGCAGGGCCGCACCTACAAGGTGCTGGCGGTGCAGAACGGCCAGCTGGTCGAGCGCGAGGTGCCGATGCTCAACGCGCTGAACGAGGTGCTGCGCGACGACTACATCAAGGACTCGATCGCCGGCGTGAACCGCTGGAACAAGGTGATCGAGAAGGCCGGCCTGCCGTTCCGGCTGGTCGCGCCGCACAAGGCCTTCAACCGCAAGATCGGCGCGCTGTCCGGCGTGCGGGTCAGCCCCGACGGGCGCGTGGTCAGCGAAGCCGAGTGGGCGGCGCACGAGCGCGAGTGGCTGCCTAGCGCCGAGGACCGCGCCTTCGTGGCCTCGCTGATGGGCCGGGTCGTCGAGCCGGGCAAGTTCGCGAACTGGATCGCGCCGCCGGTCATGGGCATCAACCGCCAGCCGGTCGACTTCGAGTACGTTCGCTTCAACTGAGTGCGCGGGGAAGGCGTGCGGCACGCCTTCTTCGCTGATTCGCGAAACCGAGCATGGGGCATGAGATGAACGCGCCGGACACCGGGCTGCTCAAGCAGCACCTGATCGACCCCGAGATCTGCATTCGCTGCAACACCTGCGAGGCGACCTGCCCGGTCGGCGCGATCACGCACAACGACGACAACTACGTCGTCGATGCGGAAAAGTGCAACTTCTGCATGGACTGCATCTCGCCGTGCCCGACCGGGTCGATCGACAACTGGCGGACGGTGCCGCGGGCGAAGGCCTATACGGTCGACGAGCAGTTCGGCTGGGAAGCGCTTCCCGCGGAGCTGACGCCCGATCAGCTCGCCGAGGCGGGCGTGGCGGCCGAGGGCGAGGCGGACGCGGCGGCCGAGGGCCCGGGCGGGGCGCTCGGCGCATCGGCCTCGTCGAGCGCCTTCGGCGGCGCCGAAGCGGCGGCTGCCCCCGGCGAGGCGGCCTTCAATTCGGCGGCCTTCAACGCCAGCTTGCCGCCGTGGTCGGCCGCTCACGCCTACACGAACCTCTACGGCCCGAAGAACCCGACCACCGCCACGGTGGTCGGCAACGTGAAGGTCAACGAGGCAGGCACCGAGAACGAGACCCATCACATCGTGCTCGATTTCGGCCGCATGCCGTTCCCGGTGCTCGAGGGCCAGTCGATCGGCATCGTGCCGCCGGGCGCCGACGCGTCGGGCAGGCCGCACCACGCGCGCCAGTACTCGATCGCCAGCCCGCGCAACGGCGAGCGGCCCGGCTACAACAACCTGTCGCTCACGGTGAAGCGGGTCACCGCCGACCACCAGGGCCGGCCGGTGCGGGGCGTCTGCTCGAACTACCTGTGCGACCTGAAGCCTGGCGACACGGTTCAGGTGATCGGGCCATTCGGCACGAGCTTCCTGATGCCGAACCACCCGCGCTCGAACATCGTGATGATCTGCACCGGAACCGGCAGCGCGCCGATGCGCGCGATGACCGAGTGGCGGCGCCGGCTGCGCAAGTCGGGCAAGTTCGAGGGCGGGCGGCTGATGCTGTTCTTCGGCGCGCGCACCCGCGAGGAGCTGCCTTACTTCGGGCCGCTGATGAGCCTGCCCAAGGACTTCATCGACATCAACTTCGCATTCTCGCGCACGCCGGGTGCCCCGAAGCGCTACGTTCAGGACCTGATGCGGGAGCGGTCAGCCGACCTGGCCGGCCTGCTGAAGGACGAGGACACCTACGTCTACGTCTGCGGCCTGAAGAGCATGGAAGAGGGCGTCGTGCTCGCGCTGCGTGACATCGCGCAGCAGGCCGGGTTGTCCTGGGACACGCTGGGCGCGGCGCTCAAGCGCGAGGGCCGGCTGCACCTGGAGACCTACTGAGCCGGCGCGGGACGCGACCCCCGGCCGGCCGCTCGCCGCTTACTTCCGGCTGAGCAGGGCCAGGAACTCGCGGCGCAGGTCCGGATTGGTCAGGAAGGCGCCGCGCATCACGCTGTTGGTCATGCTCGAGTCGGCGTCCTTCACGCCGCGCCAGCGCATGCAGAAGTGATCGGCCTCGATCACGATCGCCAGCCCCTCGGGGTTCACCTTCTCCTCCAGCGTGTTGGCCAGCTGGATCACCGCCTCTTCCTGGATCTGGGGCCGGTTCATGATCCACTCGGTGAGCCGCGCGTACTTGGAGAGGCCGATCAGGTGCGAGTCCTCGCGTGGCAGGATGCCTATCCACACCTTGCCCAGGATCGGGCACAGGTGGTGCGAGCAGGCGCTGCGCATCGTGATCGGGCCCACGATCAGCAGCTCGCTCAGCCGCTCCACGTTCGGGAACTCGGTGACCGGAGGCATCGGCCGGTAGCGGCCGGCGAAGACCTCGCGCACGAACATCTTCGCGACCCGCTTCGCGGTGTCGGCGGTGTTGTGGTCGCCGTCGACGTCGATCACCAGGCTCTTCAGCACCTGCTGCATGTGGCCCGCCACCTCGGCCTGGATCGCCTCGAGCTCGCCGGGCTCGACGAAGTCGGCGATGTTGTCGTTCGCGTGGAAGCGCCGGCCGGCTGCGAGCAGCCGTTGCCGGATTCGTTCGGAGGTGGTGTCCGTTTCCTTGGGCATCGTGGGTCTCGTTCTTCGTGTCCGTAGGGCTCACCAGGGCAGGGCCTGGCCGCGATAGTCGAAAAAGCCGCCGGACTGTGCCGGCTGCAACGTATCCAGCACCGCGACGAGCAGGCGGGCCGCCTCCGCCGGCGTGCGCAGCTCCAGCCCCGCCTTGCCGAACGGCGCCGACAGCCGGGTGTCGACGGTGCCGGGGTGCAGCGCCACGCAGGCCGCCTCGGGGCAGCGCCTGCGCAGCTCGATCGACGCGGTGCGCACCAGCTGGTTCAGCGCCGCCTTCGAGGCCCGGTACGAATACCAGCCGCCGAGGCGATTGTCGCCGATGCTGCCGACCTTTGCCGAGATCGTCGCGAAGACCGAGCGGCCGTCGCGCGGCAGCAGCGGCAGGAAATGTTTCATCAGCAGCGCGGGGCCGATCGCATTGACCCTGAAGGCGTGAAGCATGTGCTCCAGGTCGAGGTCCTGCAGCCTTCGCTCGGGCGCGAATCGATCGTCGTGCAGGAAGCCGGTGGCGTCGACGACCAGGCGCACCGGGATCCCGAGTCCGGCCGCGAAACGCGCCGCCTCCGCGATGCTCGCTTCGTCGAGCAGGTCGAGCGGCGGGTCGGAGCGGCGCGACAGCGCGACCACCCGTTGCCGGCGCGGCTCGCGCGACAGCTCCGCGGCCAGCGCGGCACCGATGCCGCCGCTTGCGCCGACGACCACGGCGAGAGTTTCGTTTTCGGGCATGGGCAGCGGAGTATGCCTTCCCGACGGCGCCGCTCGGCGCATCGGCGCGATGCCGATGCGGTTATCCTCGGCGGCAGGATCAGGCCAGCCATCCCACCCCAGCCACCGTCAGCCGGAGTCGCCCGTCATGAAGGAAGCCGTCATCGTCTCGACCGCCCGAACCCCGATCGGCAAGGCCTACAAGGGCGCATTCAACCTGACCCACGGCGCCACGATGGGCGGTCACGTGGTGAAGCACGCGGTCGAGCGCTCCGGCCTGGACCCGGCCGAGATCGAGGACTGCATCATGGGCACCGCGCGGCCCGAGGGGCCGGTGGGCGGCAACATCGCGCGCCAGATCGCGCTGCGCGCGGGGCTGCCGGTGACCACCAGCGGCGTCACCGTGAACCGTTTCTGCAGCTCGGGCCTGCAGACGATCGCGATGGCGGCGAGCCGCGTGGTCGTGGAGGGGGCGCCGGCGGTCGTGGCCGGCGGCCTGGACTCGGTCAGCCTGACGATGAACGAGCACGCGAACCGCTTCATGCTGCGCGAGCCCTGGCTGGAGGCGAACGTGCCGGGCGTGTACCACACGATGATCCAGACCGCCGAGACGGTCGCGAAGCGCTACGGCATCTCGCGCGAGCGGATGGACGAGTACGGCGTGCAGAGCCAGCAGCGGGTGGCCGCGGCGCAGGCCGCGGGGCGCTTCGACCGCGAGATCGTGCCGATGACCACGACCAGGGAGGTGACGCTCGAGTCGGGCGAGAAGACTACCCAGGAGGTCACGCTGACCCAGGACGAGGGGATCCGCCCGACCACGCTCGAAGGGGTCGCCAAGCTCAAGCCGGTCATGGAGGGCGGCACGATCACCGCCGGCAACGCGAGCCAGCTGTCCGACGGCGCCTCCGCCTGCGTGGTCATGGACGCGAAGCTCGCCGAGCAGCGCAACATCGAGCCGCTCGGCATCTTCCGAGGCTTCACCGTGGCCGGCTGCGAGCCCGACGAGATGGGCATCGGGCCGGTGTTCGCGGTGCCGCGCCTGCTCGAGCGCACCGGCGTGAAGATGGACGACATCGGCCTGTGGGAGCTGAACGAGGCCTTCGCGGTGCAGGTGCTCTACTGCCGCGACCGGCTCGGCATCCCGAACCAGATCCTGAACGTCGACGGCGGCGCGATCGCGGTCGGCCACCCGTTCGGCATGTCGGGCGCCCGGCTCGCCGGCCATGCGCTGATCGAGGGCAAGCGGCGCGGCGTGAAGTACGTTGTGGTGACCATGTGCATCGGCGGCGGCATGGGGGCGGCGGGGCTGTTCGAGGTTGTCTGAGGCGGCCGGGCAGGACGGGCAGGGAGGCAGGCGATGAGCATAGTTCTCGTGCGACACGGTGAAACCCCGCTGAACGCGGCGCGCGTGATCCAGCCGGCCGACACGCCGCTGAGCGAGCGGGGCAGGGCGCAGGCCGAGGCGGTCGCGCGCAGGCTGGCCGCGCGCCCGGACGGCGAGGCCCCGATCCGCGAAGAGGCCGCCGGGCCGGGCGCGATCGCCCTCGCGCCGGCCGCCATCCTGAGCAGCGACCTGCCGCGCGCCTTCGAGACCGCCACCGCGATCGCGGCCGCCACCGGCCTGGACCTGCGTGCGACCGAGTTGCTGCAGGAGCGCAACTTCGGCGCGCTGCGCGGCCGCGCCTACGACGAGCTCGGCTTCGACCCGCTGGCCACGAACGATGCGCCGCCGGGCGGCGAATCGGTTGCCGAGTTCGAGGCGAGGGTGGCCAGGGCCTTCGACGAGGTCCTCGCGCTGCGCGCCGCGCTCGCCGGCGACCTAGTCGTCGTCACGCACGGCCTGGTCATCCGGACGCTGCTCGCGCGGCATGCGCGGCTGGCCGCGGGCATCGAGCTGCCGGCCAGCCTGGCGAACACCTCGGTCACGGTGCTGGCGCCGGTCGCGCCGCACCAGGCGCTGCTGGTCAACTGCACGATCCACCTGCAGGGTTCGGCGCGCGACGAGGGCAAGGGGCTGTCGGGCTTCTGAGGTCGGCGTCGGCCGGTATCATTCGTCGGCCAGCGCGGATGACGAAATCGGTAGCCGTAGCGGACTTAAAATCCGCGGCCGCAAGGCGTCCGGGTTCGAGTCCCGGTCCGCGCACCAATCAAGATCGAGAATGAAACCCGAAGTCCAGGAACTGCTGTCGCTGCTGCAGGTCGAGCGGCTCGAATACAACCTGTTCCGCGGCGTCAGCGGCGAGATCGGCAGCCCGCAGGTGTTCGGCGGGCAGGTGCTCGGCCAGGCGCTGATGGCGGCGGCCACCACGGTCGAGGCCTCGCGCAGCGTGCATTCGCTGCACGCCTACTTCCTGCGGCCGGGCGACAAGAACGCCCGCATCGTCTACGACGTCGAGCGGATCCGCGACGGCGGCAGCTTCACCACGCGGCGCGTCGTGGCGATCCAGCACGGGCGGCCGATCTTCAACCTCGCGGCGTCCTTCCACGTCGAAGAGGAGGGCGTCGAGCATCAGGACCCGATGCCGCAGGTGAAGGGGCCCGACGGGCTCGCGAGCGACCGCGAACTGCGCCGCCGCATCCTGGGCATGCTTCCCGAAAGCCAGCGCGCCGCCGCGAAGACCGAAGGCGCGATCGACTTCCGTCCGGTCGAGCCCTACGATCCGCTCGATCCGAAGCCGGGGCCTTCGCTGCGGCACACCTGGTTTCGCCTCGCCGATCGCGCGCCCGACGACCCGGTGCTGCACCAGGCGCTGCTGGCCTATGCGTCGGACTTCGGCCTGCTGCAGAGCGCGATGATCCCGCACGGCCTGAGCTTCGTGCAGCCCGCGCTGCAGGTCGCGAGCCTCGACCACGCGATGTGGTTCCACGACGCGTTCCGCGCCGACGAGTGGCTGCTCTACTCGATGGAGTCGCCGGCGGCGGGCGGCGCGCGCGGCTTCTGCCGCGGCAGCCTGTACACGCAGGACGGCAGGCGGATCGCGTCGGTGGCCCAGGAGGGCCTGATCCGGATCCGGAAGGACTAGCGGGAAGAACCTCCGCGGCGGCTCGCAGCGGCTCGAGGCGACCGCAGCGACGCGACCGGATTCAGAACGCGTCGCCCGGCACCCGCACCCAGCCTTCCATCAGCACTCGCGCGCTGCGGCTCATGATCGCCTTCTTGACGACCCACTCGCCGTTCTCCTGGCTGGCCTCGGCGCCTACGCGCAGCGTGCCGGACGGATGGCCGAAGCGCACCGCGTTGCGCTCGCCGCCGCCGGCCGCCAGGTTCACCAGCGTGCCGGGGATCGCGGCAGCGGTGCCGATGGCCACCGCTGCCGTGCCCATCATCGCGTGGTGCAGCTTGCCCATCGACAGCGCGCGCACCAGCAGGTCGATGTCCGTCGCGGCCACCTTCTTTCCGCTGGAGGCCGCGTAGTCCTTCGGGGGCGCGACGAACGCGACCTTCGGCGTGTGCTGGCGCTTCGCCGCTTCGGACACGTCCGCGATCAGGCCCATGCGCACCGCGCCGTGCGCGCGGATCGTCTCGAACATCGCCAGCGCCTTCGCGTCGCCGTTGATCGCGTCCTGCAGCTCGGTGCCGGCGTAGCCGATCGCGTCGGCGTTGACGAAGATCGTCGGGATGCCGGCGTTGATCATCGTGGCCTTCAGCGTTCCGACGCCCGGCACCTCGAGGTCGTCGACCAGCTTGCCGGTGGGGAACATCGAGCCGCCGGCGCCTTCCTCCTCGGCGGCCGGGTCCATGAACTCGAGCTGCACCTCGGCGGCCGGGAAGGTCACGCCATCGAGCTCGAAGTCGCCGGTCTCCTGCACCGCGCCGTCGGTGATCGGCACGTGCGACACGATGGTCTTGCCGATGTTGGCCTGCCAGATCCGCACGCTGGCGGTGCCGTTCTTCGGCACCTTCGCCGGATCGACCAGGCCGTTGGCGATCGCGAACGGGCCCACGGCGGCCGACAGGTTGCCGCAGTTGCCGCTCCAGTCGACGAAGGCCGAGTCGATCGAGACCTGGCCGAACAGGTAGTCGACATCGTGGTCCGGCCGGCTGCTCTTCGACAGGATCACGGTCTTGCTGGTGCTGGACGTGGCGCCGCCCATGCCGTCGATCTGCTTGCCGTAGGGATCGGGGCTGCCGATCACCCGCATCAGCAGCGCGTCGCGCGCCTTGCCCGGCACCCGAGCGGCCTCGGGCAGGTCCTGCAGGCGGAAGAACACGCCCTTGCTGGTGCCGCCGCGCATGTAGGTGGCGGGGATGCGGATCTGCGGAACGTGGGCCATGGTCGTTTTGGGAGCGATGTGGAATGCCGGGGCAGCAGTCGCCGTTCAGGCGACCTTCTTCGAGGACTCGAGGAAGTCCTGCGCGAAGCGCTGCAGCACGCCGCCGGCCTCGTAGATCGAGACCTCCTCGGCGGTGTCGAGCCGGCAGGTGACCGGCACCTCGAGCTCTTCGCCGCTCTTGCGGCGGACGACCAGCGTGAGCGTCGCGCGAGGCGTGCGCTCGCCGACCACGTCGAAGGTCTCGGTGCCGTCGATGCCCAGCGTCTTGCGGGTCGTGCCCGGCTGGAACTCGAGCGGCAGCACGCCCATGCCGATAAGGTTGGTTCGGTGGATGCGCTCGAAGCCCTCGGCCACGATCGCCTCGACGCCCGCCAGCCGCACGCCCTTGGCCGCCCAGTCGCGCGAGGAGCCCTGGCCGTAGTCGGCCCCGGCCACGATGATCAGCGGCTGGCGGCGGTTCATGTAGGTCTCGATCGCCTCCCACATCCGCATCACTGTGCCCTCGGGCTCGACGCGGGCGAGCGACCCCTGCCTGACCTTGCCGTCGACGACGGCCATCTCGTTGACCAGCTTGGGGTTCGCGAAGGTGGCGCGCTGCGCGGTGAGGTGGTCGCCGCGGTGGGTCGCGTAGGAGTTGAAGTCTTCCTCGGGCAGGCCCATCTTCGCCAGGTACTCGCCGGCCGCGCTGTCGAGCATGATCGCGTTCGACGGCGACAGGTGGTCGGTGGTGATGTTGTCGCCGAGCACCGCCAGCGGGCGCATGCCCTTGAGCGTGCGCTCGCCGGCCAGCGCGCCTTCCCAGTAGGGCGGGCGGCGGATGTAGGTGCTCTGCGGGCGCCAGTCGTACAGCGGGCTGACCTTCTCGCCGCTGTCCTTCTTCAGCGCGAACATCGGCGTGTAGACGTTGCGGAACTGCTCGGGTTTCACCGAGGCCCGGACCACCGCGTCGATCTCCTCGTCGCTGGGCCAGAGGTCCTTCAGGCGGATATCCTTGCCGTCGACCACCGCGAGCACGTCCTTCTCGATGTCGAAGCGGATCGTGCCGGCGATCGCGTAGGCGACCACCAGCGGCGGCGAGGCCAGGAAGGCCTGCTTGGCGTAGGGATGGATGCGGCCGTCGAAGTTGCGGTTGCCAGACAGCACCGCCACCGCGTACAGGTCGCGGTCGACGATCTCCTGCTGGATCTTCGGGTCGAGCGCGCCGGACATGCCGTTGCAGGTGGTGCAGGCGAAGGCCACGATGCCGAAGCCGAGCTTCTCGAGCTCGTCGGTCAGGCCGGCTTCCTTCAGGTATTCGGCCACCACGCGCGAGCCGGGGGCCAGCGAGGTCTTGACCCAGGGCTTGCGGGCCAGGCCGTACTTGTTGGCGTTGCGCGCCAGCAGGCCGGCGGCGATCACGTTGCGCGGATTGCTGGTGTTCGTGCAGCTGGTGATGGCGGCGATGATCACCGCCCCGTCCGGCATCTGGCCGGGGACTTCCTCCCACTTGCCGGCGATGCCCTTGGCGGCCAGGTCGGCGGTGGCCACCCGCGCGTGCGGGTTCGACGGCCCGGCCATGTTGCGCACCACGCTGGACAGGTCGAAGTGAAGCGTGCGCTCGTACTCGGCGTGGGCCAGCGCGTCGGCCCACAGCCCGGTGTGCCTCGCGTACAGCTCGACCAGCTTCACCTGCTCGTCGTCGCGGCCGGTGAGCTTCAGGTAGTCGATCGTCTGGCCGTCGATGAAGAACATCGCCGCGGTGGCGCCGTACTCGGGCGCCATGTTCGAGATGGTCGCGCGGTCGCCCAGCGTGAGCGCCGCCGCGCCCTCGCCGCGGAACTCGAGGTAGGCGCCGACCACCTTCTGCTTGCGAAGGAACTCGGTGAGCGCGAGCACCACGTCGGTTGCCGTGATGCCGGGGCCCGGCTTGCCGGTGAGCTCGACGCCGACGATGTCGGGCAGGCGCATCCACGAGGCGCGGCCCAGCATCACGTTCTCGGCCTCGAGGCCGCCGACGCCGATCGCGATGACGCCCAGCGCGTCGACGTGCGGCGTGTGGCTGTCGGTGCCCACGCAGGTGTCGGGGAAGGCGACGCCGTCGCGCACCTGGATCACCGGCGACATCTTCTCCAGGTTGATCTGGTGCATGATCCCGTTGCCCGGCGGGATCACGTCGACGTTCTCGAAGGCCTTCTTCGTCCAGTCGATGAAGTGGAAGCGGTCCTCGTTGCGGCGGTCCTCGATCGCGCGGTTCTTCTCGAAGGCGTCGGGGTCGTAGCCGCCGCACTCCACCGCGAGCGAGTGGTCGACGATCAGCTGCACCGGCACCACCGGGTTCACCTGGGCCGGGTCGCCGCCCTGGTCGGCGATCGCGTCGCGCAGGCCGGCAAGGTCAACCAGCGCGGTCTGGCCCAGGATGTCGTGGCAGACCACGCGGGCCGGGAACCACGGGAAGTCCAGGTCGCGCTTGCGCTCGATCAGCTGCTTCAGCGAGTCCTCGAGCGTTGCCGGATCGCAGCGGCGGACCAGGTTCTCGGCGAGCACGCGCGAGGTGTAAGGGAGCTTGTCCCAGGCGCCGGGCCGGATCGCGTCGACCGCCGCGCGGGCGTCGAAGTAGTCGAGTTCGGTGCCGGGCAGGCGGGTGCGGTAGGCGGTATTCATCATGCCGCCGATTTTATCCCAGAGCCCTCTTGCAGTCGGGCATGCGGGAGCCCCTGCACGGCTCGTGCGACGAATCGGCAGGGGCCCCGCTATCGGCGGGCCGCCCGGAGCAGCGGCTCGAGCGCCGGCCAGACGTTTTCGAGCATCCGCGGCTGCGCCTGGCCGTTCGGGTGGATCCGGTCGGGCTGGAACAGGGCCATGTCGTCGGCCACGCCTTCGAGGAAGAAAGGCACCAGCGGGGTCCGATGGGCCTTCGCGACGTCGACGAAGATCTGCGCGAACGCGTCGGTGTAGGCCTTTCCGTAGTTCGGCGGCACCTGCATCCCGAGCAGCAGCACCTTGGCGCCGGCCTTCTGCGACGCGCCGACCATCCGTTCGAGGTTGCGCCGGGTGGCGTTCAGGTCCAGCCCGCGCAGCGCGTCGTTGCCGCCGAGCTCGACGACGACCGCGGCCGGCTCGTGCTTCTCGAGCAGGCTCGAAATCCGGGTCGCGCCACCCGCAGTGGTCTCGCCGCTGATGCTGGCATTGACAACGTTCCAGCCCGGCGCCCGTTCGGCGAGCCGCTTCTCGAGCAGTGCGACCCAGCCGGTGCCGCGCGCCAGGCCGTATTCGGCAGACAGGCTGTCGCCGAGCACCAGCAAGGTTCGCAGCGCCGCGCCGTTGCCCGCCGCGTTCGCGGAGGCCGGCGCCGCCGGCCGGCCGGCGCCGGCGGCCAGGGCCGCGCCGATGCCGCCCGCGATCGAGGCGCCAGCGCCCAACGTAAGTAAACTGGCGGCAGCGCGTACCCACTGCCTTCGTGCCTCTTTCCGGATAGTCCTTTTCATGCCTGCTGCAATCGTCGTCGAACACCTGACCCGCCGGGTCCGCGATGCGGACGGCTGGCTCACGATCCTCGACGACCTGAGTTTCGAGGTCGAGGCCGGGGCCACGGTCGCGATCGTCGGGGCCTCGGGCTCGGGCAAGTCTACGCTGCTGGGTCTGCTGGCCGGGCTCGACCTTGCCACCGGCGGCAGCGTCTCGATCTTCGGCGAGAGGATCCTGGAGCTCGACGAGGACGCGCGGGCGGCCTGGCGCGCCCGCAACCTGGGCTTCGTCTTCCAGTCCTTCCAGCTGCTGCCGCAGATGACCGCGCTCGAGAACGTGATGCTGCCGCTCGAGCTCGCCGGCGACCGTCGCGCGGCCGAGCGGGCGCGCGAGCTGCTGAAGCGGGTCGGGCTCGGCGACCGGCTGGGCCACTATCCGCGCACGCTTTCGGGCGGCGAGCAGCAGCGGGTCGCGATCGCCAGGGCCTTCGCGCCCAGGCCGCGGCTGCTGTTCGCCGACGAGCCGACCGGCAGCCTCGACTCGGCGACAGGCGAGCGGGTGATCGAACTGCTCTTCGAGCTGAACCGCGAGGCGGGCGCCACGCTGGTGCTGGTCACCCACGATCCGCAGCTGGCCGATCGCTGCTCGATGCGGCTCACGCTGGCCGGCGGGCGGCTGCACCAGGCGGAGCAGGCGGGCGCCGCGACGTGGCGGCAGTCCGTCAGCCCGGCGTTCGCGCGCGAATCGACCTGATCCGCTCGAGCAGCGCGCGCGACGGTGCGCTGAGCGACTCGGGCGGCGACGCATCGCCCGACAGGAGCGGCTCGATGCCGGCGGCCAGCGTCTTGCCCAGCTCCACGCCCCACTGGTCGAAGGAGTCGATCCGCCACAGCCAGCCGAGCACCGCGGTCTTGTGCTCGTAGAGCGCCAGCAGCGCGCCCAGGCTGGCCGGCGTGAGCGCCTCGAGCAGGATCGTGTTCGACGGCCGGTTGCCCGGACACTGCCGATGGGAGCCGAGCGGATCGGCCGGATCGGGCCTGCGGCCGCGCATCAGCGCCTCTGCCTGGGCGATCGCGTTGGCGACCAGCGCAGTGGCACGGGCGGCGGCGCCGGGATCGGCATGGTCCGGACCGGCGGCCGGGCCGCGTTCCCCGCCCGCCGCGACGCAAGGCAGGGCGATGACGAAGTCCACCGGGTGGATCCGGGTGCCCTGGTGGAGCGCCTGGAAGAACGAGTGCTGCGCGTCGGTGCCGGGCTCTCCCCAGCAGACGGTCGCCGTGTCGCGAGCGACCGGCCGGCCGTCGCGGTCGACGCGCTTGCCGTTGCTCTCCATCTGCAGCTGTTGAAGCCAGGCCGGCAGCCTGGCCAGCGCGGCGCAATAGGGTACGACCGCCTCGGTGCCGCCGGGATGCACCATGCCGTTCCACAGGGACGCCAGCGCAAGCAGGACCGGCGCGTTCTCGCGGAGCGGTGCGTCGGCGAAATGCCGGTCCATCGCGTGGGCGCCGGCCAGCATCTCGTCGAAGGCGTCCGGGCCGATCGACAGCATCGCGGGCAGGCCGATCGCCGACCACAGCGAATACCGGCCGCCGACCCAGTCGCCGAACGGGAAGATCGCCTCGTCGCCGAGGCCGAAGGAGCGGGCGCCCTCGGGATTGGCGGTGACGCCGACGAAGTGCCGGCGCAGCAGTTGCGGGGCCACCCCGGCGGCCAGCATCCAGTCCCGGACCGCCGACGCGTTCAATGCGGTCTCCTGGGTGCGCCAGCTCTTGGAGGCCACCACGGCCAGCGTCGTGGCCGGGTCCAGGCCAGCGGCCAGCCGGCGCCAGGCATCCGGATCCACGTTCGACAGGAAGTGCACGCGGATCCGCCGATGGGCGCGGTGGGCCAGCGCCTGGCACACCAGCTCGGGGCCGAGCTGCGATCCGCCGATGCCGACATTGACGACGTCGGTGATCGGGCGGCCGGTGGCGCCGCGCCAGCGTCCCTCCCTGACAGATTCCGAGAATGCGCGCATCCGGGACAGCGTGTCGCGGATCGCCAGGCGGATGTCCTCGTCGCCGACGCGCAGCGGCGCGGCGAGCCTGTCGCGGGCGGGCCCGCCGGCCGGGGCGGCCTGCGCCGCGGCGCGGCTGCCCGCGCTCGTCCGGGCGCGCAGCGCGACGTGCAGCACCGCCCGGCCCTCGGTGTTGTTCACCAGGCGGCCGTCGAACATGGCATCCCGCCAGTCGGCGACCCCGGCAGCCTCCGCGAGGCCGACGAGCGCGTCGAGCGCCGCCCGCGGCAGGCGGTTGCGGCTGATGTCCAGGCGCAGTCCGCCGGCTTCGGCAACGAAGCGCCGGAGCCTGTCCGGCTCCATTTCGAAGAGCGCCTCGATGTCGGCCTCGCGGTGCTCGGCCGAGAGGGTTTCGACGCGCTTCCAGGCGGCGGCCAGAGCGGCCTCGTCGGATGCAGGGAGTGGGCTGTCGCCTGCGAAACCGCCTGCGATTCGGGTGTCGGCGTGCATGGGCGGCAGTGTAAGCGCGGCGCCCGCAGGGTGTCAGCAGCCGGTCGCAGCGTTCGACGGCCCCGTCGTGCCGTACGTCAGTCGCGGCCGCTTCGGGCCAGCCCGGCGAGGGCCGCGCGGATCAGTGCGGGCAACTCCGCCGCCGAGAGGCCGGCCCCCCGCCCGAGGTCGAGGGTCCAGCGGTCAGCGGCTTCGCCGTGCGCCCAGCACGCGAGCAGGGCGGCGTCCCGCGCGCTCATTCCCTGCGCGATCAGGCCGCCGATCAGCCCCGCGAGCACGTCGCCGGTGCCGGCGGTCGCGAGCGCGGGGCCGCCCGCGTCGACGATCGCCCACTCGCCGCCCGGATCCGCGACGACGGTTCCCGCGCCCTTCAGCACCACGGTGGCGCGCCGGGCCTCGGCGATCGTGCAGGCGGCGCCGATCCGGTCGGCCTGGATCTCGGAAACCTCGCAGCCCACGAGGCGGGCAGCTTCGAGCGGGTGCGGGGTCAGCACGAGGGATGCGGAACCCCGTCCGGCCGACAGGCGTGGCAGCAGGTTCAAGGCATCCGCGTCGAGGACCGCCGGCAGTCCGCTGTCGAGCACTCTCTGCAGCAGGGCCTCGGCCCGCGCGCCGGTGCCCAGCCCGCATCCGGCCACGATCGTCGCGCGGGTGTCGAAGGGGGCATCGGCCTGCCTCGTCATCAGCTGCGGCTGTCCGGGGTCGAAGACGGGCCCGTCCGGCGCGGCGATCCAGGCCTTGCCGGCGCCGCCGCACAGGGCCCCGCGGCCGGCGAGCAGCGCGGCCCCGGCCATGCCGCTCGCCCCGCCCACCACCAGCACCGCGCCGAAGTTGCCCTTGCTGCTGTCGAGGGGGCGCGCAGGCAGCAGCGCGGCGGCGTCGTCCCGGCCGAAGAGACGGCCGTCGCGATCCCTGGCGACGCGCCCGGCGTCGATGCCGAGCGTGGCGACCTCGATGCGGCCAGCGTGATCGACCGCGGCGCCGGTGCGCAAGCCGGGCTTGTCCGCGATCATCGTGACGGTGAGCGTCGCGCCGACGGCCGCCCCTGCCGGCCCGCCTACGACCGCGCCGGTATCGGCGTCGATCCCGCTGGGGACGTCGATCGCGACCACCGTCGCGCCCGCATCGGCCAGCGCCCGGCAGTAAGCTTCCGCGAGACCCGCCAGGGGGCGGGCGAGCCCGATCCCGAACAGCCCGTCGAGCACCAGCGGGGGCTGCGCGGCGGCCGGCCCCGAGGCGAGGGCTTCCCGCAACGCCGCGTCCGAGGCGACGAGCGAGGGCGTCATGCCCATGCGCGCCGCCAGCGCGCGGACCCTGGCCGTGTCGGCCGGAGGATTGACGCCCGCGGACGCGCCCGACAGCTCGAAGGCGCGCGCCGCGAAGCCGCGCTCCCTGAGGAGGATCGCGGCCAGCAGCGCGTCGCCGCCGTTGTTGCCCGGTCCGCAGAAAGCGTGGATCGGCGTGCCCGCCGGCAGCCCGCGCGCCAGTCGCTCCGCCGCATCGGCCACCGCGGTCGCGGCCCTGGCCATCAGTTCGCCGGGCGCGCTTCGCGAGAGGGCTTCCCGCTCGAGCGCACGAATGGAGGCCGTTCGCAGCAGGGGGTGCTCGGGAGGCGGGGCTCGGCGCATGCTGGGTCGAGACGGCGTGAAACGGTTGCGGGATCAGCGCAAGCATAGCCGAGCACGGCTTCACGGCGCGGCGCTTGCCTGGAGCGCTCGGTTGGTGCAAACTGGCTGTAAAACGTATATGTTTTACATGCGATGTCTTCCTGAAGAGAGATCCGCCTGATGGACTCGCGAACCGCCCCGGGGAGCAGGCCGGCTTCCGAAAGACCGATCCTCTCCTCCTCGCACCTGGCAGACGGGGACTGGGCCGGCCTGTCCGAGCTCGAGTTCGGACTGATCGTGGCCGGCCACGCCTTCGACCGCTGGATCGTCCGCTGCATGGCCGCTGCCGGGGTGCCCGACCTGACCGTGACCGACGTGCTGGTGCTGCACCACGTGCATCACCGGGAACGGGCCAAGAAGCTCGCCGACATCTGCTTCACCCTGAACTACGAGGACACGCACGTGGTGTCCTATGCCCTGCGAAAGCTCGCCGGCCTTGGGCTGGTGAGCAGCGAGAAGGTCGGCAAGGAGGCCCTGTGGTCGACGACGAAGGCAGGGCGCGAAACGGTGGAACGCTACCGGCGGGTGCGTGATCGCTGCCTGCTGGCGAGCGCCGCCGACGGACTCGGGGCGGCGGGCGGCAGCGGCAATGTCGCCCCGGGGCTCGCCGAGCTGGCCGGAATCCTCCGGGCGCTGTCCGGCCTCTACGACCAGGCGGCGCGAGCCGCGGCTTCGCTCTGACGAGGCGCCGACCGCCGTTCCCCGGACTTTCGACGAACCGAACGAACCACACAGGAACCCCTACGATGACGAGCCCCGACCACGACGCGCGCTGGCAGTTCTGGATCGACCGCGGCGGCACCTTCACCGACATCGTCGCGCGGCGGCCCGACGGCTCGCTGCAGACCGCCAAGCTCTTGTCGGAGAACCCGGAGCTCTACGCCGACGCGGCGGTCGAGGGCATCCGGCGCCTGCTCGGCCTGAAGGCGGGCGAGCCGGTCTCGCCCGAGCGGGTCGAGGCGGTGAAGATGGGCACAACGGTCGCCACCAACGCGCTGCTCGAGCGAAAGGGCGAGCCGCTGCTGCTGGTCGTCACCCGGGGCTTTCGCGACGCGCTGCGGATCGCCTTCCAGAACCGGCCGAAGCTGTTCGAGCGCCGCATCGTGCTGCCCGAGCTGCTCTATCGCGACGTGGTCGAGGTCGACGAGCGGATCTCGGCGAGCGGCGAGGTCGTCGTTCCCCTCGACGATGCCGGCGCGCGCGACGCGTTTCGCAAGGCCCACGATGCGGGGCTGCGCGCGATCGCGATCGTGCTGATGCACGGCTATCGCCACACCGATCACGAGCGGCGGCTGGCCGCGATCGCGCGCGAGGTCGGCTTCACGCAGATTTCGGTCTCGCACGAGGTCTCGCCGCTGATCCGCTTCGTGCCGCGAGGCGACACGACGGTCGTCGACGCCTACCTGTCGCCGGTCCTGCGCCGCTACGTCGACCGGGTCGCCGGGGCGATGGAGGGCGTGAAGCTGCAGTTCATGCAGTCCAACGGCGGCCTCACCGACGCGCGCACCTTCCAGGGCAAGGACTCGATCCTGTCGGGCCCGGCCGGCGGCATCGTCGGCATGGCGCGGGTCAGCAGCGCGGCCGGCTTCGACCGGATCATCGGCTTCGACATGGGCGGCACCTCGACCGACGTCTCGCACTACGCCGGCGAGTTCGAGCGCGAGCTCGACACGCAGGTGGCCGGCGTGCGGATGCGCGCGCCGATGATGAGCATCCACACGGTCGCGGCCGGCGGCGGCTCGATCCTGTTCTTCGACGGCGCGCGGATGCGGGTCGGCCCCGATTCGGCGGGGGCGAACCCGGGCCCCGCCTGCTATCGGCGCGGCGGCCCGCTCACGGTCACCGACGCGAACGTGATGCTCGGCAAGATCCAGCCTTCGTTCTTCCCGGCGGTGTTCGGCCCGGACGGCGACCAGCCGCTCGATGCCGGCGTGGTGCGCGAGAAGTTCGCCGCGCTGGCCGCCGAGATCGAGGCCGCGACCGGCCGGAAGATGCAGCCGGAGGAGGTGGCCCAGGGCTTCATCGACATCGCGGTGGCGAACATGGCCAACGCGATCAAGAAGATCTCGGTGCAGCGCGGCTACGACGTCACCAAGTACACGCTGACCACCTTCGGGGGCGCCGGCGGCCAGCACGCCTGCCTGGTGGCCGATGCGCTGGCGATGCCGACCGTGCTCGCCCATCCGCTGGCCGGCGTGCTGTCGGCCTACGGCATGGGCCTGGCCGAGCAGGTGGCGATGCGCGAGCGCTCGGTCGAGAAGGTGCTCGACGCCGACGGCCACGCCGAGGCCGAGCGCGTGCTCGACGAGCTCGAGGCGGCCGGTCGCGACGAGCTGGTCGCCCAGGGCGAGCCCGCGCGGCAGCTGCGCGCGATCCGCCGCGCGATGATCCGCTACCAGGGCACGGACACCGCGCTGGCCGTGTCGTGGGGCACGATCGCCGAGCTGCGCGATGCCTTCGAGCGCGCCTACCGGCAGCGATTCGCGTTCCTGCTTCCCGACCGCGCGCTGATCGTCGAATCGGCGGTCGTCGAGGTGCTGGGCGCCTCGCCCGAGGACGCGCTCGACGCGGCGGCCGGGGCGAAGGCGCCGACCACCGGCGGTGCCGGCGCCGCGAACCCCGAGGCCTCGGTCCGGATGTTCTCCGGCGGCGACTGGCACGACACGCCGATGTACCGGCGCGAGGCGATCCCGGCCGGCGCCAGGATCGACGGGCCGGCCATCGTCGTCGAGGCCACCGCGACCACGATCGTCGAGCCCGGCTGGCGCGCCGAGATGAGCGAGCGCGGCGACCTGGTGCTGGCGCGCTACCTCGCGCGCCCGAAGCGGGTCGCGGTCGGCACCGACGCCGATCCGGTGATGCTCGAGATCTTCAACAACCTGTTCATGTCGATCGCCGAGCAGATGGGCTACCGGCTGCAGAACACCGCGCACTCGGTCAACATCAAGGAGCGGCTCGACTTCTCCTGCGCGGTGTTCGACTCGCAGGGCAACCTGGTGGCCAACGCGCCGCACATGCCGGTGCATCTCGGGTCGATGGGCGCCAGCGTGCAGGCGATCATTCGCGAGCACGTGGCCCAGGAAGGCGCCGAGCCGCCGAAGGCGCCGCTCGCGCCCGGCGACGTCTACGTGCTGAACGACCCCTACGCCGGCGGCACGCACCTGCCCGACGTGACCGTGATCACGCCGGTCTTCGACGAGGCCGGCGAGAAGATCCTGTTCTACGTCGGCTCGCGCGGCCACCACGCCGACATCGGCGGCATCACGCCGGGCTCGATGCCGCCCGACAGCCGCACGATCGACGAAGAGGGCGTGCTGCTCACCGACTTCCACCTGGTCCAGGGGGGCAACTTCCGCGAGCAGGCGCTGCGCGACGCGCTGTCGTCGGCGAAGTACCCGGCCCGCAACCCGGACCAGAACATCGCCGACCTGCGCGCCCAGATCGCGGCCAACGAGAAGGGCCGAGAGGAGCTGCTGAAGATGGTCAGGCAGTTCGGACTCGATGTGGTCATGGCCTACATGGGCCACGTGCAGGACAACGCCGAGGAGTCGGTGCGCCGCGTGATCGGCGCGCTGAAGGACGGCGAGTTCGCGCTGCCGCTGGACAACGGCGCGACGATCCGCGCGAGGATCACCGTGGACCATGCGAGCCGCAGCGCCACGATCGACTTCAGCGGCACCTCGCAGCAGCTGCCGAACAACTTCAACGCGCCGCTCGCGGTCACGATGGCCGCGGTGCTGTACGTGTTCCGCACGCTGGTCGACGACGAGATCCCGATGAACGCCGGCTGCCTGAAGCCGATCACGGTGATCGTTCCCGAGGGCACGATGCTCAATCCGCGCCATCCGGCGGCGGTCGTGGCCGGCAACGTCGAGACCTCGATGTGCATCACCAACTGCCTGTACGGGGCGCTCGGCGTGATGGCCTCGGGCACGCCGACGATGAACAACTTCACCTTCGGCAATGCCCGCTACCAGTACTACGAGACGATCTCCGGCGGCTCGGGGGCGGGCGGCACGTTCGACGAGAAGGGCAGGCTGGTCGGCGGTTTCGACGGCACCGCGGTCGTGCAGACGCACATGACCAACTCGCGGCTGACCGACCCCGAGGTGCTCGAGCTGCGCTTCCCGGTGCGGCTCGAGAGCTACGAGATCCGCGCGGGGTCCGGCGGCGCCGGGCGCTGGCGCGGCGGCGACGGCGGCATCCGCAGGGTCCGCTTCCTCGAGCCGATGACCGCGTCGATCCTGTCCAACGGCCGGGTCCACCCGGCCTTCGGGGCGGCGGGCGGGCAACCGGGCGCGCCGGGCCGCAACTACGTCGTGCGGTCGGACGGCCGGGTCGAGGAGCTCGGCCACGCCGACAAGGCCGAACTCGCGGCCGGCGACGTCTTCGTCGTCGAGACGCCGGGCGGCGGCGGATTCGGGGAGCCCGCCGGCTCCTGAGGCCGGCGCTCCGCGCGAGGCAGGATCCGCGATGACGCTCGCCACGCTCGGCGGCATAGCCGGCGGCATCGGCCTGTTCCTGCTCGGGATGTGGCTGATGACCGACGGGCTCAAGACCGCGGCCGGGCCGGCCTTGCAGCGCATCCTCGCGCGCTTCACCGGCACCAGGCTGCGGGGCCTCGCGTCGGGGATGCTGGTGACCGCAGTCGTGCAGTCGTCGAGCGCGGTCACGATGGCCGCGATCGGCTTCGTCAACGCGGGCCTGCTGAACCTGCGCCAGTCGATGTGGGTACTGTTCGGGGCGAACGTCGGCACGACGATGACCGGCTGGCTGGTGGCGCTGGTCGGCCTTTCGCTGAAGGTCGAGGCGCTCGCGCTGCCGCTGGTCGGCGCCGGGATGCTGCTCAGGCTGAGCGATCCGAAGGGGCGGCGCGGCGCGCTCGGGGTCACGCTGGCCGGCTTCGGCGTCCTGTTCATCGGGATCGCGACCCTCCAGCAGGGCTTCGCCGGCCAGGGCCAGGCCTTCGCGCTGCCGCAGGGAATGGGGGAGCCGCTGAACACGGTCGCCCACGTGATCGCGGGCGCGCTGCTCACCGTGCTGATGCAGTCGTCCAGCGCCGCGATCGCCGTGGCGCTCAGCGCCGCCCAGGGGCTCTCGATCGGCCTGCACGACGCGGCCGCGGTGGTGATCGGTGCGAACGTCGGCACCACGGTGAAGGCGCTGCTGGCTGCAATGGGCGCCACGCCGAACGCGAAGCGCGCGGCGGCGGCCCATGTGGTCTTCAACCTGCTGACCGCCGCGGCGGCGATCGCGGCCCTGCCCTGGCTGGTCGACGCGATCCTGGCCCTCGGCGCGGCGACCGGGATCGGCGAGGAGCCCGCCGCGGTGCTGGCGCTGTTCCACACGCTGTTCAACGTGGCCGGGGTGATCTTCGTGTGGCCGATCGCGGACCGCCTGTCGAGCTTCCTCGAGAGGCGCTTTCGCAGCGCCGAGGAGGACGCTTCGCGCCCGCGCTTCCTGGACCGCCACGCGGCCGCCGTTCCCCAGCTCGCGCTCGATGCGATGGGACGGGAGCTCGACCGGATGGCGGCGATGACCTGGGGCATCGCGCTGCGGGCACTGCGGGCGCGCGGCGCGGAGCCGGGGCGCTTGCCGCTCGCCCGCGAGATCGAGGCCCTTCGCGGGCTCGACCACGCATTCGGTGATTTCGTCACGCTGGTCAATCGCGAGTCAATGCCGGGCGACGTCGCCGCGCGGATCACGCGGATGCTCTACGCCTCGCGCTACCTGGAGACCACGGTCGAGGCCGCCGAGCACCTCGACGCCGCGCACGCCGAGCGCGGCGCCCCGGCTCCCGAGACAGTCGGCGGGGCGCTGGCGGCCTTCGTCGACGATGCCGCCGCGGCGATCGACCGATGCGCGAGGCCGGACGGGCCCGACCCGGGGCTGGCGGGCGACGACACGCTGGCGCGGCTGCACCGCGACTACCTGGAAACCAAGGAGCGGCTGCTCGAGGCCGGCGCCCTCGGCCAGTTGCCGATCGTCGAGATGGACCGCGTCCTGCGCGGGGCCAGGCTCACCTGGCGGCTGGCGGACCAGGCGGTGCACGCGGCGATCGTGCTGCGGCAGATCCGCCATCCCGACGAGGAGCCGGATCGGGGGCTGCCGCCCCGGCAGCCGTCCGAGGCCGTCGAGCAGGGCGGGAGCATCGTCGCCGCGCTGGCCGAGCCCGCGCCATCGGCGCGCGATGGCGCCGATCCGGCTCTGCGATAATCGGCGGGTCTCGGACCCCGCCGTCGCGTGCGGGCCGAGTTCCTTCCCGTCACGCTCCTCCTCGTCCTCCTCGAAGCCATGGCCGTGCATCCCTTCCATCTCGCGTTTCCCGTCCACGATCTCGCCGCGGCGCGCGCCTTCTACGGCGACCTGCTCGGTTGCCCCGAGGGGCGAAGCTCCGACGAGTGGGTGGATTTCGATCTCTACGGCCACCAGGTCGTCGCGCACCTCGCGCCCGACGAGGCCCGGCAGGCCGCGACCAACGCGGTCGACGGCGACCAGGTACCGGTGCGCCATTTCGGCGTCGTGCTGCCGATGGACGACTGGCACGCGCTCGCCGATCGCCTGAAGGCGGCCGGCGTGTCCTTCGTGATCGAGCCGCACGTGCGCTTCAAGGGCCAGGTGGGCGAGCAGGCCACGATGTTCTTCCTCGATCCGTCGGGCAACGCGCTGGAGTTCAAGGCCTTCCGCGACATCGCGTCGCTGTTCGCGAAGTGACCGGCGCGCGCGCTCGCCGGTCCGCGAGCCGCGCGGCGCCCGGCTGAGCGGGACGCTGCGTGAGCGGACGCCTTCTGCTGCTCGGCGGCGGCCACACCCACCTGGCCGCGCTCGAGCGGCTGCGCGCGCTCCAGCCGCGCCGGCACGTCAGCCTGCTGGCACCTTCGCGCCGGCTGCTCTACTCGGGGATGATGCCCGGCTGGATGGCCGGCCAGTACCGCTTCGAAGACTGCGCGATCGACCTGCGCGCCCACTGCGAGCGCCTGGGCGTCGAATGGATCGAGGCCGAAGCGATCGACATCCGCTTCGACCAGCGCTGCGTGATCGACGCGCGCGGCGGCGGGCATGACTATTCGGAGCTTTCGATCAACGTCGGCTCGGCGATTCCGTTGCCGCCCGGGACCGGCGACCCGATCGGGGTCGTGGGCGCGAAGCCCTTCGCGCTTTTCACCGAGACCTGGGAGGCCTGGCTCGCCGCCCTCGAGCGGGCCCCCGGGGCGCGCAGCCTGGTCGTGGTCGGCGCCGGCGCGGCCGGGGTCGAGCTGGCCTTCGCGCTGGCGAGCCGCGCCGCCCGCGAGGCGTCGTTGGCCGGCTCGACGGTCCTGCTGTGCACCGCCGGGGCCGGAGTCCTCGAAGGCCAGTCGCGCATCGGCGCCTGGCTGGCCGCGCGCTCGCTGCAGCGGGCGGGGGTGAAGGTGCTCGCCGGGCACCGCCTGGTCGGGCGAGAGCACGGCGCGCTGGTCTTCGAGACCGCGGGCGGGCGGAAAAGGGTCGAGTACGGTTTCGCGCTGCTGGCCACGGGTGCCGAGCCGCCGGCGTGGCTGGGCGCAGCGGCGCGCCGCCACGGCGTGGCGGTGGCGCCCGACGGCGGGATCGCCGTCGACTCCCGCCTGCGCTCGGTCTCGTCCGACGGCGTGTGGGCCAGCGGCGACTGCGCCAGCTTCGTCGACCAGCGGGTGCCGCGCTCCGGCGTGCACGCGCTGCGGCAGGGACCGGCGCTCGCGGAGTCGATCGCGCGCGGAAGCGATGCGGCGCCTTACCGCGCGCAGCGTCGCGCGCTGGCGCTGCTCAACCGCTGCGACGGCAGCGCGATCGCGATCCGCGGCCCCCTCGCCGCGGCCGGCGCATGGGCCTGGCGCTGGAAGGACGACATCGACCGGCGCTTCATCGCGCGCTTCCGGAGCGGCGGCCAGGCTTCCGCCGGACGGGGCTGACGAGGATGGCGGGCGCGCTCCGGATCTCGGTCGTGGTGCCGGCGCTGAACGAGGCGGCCGGCATCGTCGCCGCGCTGCGCCCGGCGCTGCGCGAGGCCGACGAGGTGATCGTGGTCGACGGAGGCAGCGCCGACGCCACCGTGGAGCTGGCGCGCGCGGCCGGCGCGAAGCTCGTGACCGACGCCGCCAGGGGGCGCGCCGCGCAGATGAATGCCGGCGCGGCAGTCGCCTCGGGCGAGGTCCTGCTGTTCCTGCACGCCGACACGCGCCTGCCCGAAGGCTGGGCCGCAGCGCTGCGCGCAAGCCTCGCCGCGCGTCACTGGGGGCGTTTCGACGTGTCCCTCGATGCCCCGGGCCGTCTGCTCGCGATCGTCGGCGCGATGATGAACCTGCGCTCGCGGCTCAGCGGCATCTGCACCGGCGACCAGGCGATCTTCGTGGCGCGTGCCGCCTGGCGGCGAGTCGGCGGCTTCCCGCCGATCGCGCTGATGGAGGACATCGAGATCAGCCGGCGGCTCAAGCGTGTCGCCGGGCCGCCTGCCTGCCTGCGCGAGCGGGTGGCGGTATCGGCCCGGCGCTGGCAGGCGCGCGGCGCGCTGCGAACGATCGTCGGGATGTGGTGGTGGCGCGCGCTGTACTTCCTGGGTGCCTCGCCCGACTGGCTGCATGCGCGCTATTACGGGCGTCGCAGGGGGCGGGCATGAACCGGCGCAGCCGGGCATGAGCGCCGCGCCGCGCGAAGTGCCGCCGCTGCCGGCCGGGCGCCGGCTGATCGTCTTCGCCCGCGTGCCGCGGCTCGGGCAGGTCAAGACGCGCCTGGCCGCCGGGATCGGCGACGAAGCGGCGCTCGCGGCGTACCGCCGGATGCTTGCTCGCGCGCTCGCCACCGCCGCGTCCGTCGGAGTCGATTCGCTCGAACTCTGCATCGCCGGAGAGGATGGCGACGGCGAGTGCGCGGCGCTGGCGCGGGCCCACGGGGCGATCCTGTCGGCGCAACGCGGGCCCGACCTCGGCGAGCGGATGCGAGAGGCGCTGTCGCGCGCGCTTGCCGAGGGCTGCCTGCCGGTGCTGATCGGTTGCGACGCCCCTTGCCTGACGCCCGGGGACCTGCGCGCCGCCTTCGAGGCGCTCGCCGGCCACGACGCGGTCTTCGCCCCGACCGAGGACGGCGGCTACGCGCTGGTCGGCTGCCGGCGCGACGCGCCGCAGGCCTTCGCGTCGATCGCCTGGGGCGGGCCGACCGTGATGGCGGAGACTCGCGAGCGCCTGCGGGCCGCCGGGCTGTCTTGGTCGGAGTTGCGGACCGTATGGGACGTCGACGAGCCGGTCGACCTGGCGCGCTCGCAGGCCCTCGAGGCTTTCGAAAGTCGCCGCGGCTTGCTGTCGGCGGGTGCGGTGGTCGCGCTGGCGGGCGCGCTCGCGCCGCGCCGCGGGCGAACGCAGCCTGCCAGCGCGAGGATCGCGCGCTTCTCGGAGATGGCCCCGGGCGGCCCGCCGGCCGTGCCGTGGCAGGAGCGCCGCGTTTCGGGGGTGACGCCCAACCGGGCGGTGATCTCGGAAAGGGAAGGGGAGCGCCACCTGCTGATCGAGTCGGAAGCTTCGGCATCGGCCTGGGCGCACCCGCTCGAGCCCGGGGCCGCGGCGGCCGGGCTCGCATGGCGCTGGCGCGTCGACGGCTTTCCGATCGCCAGCCGGCTAGGCGAGCGCGGGGGCGACGACTTCGCGGCGCGCATCTACCTGATGTTCGACTATCCGCTCGAACGGGTCCCGCTTTCGCAGCGGATGGCGCTGAGCCTTGCCGGCGCGTTCCGCGGCGAGCAGGTCCCCGCCGCCACGATCTGCTACCTGCTGCACGCCGGCGACGACCCGGGCCGCCCGATCGAGTCGCCGTTCACCTCGCGCGTCCGGATGATCGTCGCCAGGCCGGCCGCGCGGTCCGGCGTGTGGTACGAGGAAAGGCGCGACGTCCGCCGCGACTTCGCGGCGTGCTTCGGGCAGGAGTACGGTCCGGGCATGGCCCCGCTTGCCGCGGTGGCCGTGGGCGCCGACAGCGACCAGGGCGGCGGCCGGTTCAGGACCTGGTTCGCGGACCTGACTCTTCGGTGAGCGGCTCGCCGGCGGGCGTGGTGTCGAAGATCTCGGCGAGAGGACAGGGGCTCCCGATCAGGTTGCCCTGCAGATGGGCGATGCCGAGCTCGGTGACGCGGTCGAGCACCTCGCGGCTGTGGACGTGCTCGGCGACGGTGCGCACGTTGAGCCGCTGCGCCACCCGCACCGTGGACAGCACGATCTCCTCGTCGATCGGGCTGGTGGTCAGGTTGCGGATGAACGAGCCGTCGATCTTCAGGTAGTCGAGCGGGAAGCGCTTCAGGTACTCGAAGGTGGCCAGCCCGGTGCCGAAGTCGTCGAGCGCGATGCCGAAGCCCTCGGCCTTCAGGTCGTCGACCAGCCGGGACGCGGCCGCCGGGTTGCGGATCGCCTCGCTCTCGGTGATCTCGAACACGATCAGCTCGGCCGGGATGCCGTGCACGGCACGTTGCTCGCGGATGAAACCGGCGATCGTGCCGTCGCTCATCGTCAGCCCGGACAGGTTGATCGAGCACTTCCAGGTGCGGGCGAGGGCTTCCGGGTGCGCGGCGAGCCAGGCGAACACCGAGCGGATCACGCCGCGGTCCATGGCCGGGGTCATCTGGGCCTGGCCCGCCAGCGAAAGGAACTCGGGCGGCCTGATCAGCGCGCCATCGCGGTCGAGCAGGCGCAGCAGCACCTCGTAGGACAGCTTGCCGGGCGGCGCCTCGGGGTCGACCATCGGCTGCGCGTGCAGCGCGAATCGCTGGTCGCGGATCGCCTCGCGGATCTGCTCGATCCGGGTCTGGTGCGAGCGGCGCGCGTCGATCATCGTCTGCGACAGCGGCTCGACGAAGAGCTGGGGCTCGCGCACGCTCGCCGCGATCGCCAGCGCGTCGGACATCGAGACCAGGCAGTCCTCGCTGTCGATCTGCGCGTGGCGATCGACCAGCAGCCCGCCCACGCACATCTGCAGCCGGACGCTGCCGTGCTCGGTTCGGAACAGCTGGCCGTTGAACTGCGAGTAGAGCTCGCGGGCGATCGCGCGCACCCGCGCGACCGAATCGGCCTCGACGAGCAGCGCGAAGCGGCCGGCCGACAGGCGCGCCGCGGCCCGCAGCCCCGGTTGCCGTTGCAGCACGGCCGCGATGTCCTGCTCGAGCTGCATCGCCGGCAGCGCGCCACAGAGGTCGTTGAGCGTGTCGAAGTTCGTCAGGTGCAGGCCGATCAGGCCGTAGTCGGGTCGCCCCGGCGTGGCCAGGCGCTCGCCGACCTCGGCGATCAGGCCGCGGTCGTTGAGCAGGCCGGTCGACATGTCCTCGCGTGCCTGGCGGGCAACGCGCGCCAGCGCGAAGCGCCGGTCGGCGGCCGTCGCCTGCAGCATCAGCGCGACGATGACCGCGCAACCCAGCAGCAGCGGCGCATCGAGCGCCTCGCTGGCGGGCACCCCGGCGGCGGAAGTCTGCCAGGCGCGCAGCGCCAGCAAGGGCAGGCCGGTCACGAGCAGGGTCAGCGCGGTGGCGTGCTCGTCGCAGCGGATCGCGGTCCAGGCCACGATAGGGAAGTAGAGGAAGAGCAGCGCGTGGGAAAAGCCCGGGTGGCCCAGGGCAGCGAGTGCCGCGCTCACCGCGCCCATGGCCAGCGTGGCGACGATCGCCAGCGAGTCGGGCGCGACCAGGCGCGAGGCGCGCTCGGCGGAAGGCGAGCCGGGCGCCGCGAGCGAGCCCTCGCCGTTGCCGAACCAGGCGAGAAGCGCAGGGGCGACCAGGAGCATGCCGAGCGCATCGATCAGCCACCACACCGCGAAGCGCTGGGCCGCGCCCGCGTCGGCCCCGGCGATCGAGGGGGGCAGGCCGATCGCGGCGATCAGCGCGTCGAGCGGCGCGGCCACCAGCAGCACGAGCATCGCGAACCTGACCGATGCGTCGAGGCGGAAGTCCGCAGGTTTCCAGTCTCCCAGCTGGCGCATCAGGCGCACGGCCAGGGCCGGGCCCGCGGCGGTCGCGGCGAAGGCCGCCAGCGTCGGCCCGGCGAGCGCGGTGTCGACCCAGGCCCACAGCGCCGCGCCGGCGGCGGCCGGCAGCACCCAGCGCGCGCCGCCGCGCCACGCGAAGGCGAGCGCGACGCCCGCGGCGGGCCACACCAGCAGCACGCCGGGGGCGGGCGGCGAGACCAGCCGGGCGATCAGGCAACCCAGGAAAGCGATGGCCAGCACCGCGAGCGCCAGCGCGATGCCTCCGGGCGCGGCGCCGGGGCCCTCCGGCGGACGGCTGTCCGCAGGCGCTTGCGGGCGTCTGGCGTCCGGCGTCGGGGCTGGGTCGGCGCGAAACAACGGCGGGGGGTCCGGGGTCTGGAGGGATCCGGAGAGTGTAAAGGGCGGGAGGGGGAAGGGGGAAGGGGGCGCCGGGGAAACCGGCGCCCCCGCTCCTTACGCGGCCAGCAGCTCGCGCAGCACGTAGGGCAGGATGCCGCCGTGGCGGTAGTAGTCGACCTCGATCGGCGTGTCGATCCGCGACAGCAGCGTCACTTCCTTCGTCGATCCGTCCTTGCGGGTGATCGTCATCCGGATGTCCTGCTGCGGCTTCAGGTCGGCGGGCACGTGGATGTCGAACTGCTCGTCGCCGACGATCCCGAGCGACTCCCAAGAGTCCTTGCCCTTGAACTGCAGCGGCAGCACGCCCATGCCGACCAGGTTCGAGCGGTGGATCCGCTCGAAGCTGCGGGCCACGACTGCCTTCACGCCCAGCAGCTGGGTGCCCTTGGCCGCCCAGTCGCGCGACGAGCCGGTGCCGTACTCCTCGCCGCCGAAGATCACGGTGGCCGTGCCCTCCTCGATGTAGCGCATCGCGGCGTCGTAGATGAACATCTTCTCGCCGGTGGGCTGGTGCAGCGTCACGCCGCCTTCCTCGCGGCTGCCGTCGGCCCGGGCCGGGATCATCAGGTTCTTGATCCGGACGTTGGCGAAGGTGCCGCGCATCATCACCTCGTGGTTCCCGCGCCGGGCGCCGTACGAGTTGAAGTCGGCCTTGCCCACGCCGTTGGCGATCAGGTACTGGCCCGCGGGCGAGTTCTCCTTGATCGAGCCGGCCGGCGAGATGTGGTCGGTCGTGATCGAGTCGCCGAACAGGCCCAGCGCGCGGGCGCCGCGGATCGACGAGTCGAAGTTGCCCGGCTGCAGCGCGAAACCGTCGAAGAAGGGCGGCTCGGCGATGTAGGTCGACTTCGGCCAGTCGTAGACCTGGCCCGACGCCGACGGCACCTTGTTCCACAGCACGTGGTCCTTGGTCAGGTCGGAGTACAGGCGCTTGAAGGTCCGCGGGTCCATCGCGTACTTCATCAGCGCGTGGATCTCTTCGGTGGTCGGCCAGACGTCGCCGATGAACACGTCGCGGCCCTTCTTGTCCTTGCCGATCGGCTCGGTCATCAGGTCGACGTTGACGTTGCCGGCGATCGCGTAGGCGACGACCAGCGGCGGCGAGGCCAGGAAGTTCGCGCGAAGGTTCGGGTGGATCCGCGCCTCGAAGTTCCGGTTGCCCGACAGCACCGCGGCGCAGACCATGTCGTTCGCCGTGATCGCCTCGTTGATGTCGGGCGTCAGGTCGCCGGCGTTGCCGATGCAGGTGGTGCAGCCGTAGGCCGCCACGCTGAAGCCGAGCTCGGCCAGGTAGGGCAGCAGCTTGGCGCGCTCGAGGTACTCGGTGACGACGCGCGAGCCCGGGGCCAGCGAGGTCTTCACGTGCGGCTTGACCGTCAGGCCCAGCTTGACCGCCTTCTTGGCCAGCAGGCCGGCCGCGAGCAGCACGCCGGGGTTCGACGTGTTCGTGCAGGAGGTGATCGCGGCGATCAGCACGTCGCCGTTGCGCAGATCGGTGCCGGCGCTGGTCTTGTAGGTCTTGCCCAGGTCCTCCGCGCTCTTGTTGAAGCCGTTCTCGGCCACCGGCTTCGAGAACAGGTCGGCGAAGGTGTCCTTGACCTTGCCGATCTCGATCCGGTCCTGCGGGCGCTTCGGGCCGGCCAGCGACGGGGCGACCGTCGACAGGTCGAGCTCGAGCACCTTGGAGTAGTCGACCTGGCCGGCCTTGGGCACGCCGAACAGGCCCTGCGCCCTGAAGTAGCTCTCGAGCGCGTCGATCTCGTCCCTCGTGCGGCCGGTGCCCTCGAAGTAGTCGATCGTCTTCTCGTCCACCGGGAAGAAGCCCATCGTGGCGCCGTACTCGGGCGCCATGTTGGCTATCGTCGCGCGATCGGGCACGGCCAGCGAGCGGGTGCCCTCGCCGAAGAACTCGACGAACTTGCCGACCACCTTCTCGCGGCGGAGCATCTCGGTGATGGTGAGCACCAGGTCGGTGGCGGTGCAGCCCTCGCGCAGCTTGCCCTTCAGGTGCACGCCGACGACGTCGGGGGTCAGGAAGTAGACCGGCTGGCCGAGCATGCCCGCCTCGGCCTCGATGCCGCCCACGCCCCAGCCGACCACGCCGATGCCGTTGATCATCGTGGTGTGGCTGTCGGTGCCGACCAGCGAGTCGGGGTAGAAGACGCCGTCCTTGTTCTTGTGCACGCCGCGCGCCAGGTACTCGAGGTTGACCTGGTGGACGATGCCGATGCCGGGGGGCACGACCTTGAAGGTGTCGAAGGCCTGCATGCCCCACTTCATGAACTGGTAGCGCTCGGCGTTGCGCTGGAACTCCAGCTTCATGTTCATGTCGAGCGCGTTCGGGACGCGGAAGTGATCGATCATCACCGAGTGGTCGACCACCAGGTCGACCGGCACCAGCGGCTCGATCGTCTTCGGGTCGCGCTTCATCTGCGAGGCCACGCCGCGCATCGCGGCCAGGTCGGCCAGCAGCGGCACGCCGGTGAAGTCCTGCAGCACGACGCGGGCCACGACGAAGGGGATCTCGTCGACGCGCTTGTCGTTGGGCTTCCAGTTGGCCAGCTGCTCGACGTGCGCCTGCGTGACCTTCTTGCCGTCACAGTTGCGCAGCACCGATTCGAGGACGATCCGGATCGAGACCGGCAGCCGCTTGACGTTGGGGAACTTGCGGGCCAGGGCCGGCAGCGAGTGGAACTTGCCGGTCTTTCCGGACTTCAGCTTGAAGTCCTTCAGCGTGTTGAACGCGTTGGTTGACATGGATGACCTCGTCGAAGAGTAGGGTCGGTTGACTACGAGAAGGATCGGTTGACTGGGGTCACGGACTGCGGCGCGGCGCGCCGTCGCCCATGTTCAGGGTGCCCACGCCGGGAACGACGACGTCGCCCGCCGACTGGCCGGCCAGGCAGGGTCCGAGGCGGCGCGCCTCGAGCGCCTCGCGGTCTTCGCTCTTGGTGCCGGCGAGCGGCGGATCGTAGCGCACGAGCGTGTCGATGCGATAGGCGGAGGCCAGGTCGCCGGTCAGGACGGACCTGCTCGTGATCCGCGTCGCGCCCTGGCGGCACTCGGACTCCGCCGTCCACGCCAGTCCCGCGCGGCGGAACGGGCCGAACTCGCAGGCGCCTCGCCGGCCGGACTGCCGGTCCATGTGATGCTCCGCGTTGTCCGTGCCCTCGCCGACGCACTGGCGCACCGGCGGAAGGCCGGCCGCCTGCGCCCCCACCGAGCGGACCTCCCAGAGGCCGAAAGCGCGCCTCGGGTACTCGAGCAGGCCTTGCGCCAGCGCGGGCCCGAGCGCCGCGGAGGCCGACACCGCGAGCGCCAGCGCGGCGGGACGCAGCGACGAGCCGGCGGCGGCGGGCAGGCGAGCGAAGGCGGCCATGGCGTGGGCGTTCGGTCGGAGCGCGGATGCGGGCGGGGCGGACTACTTGCGCTTGCCGATCGGCACGAACTTGCGGTTCTCCGGGCCGGTGTAGTTCGCGCTCGGGCGGATGATCTTGTTGTCGATCCGCTGCTCGATCACGTGCGCAGCCCAACCCGAGGTCCGGGCGATCACGAAGAGCGGCGTGAACATCGAGGTCGGCACGCCCATCATGTGGTAGCTGACCGCGCTGAACCAGTCGAGGTTCGGGAACATCTTCTTGACGTCCCACATCACGGTCTCGAGCCGCTCGGCGATGTCGAACATCTTCATGTCGCCCGCCGACTTCGAAAGCTTGCGCGCAACCTCCTTGATGATCTTGTTGCGCGGGTCGGCGATCGTGTACACCGGGTGGCCGAAGCCGATGATCACTTCCTTGTTCTCGACGCGCCGGCGGATGTCCGCCTCGGCCTCGTCGGGCGAGTCGTAGCGCTTCTGCACCTCGAAGGCGACCTCGTTGGCGCCGCCGTGCTTCGGGCCGCGCAGCGCGCCGATGCCGCCGGTGATCGCCGAGTACATGTCGGAGCCGGTGCCCGCGATGACGCGGCAGGTGAAGGTGGACGCGTTGAACTCGTGCTCGGCGTACAGGTTCAGCGAGGTGTGCATGGCGCGCACCCACTCGTCCGAGGGCTCGCGGCCGTGCAGCAGGTGCAGGAAGTGGCCGCCGATCGAGTCGTCGTCGGTCTCGACGTCGATCTGCCTGCCGTTGTGGCTGTAGTGGTACCAGTACAGCAGCATCGAGCCGAGCGAGGCCATCAGCCGGTCGGCGATGTCGCGCGCGCCCGGCGTGTTGTGGTCGTCCTTCTCGGGCAGCTGGCAGCCGAGCGCCGACACGCCGGTGCGCATCACGTCCATCGGGTGCGACGAGGCCGGCAGCGACTCCAGCGCGTCCATCACGTTGGCGGGCAGGCCGCGCATCGAGCGCAGCTTGGCCTTGTAGCCGGCCAGCTCCGCGCGGTTGGGCAGCTTGCCGTGCACCAGCAGGTAGGCGATTTCCTCGAACTCGGCCACGTCGGCGATGTCGAGGATGTCGTAGCCCCGGTAGTGCAGGTCGTTGCCGCTGCGGCCGACGGTGCACAGCGCGGTGTTGCCGGCGGTCACGCCGGACAGGGCGACCGACTTCTTCGGCTTGAAGCCGGCGGCTGGGGTCTCTTTGCTCATGGGATCTTCCTCTCGTCTTGGCGGTATTTCTTGGCCCGGCCGGTTCCCGGCGGCTCAGCGCGACTTGGCGAACAGCTCGTCGAGCTTGCGCTCGTAGTCCCAGTAGCCGATCGCGTCGTAGAGCTCCTTGCGGGTCTGCATCGTGTCGACGACTGCCTTCTGCGTGCCGTCGCGGCGCAGCGCCTCGTAGACGTTCTGCGCGGCCTTGTTGGCGGCCCGGAAGGCCGACAGCGGGTACAGCACCATCGCCACGCCGGTGCCGGCGAGCTCCTCCACCGTGTACAGCGGGGTCTGGCCGAACTCGGTGATGTTGGCCAGCACCGGCGCCTTCACCGCGTCGACGAAGCGGCGGTACATCGGCAGCTCGGTCAGCGCTTCGGCGAAGATGCCGTCGGCGCCGGCCTCGATGCAGGCGATCGAGCGCTCGATCGCCGACTCGATGCCCTCGACGGCCAGGGCGTCGGTGCGGGCCATGATGAAGAAGGAGTCGTCGGTGCGGGCGTCGGCCGCGGCCTTGATCCGGTCGACCATCTCCTGCTGCGACACGATCTCCTTGCCCGGCCGGTGGCCGCATCGCTTGGCGCCGACCTGGTCCTCGATGTGCATCGCGGCGGCGCCGAACTTGATCAGCGACTTCGTGGTGCGGGCCACGTTGAAGGCCGACGCCCCGAAGCCGGTGTCGACGTCGACCAGCAGCGGCAGGTCGCAGACGTCGGTGATCCGGCGCACGTCGGTCAGCACGTCGTCGAGCCCGGAGATGCCCAGGTCGGGCAGGCCCAGCGAGCCGGCCGCCACGCCGCCGCCCGACAGGTAGACGGCGCGGAAGCCCGCGTTGCGCACCAGCAGCGCGTGGTTGGCGTTTATCGCGCCGGGGATCTGCAGCGGCGTTTCCTCGGCGAGGGCCTGCCGGAACTTCTGGCCTGCGGTCTGTGTCATGTCGGTGTCTTCCTTGGGTGTTCGGATTGTCGTTCGGGCTGCCTTCGCGGGCTCGGGTGCGGCGCGCCTCAGCCGCCGCCGGCCCGCGGCCCGAAGAAGGCCTGCGCGGCTTCGTCGGGAATCTCGGCGCCGGCCGCCCTTGCGCGCCTCAGCAGGCTCCACCAGTAGCGGTAGCTCGCACGGTCCTGCAGGCGTCCGGCGTGGCGGATCGGGCCCCAGTCCGCGCGCTGCGCGGCCAGCAGGATCTCCGCGCCTTCGCGGACCTGCTCCGGCGACGGGGTCAGCGCGGCCACGATCGGGCCGATCTGGATCGGATGGATGCTCCACATCCTCGTGAAGCCGAACTCGGCCAGCGCCCGGCCGGCGTCGGCGCCCGCCGTGGCGGGGTCGGCGATGTCGGTGCAGACGTTGTGCGACGGGACCTTGCCCTCGCGGTGGCAGGCCATCGCGATGTCGACCTTCGCGCGGCGCACCAGCGGATGCTCGAACTGGCCGGGCGAGGCCATCGCGGAGCCCGGCACGGCGCCGTCGAAGGCGCTGACGTAGTCCATCAGGCCGAAGGAGACCGACTCGACGCGCGGGTGCGCGGCGATCGCGCCGACCTCGGCCAGCGCGCGCGGCGACTCGACCAGCACGTGGACCGGTACCGGCCGCGCGAGCCCCGCCGCGGCCGAGATCGCGTCGAGGGTCTCGACGACACGGGCGAGATCGCGGGCGCGATCGACCTTCGGGACCATCAGGTATGGCAGCCGCTCGCCGGCGCCGCGGACCAGGATCTCGAGGTCGGCGCGCCAGTGCGGATGCGAGGGGTCGTGGATGCGCGCGCCCAGCCGGCCGAAGCGGTTGTCGCCCGAGCGGAGCAGGTCGACCACCATCGCCGCGTGCTCGGCCTCGCGGCCGACCGCCGCGCCGTCCTCGCAGTCGGCGGTGACGTCGAACAGCGGCCGTCCGTTGCGCGCGCCGGCGGCCTGCCGGGCCAGCGACTTGCGGATCAGCGCTTCGCTGCCCGCGTAGTGGTCGCACACCGGAAGCGCCGCCGGCGGCGCCGAGCCCGGGAACAGGACGTCGGCGGGATGCACGCGGCGGCTCCGGTCTGGCGTTTGGTCGCGGGCGCGATCGGCGGCGGCGCGGTGCGCGGCCTCAGCCGAGCAGGTGGGCGACGCCGTCGCGCTCCTCGAACAGTTCGGCGAGCGTGGCGTCCATCCGCGAGCGGCTGAACTCGTCGATCTCCAGGCCCTCGACCATCTTGTACTCGCCGTTGGCGCAGGTGACCGGGAAGCCGTACATGACGTCCTCGGGAATGCCGTAGGAACCGTCCGACGGGATGCCCATCGTGACCCAGCGGCCGTTCGTGCCCAGCGCCCAGTCGCGCATGTGGTCGATCGCCGCATTGGCCGCCGAGGCCGCCGAGGACAGGCCGCGGGCCTCGATGATCGCGGCGCCGCGCTTGCCCACGGTGGGGATGAAGGTGTCGCGGTTCCAGGCGTCGTCGTTGATCATGGCCTTGACCGACTCGCCGCCGATCGTGGCGAAGCGGTAGTCGGGGTACATGGTCGGGCTGTGGTTGCCCCAGACGACCAGCTTCTCGATCTGGTCGACCGGCTTGCCGGTGCGCGCGGCGATCTGCGACAGCGCGCGGTTGTGGTCCAGGCGCAGCATCGCGGTGAAGTTCTTCTTCGGCAGGCCGGGGGCCGACTTCATCGCGATGTACGCGTTGGTGTTGGCCGGGTTGCCGACGACCAGCACCTTGACGTCGCGGCTGGCGGCCTCGTCGAGCGCGCGGCCCTGGACCGTGAAGATCGCGCCGTTGGCCTCGAGCAGGTCCTTGCGCTCCATGCCCTTGCTGCGCGGGCGCGCGCCGACCAGCAGCGCGTAGTCGGCGTCCTTGAAGGCGGCCTTCGGATCGTCGGTCACGACGACGCCGGCCAGCAGCGGGAAGGCGCAGTCCTCGAGCTCCATGACCACCCCGCGCACGGCCGGCAGCGCCGGCGTGATGTCGAGCAGCTGCAGGATGACCGGCTGGTCCTTGCCGAGCATGTCGCCGTTGGCGATGCGGAAGAGCAGGCTGTAGCCGATCTGGCCGGCCGCGCCGGTGACGGCGACGCGCTTTGCGGGTTTGGACATTGTCTGACCTCTGGGCTGAGTGGGATCGGACGGGCGCCCCTGAACGGCCGCGCGGAGCGGCGCCGACGGGCAGGGCCCGGATGGCGCGAAGTTTAGGTCCGGGCGCCCCCGGTGTCAACTTTCATGTATATCTTATATAAGACATAAGAAACTGGACTTCCGGGGCTCGCTCGTGGTTCAATCTCGGCGATGAACGACCCCCAGACCCGTCCCGGAAACGACGCGCCGACCTTCGCGCCGCTCTACCGCCAGATCCAGGCGCTGCTGATGCGCAGCCTGCAGGACGGCGAGTGGAAGCCGGGCGAGGCGATCCCGAGCGAGACCGAGCTGGCCGCGCGCTACCGCGTGAGCCAGGGCACGGTTCGCAAGGCGATCGACGAGCTCGCGGCCGGCCACCTGCTGGTCAGGCGCCAGGGACGGGGCACCTTCGTCGCCTCGCACCAGGAGGTGCGCACCCAGTTCCGTTTCCTGCGCATCCGGCCCGACGAGCCGGCCGGCGCGGGCGAGCCGGCAGCCATGCCGATGACCAGCCGCATCCTCGAGTGCCGCCGCCTGCGGGCGCCGGTCGAGGTGGCGCGGCTGCTGCAATTGCGCACCGGCGAGGCGGTCGTGCAGATCCGGCGTATGCTCGAAGTCGACGGTCGCCCGACCGTGCTCGACGAGATCTGGCTGCCGGGCGCGCGCTTCAAGGGCCTGTCGGCCGAGCGGTTGAGCGCCTACAGCGGGCCGCTCTACGGACTGTTCGAGGCCGAGTTCGGCACGCGGATGATCCGCGCGACCGAGCGGCTGAAGGCGATCGCCGCCGAGCCGGCGCTGGCGCGAGAGCTGGCCGTGCCCGAGGGGTCGCCGTTGCTGCTGGTCGAGCGGCTCACCTACACCTACGAGGACCGACCGGTCGAGTTGCGCAGGGGCTATTCGGTGACCACCGGCCACCACTACTACAACGAACTTATCTGAGCATGCGGGGGGCGTCGGGAGGGGTCCGGAAATACCCGACAGGCGCCGCGACGCGTTGGTGCGATGCGCCAATTTGCGTCAAAATGTAAAGGTTTTGCATCCCAGAGGACGCCATGGCCGACGCGGCACAAAAAGCAGCGGGCAGAGCACGCCCAGAATTCAGGAACATCCACGTCACCCAGATCGTCGGCTACCGATTGCCCCTTGCCGGCATCGTCTCGATCCTGCACCGGGTCAGCGGCGCCCTGATGTTCCTGGTGGGCCTGCCCTTCGTCCTGTACCTGTTCCAGCAGAGCCTGGTCTCGGAGATCAGCTTCGAGAGCTACCGGGCCATCGTCTCGCACTGGTTCGCCAAGCTGGTTCTGCTGGCGCTCGCCTGGGCCTACCTGCACCACCTGTGCGCCGGCATCCGCTACCTGTTCCTCGACATGCACGTGGGCGTCGAGAAGGCGGCCTCGCGCGCCTCGGCGGCGGCGGTGCTGGCGGTCAGCCTCACGCTGACCCTGCTGGTCGCGCTGAAGATCTTCGGAGCGTTCTGAACCATGACCACGAAACGACTGATCGTCGGCGCGCACTACGGCCTGCGCGACTGGCTCGCGCAGCGCATCACCGCGGTGATCATCGCGGCGTACACGCTGGTGCTGCTCGGCTGGCTGTTCGCGCTGCCCGAGCTCACCTACGGCAGCTGGGCCGGCATGTTCGCGTCCACCTGGATGAAGGTGCTGACGCTGCTCGCGCTGGTGTCGCTGGTCTGGCACGCGTGGGTCGGCGTGCGCGACATTTTCATGGACTACATCAAGCCCACGGGCCTGCGCCTGTTCCTGCTGATCGCCACGATCGTGGCGCTGGTCGGCTACGGCATCTGGGCGATCATGATTCTCTGGAGCGTCTGAGATGGCCGACGTGCTGAACCATCTGTCGAACAACCTTCCGCGACGCAAGTTCGACGCGGTCATCGTCGGCGCCGGCGGCGCCGGCATGCGCTGCTCGCTGCAGCTGGCCGAGGCCGGCTACAGCGTGGCGGTGCTGTCCAAGGTCTTCCCGACCCGCTCGCACACGGTGGCCGCGCAGGGCGGCATCGGCGCTTCGCTCGGCAACATGAGCGAGGACAACTGGTACTGGCACATGTTCGACACCGTCAAGGGGTCGGACTACCTCGGCGACCAGGACGCCATCGAGTTCATGTGCCGCGAGGCGCCGAAGGTCGTCTACGAGCTCGAGCACTTCGGCATGCCGTTCGACCGCAATCCCGACGGCACGATCTACCAGCGCCCGTTCGGCGGCCACACCGCCAACTTCGGCGAAAAGCCGGTGCAGCGCGCCTGCGCGGCGGCCGACCGGACCGGCCACGCGCTGCTGCACACGCTGTACCAGCGCAACGTGCGCGCCCGCACCCAGTTCTTCGTCGAGTGGATGGCGCTCGACCTGATCCGGGACAGCGAGGGCGACTGCGTCGGCGTGATCGCGCTCGAGATGGAGACCGGCCAGGTGATGATCCTCGAGGCCAAGGTCACGGTGCTGGCCACCGGCGGCGCCGGCCGGATCTGGCAGGCCTCGACCAACGCCTTCATCAACACCGGCGACGGCATGGGCATGGCTGCGCGCGCCGGCATCCCGCTCGAGGACATGGAGTTCTGGCAGTTCCACCCGACCGGCGTGGCCGGCGCGGGCGTGCTGATCACCGAGGGCGTGCGCGGCGAGGGCGGCATCCTGCTGAACAAGCACGGCGAGCGCTTCATGGAGCGCTACGCGCCCACGCTGAAGGACCTGGCGCCGCGCGACTTCGTGTCGCGCTCGATGGACCAGGAGATCAAGGAAGGCCGCGGCGCCGGCCCCGACGGCGACTACGTGCTGCTCAAGCTCGATCACCTCGGCGCCGAGACGATCATGAAGCGGCTGCCGTCGATCCGCGAGATCGCGATCAAGTTCGCCAACGTCGACCCGATCAAGGACCCGATCCCGGTCGTGCCGACCATCCACTACCAGATGGGCGGCATCCCGACCAACTACCACGGCCAGGTCGTGGTCCCGAAGGACGGCAACCCCAATTCGGTCGTGGGCGGCCTGTACGCGATCGGCGAGTGCGCCTGCGTGTCGGTGCACGGCGCGAACCGGCTGGGCACGAACTCGCTGCTCGACCTGCTGGTGTTCGGCCGCGCGGCCGGCAACCACATCGTCTCGTCCAGGCTCAAGGACGGCGCCCAGAAGCCGCTGCCCAGCGACGCCGGCGACAACGCGCTGGCCCGCCTGGCCAGGCTGGACGGCTCGAAGTCCGGCGAGAACGCGCAGGACGTCGCCAACGACATCCGCCGCACGATGCAGGCCCACTGCGGCGTGTTCCGAACAAGCGAGCTGCTCGAGCAGGGCGTGCAGAAGATCCTCGAGATCGAGGCCCGCTGCAACGACATCCACGTAAAGGACAAGTCGCAGGTCTTCAACACGGCGCGCGTCGAGGCGCTCGAGGTCGCGAACCTGATCGAGACCGCCAAGGCCACGATCGTGTCGGCCGAGGCCCGCAAGGAGAGCCGCGGCGCCCACGCGCATCGCGACTTCCCCGAGCGCGACGACGCCACCTGGATCAAGCACACGCTGTGGTTCTCGGAAGGCAACCGGCTCGAGTACAAGCCGGTCACGATGAAGCCCCTCACCGTGGAAACCTTCCAGCCGAAGGCGCGCACCTTCTGACGCGCGCCCGCACGAGCCCAGCCAACAGACACACCGAACGAGCGCAGGAGCAGCGATGAGCGCAGTGGTCGAATCCCCGGTCAGCGTGACCCCGTCGGGCGCGCAGGCCAAACGCGTGGTGAAGTTCTCGATCTATCGCTACGATCCCGACAAGGACGCCAAGCCCTACATGCAGGACCTCGAGGTCGAGCTCCTGCCCACCGACAAGATGCTGCTCGACGCGCTGATGCGCATCAAGCAGTCCGCCGACGATTCGATCGCGTTCCGCCGCTCCTGCCGCGAGGGCGTGTGCGGCTCCGACGCGATGAACATCAACGGCAAGAATGGCCTGGCCTGCATCACCAACCTTCGCGACCTGAAGGAGCCGATCGTCCTCAAGCCGCTGCCCGGGCTGCCGGTCATCCGCGACCTGATCGTCGACATGACCCAGTTCTTCAAGCAGTACCACTCGATCCGCCCCTACCTGATCAACGACACGCCGCCGCCCGAGAAGGAGCGGCTGCAGTCGCCCGAGGAGCGCGAGGAGCTCGACGGCCTGTACGAGTGCATCCTGTGCGCCTGCTGCAGCACCTCGTGCCCGTCGTTCTGGTGGAACCCCGACAAGTTCGTGGGGCCCGCCGGCCTGCTGCAGGCCTACCGCTTCATCGCCGACAGCCGCGACCAGGCCACGAGCGAGCGCCTCGACGACCTCGAGGACCCGTACCGGCTGTTCCGCTGCCACACGATCATGAACTGCGTCGACGTCTGCCCGAAGGGCCTGAACCCGACGCGCGCGATCGGCAAGATCAAGGAACTGATGGTCAGGCGCACCGTCTGATGGCGGGCAGCCACCAGGCGGACGACGCGCGGCGCCGGCGCCTTCGCTGGCGCTCGCGCCGCGGCCTGCTCGAGAACGACCTGGTCTTCGAGCGCTTCTTCGACCGGTACGAGGAATCGCTGACCGACGACGACGTGGCGGGCCTGGACGAGCTGCTGGGCCTGACCGACAACGAACTGCTTGACCTGATTCTGGGACGGACCGAGCCCGGTCAGGACGCCTCGCCCCAGGCCAGGCGGGTCCTCGGGATGCTGCGCGAGGTCTGAGCGCGCTGCCCCCGGGGCGAAACGATCAACATTGAGAGGAAGAGTCCGATGACCTCGCAGCAAAAAGCCACGCTCTCGTTCACCGACGGCACGCCCTCGGTCGAGTTCCCGGTCTACAAGGGCACGATGGGGCCCGACGTCGTCGACATCCGCAAGCTCTACGGCCAGACCGGGAAGTTCACCTTCGACCCGGGCTTCATGTCGACCGCCGCCTGCGAGTCGAAGATCACCTACATCGACGGCGACAAGGGCGAGCTGCTGTACCGCGGCTACCCGATCGAGCAGCTCGCGCAGCACTGCGACTACCTCGAGATCTGCTACCTGCTGCTGAACGGCGAGCTGCCCAACGAGGAGCAGCGCCGCGACTTCGACTACCGGGTCACGCACCACACGATGGTGCACGAGCAGATGACCCGCTTCTTCGCCGGCTTCCGCCGCGACGCGCACCCGATGGCGGTGCTGGTCGGCTGCGTGGGCGCCCTGTCGGCGTTCTACCACGACTCGCTCGACATCAACGACCCCGAGCACCGTTTCGTGTCGGCGATCCGGCTGATCGCCAAGATGCCGACGCTGACCGCGATGGCCTACAAGTACAACGTCGGCCAGCCGTTCATGTACCCGCGCAACGACCTGTCGTACTCGGCGAACTTCCTGCGCATGATGTTCGGCACGCCCTGCGACGACTACAAGCCGAACGACGTGCTGGTGCGCGCGCTCGACCGCATCCTGATCCTGCACGCCGACCACGAGCAGAACGCCTCGACCTCCACGGTGCGGCTGGCCGGCTCGTCGGGCGCCAATCCGTTCGCCTGCATCGCGGCGGGCATCGCCACGCTCTGGGGCCCGGCCCACGGCGGCGCGAACGAGGCCTGCCTGATCATGCTCAACGAGATCCAGAAGCAGGGCGGCGTCGAGAAGATCGGCGACTTCATCGACAAGGTGAAGGACAAGAATTCCGGCGTGAAGCTGATGGGCTTCGGCCACCGGGTCTACAAGAACTACGACCCGCGCGCCAAGCTGATGCGCGAGACCTGCCACGAAGTGCTGGGCGAGCTCGGCCTGCACGACGACCCGCTCTTCGCGCTCGCGATGAAGCTCGAGCAGATCGCGCTGGAAGACGACTACTTCGTGCAGCGCAAGCTGTACCCGAACGTCGACTTCTACTCGGGCATCGTCCAGAAGGCGATGGGCATCCCGACCAGCATGTTCACCTGCATCTTCGCGCTGGCCCGCACCGTGGGCTGGATCGCGCAGTGGGGCGAGATGATCGCCGATCCCGACCAGAAGATCGGCCGGCCGCGCCAGCTGTTCACCGGCAAGACCCCGCGCGAGGTGCTGCCGATCGACAAGCGCTGAGCTGGCGGCGGGCGGGGGCCGGGCGGGAACGCGCAGGCCGGGCCCGCAAGGCTCGGGAGGGCGGCTTCGGCCGCCCTTTTTCGTTCCCGCCCTCCCGCGATGGACAGGCGGGCGCTCCGGCGTCACACTGCCCGCTCGGGGTTTCCCCGGGCGGCTGTCGGAGGCGACGATGCGCGTGTTCCTGACCGGAGGCACGGGATTCATCGGCGAGGCGCTGGTTCGGGCGATCGAGCGGCGCGGCTGGACGCTCGACGCACTGGTGCGCAGGCCCGAGGCGCCGCAGGCGCGCTGGATCGCGTCCCGGGGCGGCAGGCTGGTGCCCGGCGACATAAACGACGCCGCTTCGATGCGCGAGGCGATGCGCGAGGCGCAGCTCGTGGTCCACAATGCGGGCCTCTACGAATACGGCGCCGACCGGGCGCTGCGCGAGCGCCTGCAGCGGGTCAACGTCGACGGCACCGACACCGTTCTGGGCCTGGCGCACGAGCTCGGCGTGCCGCGCGCGCTCTACGTGTCTAGCACTGTCACCACCGGCGACACCGGCGCGCAGCCCCGCGACGAGTCCTGGCAGCGCCAGCGCCCCCCGGCGACCGCCTACGAGCGAAGCAAGACTGAGGCGCACCGGGTCGCGCGGCGTTGGGCCGACCGGGGGCTGCCGCTGGTGATCGCCCGCCCGAACGCGGTCGTCGGCGTCAACGACCATTCGGTCCTCGGCTACCTGCTCCGGCTCTACCTGCTCGGGATGCTGCTGCCGATCGGCTGGTCGCCGGCCACCGTGTTCGCCCATGTGCAGGTCGACGCGCTGGCCGAAGGGATGCTGCTCGCGGCCGAGAAGGGCGGGGTGGGCGAGGAGTACCTGTTCAGCGGCGACCCGGTCACGAACAGGCAGATGCTCGGATTCTGGGCCGCCCATCCGGGCCGATTCCTGCCGCGACTGTGGCTGCCCCCGGCCGTGGTGAAGCCGATGTTCGCCCCGATGGAGCCGCTCCTCAGGCTGGCCGGGCTGCCGGCCTTCCTGTCCCGCGAAACCGTCGCCGTCGGCGCGATGAACCTGAACTACGACAGCGGCAAGGCCCGCCGGGAGCTCGGCTGGCGGCACCCGGCCCCCGAACCGATGTGGCGGGAGATCGTCGAGGGCGAGCGGGCCCTGCTCGATGCGCGGCGCCACCAGGGCCTGCGCGCGAGGCTGATGCCCGTGGCGACGAGGCCCGACGACGCGCTTCCGGCCGATGCGAGCACCGGCCAGGCCACGGCCGCCGGGCAAGCGTCCGGCCGGCCGGATCAGCGGACGCTGGAGTAGGGCGTCGGCTTCAGGAACATGTTGGTGATGTGCCCGACGATCGGGCCATCGGCCTCGCTGGCGGCCTTGGCGGCGAGCCACTCGGGGTCGCTCGCGAACGCGCTCCACTTGCGCTCGCACTCGGCCATGCTCTCCCACTCGAGCAGGTAGTACAGGTCGTTGTTGCTTTCGCCGACCTGCACGGTCCAGAAGCCGGCCTGGCGGATGCCGTGCTTTTCCCAGAGCTTCAGCGTGACCGTTTCGAAGCGCTTGTGCAGGTTGGGCAGGCGGCCGGGCAGGCAGTGGTAGATGCGGAGTTCGTGGATCATTTCGAGGATGGGAGGGGAAGGGGAAGTCATCGAAGCGACGCGTTGATGCGGTCGAGCATGGCCGAACCGGGGCACAGCGTCCTTTCGTCGAGCAGGTTCATCGGCGTGGCCGGCGTGCCGAGGCGCTGGTGCAGGTCGCCGGCGTCGGGGTCGACGAACAGCAGCCCGGTGACGATCTCGCCGCGGGCCTGGTGCTGCATCACGTGGTTCATCGCGCCGATCCGGTCGCGCGGGTCGAAGTCGTCGGCGAGCTTGCGCAGGCGCAGGACGGAGCCATCGTGTTGCGGCACGTCGACGACCTCGCCGGCCGCGTACTCGGCGGTGATCTCGCTGCGCCGGGGCATGAAGTCGATGCGGTTGACCGCCTCGTTGTGCTCGCGAACGTAGTCGTAGCTGCGGGTGCTGCCGGCGTGGTTGTTGAAGGCCACGCAGGGACTGATCACGTCGATGAAGGCGGCGCCGCCGTGGGCGAGCGCGCCCTTGATCAGGGGCACCAGCTGCGCCTTGTCGCCGGAGAAGCCGCGCGCCACGTAGGTCGCGCCGAGCTGCAGCGCGAGCGGCACCAGATCGATCGCCGAGTCGGTGTTGACCGCGCCGCGCTTGGACTTCGAGCCCTGGTCGGCGGTGGCCGAGAACTGGCCCTTGGTCAGGCCGTAGACGCCGTTGTTCTCGACGATGTAGGTCATGTTCACGCCGCGGCGCATCAGGTGCGCGAACTGCCCGAGCCCGATCGAGGCGGAGTCGCCGTCGCCCGACACGCCCAGGTAGATCAGCTCCCGGTTGGCCAGCGCGGCGCCGGTGAGCACCGACGGCATGCGGCCGTGAACCGTGTTGAAGCCGTGCGAGTTGCCGAGGAAGTAGTCCGGGGTCTTGGACGAGCAGCCGATGCCCGACAGCTTGGCCACCCGGTGGGGCTCGACGTCGAGCTCCCAGCAGGCCTGGATGATGGCCGCCGAGATCGAGTCGTGACCGCATCCGGCGCAAAGCGTGGAGATCTTGCCTTCGTAGTCGCGCCTGGTGTAGCCGAGCCGGTTGGTCGGCAGCGTGGGGTGGTGCAGGGCGGGTTTCGCGAGATAGGTCATGGTCAGGCCACCTTGCCGCGCTTGATCGGTTCGACGTTGGCCCCGCTCATCCGGTCGGCGATCGCGTCGGTGATGAAGCGGGCGGTGATCGGCGTGCCGTCGAAGTGGAGGATCGGAACCAGCCTGGCGGGGTCGATGCCCAGCTCGTTGACCAGCATCGAGCGCATCTGGGCATCGCGGTTCTGCTCGACGACGAACACGGTCTGGTGGGCTGCGATGAACCTGCCGACCTCGTCGCCGAACGGGAACGCGCGGATCCGCAGCGTGTCGAGCTGCAGGTCGCGCGCGGCGAGCGCTTCGTGCGCCTCGGCCATCGCCGGGGCGGTCGAGCCGAAGTGGATCACGCCGAAGCGGGCGGGCTTGTCCGCTTTCTTTTCGATCGCGGCCGGCACCAGCTTCTTAGCGGTGTCGAGCTTCTTCAGCAGCCGCTGCACGTTGTAGACGTAGTCGGGCCCGGCCTCGGAATAGCGCGCGTAGGCATCCTTGGTGGTGCCGCGGGTGAAGTAGCCGCCCTTGGTGGGATGCGTGCCGGGCAGCGTGCGGAACGGGATGCCGTCGCCGTCCACGTCCAGGTAGCGGCCGAAGTCGCGGCCGGCATCGAGCATGTCGGCGGTCATCAGCTTGCCGCGGTCGTACTTGCGGGAGTCGTCCCACTTCAGTGGCGCGCACAGCCGCTGGTTCATCCCGATGTCGAGGTCGGTCATCAGGAAGACCGGCGTCTGCAGCCGGTCGGCCAGGTCCAGTGCCTGCGCGGCGAACTCGAAGCACTCGTGCGGGTCCTCGGGGATCAGCAGCACGTGCTTCGTGTCGCCGTGCGAGGCGTAGGCGCAGGCGATCAGGTCGGCCTGCTGCGTGCGCGTGGGCATGCCGGTGGAGGGGCCGCCCCGCTGCACGTCGATGATGACCGCCGGGATCTCGGCGAAGTAGGCCAGGCCGATGAACTCGGTCATCAGCGAGATGCCGGGGCCGGACGTGGCGGTGAAGGCGCGCGCCCCGTTCCAGCCCGCGCCGACGACCATGCCGATCGAGGCGAGCTCGTCCTCGGCCTGGACGATCGCGAAGCGGTTCTCGCCGCTCTCCTTGTCGACGCGCAGCCTGGAGCAGAACTTCTGGAAGGCCTCGGCAACCGACGACGAGGGCGTTATCGGGTACCACGCGCAGACCGTCGCGCCGCCGTACACGCAGCCGAGCGCCGCAGCGGCGTTGCCTTCCATGAAGATGCGGTCGCCGACGTTGGCCGCGCGCCTCACCTTGAGGCCCGTCGCGTCGTCGAGGTGCTCGGTCGCGTAGTGGAAACCCTTGCGGAAGGCGTCGAGGTTGGGCGTGAGGAGCTTCTCCTTGCCCTTGTACTGCTCGCCGACCAGCTGCGCGATCGCCTCGGGGTCGATGCCCAGCAGCGCGGCCAGCACGCCCACGTACATGATGTTCTTGAGCAGCTGCCGCTCGCGCGGGTCGGAGTAGGCCGCGTTGCACATCTGGGTGAGCGGCACGCCGATCGGGTGGACGTCGGTGCGGAACTTGCCCGGCGGCAGCGGCTTCGTGCTGTCGTACAGCAGATAGCCGCCCGGATCGATCTCGGCCAGGTCGCGGTCCCAGGTCTGCGGGTTCATCGCGACCATCAGGTCGACGCCGCCGCGCCGGCCCAGCCAGCCCTTCTCGGTGACGCGCACCTCGTACCAGGTCGGCAGGCCCTGGATGTTGGACGGGAAGATGTTGCGCGGGCTGACCGGCACCCCCATGCGCAGGAAGCTGCGGGCGAACAGCTCGTTGGCCGAGGCGGACCCCGACCCGTTGACGTTGGCGAACTTGACGACGAAGTCGTTGACGGCCTCGATCCGCTTCATCAGGCAGCCTTCCTTTGCGGGGGCCGGCAGGCAGGGCCGGCGTGGGTCATCGAGATCAGGGTCTTCTGCATGTCCCAGGCGCCGGTCGGACAGCGTTCGGCGCACAGCCCGCAGTGCAGGCAGACGTCCTCGTCCTTGACCATGACGCGGCCGGTCTTCAGGCCGTCCTGCACGTAGAGCGCCTGCTCGAGGTTCGAGGCCGGCGCGCGCAGCCGCTGCCGGAGCCCGGCCTCGTCGCCGTCGGCGGTGAACGTGATGCAGTCCATCGGGCAGATGTCGACGCAGGCGTCGCACTCGATGCACTGCGGCGCGCTGAACACGGTCTGCACGTCGCAGTTCAGGCAGCGCTGGGCCTCGCGGATCGCGGTCTTGGCGTCGAAGCCGAGCTCGACCTCGACGCGGATGTCGCGCAGCGCCTGGTTGACGTCGCGCCAGGGCACGCGGTGGCGCGCCTCGAGCGAGACGTCGTTGTCGTAGCTCCACTCGTGGATGCCCATCTTCTGGGACATCGTCTCGACCGCGGGAAGGGGGCGGTCCTCGACCGGCTCGCCGTTCAGCATGCGGTCGATCGAGACGGCGGCCTCGTGGCCGTGCGCGACCGCCCAGATGATGTTCTTGGGCCCGAGCGCGGCGTCGCCGCCGAAGAAGACCTGCGGCAGCGTGGAGCGCAGCGTGACCGGGTCGAGCTTCGGCATGCCCCAGTCGTCGAACTCGATGCCGATGTCGCGCTCGATCCAGGGGAAGGCGTTCTCCTGGCCGACGGCGACCAGCACCTCGTCGCACTCGAGGTGCACGTCGGGCTCGCCCGACGGCACCAGCTTGCGGCGGCCGCGCTCGTCGTACTCGGCGCGCACCTTCTCGAAGACCATGCCGGTCAGCTTGCCCGACTCGTGCAGGAAGGCCTTGGGCACCAGCCAGTTCAGGATCGGGATGCCTTCGTGCATCGCGTCTTCCTTCTCCCACGGCGATGCCTTCATCTCGTCGAAGCCGGAGCGCACGACGACCTTGACGTCCTCGCCGCCGAGCCGGCGCGCGGTGCGGCAGCAGTCCATCGCGGTGTTGCCGCCGCCCAGCACCAGCACGCGCTTTCCGACCGAGGTGGTGTGGCCGAACGAGACCGACGCGAGCCATTCGATGCCGACGCGGATCTTCGCCGCGGCTTCGCTGCGGCCGGGGATGTCGAGGTCGCGCCCGCGCGGTGCGCCGCAGCCGACGAACACCGCGTCGAAGCCTTCGGCCAGCAGCGCCTTCATCGAGTCGATCCGCTGACCCGCGCGGAAGTCGACGCCCAGGCCGAGGATGTAGCCGGTCTCCTCGTCGATGACCTCCTCGGGGAGGCGGAAGCGGGGGATCTGTGTGCGGATCATGCCGCCCGCCCGGTGGCCTTCGTCGAAGACGGTGACCCGGTAGCCGATCGCCGCCAGGTCGCGGGCCACGGTCAGCGAGGCCGGGCCGCCGCCGATGCAGGCGACGCGCGGCGCGTCGGGCCGCTGCGGCGGGCGGGGCAGCCGGTGCCGGATGTCGTCCTTCAGGTCGGCCGCGACGCGCTTGAGCCTGCAGATCGCGACCGGCTCGGGGCGCTCGGCCTGGCGCTCCTCGACCCGGCCGCGTCGGCAGGCCGGTTCGCAGGGACGGTCGCAGGTTCGTCCGAGGATGCCGGGGAAGACGTTGGAGCGCCAGTTCACCATGTAGGCGTCGCTGTGGCGACCGGCGGCGATCAGGCGGATGTATTCGGGGACGGGGGTGTGGGCCGGGCAGGCCCACTGACAGTCGACTACCTTGTGGAAGTAGTCGGGGTTGCGGATGTCGGTGGCCTGCAACGGTCTCCTCCTGCCGTGCCTGGGGCGACGGGCACCCGGAATGGAGCCCGCCCCGGCCGGCGCATGCTTTCGGGCCAGTCTACCCCGCTGCCTTCGGCCGGAAAAGCGCGCCGGTGCCGTTTGTCGGCAATTTCGTTGCGCCGGCGTGATTTTGTGCGCTGCGATTTGCCGTGACCGGGTTGCGCGGTGCAGACTGGACGATCCTTGCACCTTCGCGGAGATCCGCCATGTTCAGGAACGTCGTTTCACGCACCCTGTCCACCGCGCTCGTCGTGACGATCCTCGGCACCACGATGCCGGCACCGGCATCGGCCCGGATGATCGGCTCGGACGAGACGCTGACTTCGGCCCAGGTCGACGCCGACCGAGCCACGGTCGGTGCGTGGCTGGCCCGCCAGGAGGTGCGCGACGAACTTCTCGCGATGGGGGTCAGCCCGGCCGAGGTGGAAGCGCGCGTGGCCGCGCTCGGCGACGACGAGATCCGCGAACTGGCCGGCAAGGTCGGCACGGCCCCGGCCGGCAGCGGGGTGGTCGGCGCGCTGTTCGCGGTGTTCGTCATCCTGCTGGTCACCGACATCCTGGGCCTGACCAAGGTCTTCCCGTTCACCCGCTCGGTGCGTTGAGCCGGCGGGCGCTGCTCGGCGCGCTGGCCGTCGCGCCGCTCGCGCTCGCGGGTTGCGCGGCGCCGCAGGCGAGCCGGCTGCGCGACGGGATCTCGGGCGGGCAAGGCGAGGCTGCCGGCCTTCCGGCTCGCGCGCGGCTGGACGGAATCCCTTTCTTCGCGCAGCGCGACTGGGAGTGCGGGCCGGCGGCGCTCGCGATGGCGATGCAGCCCGCCGGCGTGCGCGTGTCGCCCGAGGCGCTGGTGCCCGAGGTCTGGGTGCCGGCCAGGCGCGGCAGCCTGCAGCCCGAGATGCTCGCTGCGCCGCGCCGCCGCGGCCTGCTGACGGTGCGGATCGGCAGCCGGCTCGCCGATCCGTTGCGGGCGGTCGCCGGCGGCCTGCCGGTCGTCGTGTTCCAGAACCTCGGCCTGTCCGCGGCACCGGTCTGGCACTACGCTGTCCTGATCGGCTACGACCTCGATAGCGAGAAGGTCGTCCTGCATACCGGCGTCGACGAGGCCTCCGAGCAGTCGATCCATCCGTTCGAGCGGACCTGGGTGCGCGGCGGCGCCTGGGCGATGACAGCGTCGCTGCCCGCCCGCCTGCCGGACGGTGCCGACGAGTCGTCGGTGGCGCGCGGGATGGCCTCGCTCGAGCGGGTCGATGCCGCCGCCGCCTTGCGCGGATGGCCGGCGGTGCTGGCGCGCTGGCCGGACAACCGGACTGCCGCGCTGGGGCTGGGCAACGCGGCGTGGGCGAGCGGCGATCGCGCCGCGGCGCTCGCCGCCTGGCAGCGGGCGGTGCGCCGCCACCCGGACTTCGCCGACGCCTGGAACAACCTCGCGCATGCGCTGGGCGAGGCCGGGGAGCGTGGCGCAGCGATCGAGGCAGCGCGAAAGGCGATCGAGCTCGGCGGCCCCCGCGCTGCCGCCTATCGGGAGACGCTCGAGCGCCTGTCGCGCTGAGCCTTCCGGGAGCTGGGCCGGCCGGAGGCGAGCCCCTCGGCGCGCGCGGCCGAGGCATCCGGGCAACAGGATCCGGGCGAAGTGCCGACAATCCGGCGTAACGACCCGGGGGCAAGTGCCGGTACGCCGCACCCAGGTGTTAACATTTGAAGATTCGCCAAAGCTGCCTTATGTCCTGATCCCCCTCCATCAGCTCAGCAATGTCTCGAGTCCTGCCACCGGAAGCCGGTGAGGATTCGCCGGCGTCGTCCTTTCGCGGCGGCCGGGCATCTTTGACGAGAAACTCGTTCAACAAGGTGAAGCACCATGATGAAAGCCTTCCGGTCGAACTCGTACCTGTTCGGCGGCAATGCTCCATATGTCGAAGAGCTCTACGAGAGCTACCTGAACAACCCGGGCTCGGTGCCCGACGCCTGGCGCGCCTGGTTCGACAGCCTGCAGATGGTGCCGGCGGCCGACGGCAAGCCTGAAACCCGCGACGTCGCGCACGCCCCGATCGTCCAGTCCTTCGCCGAGCGCGCCCGCGAGGGCACGCTGCAGCCGCGCGTGATGGGCGGCGACGCCGCCACCGCCCGCAAGCAGGTCTTCGTCCAGCAGCTTGTGGCCGCCTATCGCAACGTCGGTTCGCGCTGGGCCGACCTGGATCCCCTGAAGCGCCAGGAGCGCCCGCCGATCCCCGAGCTCGAGCCGGCCTTCTACGACTTCACCGAAGGCGACCACGCCAACATCTACTCGGCGGCGAACACCTATTTCGGCTTCGACAACGCGCCGCTGCGCGACATCCTGCAGGCGCTGCGCGACACCTACTGCGGCTCGATCGGCGCCGAGTTCATGTACATCAGCGACCAGGCCCAGAAGCGCTGGTGGCAGGAGCGCCTCGAGTCGACGCGCGCCCGGCCGAACTACTCGCCCGAGAAGAAGAAGCGCATCCTCGAGCGGCTGACCGCCGCCGAAGGCCTCGAGCGCTACCTGCACACCAAGTTCGTCGGCCAGAAGCGCTTTTCGCTCGAGGGCGGCGAGACCTTCATCGCCGCGATGGACGAGCTGATCCAGCGGGCCGGCGAGGCCGGCATCCAGGAGATCGTGATCGGCATGGCCCACCGCGGCCGCCTGAACGTGCTGGTGAACACGCTGGGCAAGATGCCCAAGGACCTGTTCGCCGAGTTCGAGGGGCACCACGCCGACGACCTGCCCAGCGGCGACGTCAAGTACCACAAGGGCTTCTCGAGCGACGTCTCCACCCCGGGCGGCCCGGTCCACCTGTCGCTGGCCTTCAACCCGTCCCACCTGGAGATCGTCAACCCGGTGGTCGAGGGCTCTGCCAAGGCGCGGATGGTCCGGCGCAACGACCGCAACGGCGACCAGGTGCTGCCGGTGCTCGTGCACGGGGACGCGGCCTTCGCCGGGCAGGGCGTCGTCATGGAGACGCTGAACCTGGCGCAGACCCGCGGCTACGGCACGCGCGGCACGGTGCACATCGTCATCAACAACCAGATCGGCTTCACCACCTCGGATCCGCGCGACACCCGCTCGACGATCTACTGCACCGACGTGGTCAAGATGATCGAGGCGCCGGTGCTGCACGTGAACGGCGACGATCCCGAGGCCGTCGTCTACGCGACCCAGCTGGCGCTGGAGTTCCGCCAGCAGTTCCGCAAGGACGTGGTCGTCGACATCGTCTGCTTCCGCAAGCTCGGCCACAACGAGCAGGACACGCCGGCGGTCACGCAGCCGATGATGTACAAGAAGATCGCGGCGCACCCGGGCACCCGGAAGCTGTACGCGGAGCGCCTGGCCGCGCAGAACGTGATCGCCGAGGACGAAGGCGACCGCTTCGTCGCCGACTACCGCAAGGCGATGGACGAGGGCAAGCACACGGTGGACCCGGTCATCACGAACTTCAAGAGCAAGTTCGCGGTCGACTGGCTGCCCTTCCTGAACCGCAAGTGGACCGATTCGGCCGACACCGCGGTGCCGCTGGCCGAGCTGCAGCGCCTGGGCGAGCGCATCACGACGCTGCCGGCCGACCTGAAGCTGCACCCGCTGGTCGAGAAGGTGGTCAACGACCGCCGCGCGATGGCCCGCGGCGAGATGCCGCTCGACTGGGGCATGGGCGAGCACCTGGCCTTCGCGACGCTGTGCGCGGCGGGTTACGGCGTGCGCCTGTCGGGCCAGGATTCGGGCCGCGGCACCTTCACGCACCGGCACGCGGTGCTGCACGACCAGAACCGCGAGAAGTGGGATGCGGGCGCGTACATCCCGCTGCAGTTCGTCTCGGAGAACCAGGGCAACTTCATCGTCATCGACTCGGTGCTTTCCGAGGAGGCGGTGCTCGGCTTCGAGTACGGCTACGCGTCGTCCGATCCGAACACGCTGGTGATCTGGGAGGGGCAGTTCGGCGACTTCGTCAACGGCGCGCAGGTCGTCATCGACCAGTTCATCTCTTCGGGCGAGACCAAGTGGGGCCGGGCCAACGGCCTGGTCATGATGCTGCCGCACGGCTACGAAGGCCAGGGGCCGGAGCACTCGTCGGCGCGTCCCGAGCGCTTCCTGCAGCTGTGCGCCGAGCACAACATGCAGGTGTGCCAGCCGACCACCCCCTCGCAGATCTTCCACCTGTTGCGCAGGCAGATGATCCGGATGTTCCGCAAGCCGCTGATCATCCTCACGCCGAAGTCGCTGCTGCGCCACAAGGAAGCCGTTTCCTCGCTGGACGAGTTCGCCAGGGGCGAGTTCCGGACGGTGCTGGCCGAGCCGGACGCGGCGATCGACCCGAAGAAGGTGCGCCGGGTCATCGTGAGCACCGGCCGCGTGCACTACGACCTGGTTGCGGGCCGGCGCGAGCGCGAGCGCGACGACGTCGCGCTGCTGCGGATCGAGCAGCTGTACCCGTTCCCGCACAAGGCGCTCGAGGCCGAGCTCAGGAAGTACCCGAACGCGACGCAGGTGGTCTGGTGCCAGGACGAGCCGCAGAACCAGGGCGCCTGGTTCTACGTCCAGCATCACCTGTCCGACGCGCTGAAGGAGGGCCAGAAGCTCGGCTACGCCGGGCGCGCGCCCTCGGCCTCGCCGGCGGTCGGCTACTACGACAAGCACTACGCGCAGCAGAAGGAACTGATCGCCGCCGCATTCGGCGACAGCAAGTCCCGCTCGCGCAAGGCCGCCTGACCGCAGGCCCGGCCCCATCCTCCCGATACACGAATTCTCCGCTGGAGACCCAGGAAAAATGGCCCTCATCGAAGTCAAGGTCCCGCAGCTGTCCGAATCGGTCGCCGAGGCGACGCTGCTGCAGTGGCACAAGAAAGTCGGCGAAGCGGTGGCTCGCGACGAGAACCTGATCGACATCGAGACCGACAAGGTCGTGCTCGAGCTGCCCGCGCCCGATGCCGGCGTGATCTCCCAGATCGTCAAGGGCGACGGCAGCACCGTCGTGGCCGGCGAAGTGATCGCGGTCATCGACACCGAGGCGAAGGCCGGCGCGGTGGCCGCGCCTGCCGCTGCCCCGGCGGCGGCTCCGGCGCCTGCCGCAGCCGCGCCGGCCGCGGCGCCGGCTGCACCCGCCGCCGCGGCAGGTGGCGCGAAGGCCGGCGTGGCGATGCCCGCCGCCGCCAAGCTGATGGCCGAGGCCGGCCTGTCGCCGGCCCAGGTGCCCGGCACCGGCCGCGACGGCCGCATCACCAAGGGCGACGTGCTGGCCGCTGCCGCCGCGCCCGCCGCCGCGCCGGCGCCGGCGATCCCGACCGGCGTGCCGACCAGCAGCCTGCCCGAGGTCAAGCCGCCGGTCGACCTGGCGAGCATGCTCGAGGGGCGCCCCGAGCAGCGCGTGCCGATGTCGCGGCTGCGCCAGCGCGTGGCCGAGCGGCTGCTGCAGTCGCAGGCGACCAACGCGATCCTGACGACCTTCAACGAGGTCAACATGCAGCCGGTCATGGACCTGCGCAAGAAATACCAGGACCGCTTCGAGAAGGAGCACGGCACCCGGCTCGGCTTCATGTCCTTCTTCGTGAAGGCGGCCGTGCACGCGCTGAAGAAGTTCCCGGTGGTCAACGCGTCTGTCGACGGCACCGACATCGTCTACCACGGCTACTTCGACATCGGCGTGGCGGTGGGCTCGCCGCGCGGCCTGGTCGTGCCGGTCGTGCGCAACGCCGACCAGTTGAACTTCGCGCAGATCGAGAAGCAGATCGCCGAGTACGGCAAGCGCGCGCAGGACGGCAAGCTCGGCCTCGAGGACCTCACCGGCGGCACCTTCTCGATCAGCAACGGCGGCGTGTTCGGCTCGATGCTCTCCACGCCGATCATCAACCCGCCGCAGTCTGCCATCCTGGGCATCCACGCGACCAAGGAGCGGCCGGTCGTCGAGAACGGCCAGATCGTGATCCGCCCGATCAACTACCTGGCGCTGTCCTACGATCACCGGATCATCGACGGCCGGGAGGCGGTGCTCTTCCTCGTCGCGATCAAGGAGGCGCTCGAGGACCCGTCGCGCCTTCTCCTCGACCTGTAAGGAGAGCGCGACATGTCCCAGAATTTCGACGTCGTCGTCATCGGCGCCGGCTCCAGCGGCTACATCGCCGCGGTCCGCGCGGCCCAGCTCGGCTTTCGCGTCGCTTGCGTCGAGAAGTGGCGCAACCCGAACGGCGAGTACGCGCTCGGCGGCACCTGCCTGAACGTCGGATGCATCCCGTCCAAGGCGCTGCTGGCCTCTAGCGAGGAGTACGAGAAGGCCGCCGGCCATCTCGACGAGCACGGCATCTCGGTCTCGAGCGTGAAGATCGACGTGCCGAAGATGATCGCCCGCAAGGACTCGATCGTCTCGAAGATGACCAAGGGCATCGAGTTCCTGTTCCGCAAGAACAAGATCACCTGGCTCAAGGGCCATGCCCGCTTCGTGTCCGGCGAGGGCGCGTCGATCCGCCTCGAGGTCATCGAGGACGGCGAGGCGCTGCTCGTCGAGGCCGCGAACGTGATCATCGCCACCGGCTCGAAGCCGCGGCACCTGCCCGGCATCCCGGTCGACAACAAGCTGATCTGCGACAACGAGGGCGCGCTCGCGATGACCGAGGTGCCCAAGCGGCTCGGCGTCATCGGCGCCGGCGTGATCGGCCTGGAACTCGGCTCGGTCTGGCGCAGGCTCGGCGCCGAGGTCACGATCCTCGAGGCTCTTCCGACCTTCCTGGCCGCCACCGACGTCGCGGTCCAGAAGGAGGCGGCCAAGCTGTTCGCCAAGCAGGGCCTGAAGATCGAGCTCGGCGTGAAGATCGGCGAGGTCGTGACCGGCAAGAAGGGCGTCAAGGTCGCCTGGACGGACGCCAAGGGCGGGGCGCAGGCGCTGGAGTGCGACCGGCTGATCGTTTCGGTCGGGCGGGTGCCGCACACCGAGGGGCTGGGCCTGGAAACCATCGGCCTGGCCACCGACGAGCGCGGCTTCATCCCGGTCGACGGGCACTGCCGCACCGCCTTGCCCAACGTCTACGCGATCGGCGACGTGGTCCGCGGCCCGATGCTCGCCCACAAGGGCGAGGACGAGGGCGTGATGGTCGCCGAGCTGATCGCCGGCCAGAAGCCGCACATCGACTACGACAAGATCCCCTGGGTCATCTACACCTCGCCCGAGATCGCCTGGGTCGGCAAGACCGAGCAGCAGCTCAAGGAAGAGGGGCGCGCGATCAAGACCGGCCAGTTCCCGTTCGCGATCAACGGCCGCGCGCTGGGCATCGGCTCGCCCGAAGGCTTCGTCAAGGTGATCGCCGATGCCGCGACCGACGAGGTGCTCGGCGTGCACGTGGTCGCGTCGTCGGCCTCGGACCTGATCGCCGAGGCGACGATGGCGATGGAGTTCAAGGCCTCGGCCGAGGACATCGGCCGGATCTGCCACGCGCACCCGTCGCTGGCCGAGGTGATGCGCGAGGCGGCCCTGGCGGCTTCCGACAAGCGCGCGCTGAACATGTGACGATGGGCGTCGTCCAGACCTGGCGCGCGGAGCTGGCGCGGCGAGGCTACCAGGCCGACGCCGCGCAGCTCGCGGCGATCGAGCGGCTGCAGCGGATGCACGACGAACTGGTCGTGTTCAAGGCGAAGCGCTCGACCCGGCTCAAGCGGCTGATCAACCGGCCCGCGGTGCCGCGCGGCGTCTGGATGTACGGCGGGGTGGGGCGCGGCAAGAGCTTCCTGATGGACTGCTTCTACGAGGCGGTCCCGGTGGTGCGCAAGACCCGGCTGCACTTCCACGAGTTCATGCGCGGGGTGCACCGCGAGCTCGAGGAGCTGAAGGGCACGGCCGACCCGCTCGACGCGGTCGCCGAGCGCGTGGCCAGGCGCTACCGGCTGATCTGCTTCGACGAGTTCCACGTGTCGGACATCGCCGACGCGATGATCCTCGAGCGGCTGATGCGGGGCCTGTTCGCGCACGGGGTCACCTTCGTGATGACCTCGAACTACCACCCCGACGCGCTGTATCCCGAGGGCCTGCACCGCGACCGGGTGCTGCCGGCGATCGCGCTGATCCGCGAGCACGTCGACGTGGTCAACGTCGACGCCGGGGTCGACTACCGCCGGCGCTCGATGGCGCAGGTCCAGGCCTATCACTGGCCGGACGACGCGGCCGCCCGCGCGGCGCTCGAGCAGGCCTTCGTCGCGGTGGCCGAGGCCCACGACGAGAACCCGCAGATGCTGATCGAGAACCGCGAGCTGCGCGCGCTCAGGCGGGCCGGCGGCGCGGTCTGGTTCGACTTCGACACGCTTTGCGGCGGCCCGCGCTCGCAGAACGACTACCTGGAACTGGCCAGCCTGTTCCACACGGTGATCCTGTCCGGCGTGCCGAAGATGGGCGCGAACATGGCCTCGCAGGCGCGCCGCTTCGTGTGGCTGGTCGACGTGCTCTACGACCGTCGCGTGAAGCTGATCGTGTCGGCCGCCTGCCCGCCGGAGCAGCTCTATACCGAGGGCTCGTTCGCCAACGAGTTCCACCGCACGGTGAGCCGGCTGGTCGAGATGCAGTCGCGCGAGTACCTCGAGGCGCCGCGGCGCGAGGAAGGCGCCGCGCTGGGCGCGGCGGGCTGACGATGGTCGCGGTGCCGTCCACCGAACGGATCGCCGCGCTGGTGTCCGAGCTGTCCTGCGGGCTGGTCGAGCGCGACGAGCCCGCCCGCCTGCTGCTGCTGGCGGCCTTCGCCGGCGAGCACATGCTGCTGGTCGGGCCGCCCGGAACCGCCAAGAGCGAGCTCGCGCGCCGCCTGCACCGGGTGGTCGGCGGCCGCTGGTTCGAGCGCCTGCTCACCCGCTTCACCGTGCCCGAGGAGGTCTTCGGGCCGATGTCGCTGGCCGCGCTCGACGAGGGGCGCTACGAGCGCGACGTGTCCGGCTACCTGCCGGACGCGTCGGTCGCCTTCCTCGACGAGGTGTTCCGGGCGAACTCCGCGATCCTGAACGCGCTGCTCGCGCTGCTGAACGAGCGGGTCTTCGACCAGGGCTCCCAGCGGATCGCCACGCCGCTGGTCGCGCTGGTCGGGGCCACCAACGAGATACCGGACGACGAGGCGCTGCGGGCCTTCCTCGACCGCTTCCTGGTCCGCTGCTTCGTCGAGCCGGTCGGCGACGAGGCCTTCGGCGAGCTGCTCGGGGCGGGCGCCGGCGCGGACGCGCCGGACGCATCGCCGTCGCCGCCGCGACTCGATGCAGGGGAGCTGCAGGCGGCCCGGCGCGAGGCCGCCGGCGTCGCGCTTCCGCCGCCCGTCGTCGCCACGCTCGGGGCGCTGCGCAGGCAGGCTCGCGACTGGAACCTGCCGGTGTCGGACCGGCGCTGGGTGCGCGCCGCGCAGCTGCTGCGGGTCGCGGCCGCGACCGCAGGGCGCGACGAGGTGGGCCTCGACGACCTGCTGCTGCTCAAGTACGTGTTGCCCGAGCGGGCGGACCAGGTCGAGCAGGTCGAGCAGTGGCTGCTCGCTCGCCTGGGCGCCGACGCGCCGCTCGAGCCGGTGCGGGCGGCGCGGATCGTCGAGGCCTTCGAGAAGCAGATCGAGCTGGAGCAGGGCGCCACCGAGCTGGCCTTCGACGATTCCGGCAAGCTCTCCCTGGTGCAGAAGGTCGGCGGCGCCGAGGCCGAGACGATGTCCGGCGCCGCGCCGCGTCTCTCCGCCTTCAGCCGGCGCAAGCGCTACGGTGCGACCCACATCCGCGCGCGCATCGCGCAGATCGACGCGGCGCTCGCCGACTTCGACGCTTTCGCAGGGCAGGCCGCCGGCCACCGCGACAGGGTCGCGGCGCGACTGGGCCGGCATCCCTGGCTCACGCCGGCCTTCGTGGCGCGCATCGGGCAGGTGCTGGCGGCCAATGCCGCCACGGTCGCCGGCCTGCGCGAGCGGCTCGCCGGCATCCGCGCGGCCTTCGCCGCGCTGCCGCTGGCCGACGACGACGACGGCCGTGCGCCCGCGCCGGTGGCAGTCGGCAGCTGAGCAGGGCGCCGGTGGACGATCCGCTGGCGCTCGACCGGCTTGCGCTCGAGCGTCGCTACGCCGGGCTGGACAGGCTGCATCGCCGGCTCTGGCTTCCGGCGATCGTCAACGGGGAGGGCAGCCTGCCCGAGCGGCTCGCGGCGCTGGCCGACTGGCGCGAGCGACTGCTCGCCGGCGCTGAGCCGAGGCGCGCCGACGATCGCTGGCCGGCCGCGGACGTCACGGAAGCCTTCGCCGCGGCGTTCGAGCGGCTGGACCTGCCGTCACTGTGCCGTCGTCACGAGGAAGTGACCGACCAGGTGCTGCGAAGCATGCTGTGGCACCTGGACCGGCTGGCCGCGATCGCCTCCCGCCTGGGCCGCGCCGAGGCGGCCCGGGCCTGCGCCGATGCCTTCGTCGAGGACTGGACGACCGAGTCGGCCGACCTGAAGGCGGTCCTGCGGCTCTTCGAGTCGCTCGACGGCCTGGCCAGCCTGGCGAACTGGTCCCGTGTCAGGGGCCTGTTGCGCGACGAGCGCTGGCAGTCCGTGCTCGACACGCACGCGACGCTGCAGCGCCTGCCCGGGCTGGCCGCGCTGATCAGGCGGCTGGGGCGCGTGCGGCCCGAGCACGAGATCGAGCTTCGCGACAGCGCGACCGTGACCGACGACGCGGCGGCAAGGCAGTGGGCGCGACGCCGCGTGGACGTCGAGATCCCCGGCGCGGCGGTCGAGATCGAGGGGATCCGCCGGGCGGGAGACCTGTCGCGCCTGGTCGCCAGCGAAGCGGCCGACTGGCTGCGCAGCCGGCGCCGCGCCGGGCACGAGGCGGTCGCGAGGCCGGGCGCCGCGATGACGCCCGGACGGGCCCGCCGGCTTCGCCGGCTGTTCGCGGCCCGGCTGGCCGAGCAGTCGCTGCTGGCCTACCAGCATCGGCAGTTCGTCGCCGAGTTCCGGATGATCGAGGCGCCGGCGGTGGCCTCGCGCTCGCAGCCGGCGCCGCGGGCCCGGCTGGAGGCGGGGCCGATGATCCTGTGCGTCGACACCTCTGCGTCGATGGCTGGCGGTCCCGAGCAGGTCGGCAAGGCGATGGTCTTCGAGGCGATGCGCACCGCGGCGCGAGAGCGGCGGGCCTGCCTGCTGCTGGCCTTCAGCGGCCCCGGCGACCTGCGCCAGCTCGAGCTCGGCGCCGACGCCGACGGTCTCGAGCGGCTCGCGGACTTCCTGGCGAGCAGCTTCCACGGCGGCACCGACATCGTCGATCCGGTGGAACGCGCGCTGGACCTGCTCGAGACCGGCGCCTGGCGCCAGGCCGACCTGCTGATCGCCTCCGACGGCGAGTTCGGCGCCACCTCGGCGCTGCTCGACCGGCTGCGTGCCGCCCGCGAGCGGCTGGGCCTGCGGGTGCAGGGCGTGCTGATCGGCGACCGCGAGACGATCGGCTTGCGCGAGGTCGCCGACGAGGTCTTCTGGGTGCGCGACTGGCGCCGCTTCGGCCAGCGTCATGCGCAAATCGAGTCGCCGGTGCACGACAGCCGCCTGACCCGCCTGTACTTCCCGAATGCGTCGATGCGGCCGCCCGACCCGGAGCGATCGCCCGAGCCGGCGCGATCGCCCGAGCCTGATCGGCCGGCGGGCCCGGATCAGGCGGAGAGCCCGGATCAGGCGGAGGATCCGGATCAGCCGGCCGGCTGAGTGCCGCCGCCCAGCCGCATCAGCACCAGCGAGCAGTTGTCGCCGCGGCCGCGGGCGCGCTTGCGGGCCAGCTCGATCAGGCGCGCGGCGGCGTCGCGGCACGACATCGACACGATGATCTCGGCGAGCTCCTCGGGGTGGAAGTAGGCCCAGAGACCGTCGGAGCACAGCAGGAAGCTGTCCTCCGGGCAGGGGTCGTCGATGCCGCCGATGTCCGGCCAGGGCTTGCGCAGGCCGCCGATCGAGTTCACCAGCATCTGCGCGGACGGGTGAAGCCGCGCGCGCTCGGGCGTGGACTTGCCTTCGGATACCAGCTGCCACGCGTAGTTGTGGTCGGCGGTGCAGTGGCGCAGCTCGGTGCCGCGGAAGTGATAGATCCTGCTGTCGCCCACGTGGCACCAGTCGACCCTGCCGGGCTGCACGAGCACCGACGCGAAGGTGCTGTGCGGCTCCTTGTCGGTGGCCAGCGCAGCGAGCTTGACCACGGCGTGGACTTCGGCGACCAGCGTGGCGAAGAAGCCCTCGGGCGACTCCTCGGCCGGCGCGAAGCGGTCGAAGCAGTTCTGGGCCGCCAGGATCACGTTCTCGGCCGCCAGCGCGCCGCCGCTGCGCCCCCCGAGTCCGTCGGCGAGCAGCCCGAGCGCGCAGCGCTGGGCCTGGCGGCCCTGCAGCACCGCGACGCGATCCTGCTGCTCGCTGCGGTCGCCTCGGTGCTGGCCGGTGCAGGCGACGACCTGGAGGCCGGGCAGGCTGGATTCGCTGACGCGCATGGTGCAGAATATTAGTCGATACCATGCCTGACGACCGCAGCCCAGAATCGATCCAGCGACGCATCGCCGAGCTCCAGCTCGAGCATCGCGGGCTCGACGCGATGATCGACGCGCTGGGACGCGAGCCCCGCTTCGACGAACTGCAGCTGCGCAGGCTCAAGAAGCGCAAGCTCCAGATCAAGGACACGATCACCCTGCTGCAGATGCAGCTGGTGCCCGACGTGCCTGCCTGACCTTCTTGCGAGCGGCCGCTCCGGTCCTCTCGCGCCGCCCGCTTCCCCCTTGTCTTCCCACGATCCAGATTTCGCCGACCGCGTGGCCGGGGCCTTCGATCCGGACGGCCCGCTCGACCGGGCACAACCGGGCTTCGTCGCGCGCGAGGGCCAGCGCCGCATGGCGATCGCCGTCGCGCAGGCGATCGCCCGCGGCGAGACGCTGGTGGCCGAGGCCGGGACCGGCACCGGCAAGACCTTCGCCTACCTGGTGCCGGCGCTGCTGTCGGGCGGGCGGGTGCTGGTCAGCACCGGCACCCGCACCCTGCAGGACCAGCTCTTTCGCCGCGACCTGCCGGCGGTGCGCGACGCGCTCGGGCTGGGGCTGCGTACGGCGCTGCTGAAGGGGCGCTCGAACTACGTCTGCCACCACCACCTGCGCCGCAACCTGGAAGAGGGCCGCTTCGAGCGGCGCGAGGACATCGCGCTGCTGCGCCGGATCGAGCGCTTCGCGGCGGTGTCCGCCAGCGGCGACCGGGCCGAGGCGCCGGGCATCCCGGAGGATTCGCCGATCTGGGCGAAGGCGACGTCGACCAGGGAGAACTGCCTGGGGCAGGACTGTCCCGATCTCGACCGCTGTTTCGTCTTCCGGGCCCGGCAGGCGGCGCAGCAAGCCGACGTCGTCGTGGTGAACCATCACCTGTTCTGCGCCGACATGGCGCTGCGCGACGAAGGGGTTTCGGAGCTGCTGCCCAGCGCGAGCGCGATCGTCTTCGACGAGGCGCACCAGCTGCCGGAGATCGCGGTGCAGTTCTTCGGCCGCAGCCTCGGCACCCGCCAGCTCGGCGATTTCGCGCGAGACCTGCTCAGGATAGGCATCGCGGACGCGCGCGACGCCTGCGACTGGACGAAGGCGGTCGGCGAGCTGGAGCAGGCGGTGCGCGTGTGGCGGCTGGCGGCCGGCAGGCCCGGCCGGCGCGACGCCCCGCAGCTGCGCGCCGACCGCGAGCAGCGGCAGGCGCTCGACGCGCTGCTCTCGGTGCTGGAGCGGACCGACGACCTGCTGATGGCCGCGGCGCAGCGCAGCCGCGACCTGGCCCGGCTTGCGCTGCGCGGCGCCGAGCTCCATCGACGGCTGGCACAGTGGCTCGCGATGCTGGACCGCTCCGGCGAGGCTGTCGAGCCTGCCTGGCCGGACGACGCCGCGGGCGCCGGCGGGGCAACCGCGGGCGACGCCGGCGCGGCGCCGGCCGAGCTCGCCGACGATCCCGGCGAGGCGGTCATCTGGAGCGAGGTGCACCAGGCCGGCGTGGTCCTGCACGCCACCCCGCTTTCGGTCGCGCCGGCGATGCGTCGCCATCGCGAACAGGCGGTGCGCGCCTGGATCTTCGTGTCGGCGACGCTTTCGGTCGCCGGCGACTTCGGACACTTCACCGACGCGATCGGCATGCCCGACGCGACGACCCTGCAGCTCGGCAGCCCCTTCGACTACGCGAACAACGCCAGGCTCTTCGTGCCGCGGGGCTGCGGCGATCCGGGCAGCCCGGGCTTCGCCGAGCGGCTGGTCGAGACCTGCTGGCCGCTGCTCGAGGCGAACGCGGGGCGCGCCTTCGTGCTGTGCACCAGCTTGCGGATGGTCGACCGTGTCGCCGCGCTGCTGCGCGAGCGCGCGGACCGCCAGGACGAGCCGCTGGAGCTGCTGGTGCAGGGCAGCGCGCCGCGGGCGGCCCTGCTGGAGAGGTTCCGCGCTGCCGAGCGGCCGGTGCTGGTCGGCAGCGCGAGCTTCTGGGAGGGGGTCGACGTGGCCGGCCGCCAGCTGTCGCTGGTCGTCATCGACAAGCTGCCCTTCGCGCCGCCCGACGATCCGGTGCTGCGCGCCCGGATCGAAGCGATGCGCCGTCGCGGCGGCGATCCGTTCCGCGAGCTGCAGCTGCCGGCGGCGGCGATGGCCCTGAAGCAGGGCGCGGGGCGCCTGATCCGCTCCGAGACCGACCGCGGCCTGCTGGTGGTGTGCGACGAGCGGCTCGTGAGCCGCGGCTACGGCCGCAGCCTGGTCCGCAGCCTGCCGCCCTTCGGCATCACCCGAGACGCGGACGAGGCGCTGGCCTGGCTAAGGGAAGAAGCGCAGCCTGCGGACGCGGGCTGAAGGCAGCGTGGCGCGCTCAGCGCCAGACCTGCCACCAGCGACGATCGTCGCTGGCAGCGACGCGCTCCAGCGCCTCGCTGTCCGGGAAGTTGCGATCGAGCACGCGCTTCGCGTCGTCGCGCAGGTCGTTCAGTTCGAGCTTGTCGTAGGACAGCACCAGGATCGCGAGCGCGTCCTCGACGGCCGGCGCCTGCTGGTACTTCCGGACCACCTCCTGCGCGCGGTTGGCGGCCGCCACGTAGGCGCCGCGCTGGAAGTAGTAGCGGGCGATCAGCATCTCGCCGCGGGCCATCGACCCGACCAGGTAGGTCATCCGGGCCTCGGCGTCGGCCGCGTACTTGCTTTGAGGGAAGCGGGTGACCAGCTGCTTGAAGGAGTCGAATGACTCGCGCGCGGCCTGCAGGTCGCGCTCGGCGAGGTCCTGCCCGCCGAGCCAGGCGATCAGGCCCTGCTGCTCGTTGAAGTTGATCAGCCCTTTCAGGTAGAGCGCGTAGTCCAGCGCCGGGTGCTCGGGGTGCAGCCGCAGGAAGCGGTCGATCGCGGCCAGCGCGAGCGCGCGCTCGCCGTCCTTGTAGTGGGCCCAGGCGATCTCGAGCTGCGCCTGCTGCGCCCATCGGCCGAAAGGGTAGCGCGACTCGAGCTTCTCGAGGATCTGGACCGCGCGCGGATAGTTGGCGGAGGCCATTTCCTCCTTGGCCTCTGCATATAATCGGTCGGGAGACCAGCCGAGCGTGGGATCCGGCGCATTGCTGGTGCCGCAGGCGGCGAGTGCCACAACCATCGCGGCGAGCACCGCGCGAAGCCGGAACGCTGTCGATTTCATGAAGACGATTATAGCCAAGGCAGGGGCCGACCCCTGGCCGGAAGCAGACGATTTCGAGGCCGGCGACGAGCCTGGCGCATCCGAGGCGGAGCCGATCGTGCTCGACGCCGCGGGCGGGCGCGGCGAGCGGCTCGATCGCTTCCTGGCCGCGCATCTCTCCGGCCGCTTGCCCGCAGCCTTCGGCGACGTCTCCCGGACGCGAATTCAGCGCTGGATCGAGCTCGGCGCGGTGCGCTGCGACGGGCGCGCGAGCTCGCCGAGCACGAAGCTGGGCGGCTTCGAGACGATCGTCGTCGAGCCCCAGCCTCGCGAGGCCGACGGCGCCTTCGTCGCCGAGCCGGTGCCGGTCGCGGTGGTCTGGCGCGACGAATCCCTGATCGTGATCGACAAGCCCGCGGGCCTGGTCGTGCACCCGGCGGCGGGCAACTGGCGAGGTACCCTGCTCAACGGCCTGCTGCACCTCGATCCGGCGCTCGCGGCGCTGCCCAGGGCCGGCATCGTGCACCGCCTCGACAAGGACACCAGCGGGCTGATGGTCGTGGCGCGCACCGAGCAGGCGATGTCGGCGCTGGCCGCGCAGCTCGCCGACCGGAGCATGGGACGGCGCTACCTGGCGATCGTGGCCGGCGTGCCGCCCGGCCAGGGAACGGTCGATGCGCCGATCGGGCGCGACGACAGGGTGCGCGTGCGGATGGCCGTGGTCGCGCCGGCGCGCGGCCGGTCCGCGCGCACGCACTTCGCCGCGCTCGCCGCGGGCCGGATCGACGGCAGGCCGGTGTCCCTGGTCGAGTGCCGGCTGGACACCGGCCGCACCCACCAGATTCGCGTTCACATGGCGCATGCGGGATTTCCGCTGGTCGGCGACACGCTCTACGGCGGCCCCGCGCTGGCCGGCTTCGGCCGGCAGGCCCTCCACGCCTGGCGCCTGTCGCTCAGCCATCCGGTCGATGCGCGCGCCTGCGCCTGGGTGTCGCCACCGCCCGAGGACCTGCGCGCGCTGCTGGCTCGCGCGGGAATCGACGAATCGGCGTTGCCGCAAGCCGCGCGGGCGGGCGCGCCGCACGCCGAGCCGGCCGCGCGCAAGGGCGAGGAAGCGAAGCGATGACCGGGCGAAGCGTCGAGACGTCCGGAGCGCCGTGGCGCGGACTGGCCGCGGTCGTGCCCGACTGGCCCGCGCCGCCGCCGGTGCGTGGCTTCGTCACCGGTCGGGCCGGCGGGGTCAGCACCGGCGCCTGGGGGCTTCACGGCGACCGTCCCGGCGGCCTGAACCTGGGCGCGCGCTGCGGCGACGATCCGGCCGCAGTCGGCGAGAACCGGCGACGGCTCTCCGCGGTGCTGCCGGCCGAACCCGTCTGGCTCAGGCAGGTCCACGGCGTGGACGTTCACGTGGCGATCGGCGGCGGTGCCGTCGGGGACGAACCGATCGCCGATGCGGCGGTCACGGACCGGCCGGGTGTCGTGCTCGCGGTGCTGACCGCCGACTGCCTGCCGGTGTTGTTCGCCGATTCGCGCGGCCGCGCGGTCGGCGCCGCCCACGCCGGATGGCGCGGGCTCGCCGCCGGCGTGCTCGAGCGCACCGTGCAGGCGATGCGCGCGCTGCTGCCGGACGACGCGCAGGTCCTCGCGTGGCTGGGCCCGGGCATCGGGCAGGCCGCGTTCGAGGTCGGCGACGAGGTGCGCGAGGCGTTCCTGGCAGGCGATCCCGGTTCGGGCGAGGCCTTCGAACCGGGCGCGCGCGCCGGCAAGTGGCAGGCCGACCTGTACGCGCTGGCGCGCCGCAGGCTGGCGCGCGCCGGCGTGCATCGGGTCGACGGCGGCGGCTTCTGCACCTGGACCGACAGCGAGCGCTTCTGGTCGTATCGGCGGCGGGCCGAGGGCGGGCGGATGGCCAGCCTGGTCTGGATCGAGGACTGAGCAAGCCCGGTCTGGATCGAGGACCGAGCCTGGCATGGGTCGAGGACCGGGGCAGGGCGGGAATGTCCCGTTCTGCCGGGACGTCGCTGCTCATCGGACTGGACGCGGCGGTTCCGCTGGAGGGGCGGCGGGCGTCGTCGCTCCGGGCGACTGCTCGCTCGCCTCGCCGCCGCCGGCCTTCGCGCCGGCCTCGGCCGACGCCGCGCGTTGCCGCCGGCGTCGCCGCTCGGGGGTGCCCATCAGCCACAGCAGGATCGACAGCGGGAACAGGCCGTAGAACAGGAAGGTGGCCACACCGGCCACGAACGAGGTCTCGGTCAGCGCCATCAGCAGGGTGACGTAGATCCACGCGATGGCGACGATGTACATCGGAATTCTCGTATCGGGGTGCGGCGCGCAAGCCCTTTCACGGCCGGGCGCTCGCGTTGACAAATGACCGGCGCAGTGCAGAATGCCTTAAAGATACCTGCAGCCGAACCAAGGGAGGGCTGGATGCCTGGCAAGACACGGGGGACTTCCGAAGCCGCGGGCGAGGCGCCTGCGCGCAAGCGTCGCGCGCCCGCGCAGCGGAGCGCGACCGAGGCTGCCGGAACCGCTCCGGCCAAGTCGCGGAAGTCCTCGTCGGCGTCTCGCTCCGCGAAGGCAGGCGGCACCACGAAGGCGGGCAGCGCGCCCAAGGCGCGCGGGGCGTCCAAGGCTTCCGGGGCGGCCAGGGGCGCCGCAGCGCGGGCGGACGGCGCGAGCGCGGGGGAGGCCGGGGCGGGCGGTGCCGCCCCGATGCCGCAGCCGCCGCACGTCACGCCCGATCGCCTGGCCGAGTTGCAGGCCGAGTACCTGGCACGGCTCGGCGAGATGATGTCGGGCGCGTCGGGCCAGCAGCCGGCGGACCGGCGCTTCTCCGGAGACGCCTGGCAGGCCGGCATGTTCGGCTGGACCGCCAACCTCTACCTGCTGAACGCCGAGTTCATGCGCAAGCTCGCCGAGTCGGTCGACGCCGACCCGAAGACGCAGGAGCGGATCCGGTTCGCGACGCAGCAGTGGATCGACGCGATGTCGCCGGCCAACTACCTGGCCACGAACCCCGAGGCGCAGCGCAAGCTGCTCGAGACCCGCGGCGAGAGCCTGATGCACGGCGTCCGCCACATGCTCGACGACCTGCAGAAGGGCCGGATCTCGCACACCGACGAAACCGTCTTCGAGGTCGGCCGGAACATGGCCACGACGCCCGGCAGCGTCGTCTACCAGAACGAACTGTTCCAGCTGATCCAGTACGCGCCCACCACCGCGCAGGTCGCGCGCCGGCCGCTGCTGATGGTGCCGCCCTGCATCAACAAGTACTACATCCTCGACCTGCAGCCGGCGAACTCGGTGGTCGCCTGGGCGGTCGCGCAGGGACACACGGTGTTCATGCTGTCCTGGCGGAACGTGGACGCCGAGCAGGGCGGCCTCACCTGGGACGACTACATCGAGCACGGCGTGATCGAGGCGATCCGGCGCTCGCGCGAGATCGCCGACGTCGACCGGATCAACGTGCTCGGCTTCTGCGTGGGCGGCACGCTGCTCGGCACGGCGGCCGCCGTCCTGGCCGGGCGCGGCGAGCGGCTGATCGAGTCGATGACGCTGCTGACCACCTTCCTCGACTTCTCGCGGCCGGGCACGATCGGCGTGTTCATCGACGAGAATTTCGTCGCCTTCCGGGAGCGCACGATCGGCGGCGGCGGCATCATGCCTGGCCGCGAGCTGGCCACCACCTTCAACTTCCTGCGCCCCAACGACCTGGTCTGGAACTACGTCGTCAGCAAGTACCTGAAGGGCGAAGACCCGCCGGCCTTCGACCTGCTCTACTGGAACGCGGACAGCACGAACCTGCCGGGTCCGATGTTCTGCTGGTACCTGCGGCACACCTACCTGCAGAACGAGCTCAGGATTCCCGGCCGGCTTCGGGTCTGCGGCGTGCCGGTGGACCTCGGCGCGATCGAGGTGCCCACCTACATCTACGGCTCGCGCGAGGACCACATCGTGCCCTGGCAGGGCGCGTACGAGTCCACCCGCCTGCTGAAGGGACAGAACCGCTTCGTGCTGGGCGCCAGCGGCCACATCGCCGGCGTGATCAACCCGCCAGCGCCGAACAAGCGCAGCCACTGGACCAACGACTCGCTGCCCCAGCAGGCCGAGGACTGGTTCGACGGCGCGACCGAGCATCGCGGCAGCTGGTGGCCGGACTGGGGCCAGTGGCTCGCGCAGTTCAGCGGAGGGCTCAGGCCCGCGCCGACCGCGCCGGGCAACGCGAAGCACCGGCCGATCGAGCCGGCGCCGGGCAGCTACGTTAAGAAGAAGGCCGAGTGAACGGTGCAACGGCCCGGGGCCCGAACCGCGGCGCGCAGGCGCCGGGTGCGGCGCTCCGAAAGGAGGCGCGAGTTCGCCGCGCCGCCGACCTCACCGAATAACCGAAGCAGAGGATGACGATGACCAAGAAGATCGCCTACGTGACGGGCGGAATGGGCGGAATCGGTACGGCGATCTGCCGAAAGTTCCACGACATGGGCTACACCGTGGTGGCCGGCTGCGGGCCGACCCGCAACTTCGACAAGTGGCTCGGCGAGCAGAAGGCCGAGGGCTACACCTTTCACGCGTCGGTCGGCAACGTCGCCGACTGGGACTCGACCAAGGCGGCCTTCGACAAGGTCAAGGCCGAGATCGGCCCGATCGACATCCTGGTGAACAACGCCGGGATCACGCGCGACGGCGTCTTCCGCAAGATGTCGCTCGACGACTGGCGCTCGGTCATCGACACCAACCTGAACTCGCTGTTCAACGTCACCAAGCAGGTGATCGACGGCATGCTCGACAAGGGCTGGGGCCGCATCATCAACATCTCGTCGGTCAACGGCGAGAAGGGGCAGTTCGGCCAGACCAACTATTCTGCGGCCAAGGCCGGCATGCACGGCTTCACGATGGCGCTGGCCCAGGAGGTCGCCAGCAAGGGGGTCACGGTCAACACCGTGTCGCCCGGCTACATCGCGACCGACATGGTCATGGCGGTTCGCGAGGACGTCCGCGAGAAGATCATCCAGACCATCCCGGTGCGCCGGCTCGGCAAGGCCGAGGAGATCGGCTCGATCTGCAGCTGGCTGACCACCGACGACGCGGGATTCACCACCGGGGCCGACTTCTCGTGCAACGGCGGCCTGCACATGGGGTGAGGAAATGGCGAACGCCATGCGACTGATCAAGAAGTACCCGAATCGCCGGCTCTACGACACGCAGACCAGTGCCTACATCACGCTGGCCGACGTCAAGCAGCTGGTGCTGGCGAACGAGGACTTCAAGGTCGTCGACGCGAAGAGCTCGGAGGACCTGACCCGGAGCATCCTGCTGCAGATCATCCTCGAGGAGGAGGCGGGCGGCACGCCGCTCTTCTCCTCGCCGATGCTCGCGCAGATCATCCGGTTCTACGGTCACGCGATGCAGGGAATGATGGGCACCTACCTGGAGAAGACGATGCAGGCCTTCGTCGAGATCCAGAACAAGATGCAGGAGCAGTCCAAGGGCTTCTACGACCCGAAGGGCATGCCGAACCCGGAGCTCTGGGCGCAGTTCATGTCGATGCAGGCGCCGATGGTCCAGGCCATGATGGGCAACTACATCGAGCAGAGCAAGAACCTGTTCGTGCAGATGCAGGAGCAGATGCAGCAGCAGACCCGCAACATGTTCCAGAACTTCCCGTTCGCGGGCACGCCGCCCGAGCCGCCGGAGCGCAAGTAGCCCCGGCAGCGCGGCGCGATACAATCCGCTCTCGTCCGCACGCCGCCCGACCGGGCGGCGTTTTTCATTGCGGCCGGGCCCGGGCCCAGCGCGAGTCGCTGGCTGCGGTGTCCCGGCGCCGACCCGATCCGAGGCTCAAATGACCGAACCCGTCCGTTCGACCCGCCGCCGGCCGCCCAGGGCGCCGAAGGTCGGCTTCGTCTCGCTCGGCTGCCCGAAGGCGCTGGTCGACTCGGAGCGGATCATCACCCAGCTGCGCGCCGAGGGCTACGACATCGCCGGCGACTACGCCGGCTCGGACCTGGTGGTCGTCAACACCTGCGGCTTCATCGACGAGGCGGTGCAGGAGTCGCTCGACGCGATCGGCGAGGCGCTGGCCGAGAACGGCAAGGTGATCGTGACCGGCTGCCTGGGCGCCCGCACCGGCGAGGGCGGCGGCAAGCTGGTCGAGCAGGTGCATCCGAAGGTGCTGGCCGTCACCGGCCCGCACGCGGCCGACGAGGTGATGACGCACGTGCACGCGCACCTGCCGAAGCCGCACGACCCGTTCACCGACCTGGTGCCGGAGGCGGGCATCAAGCTGACGCCGAAGCACTACGCCTACCTGAAGATCTCCGAGGGCTGCAATCATCGTTGCAGCTTCTGCATCATCCCGTCGATGCGCGGCGACCTGGTCAGCCGGCCGATCGGCGAGGTGGTGCGCGAGGCCGAGGCGCTGGTGCGCAGCGGCGTCAAGGAGCTGCTGGTGATCTCGCAGGACACCAGCGCCTACGGGGTGGACGTCAGGTACCGGACCGGTTTCGTGAATGGCCGGCCGGTGCGCACCCGGATGACCGAGCTGGTGAAGGAGCTCGCGCAGCTGGGCGCTTGGGTCAGGCTGCACTACGTGTACCCGTACCCGCACGTCGACGAGGTGCTGCCGCTGATGGCCGAGGGAAAGGTGCTGCCCTACCTGGACGTGCCCTTCCAGCACGCGCACCCGCGCATCCTGAAGCTGATGAAGCGGCCCGCTTCGGGCGAACGCAACATCGAGCGGATCCGGGCCTGGCGGGCGATCTGCCCGGACCTGACGATACGCAGCACCTTCATCGCCGGATTCCCCGGCGAGACCGAGGCCGAGTTCGAGTACCTGCTCGACTTCCTTCGTGAGGCCGAGCTCGACAGGGTGGGCTGCTTCGCCTACTCGCCGGTCGAAGGCGCCGCCGCCAACGAGCTGCCCGGCGCGCTGCCCGACGAGGTTCGCCACGAGCGCCAGGCGCGTTTCATGGAAGTGCAGCAGGCGATCAGCGAGCGCCGGCTGCGGCGATGGGTCGGCCGCGAGACCGAGGTGATCGTCGATGCGATCGAGCACGACCGCAAGGCGAAGGCCTGGCGGGCGGTGGCGCGCTCGCAGGGCGACGCCCCCGAGATCGACGGCCTCGTCTACGTGGACCTGGCCGGCGAGGCGCAAGCCAAGGCCGCGCCGCCGGGGACCTTCCTTCGCGTGCGGATCGACGAGGCGGACGAGCACGACCTGTACGCGACCGCGCTCTGACTTCTTCCGGCCGCGCATGAGCTCATGCGCGAGCCGGCATTGCTTCGCGTGCTGCCAGCCGGCGGCGAGAATCGGGCCCCGAATCCATGGAGCCCGAGATGAAGCCCGAGACCCTCGCCGTGCACGCCGGCTATTCGCCCGACCCGACCACGAAGTCGGTCGCGGTGCCGATCTACCAGACCACCTCGTACGCGTTCGACTCGGCGCAGCACGGCGCGGACCTGTTCGACCTGAAGGTCGCGGGCAACATCTACACCCGGATCATGAACCCGACGACCGACGTGCTCGAAAAGCGCGTCGCGGCGCTCGAGGGCGGCATCGCGGGGCTCGCGCTGGCCTCGGGCCAGGCGGCGATCACCTATGCGATCCAGACGATCGCCGAGGCCGGTGACAACATCGTGTCGGCCACCCGGCTCTACGGCGGCACCTACAACCTGTTCGCCCACACGCTGCCGCAATTCGGCATCGAGACCCGCTTCGCCGACGGTGAGGACCCGGTGTCGTTCGAGGGCCTGATCGACGCGCGCACGAAGGCGGTGTTCGTCGAGAGCATCGGCAACCCGTCGGGCAGCGTGGCCGACATCGCCGCCTTCGCGAAGATCGCCCATGCGCACGGCGTGCCGCTGATCGTCGACAACACGGTGGCCTCGCCCTTCCTGCTGCGGCCGATCGAGCACGGCGCCGACATCGTCGTGCACTCGCTGACCAAGTACATCGGCGGCCACGGCAACTCGATCGGCGGCATCATCGTGGACTCGGGCAAGTTCCCGTGGGCCGAACACAAGGCCCGCTTCCGCCGGCTCAACGAGCCCGACGCGTCGTATCACGGCGTCGTCTACACCGAGGCGCTGGGCCCGGCGGCCTACATCGGGCGGGCCCGGGTCGTGCCGCTGCGCAATACCGGCGCCGCGCTGTCGCCGTTCAATGCCTTCCTGATCCTACAGGGCCTCGAGACGCTGCCGCTGCGGATGGAACGGATCTCGGCCAACGCGCTGGCGATCGCGCGCCACCTGGCGTCGCATCCGCGGGTCGAGTGGGTCCGCTATCCGGGCCTCGAGAGCTCGGCGGATCATGCGAAGGCGAAGCGCTACCTGCCAAACGGCGCCTCCGGCATCCTGTCCATCGGCCTGAAGGGTGGCCGCGAGGCCGGCGAGCGCTTCCTCGACGCGCTGCAGCTGGTGCTCCGTCTGGTCAACATCGGCGACGTGCGCACGCTGGCCACGCATCCGGCGAGCACCACGCACCGCCAACTTTCCCCGGCCGAGCTGGCCTCGGCCGGCGTGTCGCCCGAGCTGGTGCGGCTGTCGATCGGCATCGAGCACGTCGACGACCTGATCGCCGACCTCGACCGCGCAATCGCGGCGGCGTAACCTCGCGTCGTGCGAGGCATTGCGGGGCAGGCCCGGGGCCGGCGCGCTTCGGCAGCGCCGAGTCGCGCAGGGCGCGTGGCCCGCGCGCGAAGCGCGCATCGTTCCTCTGACTTGCCGCCGCCTGTCCGAGCGCAGCGAACGCAGTGAGCGAAGCGAGTTCGGCGGCAGGCCACGCGCCCGAGCAACGAGGGCAGTCCGGCCGGCAGGCCGGACCGCTGTCGTCGCGCGCCGGCCCCGGGCCTGCCCCCGCAGTGCCCGGTCTCAGGCGCTTCCTCGCCGTGCCCGAGTCCGGCTCCGGACCCGCAGCGTTCGGCTTCAGGCCCGCCCGCGCAGCGCCCGGCCGGCTGCCGCGGTGAGGGCCGCGCCGGCCAACAGCGCGGCCACCGCGAGCCAGGAGGCCGACACGAAGCTGCCGCTGCGCTCGGCCAGCCAGCCGCCGATCGCCGGCCCGACGATCTGGCCCACGCTGAACGCGACCGTCATTCTCGCGATCGTCTGGTCGGGGCGGTCGGCGGCCAGCGCGCGGGCGGTGGACAGGCCGAGCGCGGTGATCGCCATGAAGGTGCCGCCGAGCAGCGCGGCGCCGACCAGGATCGCGGGCGGCCCGCTGCCGAGCGCCGCCAGCGCGACGCCGATCGCCTCGAGCACGAAGGCGGCGACGATCGCGCGGTAGGGGCCGGTGCGCGCGGCGATCTTCGCCCAGATCCAGTTCGATGGCGCGCCGGCCAGCCCCACCGCCAGCCAGGCCCAGAACTCCCAGGCGGGGGCGTCGGGAAGCCTGCGCACCATGACCACTATGAAGGTCGCGGTGATCACGTAGCCGAAGCCCAGGCAGCCGTAGCCGACGAGCAGAAAACGCAGCGAACGGGCCGCGCCGGCAGGTGCCGGGGCCGGCTTCGCCGGGGCGGCCTGCGGGCGCGCCGCGACGGCCAGCCGGCGCCAGGGCGGGATGGCGAGCAGCGCGGCGATCGCGCCCATCGCGAGCCAGAGCGACGGCGCGCCCATGCCGGCCGAGCGGCCGGCGAACACCACGAGCGCCGACAGCGCGATGCCGGCGCCGACGCCCGAGTAGAGCAGGCTGCCCAGCATCGGCCGCGCGGTGCGGGCGGCCAGGTCGAAGATCGTGCCGGACGCGTAGACAAGAACGAAGGCGCTGGCCATGCCGCCGGCGAAGCGCAGCAGCGCCCATCCCGCCGCTCCGGCGTCGAGCGCCATCACCGCCGTGGTGGCCACGCTGAGCGCGATGCCGGCGCGCAGGCCGAGCGCCCGGTGCCGGGCGAACACGGCGCGGGTCGCGAGCAGCGCTCCGGCGAGGTAGCCCGCGAAGTTCGCCGAGGCCACCAGGCCCGCGCCCGACAGCGACAGTCCGCCCCCCTCGAGCATCGCGGGCAGCAGCGGGGTGTAGGCGAACCGGCCGATGCCCATCGCCAGCGCCAGCGCGCAGGCGCCGGCGATCGCCGCCGCCAGCGCGGCTTCGGCCGGCCCCGGGCTCGACTGCACGCCAGGCGGTGGGCTCGGCGGTTTGCCAGGCGGTGGGCTCGGCGGCACGCCCTGCGGCCCCGGCGCCCCGCTCACCACAGCGCCGCGAAGTACAGCGCCAGCGAAGCCAGGAAGCCGAAGGTCCAGACGATCGACCGCGCGGTGGCGCGGTCGATCACGTACAGCCAGACGTAGGCGATCCGGCACGCGACGAAGAACCCGGCCAGCAGGTCGACGACCAGCGGCGAGGCGCCCGCCTGGCTCGCGACCAGCACGCCGGCGGCGAAGACCGGGAAGGCCTCCCACGAATTCGCCTGGGCCGCGACGGCTCGCGCGCGGTGGCCGGTCTGCGCGGCGAGCCAGGCGCGGGGGTTCCGGTTGTCGTAGTCGCGCAGGCCCCACTTGGCGATTCCGGCGCAGGCAACGGGCAGGATCGCGGCGACGACCAGGCAGACGGTGGCGAAACTCATGGCGGCGGCCCCTTCGTTCAGCTGGCCGGCGGCAGCCAGCCGAGCAGGGCGTCGAGCCCGTTGTGGTTGATCGCGAAGGTGGTCTTCTCGCGCACGACCGGCTTGGCGCGGTACGCGACCGAGACGCCGGCGATGCCCATCATCTCCAGGTCGTTGGCGCCGTCGCCCACCGCGATTGCCTGCGCCGTCGGGCAGCCGATCCGGGCGCACGCGTCCTCGAGCGCCTGCCGCTTGCCGCTCGCGTTGACGATCTTGCCGACCAGGCCCCCGGTGAGCCTGCCGCCGGCGATCTCCAGCGTGTTGGAGCGGGTGAAGTCGATGCCGAGCCGCGCCTTGAGGCGGTCGGTGAAGAAGGTGAAGCCGCCCGAGACGAGCAGGATCTTCAGGCCGGCTGCCTTAAGTTGCGCGACCAGCCGCTCGGCGCCGGGGGTCAGCCGCACCCGCTCGTCCCACACCTTCTGCAGCGTCTCCTCGGGCAGGCCCTCGAGCAGCGCGACCCGCCGGCGCAGGCTCTCGTCGTAGTCGGCGATCTCGCCGCGCATCGCGGCCTCGGTGATCGCGGCGACCTCGGCCTTGCGGCCCACGAAGTCGGCGATCTCGTCCACGCACTCGATCGTGATCAGCGTGGAGTCCATGTCGAAGGCCGCGATGCGGTAGTCGGCCAGCGTCGCGCCCTGCGGCACCAGGCCGGCGTCGACCGCCTGTTCGTCGGCCAGGCGGGCGGCCCGCTCGCGGTCGATGCGCACGCCGCGCCACGCGGCGAGCGCGGGCTCGCGCCGGTCGGGCGAGCGGCCCACCGCCTCGGCGAAGGACCGGACGGCGGCGTCGCCGAGTTCGGGGTGCTGGATGATCAGGTCGGTCATCGTCGTGTCGGGGGTTGCGGCCGGTCGGCCGGGTGCGCGTGCGGCATCAGTCCGCGAGCGCGTCGAGGATCTCGCGGATCCGCTGCACGCGCAGCGAGAGGTCCGGGGTGGCCAGCGTGAAGCGCAGGCGGTCCTGGCCGGACAGCTTGACGTCGCGCCGCGACTGGATCAGCGCGATGATGCGGGCCGGGTCGATCGGCGGGTTCGGCCGGAACTGCACGACGATCGTGTCCGGCGAGGCGTCGATCTTGGCCACGCCGAGCGGCTTCGAGACGATGCGCAGCCGGTGCGTCTCCAGCAGCGCGCGCGCCGCGTCGGGAAGCTTTCCGAAGCGGTCGACGAGTTCCTCGCGCAGGCCGTCGAGCGCGTCCCGGGTCTCGCAGTTGGCCATCCGCTTGTACAGGGTCAGCCGCTCGTGCACGTCTGCGCAGTAGTCGGCCGGCAGCAGCGCCGGCACGTGCAGGTTGATCTCGGTGGTCGCGGACAGCGGCGCGCTCAGGTCCGGCTCGCGACCCGCCTTCAGCGAGCGCACCGCCTCGTTGAGCATCTCGGTGTACAGCGCGAAGCCGACCTCCTTCATGTCGCCGGACTGGTTCTCGCCGAGCACCTCGCCCGCGCCGCGGATCTCCAGGTCGTGCATCGCCAGGTAGAAGCCCGAGCCGAGCTCCTCCATCATCTGGATCGCCTCCAGCCGCTTGGCCGCGTCCTTGGTGATCGCCGACTCGTCGGGGATCAGCAGGTAGGCATAGGCCTGGTGGTGCGAGCGCCCGACCCGGCCGCGCAGCTGGTGCAGCTGCGCAAGGCCGAAGCGGTCGGCCCGGTGCATCACGATGGTGTTGGCGGTCGGCACGTCGATGCCGGTCTCGATGATCGTCGTGCACAGCAGCACGTTGAAGCGCTGCTGGTGGAAGTCGCGCATCACCCGCTCGAGCTCGCGCTCGGGCATCTGGCCGTGGGCCACCGCGATCCGCGCCTCGGGCACCAGCTCGGCGAGGCGCTGGCGGCGGTTCTCGATCGTTTCGACCTCGTTGTGCAGGAAGTAGACCTGGCCGCCGCGCTTGAGCTCTCGAAGCAGCGCCTCGCGGATCGTGCCGTCGGACTCGCGGCGCACGAAGGTCTTGATCGCCAGGCGCTTCTGCGGCGCGGTGGCGATCACCGAGAAGTCGCGGATGCCCTCGAGGCTCATCGCCAGCGTGCGCGGGATCGGCGTGGCGGTCAGCGTGAGCACGTCGACCTCGGCCCGCAGCGCCTTCAGCGCCTCCTTCTGCCGAACGCCGAAGCGATGCTCCTCGTCGATGATGACCAGGCCCAGGCGCGGGAACTTCAGTTCGGGCGACAGCAGCTTGTGCGTGCCGATCACGATGTCGACCTCGCCCTTCGCGATGCCGTCGAGCGCCGCCTTCGTCTCCTTGCCCGAGCGGAAGCGCGACAGCTCGGCGAGCTTGACCGGCCAGTTCGCGAAGCGGTCGGAGAAGGTCTGGAAGTGCTGCTCGGCCAGCAGCGTGGTGGGCGTGAGGACCGCGACCTGCTTGCCGTCGGCCACGGCCACGAAGGCCGCGCGCAGCGCGACCTCGGTCTTGCCGAAGCCGACGTCGCCGCAGACCAGCCGGTCCATCGGCTTGCCCGAGACCATGTCCTGCACGACCGCGTGGATCGCGGCGAGCTGGTCCGGGGTCTCCTCGAAGCCGAAGCCGTCGGCGAAGGCCTCGTAGTCGTTCATCTGCAGCGTAAACGCGTGCCCGGTGCGCGCGGCGCGGCGCGCGTACAGGTTCAGCAGCTCGGCCGCGGCGTCGCGCGCCTGCTGGGCGGCCTTGCGCCGCGCCTTCTCCCACTGGCCGGAGCCGAGCTGGTGCAGCGGCGCCTCGTCGGGATTGGCGCCGCTGTAGCGCCCGATCACGTGCAGTTGGGAGACGGGCACGTAGAGCGTGGCCTGCCCGGCATAGCTGAGGTGCAGGAACTCGGTGGGGCCGTCGCCGAGGTCCATCGTGACCAGCCCTTCGTAGCGGCCGATGCCGTGCTGGACGTGCACGACCGGGTCGCCGACCTTCAGTTCGGACAGGTCGCGGATGATCGAGTCGACGTCGGTCTGCGTCTCGCGCAGCCCGCGCCGCGTGCGCCGGACCGTGCCGGCGAAGAGTTCGGCCTCGGTGACGATCGCCAGTCGGCCGGCGGCCAGCTCGAAGCCGTCGTGCAGGGGGCCGACGGCAAGCGCCGCATCGTCGGCCCCGGCGGCGAAGGCGCTCCAGTCGTCGATCGCCGGCAGCGTGACGCCGTGGTCGAGCAGCAGCTGCGACAGGGTCTCGCGGCGGCCCGGCGATTCGGCGACGATCAGCTTGCGGCCGGGGTGCGCGGCCAGGAAGCTCGCGAGCCGCTCGACCGGGTTCTGGGCGCGCCGGTCGACCGCGAGGCCGGGCAGCGCGGCAGCGAAGCCGTCGACGCCTGATGCCGCCTCGGCCGCCGCACCGGCGGGAGGGAACTCGGCCGCCGTACCGGCGGGAACGGTCTCGCCGGCCGCCATGCCGGTCGCGGGCGCCTGGCCCGGCCGCGCGAGCGCCCAGCGGCCGAATCGCTTCGCGTCGGTGAAGAAGCGCTCGGCGTCGATGAAGACCTCGTCGGGCGAGAGCAGCGGCCGCTCCGGGTCGTGGGCGAGGAAGCGGTGGCGCTGCGCGATGTCGTCGCCGAAGGCGCGGGCCGCCCGCTCGATGTCGCCGTGCGACACGACGAGCGTCTGCTCCGGCAGGTAGTCGAAGAGGGTGGCGGTCTCGTCGAAGAACAGCGGCAGCCAGTACTCGATGCCGGCCGGCGCGATGCCGTTGCCGACGTCGCGATAGAGCGGGCTCTTCGACGGGTCGCCCTCGAAGCGCTCGCGCCAGCGCCCGCGGAAGGCGGTGCGCGCGGCCTCGTCCATCGGGAACTCGCGGCCCGGCAGCAGCCTGACCTTCTCGATCGGGTACAGGCTGCGCTGCGTGTCCGGGTCGAAGGTGCGGATCGACTCGATCTCGTCGCCGAACAGGTCGAGCCGGTAGGGCAGGGTCGAGCCCATCGGGAAGAGGTCGATCAGCCCGCCGCGCACGCAGTACTCGCCCGGGTGCACGACCTGCGACACGTGGTCGTAGCCGGCCAGCGTGAGCTGCGAGCGCAGTCGCTTCTCGTCGAGCGACTGGCCCTTGTGGAAGTGGAAGGTGTGCGAGGCGAGGAAGGCCGGCGGCGCGAGCCGGTGCAGCGCTGTCGTCGCGGGCACCAGCAACACGTCGACGTCGTTGCGGTGAAGCGCGTACAGCGTCGACAGCCGCTCGGAGATCAGGTCTTCGTGAGGGGAGAAGGCGTCCCAGGGCAGCGTCTCCCAGTCCGGGAGCAGGCGGGTGCGCAGCGACGGCGCGAACCAGCCGATCTCGACGGCCAGCCGCTGGGCGTCGACGGCCGCCGCGCAGACGATCGCGAGGGTCCGGCCGCCGCGCGCCTCACGCACGGCCAGCGCGGCCAGCAGCAGCGCGTCGGACGAGCCGTGGCATGGCGGCAGCGCGCGGACCTTGCCGGGGGCCGGCGCGGGAATCGCCTCGACGGCGGCAAGGCGCAGCGCGCGCTCGGCATCGTGCCGGGCGCTCGCCGGGGCATCGCCCGGTCGGCGGGCGTCCGCGCCAGGTGTCGCTCCGGTGGGGCGGTCCTCGGCGGGGGCGCCGCCGTGCTCGGGCTGCAGGGCGGTGGAGGTCAAGTCGGAATCCGTTCGGGCACCGCGCGGCCGGCCCGGCTCGCTGCGGCGAAAGCTTAGAATTCTAACTTTTCCGACTCGCTCCCGACGATTCCGCGATGACGACGACCGCCGGCGCGCCGCGCTGCCTGGCCGTGATGCCTGCCGGCGGCACCGGTTCGAGGCTCGGCGCCGAGGTGCCGAAGCAGTACCTCGACCTGCGGGGCGAGCCGATGATCGCGCGCGCCGCGCGCGGGCTTCTGGCCGCGCCCTGGATCGAGCGGCTCGTGGTCGTCGTGGCGCCCGGCGATCGGCGCGCCGAGGCCGCGCTCGCGGGCCTGCCGCGCACGACCCTGCTGCGCGAGGGCGGCCCGACCCGTCGCGACACGGTGCTGGCCGGACTGCGCTGCCTGCAGCGCGAGCACGCCGCGGGTCCGCTCGACTGGGCGCTGGTGCACGATGCGGCGCGCCCCGGCCTGGACCTCGCCACGCTCGACGGCCTGCGCGATGCGCTGGCCGGCGATCCGGTCGGCGGCCTGCTGGCGTTGCCGGTCAGCGACACGGTCAAGCGCGCCGACTCGGCGGACGCGCCGCGGGTGGCCGGCACGCTCCAGCGCGAGGGGCTCTGGCTGGCCCAGACGCCGCAGATGTTCAGGCTGGGCCCGCTGCTCGATGCGCTGGCCCGCTTTCCCGAGGTGACCGACGAGGCTGCCGCGATCGAGCGCGCCGGCCTGGCGCCGCGCCTGGTCGCCGGCTCGCGCGCGAACTTCAAGGTGACCACCGCGGACGATCTCGAACTGATGCGGCGCCTGCTGGCGGACGCGCGGCCCGCGCCGCCCGAATGAGGCCGCGCCGCGCCGACCAGGAGGACCCGATGAACGACGAATCCGCACCCCTTGCCGCCGGCGGCGGCCCGGCCTTCCGGATCGGCCAGGGCTGGGACGTTCACGCGCTGGTTCCCGGCCGCCAGCTGATCGTGGGCGGCGTCGCGATCCCGCACACGCACGGGCTGCTCGGCCACTCCGACGCCGACGTGCTGCTGCACGCGATCACCGACGCGATCCTCGGGGCGGCGGCGCTCGGCGACATCGGGCGGCACTTTCCCGACACCGATCCCGCCTTCGCCGGCGCCGACAGCGTCGCCCTGCTGGCCGAGGCGACGCGACGCGTGCGCGCGGCCGGCTTCGAGATCGGCAACGTCGACGCCACGATCGTTGCGCAGGCGCCGAAGATGGCGCCGCACATCGCCGCGATGGTCGCGCGCATCGCGGCCGCGCTCGGCGTCGACCCGGGCCGCGTGAACGTGAAGGCCAAGACCAGCGAGCGGCTCGGCTACCTGGGCCGCGGCGAGGCGATCGCGGCCGACGCGGTCGCTCTGCTGGTGCGCGGCTGAAGCGCGCCCGGCAGGGGCTGCGCGCTGCGTTATAGTCTCCCCCGACCCGGACCGGCGCCCCGCATGCGGACCGGCCCGAACGGCATTCATTCGAGGAGAGGATCGATGGGCGATCAAGTGAAGTACCTGCTGGACGAGAGCAGGATCCCGAAGCACTGGTACAACATCCAGGCCGACCTTCCGAAGGCGCTGCCGCCGGTGCTGCACCCCGGCACGATGAAGCCGGTCGGCCCCGACGACCTCGCGCCGCTGTTCCCGATGGCGCTGATCATGCAGGAGGTCACCACCGAGCGCGAGATCGAGATCCCCGAGCCGGTGCGCGACATCTATCGCGTGTGGCGTCCGGCGCCGCTGTTCCGCGCGCGCCGCCTCGAGCAGGCGCTGGGCACGCCGGCCAAGATCTTCTACAAGTACGAGGGCGTGAGCCCGGCGGGCAGCCACAAGCCGAACACCGCGGTCGCCCAGGCCTTCTACAACAAGGAGGCCGGCGTCACCCGCCTGACCACCGAGACCGGCGCCGGCCAGTGGGGCTCGTCGCTGGCCTTCGCCGGCGCGCTGTTCGGCATCGACGTCACGGTCTTCCAGGTGCGCGTTTCCTACGACCAGAAGCCGTATCGCCGCGCGCTGATGGAGTCCTACGGCGCGCGCTGCGTCGCGTCGCCGTCCAGCGAGACCGAGTACGGCCGCGCGGTGCTCGCGCAGCGTCCCGACCACCCGGGCAGCCTCGGCATCGCGATCTCCGAGGCGGTGGAGATCGCCGCGCAGCGCGAGGACACCAAGTACGCGCTCGGCTCGGTTCTCAACCACGTGCTGCTGCACCAGACCGTGGTCGGCCTGGAGGCGATCGAGCAGATGGAGATGGCCGACGCATATCCGGACGTGATCGTCGGCTGCACCGGCGGCGGCTCGAACTTCGCCGGCATCACCTTTCCGTTCATCGGCGCGGGGCTGCGCGGCGGCGCCAAGCCGCGCATCGTGGCGGTCGAGCCGGCCGCCTGCCCGTCGCTCACGCGCGGCAAGTACGCGTACGACTTCGGCGACACCGGGCACATGACGCCGCTCACGAAGATGCACACGCTGGGCTCGACCTTCACGCCGCCGGGCTTCCACGCGGGCGGCCTGCGCTACCACGGCATGGCGCCGCTGGTCTCGCACCTGAAGGAGCTGGGCCTGATCGAGGCGGTCGCCTACCACCAGGTCGAATGCTTCGCCGCCGGCATCCAGTTCGCGCGCACCGAAGGCATCCTGCCCGCGCCGGAGGCCAACCACGCGGTCAAGGGCGCGATCGAGGAGGCGCTGCGCTGCAAGCGGGAAGGGCGCTCGGAGACGATCCTGTTCAACCTGTGCGGCCACGGCCACTTCGACATGCAGGCCTACATGGACTACGCGTCGGGCAAGCTGACCGACCAGAAGTACGACGAGAAGGAGCTGGCGATGGCCCTTTCGGGCCTGCCCAGCGTGCCCGAGCCCGCCTGAGGCAAGGGTCGGGCGGGGCGCCCGGCGTGGCGCCCCGCGCAAGCGAGAACGGAGCCGGCATGCAGGTCGAGGTTCGACACGACGAGGCGGCGTCGCGATTCGAGGCCACCGTGGAAGGGCTGCTCTGCCGGGCCGACTACCGGCTCGACGGCGACACGATGCGGGTCTTCCACACCGAGGTGCCGCCCGCCCTCGAGGGGCGCGGCATCGCTGCGGAGCTGGTGCGCGCGCTGTTCGCGCATGCCGCCGACCGGGGCCTGAAGGTCGACCCCCTCTGCTCCTACGTGCGCGCCTGGGCGCGGCGCCATCCCGAGGTGCAGGGCCTGCTCGCGCGCGGCAGCTGAGCCTCGCCCGCCCGATCGCGATGCCGGTCCACACCGACGCCGCCGGCGAGCAGGCCTGGAACTCGGCCGCGATCTCGGCGCGCCCGGCTTCGGTCGCCTCGCGGGTCTGGCTGTGGCCGAGGCCGGCGATCGTGCTGGGTTGCGCGCAGCGCGGTCTCGCCGAGGCAGTGCGCGATCGTGTCGGAAGCCGGATCGAGGTGCGGGTTCGCGAGGCGGGTGGCGGCGCGGTGCTGGTCGGACCCTGGATGATCGGGGTGTCGCTGGTGCTGCCCGCGAGCGATCCTCGCGCCGGACGGTCGCCTACCGACGGCTACGCCTGGCTGTCGCTGCGCCTGGTCGAGGCTTTGCGCTCTGCGGGCTGCAACGCGCGGGCCGTGCCTCCCGCGGAACTGCGAGGCAGCGCGCCGGATGGGGCGCCCGCGGCGGCCCCGCGTGCGGACGCCTGGCCTTCGGCGACGCCTGTGACCTGGGCCTGCTTCGGCTCGCTGTCGCCGTGGGAGATCGTCGATGCGCGCGGCCGCAAGCTGGTCGGGCTTGCGCAGCGGCGCACGCGCGACGCGGTGCTGCTGGTGGCCGGGGTGCTCGCGACCGAGCCGCAGTGGGAGATACTTTGCAGCGCGATGGGTTATCCGGGCGACGCGCAGCGGCTGCGGCAGCTGACCGCGGCCTGCCTGCCGACGGGCGCGCAGGCGACCGAACTTTCGGCCCGGATCGAGGCGGAGATCGCGCGGTACTGATCCGCTCGCGGGCTGTCCGCGCCGCTCAGAGCGTGTGAAGAAATCGTAGCGAGCGGCCCGAGGTCGCGTCGAGAAGCGCAGCCGTACGGAGGAGTACGGCGAGCATCGCAGGTGCGAGACCGGGCCGCGCAGTAGATTTATTCACACGCTCTCAGGCCAGGTCGCCCACCAGCGCCGCGCGAGTCTCTGCCGAAACCGGCTCCTGCGAGGCCTTGTAGTTCGCGTGGTCCACGCCGATCGACAGCGGCACGCCGTACTTCAGCGCGGCGGCCATGTCCTCGGTCAGCTCGAAGCGCATGAAGTGCACCGACGAGGTCTTCTCCTCGTTCTCGCGCTCCAGGTCCTCGTCGGCGATCGCGTAGACCTTCGGGGAGCCTTCGACCTGCACCCAGACCTTGTCCTCGATGCCGATCAGCTTCGCGAGCTCGCGCTTGCGCACGTCGGCGTCCTCGTACTCGATCAGCATCGTGGCCTTCAGGTTGCGGCCGTCCGGGATCAGCGGGTTGTAGGCCTCGAGCTCGTGCTCGATGCCTTCTTCCTCGAAGATCTTCTCGATGCGCAGCATCTCCTGGATCTGGTAGCGGACCGTCAGCTCGTCCTCGAACAGCAGCGTGACGTGCTCGCCCAGATGGACGGTGCGGTGCTTCTTGTGCTCGATGACCTTCTTGCGGAACTCGGGCCGCGCCTTGGCGTAGGCCTCGAGGGTCATCAGCGAGTCACGGGTGACTTTCGGCATTTCGTGTTCCATTCATCGATCCGGAGCGGGGCGTGGGACCCGGTTCGACCAAGCGTGTATCGGGGAGCGACTCGAACCGGGTCCCACGCCCCGGTCCGGGTCGACTGACTCATGCCAGGCCGTAGGCCATGCGAAGCAGGGTGATCGGATGCGCCAGCTTGCCGTCGACGTTGCGGCCGGCCTCGGTCATCCCCTGCTCGATGTGGTGCCCGGCCAGCTGGCAGTCCGACGCGATCCAGTCGGGCTCGCCGCCGCCGGGATGCTCGGCCATCTGCCGGAACACCGGGCGGCCGATCTTCATCGCGACCTCGTGGAACTCCTTCTTCACGCCCCAGGTGCCGGCGTGGCCCGAGCAGCGTTCGATCGCGTTGACGTTGGTGTCGGGCACCATCTGCAGCATCTCGCGGGTCTTCTGGCCCACGTTCTGCACCCGCAGGTGACAGGCGATGTGGTACGAGACCTTGCCCAGCGCGGTCTTGAAGTCGGTCTTGAGCAGGCCGTCCTTCGCGCGCGCGACGAAGTACTCGAACGGGTCGTACATCGCCTCCTGGACCGCCTTCACGTCGGCATCGTCCGGGAACATCAGCGGCAGTTCCTGCTTGAACATCAGCGCGCAGGACGGGATGGGCGCGAGGATCGCATAGCCCTCGCGCGCGAGCTTCGCCAGCGCCGGGATGTTCTTCTCCTTGAGCGCCGCCACCGACTCGAGGTCGCCGAGCTCGAGCTTCGGCATGCCGCAACAGGCCTCCTTCTCGGCCAGCACGTGCGGGATCTCGTTGTGGTCGAGCACCTTGATCAGGTCGTGGCCGATGCCGGGCTCGTTGTAGTTGATGTAGCAGGTCGCGTAGATCGCCACCTTGCCGGGCGTGCGCTCGCCGTCGCGCACCGGGTAGCCCTTCGAGGGTGCCGCGTAGGAGCGGAACTTCTCGCTGGTGAAATCCGGCAGCCAGGCCTTGTGGTGGACGCCGAGCTGCTTCTCGACGACGTTGCGCACGGTCTTGTTCTTCGCGAGCGCGTTGACCGCCTTGACCACGACCGGGATGCCGGCCAGCGTGCCGTTGCGGTCGGTCGACGACAGCGTCTTGTCGCGGAACTGGGTGGGCGTGCCCTGCCTGAACTGGATCGCCTTCGCGCGCAGCATCAGGTGCGGGAAGTCGAGATTCCACGGGTGCGGCGGCACGTACGGGCACTTCGTCATGTAGCAGACGTCGCACAGGTAGCACTGGTCGACGACCTTCCAGTAGTCCTTGCGGTCGACCCCGTCGATTTCCATCGTCGACGACTCGTCGACCAGGTCGAACAGCGTCGGAAACGCGTTGCACAGGCTGACGCAGCGCCGGCATCCGTGGCAGATGTCGAACACCCGCTCCATTTCGTCGAGCGCCGCCTTCTCGTCGTAGAACTCGGGGTTCTTCCAGTCGAGCGGATGGCGGGTAGGGGCTTCGAGCGAACCTTCGCGTACGGTCATCGTCGTTACCTGCAGAAGTCGTGGAATTCGAGCTTGGCGGCCGCGGCGGCCCGCCGCGGATTCCGGTGCGTTGCGCGCGCCGGAGCCTGGAACGAAAAGGGGAGCGCGAGCGCTCCCCCGTCCGCTGGCCGGGGAACGTGCGCGCAGGTCGGCCGACCCGCGCGCCGCAGCCCCGGACGGGCGCTCAGGCCAGGCCTTCGAGGGCCTTGGCGAACTTGTTCGCGTGCGAACGCTCGGCCTTGGCCAGCGTCTCGAACCAGTCGGCGATCTCGTCGAAACCCTCGTCGCGGGCGGTCTTGGCCATGCCCGGGTACATGTCGGTGTACTCGTGGGTCTCGCCGGCGACGGCGGCCTTCAGGTTGGCTTCCGACGGGCCGATCGGCAGGTCGGTGGCCGGGTCGCCCACTTCGGCCAGGTAGTCCAGGTGGCCGTGCGCGTGGCCGGTCTCGCCTTCGGCGGTCGAGCGGAACAGCGCGGCGACTTCGGGATGACCCTCGACGTCGGCCTTGTTTGCGAAGTACAGGTAGCGGCGGTTGGCCTGGCTCTCGCCGGCGAACGCGTCCTTCAGATTCTGATGCGTCTTGGTTCCCTTGAGGGTCGGCATTGAAGTCTCCTTGACTTGCGTTGGGTCGGAGGAACGTCGCGCCGCGTTCGAGCGGTCGTCGACGGGCAAGGGGAGGTTAGCAAAGTCCGATTGCGAGTGCCAATTGACGATGCATATGCGATTGATTGGTCGAGACTATCGCGTGCTTCGACGACAGGCCGTTGCGGGCCCCGGCAGTGTGCTCCGCGTTCGCCGGGCTCACGCAGCCAGCGTCGGCAACTCGAGTATCGCGCGCAGGCCCTTGCCGGCCTCCGAGGCGAGCGCGAGGCTGCCGCCGTAGCGCCGCGCGATCCGCTCGACGATCGCCAGCCCCAGCCCGGCGCCGCCGGCGTCGCTGCGCTCGGCGTCGAGCCGCTCGAAGGGACGCGTCAGTCGCTCGAGCTGGTCTGGCGGCACGCCGGGGCCGGCATCCGAGACCTCGATCCGGATCCCGCCCGGCGTGGCGGCAGCGCGCAGGTCGATCCGCGCGATGCCGTCGGGGCTGCGGCCGTAGCGCAGCGCGTTGTCGATCAGGTTGCCGATCGCCCTGGCCAGGTCGGTCGGGTCGCCCCGCCAGGACCGCGTGTCGCCCGCGTCGACCGAGAGCTCCAGCGTATCGGTGGCCGCGAGCGGCCGGTAGCTCGCCGCGGTCGCCTCGATCAGCGCGGGCACGTCGACGGTCTCGCCGCGCGGCGGCTGCGCGATCCGCGCGTAGTGCACGAACTGTCCGACGATCCGGTCGATGCGCTCGATGTCGCCGGCCATCGCGTCGCGCTGGGCCTCTTCGAGCGCCGCCAACTCGATCTCCATGCGCAGCCGCGCGAGCGGGCTGCGGATGTCGTGCGAGATGCCGGCCAGCGCGATCGTCCGGTCGCGCTCGAGCGCCGCGAGGTCGGCTGCCATGCGGTTGAAGCGCCGGTTCAGCTCGGCGATCTCGCTGGGGCCGCTGACCGGCAGCGCCGGTGGCGGCTCGCCCCGGCTCACCGCGCCGAGCGCGCGCGCCAGCACCGCGAGCGGCCGGTTGACCAGGCGCGAGAGCAGCAGCGCGCCCACCAGCGACAGCGACAGCGCGATCGCGCCGAGCAGGCGGATGCTGGGCCCGAACTGCCGCTCGATTCGCTCGCGCGGCAGGATCAGCCAGTAGGCGTCGCCCTCGATGCCGAAGCTGATCCACACGCCGTCGACGCCGTTGACGCGCCCGGCGACCTGGGTCGGCTCGCCGAGCAGCTGCCGCAGGCGCGGCTCGATCGCGCGCAGCCGCGGGCCGGAGCCCTGCGGATCGATCCGGTCGCCCGGCTCGAGCGGCAGCACGCGGACCCCTTCGTCGCGCGCGAGCTCCTCGAGCAGCAGCAGCCGGCGCTCGGCGTCGGCGCTGACCAGCGCAGAGCGGGTCAGGTTCAGCACGGTGGCCAGCTCCCAGGCCAGCCGTTGCTCGGGCGGCGCCGGGTCGAGCAGCCGCATCGCGCCGAGCGTGGCGGCCAGGCTCGCCACGATCAGCGCGCCGAGCATCAGGAATGTGCGCCAGAACAGGCTGATCCGCGGCATCGGCGGCCGGCTCACTGGCCGTCGGGCACGAACACGTAGCCGACGCCCCAGACGGTCTGGATGTAGCGGGGTTGTTGCGGGTCGGTCTCGATCAGCTTTCGCAGCCGCGACACCTGGACGTCGAGGCTGCGGTCGTAGGCGCCGTACTCGCGGCCGCGGGCGAGCGCCATCAGCTTCTCGCGCGACAGCGGCGAGCGCGGGTGGCGCACCAGGGTCTTGAGCACCGAGAACTCCCCCGAGGTGAGCGGCACCGGCTCGCCGTCGCGCGTCAGCGCCCGGGTGGCGAGGTTCAGCACGAAGGGGCCGAAGGCCACTTCCTCGGGCTCGGCCGACGGCGCGCCCGGCAGCTCGGGCGGCGGCTGGCGGCGCAGCACCGCGTGGATGCGGGCCAGCAACTCGCGCGGATTGAAGGGCTTGGGCAGGTAGTCGTCGGCACCGACCTCGAGCCCTATGATGCGGTCGACGTCGTCGCCGCGCGCGGTCAGCATCACGACCGGCGTGCGTTCGCCGGCGCCGCGCAGCCGGCGCACGATCGACAGGCCGTCCTCGCCGGGCAGCATCAGGTCGAGCACGATCAGGTCGAAGTTCTCGCGCAACAGCAGCCGGTTCATGGCCGGCCCGTCGGCGGCGAGGCTCACCTCGAAGCCGTTGTCGGTCAGGTAGCGCCTGAGCAGGTCGCGCATCCTCGGATCGTCGTCGACGATCAGCAGCTTCCTGGGCGCCGTGGCATTGGTGTTCATGGCGTCGATGATAGCCTCGGCGCCGCGGGCGCGGCGCGCGCAGCCGCCGGCCGGTTTACCGCTTGTTACAGCGCTTACCGCATCGGCGGTATCCGCGCGGCGACGGGGCTGGCTAGAATTCGGGCATGAATCTGGCACCCCCGTCCTCCCGCCGCCGTTTTCTCGGCCGTCTCGCCGGGCTCGCCCTTGCGGTCGGCCTGGGGGCGGCCGCCGCGGCGCACGCCCCGCAGGCCGCGGCGCAGCCGGGCGGGCGCCAGCAACCCGGACGGGGCCGGCTCGATCAGGACGAGCGCGACCGTCTCCGGCGCGACCTTCGCGAGCGCGGCTTCGAGGGCTGGCCGCGCCGCGAGGCCGAGCCGGAGCGGGGCGCGGGGCGCGGCTTCGGCGGGCCGGGCCGCGATCCCGGTTTCGGCCAGCCCGGAAGGCTCTCCGACGACGAGCGGCAGCAGTTGCGCAGGCAGCTGCGCGAGGCAGGGCGACGCCGCAACTAGGGGCGCTCGCCGAACCGCCCTAGAATCGCGTTCTCCATGACACGCGATTCCCTTCCGAACGATGCCCAAGCGCCGGGTGGCACCCGGCTGCTCGCGCTGGCGACGTCCGGCGCGTGGGCCTCGGCCGCGCTGCTCAGGACGGGGCAGGCCGGCATCGAGTGCGACAGCCTTGCCGAGCCGGCGGGCCCGGACCAGTCGGCGCGCATGCTCGCGATGATCGGCGAGCTGCTGCCCCGCGAGAAGCTGGACTCGCTCGACGCGATCGCCTTCGATGCCGGCCCCGGCGCGTTCACCGGGCTGCGGATCGGCTGCTCGGTCGCGCAGGGCCTGGCCTTCGCGCGCGGCCTGCCGCTGATCGAGGTCGGCAGCCTCGAGGCGGCCGCCTGGCGCAGCCTGCGCGCGAGCGGCCTGCCGGCGGCGCTGGTGCTGGCGGTCAACGACGCGCGCATGGGCGAGGTCTACGCCGCGCTCTTCTCGGTCAGCGCGCCGGCCTCCGATGCCGGCGCCCCGATCTGCGAGCTCCTCGCGGGGCCGGCGGTCGCGCGGCCCGAGGCGCCGCCCCCGGCACTGGCGCGCGCCGCGCTCGAGCCGGCGCGGCCCGATCTTGCCGGCCGGCCCTCCCTGGCGGCCGGCGACGCATGGCACGGCATCGGCCTGGGCGAGGGATGGCGGCGTGCCATCGGGCTCGCGCCGGGCGCCGGGCCGCAGGCCGCGCTGCGCTCGGCACAGCCGGGCGATGCCCGGGCGGTCGCCGAGCTGGCGCTCGGGCTGTGGCGGGCAGGCCTCGCGGTGCCGGCCGAGGCGGCGTCGCCGCGCTACGTCCGCGACAAGGTGGCGCTCGACGTCGACGAGCAGCGGCTGCTGCGCGAGCGCAAGGCGGGGGCGGCATGAACGCGGGGCCTGAGCAGCAGTCGCCGGACGACCGGAACGGAGGCGCGACGCCGGCGACCGGCGCCGCATCGGCGCGAGGCCCCGCCCGGCCCGGAGGCGTCGCGACGGCTGCGGGCGAGCTGCCGAGCGGTCTGCGCGCGCGGCCGATGACTCGTGCCGATCTGCCGGCGGTGGTCGCGATCGAGAACCGGATCTACCCGTTTCCGTGGTCGGCCGGCAACTTCTCGGATTCGCTCGAGGCCGGCTACGACTGCTGGGCCTTCGAGGCGCCTTCGGGCGAGCTCATCGCCTACTCGATCGCGATGTGGATCCCCGACGAGGTGCACTTGCTCAACCTGAGCGTGGCCGCGCCGCACCAGGGCAGGGGCCTCGGGCGAGCGATCCTCGAATGGCTCTGTGCCGGCGCCGTGCGCCGCGGAGCGATGGGCATGCTGCTCGAGGTGCGCCCGTCCAATCTCCCCGCGCGGCGGCTCTACGACAGCAGCGGCTTCCAGCGGATCGGCGTGCGCCGCCGCTACTATCCGGCGCCCGAGGGACAGCGCGAGGACGCCTGGGTGCTGTTCCGCCGCTTCGGGGCAGGCGAGGGCGGCGGCGCGCCATGAGCACGTCGAAGGATCGCGCCTGGGAGGCGCTGGGCATCGGGCCGCGGTGGGCGCTTCGGGAGCGGCCGGCCCCGGAGTCGCAGTCGGCCCGGCTCCCGCCGGATTTCGAGCGGGCAGACGTCTCCCAGGCGTCCCCGGGGTCCGAAGCCTCCGGGGCTTCCCCGGGGCCCGAGGTCTCCGGGATTTCCACCGGTTCCGCTGCTTCCCCGGTTTCCCTGGTAGAGCGGATGGACTGGCCCGCGCTGCGCGAGGCGGTGGCCGGCTGCCGACTCTGCGGCCTCTGCGAGAGCCGGCGAAACACGGTCTTCGGAGTCGGCGACGAAGCGGCTTCGTGGATGGTCGTCGGCGAAGCGCCCGGCGCCGACGAGGACCGCCTCGGCGAGCCCTTCGTGGGGCGGGCCGGGCAGCTGCTCGACGCGATGCTGGCCGCGGTCGGCCGATCGCGCAGGCAGGGCGTGTTCATCGCCAACGTGCTGAAGTGCCGGCCCCCGGACAACCGCAATCCGTCGCCCGAGGAGATCGAGCGCTGCTCGCCGTACCTGCGGCGACAGGTCGAGCTGGTCGCGCCCGAACTGATCCTGGTCGTCGGGAAGATCGCCGCCCAGGCGCTGCTCGACACCGAAGCCTCGATCGCCAGCCTGCGCGGCCAGGTCCATCGCTACCGGGCCGGCGGCGCCGAGATACCGGTGGTCGTCACCTACCACCCGGCCTACCTGCTGCGCACGCCCCTGGACAAGGGCAAGGCCTGGGCGGACCTCAGGCTCGCGGCGAGGATCAGTGCTTCGGCTCGCCGATGAGGGCGACCGAGTCGAAGCGCCGCTGGTTGGCGCGGTGCAGCGCGATCACGGCGAGCATCGTGGCCGCGACGAAGCCCCCGAACATCACGATCACCAGGTTCACTTCCAGTTCGAGCTTCAGCAGAAGCGAGTAGAGCCCGAGCATCAGCAGGATGTTCAGGTTCTCGTTGAAGTTCTGCACCGCGATCGAGTGGCCCGCGCTGAGCAGCACGTGGCCGCGGTGCTGCAGCAGCGCGTTCATCGGCACGACGAAGAAGCCGGCCAGCCCGCCGATCAGCACCAGCAGCGGCCAGGCGGCCCACTGGGTGGTGACCAGCGTCATCATAGGCACGAGAAGGCCCATCGCGACGCCCACCGGCAGCACGCGCAGCGACTCGCGAAGACGGATCATGCGCGCGGCCGAGACCGCGCCGACCGCGATGCCGAGCGCCACGATGCCCTGCAGGATCGCCGCCTTGTCCAGCGGCATGCCCAGATGGGCACGCGCCCAGTCGAGCACGATGAACTGCAGCGTGGCGCCGGCGCCCCAGAACAGCGTGGTGACCGCCAGCGAGATCTGGCCCAGCTTGTCCTTCCACAGCACCACGCAGCAGTGGCCGAATTCGACGACCAGCCTGACCGGGTTGCGCTGCTGCTCGGGGTAGCGGGCGCCGGTGTCGGGGATACGCAGGTTGAACCACGCGGCGAGCGCGTAGCACAGCGCGATCACCAGGATCGCCATCTCGGCGGGCGAGTCGACGCCGGTGTCGATCCAGGGCAGATCGGCCGCGAGCAGGAACCCCGAGACCCCCGGGCTGATCAGCGCGCCGCCCAGCACGGTGCCCAGCACGATCGAGCCCACCGTGGTCCCTTCGATCCAGCCGTTGGCGGCCACCAGCTTCTCGGGCGGAAGCAGCTCGGTCAGGATGCCGTACTTGGCCGGCGAATAGGCGGCGGCGCCGAAGCCGACCACCGCGTAGGCCAGCAGCGGGTGAACCGAGAAGAACATCAGCGCGCAGCCGACGATCTTCACCGCGTTGGTCACCAGCATCACCTTGCCCTTGGGCATCGAGTCGGCGAAGGCGCCGACGAAGGGCGCGAGCATCACGTACGAGACGGTGAAGAACAGCTTCAGCAGCGGCTTCATCCAGTCCGGCGCGTGCATCTCGATCAGCAGTGCGATCGCCGCGATCAGCAACGCGTTGTCCGCCAGCGACGAGAAGAACTGCGCCGCCATGATCGTGTAGAACCCGCGCTTCATCGGGATGCCAAGGTCTCCATTCCCCCGCGCGGATCCCGTCCTTCCGGGCGTCGGTCGTACGCGCGGCTGCGTTATACCATGCCGCCATGAGCCGACCCATTTCTGCAATCGTTTCGGTCGCCGCGATGCGGCACAACCTCGCGCGGGCGCGCGCGCTCGCGCCCGGCGCCAGGGCCTGGGCGGTGGTCAAGGCCAATGCCTACGGCCACGGCCTGGCGGCCGCGCTCGAGGGCTTCGCCGATGCCGACGGCATGGCGCTGGTCGAGTTCGACAAGGCCGCCCGCTTGCGCGAGGCCGGCTGGCAGCGGCCGATCCTGATGCTGGAAGGCGCCTTCGATCCGCAGGACGTCGCGCAGGCGCGGCGCGACCGGCTCGCGCTGGTGGTCCACGAGCCGCGGCAGCTCGACTGGCTGGCGGCCGCCTCGCCGGCGGCGCCGATCGACGTCCACCTCAAGTTCAACAGCGGGATGAACCGGCTCGGCTTCGACGCGGCCGGGCTGCGCGAGGCGCACGCCCGGCTGTCGGCGCTGCCCGGCATCGGGTCGATCACGCTGGTCACGCACTTCGCCAACTCCGACCTGCCGGGCGGTGCCGACGACGCGATCGCGCGCTTCGAGCGGGCGTGCGCGGGCCTTCCCGGCCAGCGCTCGCTGGCCAATTCGGCGGCGGTGCTGGCCGTGCCCGACGCGCATCGCGACTGGGTCCGGCCCGGCATCATGCTCTACGGCGCCTCGCCCTTCGCCGATCGCAGCGCCGCCGAATGCGGGCTGCGCCCGGCGATGAAGCTGGCCTCGCGGCTGATCGCGGTGCAGCGCCTGGCGCCCGGCGACTCGGTCGGCTACGGCTCGACCTTCACCGCGACCCGGCCGATGCGGATCGGCGTGGTCGCCTGCGGCTATGCCGACGGCTATCCGCGCCACGCGCCGAGCGGCACGCCGGTGGCGGTCGCGGGGCGGCGGACCGGCACCGTCGGGCGGGTCTCGATGGACATGCTCTGCGTGGACCTCGAGCCGGTGCCCGGCGCCAGCCCCGGCGACGAGGTCGAGCTCTGGGGCGGCGGGCTGGTCGACATCGACGAGGTCGCGCAGGCCGCCGGAACGATCGGCTACGAGCTGATGTGCGCGCTCGCGCCGCGCGTGCCGCTCGTCGTCGATCGCGCGGGGGCCTGAGCGATGGCGCGCGCCAAGACCCGCCACGTCTGCAGCGAGTGCGGCGGCGAATCGCCGAAGTGGCAGGGCCAGTGCCCGCACTGCGGCGCCTGGAACACCCTGGTCGAGACGCTCGCCGAGCCGACGGCGAAGGGGCCGCACCGCTACCAGTCGCTCGCGCCGACGCAGGCGGTGGTCACGCTCGACGCGGTGCCGGCCGAGACCGTGCAGCGGCTGGCCACCGGCAGCGACGAGTTCGACCGGGTGCTCGGCGGCGGCCTGGTCGAGGGCTCGGTCGTGCTGATCGGCGGCGACCCGGGCATCGGCAAGTCGACGCTGCTGCTGCAGGCGCTCGCCCACCTGTCCACGAGCCGCCAGGTGCTCTACGTGTCGGGCGAGGAGTCGGCCTCGCAGATCGCGCTGCGCGCGCGGCGGCTGGGCGTCGACGGCGCGCGGTTGCCGCTGCTGGCCGAGATCGAGCTCGAGCGCATCGTGTCGGCGGTCGAGGAGAGGCGGCCTGCGGTCGTCGTGGTCGACTCGATCCAGACCCTTTATTCGTCGCAGCTGCAGTCGGCGCCGGGCTCGGTGGCGCAGGTTCGCGAGTGCGCCGCGCAGCTCACCCGCCTGTCCAAGCAGCTCGGCGTCGCGGTCGTGATGATCGGCCACGTGACCAAGGAGGGCACGCTGGCCGGCCCGCGGGTGCTCGAGCACATCGTCGACACGGTGCTGTACTTCGAGGGCGACGCGCATTCGTCGCACCGCCTGGTGCGGGCCTTCAAGAACCGCTTCGGCGCGGTCAACGAGCTGGGCGTGTTCGCGATGACCGACCGCGGCCTGCGCGGCGTGTCCAACCCGTCGGCGCTGTTCCTGTCGCAGCACGATCGCCAGGTGCCCGGGTCCTGCGTGCTGGTCACCCAGGAGGGCACCCGGCCGCTGCTGGTCGAGGTGCAGGCGCTGGTCGACACTTCGCACGTGGCCAACCCGCGCCGGCTGGCGGTCGGCCTCGAGCAGAGCCGCCTGGCGATGCTGCTCGCGGTGCTGCACCGTCACGCGGGGGTCGCCTGCTTCGACCAGGACGTCTTCATCAACGCGGTCGGGGGCGTGCGGATCGCCGAGCCGGCGGCAGACCTGGCGGTGATGCTGGCGATCGTCTCGTCGCTGAAGAACCGGGCCTTGCCGCGCGGCTTCGCCGTCTTCGGGGAGGTCGGGCTGGCCGGCGAGATCAGGCCGGCGCCGCGCGGGCAGGAGCGGCTGCGCGAGGCGGCCAAGCTCGGCTTCTCGCGGCTGCTGATCCCGAAGGCGAACGCGCCGAAGCGGCCGATCGAGGGGCTGCAGACGGTCGCGCTGGACCGGGTCGACGAGGCGATCGCCGCGGCGTGGGGGTGACGGGAGAGGGGGAGAGGGCGGTCAGAGCCTGGCTTGCGAGAAGGGAGCACCGGGTCGGCCGGCGCGGTCGTGCTCGAGAACCTCGGTCGCCTTGCGGTAGCCGAGCTCGATCATCTCCTTGGCCAGGTGGAAGTCCAGGATGCCGCAGGCGTCGACCGGTATCTCGATCAGCAGGTCGGTTCGGTAGGCGGCGAGCTGGAAGCGGGCGATCCGGTCCTGCATCGCCTCGACCGACTTCGCGATGATGTCGAGCGCGTCCACGTCCTTGCGGCCGGCCGCGCCGTTGCCGTTGCCCAGCCCCAGCGATTCCTGCGCCCGCGACAGCCAGCGTCCCAGGGCCCCCGGTTCGTCACCGCGGTCTTCCTCCGACGAGGCGCCCTGCAGCGCGGGGCGGGCGTGCGAGGCGGTCGCCGGGTCGGCCTCCGGGCCGTTCAGCGACACGGCGATCGTCCTGCGCACGGTCTGGCGCTGGGCCGGCGCCAGCGGCAGCGGACTCAGAAGACCGCCGTCGACCAGCAGGCGCCCGTCGCGCTCGACAGGCGTGAACAGGCCCGGGATCGCGATCGACGCGCGGATCGCCTCGAACAGCGAGCCTTCGCTGAGCCAGACCTCCTGTCTTCGCTCGATATCGGAGGCGACCGCGGTGAACGGGATCGGCAGGTCCTCGATCCTCGCCTCGCCGACCAGGTCGGCGAGCTTGGCCATCAGTCGTTCGCCCTCGAACAGCCCGGTCAGGGTGAACGAGAAATCCAGCAGGTTCCAGATGTCGGCGCGCGACAGGCCGAGCACCCAGTCGGTGTAGAGCTCGAGCTTGTCGCCGGCGTGCAGCCCGCCGATCAGCGCGCCGATCGAGGTGCCGGTGATCGAGCGGACCTCGAAGCGGCCGTCGTCGCGCAAGGCGCGGATCACGCCGATGTGGGCAAGGCCGCGGGCGCCGCCGCTGCCCAGCACGAGCGATACCGGGATCCTGTCGGTCATCGGGTCTGCTTTCGTGGAGTCGCGTTCGGGGCGCCGGTCGCCGCGGCCGCCGCCAGCGCCATGTTCGCGGCCTCGCCGCCGCTTCGCACCGCGGCCTCCAGCGTAGCCGGATAGTCGGGCCAGAGCCAGTCTCCGGCCAGCCAGAGACCCGGGGCCTGGCCGCGGAGATGGTCGGGCCGCAGGCGGGGGCGCCCGGGAGTGCAGCGAAAGGTCGCGCGGCGCTCGGTGACCAGTTTCACTGCGGCCGGCGGCGGTCCGCCGAACGCGTCGGCCAGTTGCGCCGACACGCCGGCGGCGATCCGCTCGGCAGCGACCCCGTCGAGGCGGCTCGCGGCGCTGATCACGATGCCCGCCAGCCTCGCCTGCGCGACGGTCCCGCGGTCGAACAGCCACTGCCCGTACCGGTCGCGTGCCGGCTCCTCGTCGAGCAGGCTCCAGCGCGGCAGCGCCGGCGCCGCATCGGCCGGCCACAGCGCCCAGGCGGTGGCGATCGGCTCGGGTTCGAAGCGCGCGATGGGCCCGGCCGGCACGCCCGAGGCTTCGAGCAATCGCGCCGCCGACCAGGGCGGCAGCGCGAGAACGACGGCGTCGAAGTCGGCATCGCCGATCCGCCAGCGGTCCGGCAGGCCGGGGTTCCCGCTCCGCAGCGCGAGGCGACGCACCGGCTCGCGCAGTCGCGGCTCGGCGCCCAGCGCGCGCAGGCGATCGAGTGCCGGTTCGGGCAGCAGGCTTCCGAGCGGGGCCTCGGCGCCGACGAAGTCCGAGGCGGCGCGGTCGGCGCCCAGCGTGTCGCGGAGCACCGCCGCGAAGGCCGCGGCGCAGGCCTCTCCGGGCATCGTGTTCAGCGCGCCGATGCACAGCGGCGCCCACAGCCGGTCGACCAGCGGACCGGGCTGGCCGAAGCGGGCGAGCAGTTGCGCGACGGTCTCGCCGTCGCGCGCCCGCCAGCCAGCCAGGCGCAGGCCGAGCATCAGCCGCAGCATCGCGCCGCGCGCGCCCGGCCCGAGCCCGCGCGCCGTGAGCGCTGCCCATCCCAGGTGCAGCGGCGCGGGAAGGCGGGGGGCCCTCAGCGACAGCCCGGCCGGCGAGGACAGCGAAAGCGGGTGCCGGCGCAGCAGGTGCCCGGCGCCCAGTCGCTCGATCAGTCCGATCGCCTCGCGGTAGGCGCCGACGATCAGGTGCTGGCCGTTGTCGATCGAGATGCGCCCGAGCGGGGTCTCGAGCGCGACCGTGCGGGCCCGTCCGCCTGGCGTCGGCGCGGCGTCGAAAAGCGTCACCTTGCCGCCGGCCTCCGCCAGCGCGAGCGCGGCGGCGAGGCCGGCCCAGCCGGCGCCGACCACTGCGAACGCTCCCGGGGGAGCGGCGCCGCCGGGCCCTAGGGCGGACGGGTCTCTCGCGCGACGCGCGACGGCGTCGAGTGCCACTGCCGGGGAGCCCGTGCTCAGACGGCCGGTGGGCGGCCGGCCACGAAAGTGCGCCAGGCCAGCCACAGCTTGCGGATCGGCGTCAGCGAGGTGCGGCGGTCGAGCACGAGGAAGCCGTCGCGCTCGATCTCGGCGAGCAGCGTCGCGTAGATCGCCGCCATGATCAGGCCCGGCCGCTGGGCGCGCCGGTCGGCCTCGGGCAGCGCCGCGAAGGCGCGGCGGTAGTGCTCGCGGGCGCGGTCGGCCTCGAACTTCATCAGGGCCGCGAACCGCTCGCTGTGCTTCGCCGCGAGGATCTCGTGGGCGGGCACCTCGAAGCGCTGCAGGTCCTCGATCGGCAGGTAGATCCTGCCCTTTCGCGCGTCCTCGCCGACGTCGCGGATGATGTTGGTCAGCTGGAAGGCGAGCCCCAGTTCGTGGGCGTAGTCGCGGGTGCCCGGCAGGGTCGCGCCGAAGATGCTGGCGGCGAGCTCGCCCACCACGCCGGCCACGCGATGGCAATACAGCTTCAGGCCCTCGAAGTCGAGGTAGCGGTTCTGGTCGAGGTCCATCTGCATGCCGTCGACGATCTCGAGCAACTGGCGGCGGCCGATCGAGCAGGCCTGCAGGTGGGGCTGCAGCGCGCGGGTCACCGGGTGCTGCGGATCGCCGGCGAACAGGCGCTCGATCTCGGCGCGCCACCAGTCGAGCTTCGCCCGCGCGACCTGGGGGTCGCCGGTCTCGTCGACCACGTCGTCGACCTCGCGGCAGAATGCGTACAGGGCGGTGATCGCGCGACGGCGCGGCGAGGGCAGGAACAGGAAGCTGTAGTAGAAGCTTGAGCCGCTGCGGGCCGCCTTGTCCTGGCAGTATTGGTCGGGGGTCATCGGGAGGGTCGCAGCCAGAGCCGGATCAGCGCCGGCGCGTCGCGCCAGCCGAGGGCGGGGCGGCCGGCAAAGGGGTCGTGCCCGCCCTGCGCGAGCCTGTCGAGGATGCGCAGGCCACCGGCCACGATCGCCCTCAGTTCCCATCCGAGGCGCCGGGGCACGCTGGTCGCCAGCGGGGCGCCGGATTCTAGCAGCCGCCGCGCGCGCGCGGCCTGGCCCTCCAGGAAGGCGCGCAAGGCCGGCGAGGCCCGGCCGGCGGCCGCGGCCGCTTCCAGGTCGGCTTCGCCCAGGCCGGCCGCCGCGAGTTCGTCGAGCGGCAGGTAGAGCCGCCCGCGCCGCCAGTCGACGGCCGTGTCCTGCAGGAAATTGATCAGCTGCAGCGCCGAGCAGATCCGCGACGACGGCGTGCGAGTGTCCTCGCGCCAGGCGCCGAACAGCCGCAGCACGAGCTCCCCGACCGGGTCGGCCGAGCGGCTGCAGTAGTCGAGGATCTCGTCGAAGCTGCGGTAGCGGCTGGTGACGACGTCCTGCCGGAAGGCCGACAGCAGCGCCTCGAAAGGTTCGACCGGGAGCGCATGCGCCCGCATGTGCGGGCGCAAGGCGGCGACCACCGGGGCGGACGGGGACGCGCTGCGCAGCGCGGCGGACAGCGCGTCGAGCTCGGCGATGCGCTGGGCCGGCGCGGCATCGCCCTCGTCGGCCAGGTCGTCGGCATGGCGCGCGAAGCGATAGATCGCCGCGATGGCAGGTCGCAGGCGGGCCGGCACCAGGAGCGAGGCGACCGGGAAGTTCTCGTAGTGGTCGACCGAGCTGACCGGGTTGGCCGACATCCGGGAGGGCGCGTTGCTCATGGGGGAGGGCGCGTTGCTCATGGGCGCCATTCTAGGGGCGACCCCGGCCGGCGAAGGCTCTTTCGTTGACGGCCTCGCCGCGGCGTGGATAATTACTGACTCGTGCGTCATTAACAACGATCGCTCGCCTTCCTCCTCGCTGCGTCGCGCGCCGCCGAGCGGCGGGTGCGCTTCCCAATCTCGCCGCCTGCCGCCACCATGCTTCGACTCTTCTTGCTGCTCGTCCCGCTCGCCGGACTGGCGATTTCCGGTTGCGACCGACAGCCGCCGGTGCGGGAGGAGCGACCCCGCCCGGTGCGCAGCGTCGTCGTCGAGCCTTCGCGCACCGCGATCACGCTCGAGCTGCCGGGCGAGGTGAGGCCCAGGATCGAGACCCGCTACGGCTTCCGCGTCGGCGGCAAGATCGCCGAGCGATTCGTGTCGGTCGGCGACGCGGTGCGGCCCGGCCAGCGACTCGCCCGGCTCGATCCGCAGGACGTCGCCCCGGCGATCGCCGCGGCGAGGGCGCAGCGCGAGGCTGCCCGGACCGACCTGAACCTTGCTCGCATCGAGCTGGAGCGCCTGAAGGACCTGCGGAGCCGCAACTACGTGAGCCAAGCCCAGGTCGATCGCCAGCAGGCCCAGGCCGACTCGGCAGAGTCGCGGCTGCGCAGCGCCGAGGCGCAGCTCGCGCAGGCCTCGAACGCGGCGGCCTTCCAGCTCCTCGTCGCCGACGAGCCGGGCGTGGTCACCGCGATCGAGGCCGAGGCGGGTCAGGTCGTCGCGGCCGGGCAGCCGGCGGTGCGGGTCGCGCGCACCGGCGAGAAGGAACTGCTCGTCCACGTTCCCGAGGCGGACCTGGCCGCGGCCCGGGCCGCGAAGGACTGGCAGGTTTCGATCGCCGCGCTGGGCGGCGAGCCCCTGCACGCGACGCTGCGCGAGCTCTCGCCGGTCGCCGACCAGGCTTCGCGCACCTATTCGATGCGTCTGGCCTTGCGCGGCGACCTGTCGGCCGTGGCGCTGGGCATGACCGCGACCGCACGCGCGGTGCGCCAGTCGGGCGAGGCGATCGTCCTGCCGATGTCGGCGCTGCACTCGAAGGACGATTCGCCGAAGGTCTGGGTGATCGGCGAAGACCTGAGCGTGCGCTCCGTGGCGGTCGGCACCGACGGCCTGCTCGACGACGCGGTGCGCATCGTGTCCGGCCTGAAGCCCGGCGACCGGGTCGTCACCGCCGGCGCCAACCTGCTGATCGAAGGGCAGAAGGTCAGGCTGGCCGGCGACGAGGCGGGGGGCGGCAAATGAGGCCGGCCCGCCCGGGCGGTCATCACCAGGGCAGCCATCGCTTCAACCTGTCGGCCGCGGCGCTGCGCTTCCCGCAGCTGACGCTGTTCTTCCTGCTGGTCGTCGGCATCGCCGGCACGCTGGCCTATCTGCGCCTGGGCCAGAGCGAGGACCCGGACTTCACCTTTCGCGCGATGGTGATCCGGACGATCTGGCCGGGCGCGACCACCGAGCAGGTCGACGAGCTGATCACCGACCGGATCGAGCGCAAGCTGCAGGAGACGCCGCATTTCAAGTGGACCCGCAGCTACTCGCGGCCCGGCGAGTCGCTGATCGTGCTGGAGCTGCAGGACGTCGCGCCCGCGAAGGAGGTGCCGCAGATCTGGTACCAGGTGCGCAAGAAGGTCGGCGACATCCGCGCGACGCTGCCGCAGGAGATCGTCGGCCCCTTTTTCAACGACGAGTTCGGCGACGTCTTCGGCACGATCTACGCGTTCACCGGCGACGGCTTCAGCCACGAGGAGCTTCGCCAGTCGGTCGAGGGCGTCCGCCAGGAGCTGCTGCGGCTTCGCGACGTGCAGAAGATCGAGCTTTTCGGCGTTCAGGCCCAGCGGGTGTTCATCGAGATCTCGCCGCGCGCGCTGGCCACCCTCGGCATCGATCCGCAACGGATCGCCGCCGAGCTGCAGGCGCAGAACGTGGTCGCGCCGGCCGGCACGGTGCAGGGCGCGAGCCGCGCGGTGCCGATGCGGGTTACGGGGCAGTTCGACACGGTCCGCGAGATCGAGTCGCTGAGACTGGCGATCGACGGCCGGCAGATCCGGCTGGGCGACGTCGCCCGGGTGTTCCGCGGCTACGTCGATCCGCCGGTCTACACGATGCGCTTCGGCGGCAGCCAGGCGATCGGCCTGGGGGTGTCGATGGCGCCGGGCGGCGACGTGATCGAGCTCGGTCGCGCGCTCGAGTCGACGATGGCGCGCCTGAAGGCCGACCTGCCGGTCGGCATCGAGTTCTCGAAGGTTTCGGACCAGCCGAAGATCGTGCGCAACGCGGTCGGCCTGTTCATGAAGGTGCTCGCCGAGGCGGTGGCGATCGTCCTGGCGGTCAGCTTCCTGAGCCTGGGGCTGCGCGCCGGCAGCGTGGTCGCGCTGACGATCCCGCTGGTGCTGGCCGGCACCTTCGTGGCGATGGACTGGTTCGGCATCGACCTGCACCGGGTCTCGACCGGCGCGCTGGTGATCGCGCTGGGCCTGCTGGTCGACGACGCGATGATCGCGATCGAGATGATGTCGCGAAAGATCGACGAGGGTCTCGACCGCTTCTCGGCGGCGACCTTCGCGTACACGAGCACGGCCTTCCCGATGCTGACCGGCACGCTGGTGACCGCGGCCGGCTTCCTGCCGATCGCGACCGCGAAGTCCACGACCGGCGAGTACACGTTCAGCATCTTCGCGGTGGTCACGATCGCGCTGCTGGTCTCCTGGGTGGCGGCGGTCACCGTGACCCCGTTCCTCGGCAACTGGCTGCTCAAGGAGAAGGGCGGCCATCACGAGGTGTTCGACACGCGCTTCTATCGCCGGCTGCGCGGCACGATCGACTGGTGCATGCGCCACCGCTGGACGACGATCGCGGCGACCCTGGGCGTGTTCGCGCTGGGCGTGGTCGGCATGGGGCTGACCGAGAAGCAGTTCTTCCCGACTTCGAACCGCACCGAGATCCTGGTCGAGATGTGGCTGCCCGAGGGGGCGAGCTACCGCGCGACCGAGGAGCAGGCGAAGCGGCTCGAGGCGGTCCTCGCCGAGGACCCCGACATCGCGACCTACGTCGCCTACGTGGGCAACGGCTCGCCGCGCTACTACCTGTCGCTCGACCAGCAGCTGTTCCGGCCCAACTTCGCCCAGTTCGTCGTGCTGACCCACGACGTCGAGGGCCGCGACCGGGCGCTGGCGCGGATCCGCGAAGCGCTCGACGCGAAGTTCCCGGGCGTGCGGGCGCGCGCGTTCCGCACGCCGCTCGGGCCGCCGGTCGCCTACCCGATCCAGTTCAGGGTGCTCGGCGAAGACCCGGCGCGGCTGAAGGAGATCGCCGCCCGCGTCGCCGAGGTGGTCCGCGCCGACACGCAGACCATCGATGCGCATGCCGACTGGGGCGAGCGGTCGCCGGCGATGCGCATCGAGGTCGACCAGGACAAGGCGCGCGCGATCGGCCTGAGCTCGGCGCAGATCGCCCGCTCGCTGGGCGCGGCGCTGTCGGGCGCGACGATCGGGCAGTTCCGCGAGGGCGACCAGCTGATCGACGTCGTGCTGCGAGCGCCTCCGGGCGAGCGCGCGTCGCTCGCCGGCCTGGCCAACCTGCAGGTGCAGACGGCCCTGGGCCGCTCGGTGCCACTGTCGCAGGTGGCAACGATCCAGGAAACGATGGAGGAGCCGATCATCTGGCGGCGCAGCCGAATGCCGGTGGTCACCGTGCGCGCCGACATCGTCGAAGGCGTGCAGGCGCCCGACGTGGCGGCGCGGATCGATCCGCGGGTCGATCCGATCCGCGCCGAGCTGCCGCCCGGCTACCGCATCGAGGTCGGCGGGCCTGCCGAGGACAACTCGAGCGCCCAGGCGGCGATCGGCGCCGGCGTCCCGATGATGCTGGCGGTGATGATGGGCCTGCTGATGGTCCAGCTGCGCAGCTTCTCGCTGACCTTCATGGTGCTGGTGACCGCGCCGCTGGGGATCATCGGTATCGCTGCGGCGCTGCTGGTCTTCGACCGGCCCTTCGGCTTCGTCGCGATGCTCGGCGCGATCGCGCTGGGCGGCATGATCATGCGCAACACCGTGATCCTGGTCGACCAGATACGCCAGGACATCGAGGCAGAAGTGCCCCCCTGGGACGCGGTCCGCGAATCGACCGTTCGCCGCTTCCGGCCGATCGTGCTGACCGCCGCCGCCGCGGTGCTGGCGATGATCCCGCTGTCGCGCGACGTGCTGTGGGGTCCGATGGCCTTCTCGATCATGGGCGGACTGGTCTTCGCCACGGTGCTCACGGTGCTGTTCGTGCCGGCGCTGTACGTGGCTTGGTATCGCATCCGGGCCGCTGCCGCCTGACCCGGCCTGGGGCTCGTGATGGGGTGGCGCGCGAGGCGGCGGGATGCCTGCTGCCTGGTGCGACGACGCGGCGCGCTTCGCGCGCTGCCCTCGCTGCCTTCGGAAGCGGCCGCGTCCCACGCGGCCCTTCCTCGTTCGCTCGGCGCGTCCTGAGCACCAGGCAGCAGGCACCCCGCCGCCTCGTGGCAAGGTCTTCGCACGCGCCCGGCGGGGCAGGCTCTCGCGGAACGGGGCTCGAGGCCGAGGGCGCGTCGCGTGGTGTTTCCTGCCGTGAGCGAAGTCGTCCGGCTTTCAGGGAAGTCCTCCGGCCGTCAGCGAAGGGCTTTTTGCCTGCCCGGGCGTGGCGACCGTGCCCGGCGGCGAGGCGGTGCGGGTTTGCCGGCGTGTAGGACGCGCCGACCCGACGAGGAAGGGCCGCCGGGGCGGCGGCCGCTTCCGAAGGAGGGGAGGGAAGCGCGCGTCAGCGCGCCGCGTCGTTTGCGCCGGCAAACCCGCACCGCCTCGCCGCCGCCGCCCCCACCAACCGAAGGGCAGCCAAAAGAGCCCGTAGCGCCCTTTCGTTTAGAATGTCGCGCTTCGCCGCGGCCGTGGCGGAATTGGTAGACGCACCAGGTTTAGGTCCTGGCGCTGCAAGGCGTGTAGGTTCGAGTCCTATCGGCCGCACCAGCGCAGACGGCGCCGCCGCAGCGCAGCCCACCCCCAGATGCTTTGGAATCTTCTCTGATGGCAACTCAAATCGAATCGACCGGTCAGCTCGGGCGCAAGGTGCACATGGATGTGCCGGCAGCCGACGTCAATCGCGAGGTCGGCGAGCGGCTTCGCAAGCTCGCTCGCACGCTGAAGATGCCGGGCTTCCGCCCCGGCAAGGTCCCGATGAAGATGGTCGAGCAGTCCTACGGCCCGCAGGTGCATGCCGAGGTGCTCGGCGATGCCGTCAGCAAGGCCTTCGGGGCGGCCGTCGAGGAGCACGGCCTGCGCGTGGCCGGCCAGCCGCGCATCGAGGGGCGCGACGGTGCCGGCGAGGACATCCTGGGCTTCACCGCCCACTTCGAGGTCTATCCCGAAGTGAAGATCGGCGATGCGGCCACGCTCGAGGTCGAGCGCGTGCGCTGCGCGGTCGGCGATGCCGAGATCGACAAGACGATCGACATCCTGCGCAAGCAGCGGGTTACCTGGGAGCCGGCCGAGCGCGCTGCCCAGGACGACGATCGGGTCACGATCGACTTCGTCGGCAAGCTCGACGACGTCGCTTTCGAAGGGGGCACCGCTAGCGAGTTCCCGTTCGTGCTCGGCGAGGGCCGCATGTTGCCCGACTTCGAGACCGGCGTGCGCGGCATGGCGCCCGGCGAGTCGAAGACCTTCCCGGTGGCCTTCCCCGAGGACTACGGCTCGAAGGACCTGGCCGGCAAGACCGCGCAGTTCGAGGTCACGCTGAAGAAGGTCGAGGCGCCGAAGTTGCCCGAGGTGAACGCCGAGTTCGCGACGCAGCTGGGCGTGCCCGGCGGCGACCTCGAGAAGATGCGCGCCGACATCCGCGCGAACCTCGAGCGCGAGGTCGGCCAGCGGGTCAGCGCCCGCACCAAGTCCAACGTGATGGACGCGCTGCCCAAGCTCGCCGAGTTCGAGCTGCCGAAGGCGCTGGTCGAGGCCGAGAGCGCCCAGCTGCTCGAGCGCGCCAAGGCCGACCTGCAGGCGCGCGGCATGGACCTCAAGCAGCTGCCCGACATCCCGGCCGACACCTTCAAGGAGCAGGCCGAGCGACGCGTGCGCCTGGGCCTGCTGGTCGCCGAGATCGTTCGCGAGAACGACCTGGCCGCCAAGCCGGACCAGATCCGCAAGCAGATCGAGGAGTTTTCCCAGGCCTACGAGAACCCGGCCGAGGTGGTCCGCTACTACTTCAGCGACCGCAACCGGCTGGCCGAGGTCGAGGCGCTGGTCGTCGAGCAGAACGTCGTCGACTGGGTGCTGGCCAAGGCGAAGGTGACCGACAAGGACATCGGCTTCGACGAGCTGATGGCGCAGCAGGGCTGATTCCCGGGGGCCGCGGCGCGGCCCACCTTGGCGCGGCATCCCCGCCCGAACCGAACACGGAGCGATCAATGAGCTTCAACAGCATCGTCGAAGACCTGGTCAACGCGCAGCTGGCCACGCGCCAGGCGCCGCAGGGCCTCGGCATGGTGCCGATCGTCATCGAGCAGAGCGGGCGCGGAGAGCGGGCCTACGACATCTACTCGCGCCTGCTGCGCGAGCGGGTCATCTTCCTGGTGGGCCCGGTCATGGACCAGACCGCCAACCTGGTCGTCGCGCAGCTGCTGTACCTCGAGTCCGAGAACCCGGACAAGGACATCGCGTTCTACATCAACTCGCCCGGCGGCTCGGTGTCGGCGGGCCTGGCGATCTACGACACGATGCAGTTCATCAAGCCGCAGGTCAGCACGCTGTGCATGGGCATCGCCGCCAGCATGGGCGCCTTCCTGCTCGCCGCCGGCGAGAAGGGCAAGCGCTTCGCGCTGCCGAACTCGCGGATCATGATCCACCAGCCTTCGGGCGGCGCGCAGGGCCAGGCCTCGGACATCGAGATCCAGGCCCGCGAGATCCTCTACCTGCGCGAGCGGCTCAACAAGATCCTGTCCGACAAGACCGGCCAGCCGATCGAGCGCATCGCCCGCGACACCGACCGCGACAACTTCCTGTCCGCGGAAGATGCGGTAAGCTACGGACTCATCGACAAGGTACTGGTCAACCGGGGCGAATCCGCCTGAGGCCGGTACGGAACGCGCGAATGTCGGAAAAGAAAGGATCGAGCGAAAAGCTTCTCTACTGCTCCTTCTGCGGCAAGAGCCAGCACGAGGTACGCAAACTCATTGCCGGCCCGTCGGTGTTCATCTGCGACGAGTGCATCGACCTGTGCAACGACATCGTCCGCGACGAGGCCCAGGCGGAGGCCTCCGCCGGCAGCCAGAAGACCGGCCTGCCGACGCCGGCCGAGATCTGCTCGATCCTCGACCAGTACGTGATCGGTCAGGAGCGCGCGAAGAAGATCCTCTCGGTCGCCGTCTACAACCACTACAAGCGGCTGCGTCACAAGGCCCGCAAGGACGAGGTCGAGCTCTCCAAGAGCAACATCCTGCTGGTCGGCCCCACCGGCTCGGGCAAGACCCTGCTCGCGCAGACGCTCGCGCGGCTGCTGAACGTGCCCTTCGTGATCGCCGACGCGACCACGCTGACCGAGGCGGGCTACGTCGGCGAGGACGTCGAGAACATCATCCAGAAGCTGCTGCAGAACTGCAACTACGAGGTCGAGAAGGCGCAGAGCGGCATCGTCTACATCGACGAGATCGACAAGATCTCCCGCAAGTCCGACAACCCGTCGATCACCCGTGACGTGTCGGGCGAGGGGGTGCAGCAGGCGCTGCTCAAGCTGATCGAGGGCACCGTGGCCTCGGTGCCGCCCCAGGGCGGGCGCAAGCACCCGAACCAGGACTTCGTGCAGATCGACACCACGAACATCCTGTTCATCTGCGGCGGCGCCTTCGACGGCCTCGAGAAGGTCATCCGCAACCGGTCCGAGCGCTCCGGCATCGGCTTCGGCGCGGAGGTGCGCAGCGAGACCGACCGTTCGGTCGGCGACGTGCTGCGCGAGGTCGAGCCCGAGGACCTGATCAAGTTCGGCCTGATCCCCGAGCTGGTCGGCCGGCTGCCGGTCGTGGCCACGCTCGACGAGCTGAACGAGGCGGCCCTGATCGAGATCCTGATCGAGCCGAAGAACGCGCTGGTCAAGCAGTACAGCCAGCTGTTCGCGATGGAGGGCGTCGAGCTCGAGATCCGGCCCGAGGCGCTCAGGGCCATCGCACGCAAGGCGCTGCGCCGCAAGACCGGCGCCCGCGGGCTTCGTTCCATCCTCGAGCAGGCGCTGCTCGACACGATGTACGAACTGCCCTCGCTGCAGAACGTGCGCAAGGTCGTGCTCGACGAGAACACGATCGAAGGCGACGGCAAGCCGCTGGTCATCTACGCCGACGCTCCCAAGGTCTCCGGCTCGAACTGAGCCGCCCCTCGCGCCCACTGGCCGCGCCGGGCGTCCGGCCGCATCCGAAAGGCCCCGCGCCGAGGCGCGACCGACTTCGGGTGCGGGCCGTTTCCCTTTTCCGGGTCCCGCCAGTCTTCCGTGCCCGCTTCCGGTCCGCCGCCTGGCCCGGCCGGTCGAAAGGCCCCGCGACGCGCATGGGCGCCCGGTCGAATGGGCGTATCCTTTTTGCGTGCTCTTGAAATCCCTCCGGATGGCACAACATCCCGGGGACAGTCCGATTGGAGAATTCGATGTCCGAAGAACAGACCCGCGCGTTCGATTCGCCGTTGCCGCTGCTGCCGCTGCGCGACGTCGTGGTCTTCCCCCACATGGTGATCCCTCTGTTCGTCGGCAGGCCGAAGTCGATCAAGGCGCTCGAATCGGCGATGGAAGGCGGCAAGAGCATCATGCTCGTCGCGCAGAAGAACGCCTCGAAGGACGAGCCGTCCGAGGCCGACATCCACCGCATCGGTTGCGTCTCGAACATCCTTCAGATGCTCAAGCTGCCTGACGGGACGGTCAAGGTGCTGGTCGAGGGCGCCCGGCGCGCGCGGATCGTCGACGTCGACGACAGCGGCGCCCACTTCACCTGCACCGTCGAGCCGGTCGCGGCCGACGGCGAGGCCAATCCCGAGGTCGAGGCGCTGCGCCGCGCGATCCTGGCGCAGTTCGACCAGTACGTGAAGCTGAACAAGAAGATCCCGCCCGAGATCCTCGCCTCGCTGAACGGCATCGACGATCCGGGCCGGCTCGCCGACACGATCGCCGCCCACCTGCCGATCCGCATCGAGCAGAAGCAGGAGATCCTCGAGACCACCTCGGTGTCCGAGCGGCTCGAGCGGCTGCTCGCCCAGATCGAGACCGAGCTGGACATCCTGCAGGTGGAAAAGCGCATCCGCGGCCGCGTCAAGCGCCAGATGGAGAAGAGCCAGCGCGAGTACTACCTGAACGAGCAGGTCAAGGCGATCCAGAAGGAGCTCGGCGAGGGCGAGGAGGGCGCCGACCTCGAGGAGCTCGAGAAGAAGATCAAGGCCGCCCGCATGCCCAAGGAGGCGCTGAAGAAGGCCGAGGCCGAGCTCAAGAAGCTCAAGCTGATGTCGCCGATGTCGGCCGAGGCCACCGTCGTGCGCAACTACATCGACGTGCTGATCGGCCTGCCCTGGAAGAAGAAGAGCAAGATCAACAACGACCTGGCCAATGCGCAGAAGGTCCTCGACGACGACCACTTCGGCCTCGAGAAGGTCAAGGAGCGCATCCTCGAGTACCTGGCGGTCCAGCAGCGGGTCGACAAGCTGAAGTCCCCCATCCTGTGCCTGGTCGGGCCCCCGGGCGTCGGAAAGACCTCGCTGGGCCAGTCGATCGCCCGCGCGACCAACCGCAAGTTCGTGCGCATGGCGCTCGGCGGCGTGCGCGACGAGGCCGAGATCCGCGGCCACCGTCGCACCTACATCGGGTCGATGCCGGGCAAGATCCTGCAGAACCTGACCAAGGTCGGCGTGCGCAATCCGCTCTTCCTGCTCGACGAGGTCGACAAGATGGGCATGGACTTCCGCGGCGACCCGTCGAGCGCGCTGCTCGAGGTGCTCGACCCCGAGCAGAACAGCACCTTCGTCGATCACTACGTCGAGGTCGAGTACGACCTGTCCGACGTGATGTTCGTCGCCACCGCGAACACGCTGAACATCCCGCCGCCGCTGCTCGACCGGATGGAGGTGATCCGCCTGTCCGGCTACACCGAGGACGAGAAGGTCGGCATCGCCCAGCGCTACCTGCTGCCCAAGCAGATGAAGAACACCGGGCTGAAGGCCGAGGAAATCTCGGTGTCCGAGGCGGCGCTGCGCGACATCGTGCGCTACTACACCCGCGAGGCCGGTGTGCGCTCGCTCGAGCGCGAGATCAGCAAGATCTGCCGCAAGGTCGTCAAGATGCTGCTGCTCACGAAGCAGGAGAAGAAGGTCAGCGTCACGCCCAAGAACCTGGACAAGTTCCTCGGCGTGCGCCGCTACACCTTCGGCATCGCCGAGAAGGAGAACCAGATCGGGCAGGTCACCGGCCTGGCGTGGACCGAGGTCGGCGGCGAGCTGCTCACGATCGAGGCGGTCGCGGTGCCGGGCAAGGGCAAGACCACCTTCACCGGCAAGCTCGGCGACGTGATGCAGGAGTCGATCAAGGCCGCGATGACGGTCGTGCGCAGGCGCGCCCAGCGGCTCGGCGTGAAGCCGGACTTCCACGAGAAGCAGGACATCCACATCCACGTGCCCGAGGGCGCCACGCCGAAGGACGGCCCGAGCGCGGGCATCGCGATGACGACCGCGCTGGTGTCGGTGCTGACCGGCATCCCGGTTCGCGCCGACGTCGCGATGACCGGCGAGATCACGCTGCGCGGCGAGGTGCTCGCGATCGGCGGCCTGAAGGAGAAGCTGCTCGCCGCGCACCGCGGCGGCATCAAGACCGTGCTGATCCCCGAGGAGAACGTCAAGGATCTCGCCGAGATCCCGGACAACGTGAAGAACCGCCTGGAGATCGTGCCGGTCAAGTGGATCGATCGCGTGCTCGAGGTCGCCCTGGAGCGCCAGCCTCAGCCCTTGCCCGAAGAGGAGCAGGGGGTTTCCGGTGGCACGGTGTCGGCAGCGCCCGCATCGTCGGGCGGCAGCGACCTGGTCAAGCACTGACGAAGGCTTCGGCCCGCATCGCAGGGGGTGTTTCCAGAGGGAAATTGCCGGGGGCTCGGCTTGACACTGCCGGGCCCCCGGCGATTTAATACGGCCTCTGCTTCGCCCGGCTCGATCGCGGCGTCGATACTACAAAGTGGCGCGCTTCATCGAGTTGCGCGCGTTCCATCAAAGTTCCATGAGGTGAGGGGGTTCCAGTGAACAAGTCCGAATTGATCGACCAAATCGCGAAGCAGGCAGACATCTCCAAGGCTGCGGCTGGCCGATCGCTCGACGCCGTCATCGGCGCGATTCGCACCACGCTGAAGAAGGGTGGCTCGGTCACGCTGGTCGGGTTCGGCACTTTCTCGGTCGCCAAGCGCGCCGCGCGCACCGGCCGTAATCCGCGCACCGGCGCCACGATCAAGATCAAGGCCGCCAAGCTGCCGAAGTTCCGCCCGGGCAAGGGCCTGAAAGACGCGATCAACTGAAGCGCCTTTTCGAAACACCGTTTTCCGGGACTGCAGAATCTCGTATATAATCGCGGTCTTCACGGTTGACGCAGTCGACCAGGGCGGAGCAGCAAAGGGTGCTTAGCTCAGTTGGTAGAGCGGCGCCCTTACAAGGCGTAGGTCGGGAGTTCGAGCCTCTCAGCACCCACCAGCGCAGCGCCCAGAGAATTTTGGAGTGGTAGTTCAGTTGGTTAGAATACCGGCCTGTCACGCCGGGGGTCGCGGGTTCGAGTCCCGTCCACTCCGCCAACACTCGAAGGGCGAACGGAAGTTCGCCCTTTTTTTTCATCCGTCGCCAGGCGCCGCGCTCGGGCGGCCCTGGCGCGCCAGGTGAGCCGTTTCGCATGTTCGATTCGATCCGTAAGCACCAGCGCCTGCTGCAGTTCATCCTGCTGATCCTGATCTTCCCGGCCTTCGCCTTCTTCGGGATCCAGGGCTACGACCGCTTCCTGTCCGATGGCGATTCGGTGGCCAAGGTCGGAGACTCCAGCATCACCCGGCAGGAATTCGAGCTCGCGCGGCAGCGCCAGCTCGAGCAGATGCGCCAGGTGTTCGGCGGGCAGGTGGATCCCGCCATGCTCGACAACGCGGGCGCGCGCGCCGAGATCCTCGAGGGACTGGTCACGCAGCGGGCGCTGATGCTCGAGGCTTCCGACCAGCGCATCGTGGTGTCCGACGACACGCTTCGCCGCACCATCCTGGCGATCCCGGACCTGGTCAAGGCGGACGGAAGCTTCGACATGGAGCGCTACCGTGCGCTGCTGGCCGCCCAGGGACGGAACGAGGCCATGTTCGAGGCCGAGCTGCGCCGCGACCTCGCGATGCAGGCGCTGCCCGGCGCGATCTCCCAGACGCCGGTCGTGCCCGATGCGCTGGTCGAGCGAGTGACCCGCCTCGGCGAGCAGACGCGCGAGATCCGGCAGCGCACTTTCGTGCCGGCCGACTTCGCGTCGTCGGTCGACACGTCCGAGGAGGCGCTAAAGCGCTACCACGAGCAGAACGCCGCGGCCTTCGAGACGCCCGAGCAGGCGAAGGTCGAGTACCTGGTGCTCGAGCCGTCGGCGATCGAGGCCACGATCAAGCTGAACCCCGACGAGGTCCGCGCCTACTACGAGCAGAACAAGGCGCGCTACGCGACCGCCGAGCAGCGTCGCGCCAGCCACATCCTGGTCACGGTTCCCGAGGGTGCGAGCGAGGCCGACAAGAAGGCGGCGCGCGACAAGGCGCAGGCGCTGCGCGACAAGCTCGCGGCCGGTGCCGACTTCGCCGAGCTGGCCAAGGCCGAGTCGCAGGACCCGGGCTCGGCGCCGTCGGGCGGCGACCTCGGCTTCTTCAGCGCCTCGATGATGGTCAAGCCCTTCGCCGACGCGGCCTTCGCGCTGAAGGAGGGCGAGATCAGCGAGGTCGTCGAGAGCGAGTTCGGCTACCACGTGATCAAGCTGACCGGCATCCGACCCGGGGTCGAGCGCGCCTTCCAGACGGTGCGCGCCGAGATCGAGGCCGAGATCCGCAAGCAGCAGTCGGCCGGGCGCTTCGCCGAGGCGGCCGAGAGCTTCAGCAACCTGGTCTACGAGCAGGCGGACACGCTGAACCCGGCCGCCGAACGCTTCGGGCTGAAGGTCGAGACCGCGGAAAAGGTCGGGCGCGACGGCGTGGAGTCGCTGCCGCGCGAGCACCCGCTGAACCAGCGCAGGCTACTCGAGGCCCTGTTCTCGGCCGAGAGCATCGCCAACCGGCGCAACACCCAGGCTGTCGACATCGGCGAGGGCCGCCTGGTGTCGGCGCGGATCGTCGAGCACAGCCCGGCGCGTCGCCAGGCCTTCGACGAGGTTCGCGACGAGGTCCGCAAGCGCCTGGTGGCCCGCGAATCGGCCGCCGCGGCGCGCAAGGCGGGCGAGGCGCTGCTGGCCGACTTGCGCGCCGGCAAGGCGCAGCCCGACGGCGCCTTCGGCGAGGCGCGCCGCATCGGCAGGGCGCCCTCCGACGCGCTGCCCCAGCCGGCGGTCGAGGCGATCTTCAAGGTCGACGGCGAAAAGCTTCCCGGCTACGCGGGAGCCGGCGTCGCGGACGGCGGCTACGCGGTGTTCGCGGTCACCAAGGTGATCGACGCCGACGACAAGCTGCTGGCCGAGCGCAAGCCGCTGTACAGGCGCCAGCTCGAGCAGGCCTACAGCCAGGCTGCGCTGAGCGCCTACGTGGATTCGGTCAAGGCGCGCCGCAAGATCGTCCGCAACGAGCAGGCGATCGCGCCCGAGCCCGTCGAGCGCTGATCGCCCGAGCCGGCGCCTCGCGCCGGTCGCGCGTCGGGGCCCCAAGGAAACCCCGGGGAACCCGTCTCAGCGAAGCGCCGGATCCTCCGCCAGCGCGATCGCGCGGGCACAGGCGTCGAGCGCGGCATCGTCGCTGCCGGCCGCCTCGATCCGCCGCGCCGCGTCGATGCCCCGGTAGTTCTTGCCCATCGACTTGTCGTAGGCCGGGTCGTAGTGCGCCTCGAGCAAGGCGGTGACGAACTCGGCCCAGCGACCCGCCTGAGCCAGCTCGCACCATCCGTCGACCACGCGGCGGCCGTGCATCGGCGCCAGTCGCTCCAGTCGCTCGACGAGGGCCGCGCGGTCCTCGACGAAGTGCCGGTACTCGCGCAGCAGCAACTCGGCACGCTGCGCGACGGGCATCTCGATGCGACTGCAGTCGGCGGCCCGCATCCGGGCGATCAGGCCGTCGGGCACGTGGCACTGGCCGACGCGCCGGCTCTCGGATTCGACGAAGACCGGCCGGGCCGGATCGAAGCGTCGCAGCGCGTCCCACAGCAGCGACTCGAAGCGCTTCTGCGAGGGCTGGACCGCGTCGGGCATCAGCCCGAGGACCGAGCCGCGATGGTTCGCGAGCGCCTCGAGGTCCAGGACCTGCGCGCCGAGCGCCGCGAGCCGCTGCAGGATCAGGCTCTTCCCGCTGCCGGTGCGGCCAGCGATCACGTGCAGCCGAAGCGCGTCGGGCAGCACCGCGAGATCGGCCACGACGCGCCGGCGAAAGGCCCGGTAGCCGCCTTCGAGCACCGCGGTGCGCCAGCCGACGCGGGCCATCACCGTCGCCAGCGAGCCGGACCGGTTTCCGCCGCGCCAGCAGTAGACCAGCGGCCGCCACTCGCGCGGCCGGTCGGCGAGCTGCGTCTCGAGGATCCCGGCGATGTTGCGCGACACGAGCGCAGCGCCGATCCGCTTGGCCGCGAACGAGGACTGCTGCGCGTAGATCGTGCCAACGCGGGCACGCTCGGCATCGTCGAGCACCGGCGTGGAAAGCGCGCCGGGCAGCCGGTCGTCGGCGAACTCCGACGGGCTGCGCGCGTCGAGGATCGCGTCGTAGTCGTCGAGCGACGCGATCGCCTCGTCGATGCCGACTACGACTGGATCCTTCATCGGGAGGGGGCTCGCGTGCGATCGGGGGAAGCGGACGGGGATTCTAGCAGCGGGGCCAGCCGCGAGGACTTACAATCGCGAATGAGCGGAAGAACGAATCGATGAAAGTATTCAATCTGGCCTGCGGCCACGACCACCGGTTCGAGGGCTGGTTCGCGTCGGCCGACGACTACCAGGGCCAACTCGAGCGCGGCCTGATCGAGTGTCCGGTCTGCGGCGACCGGCAGATCAGCAAGCTGCCGAGCGCGCCGCGGCTGAACCTGTCCGGTGCGAGCGATCCCGCTTCTTCACGCGGGCCGGTGCCGGTCGAAGGCGGCGCGACGGCAGGGGCCGCGCCGACCCCGCAGCAGCTCCAGGCAATGTGGATGAAGCTCGCGCGCCACCTGGTGGAGAGCACCGAGGACGTCGGCGAGAACTTCGCCGAGGAAGCGCGCAGGATCCACTACCAGGAAGCGCCCGAGCGCGGGATCCGCGGCGTGGCCAGCGCGGAGGAGCGCGCCGAGCTCGCCGACGAGGGAATCGAGGTCTTCGCCTTCCCGCTGCCCCGCTCGATGAAGGACCCGATCCAGTAAGCGTGACCGCTCCCGCACGGGAGCCCCGGGGCGGGCCTGGGCAGGCGCGCGAACACGCCGCAGGCCACGGCGCCTTCCCGCCCCCGCCTTGGGCGCTTCTCAGCGCTTCTGGTACTGCGTGCCGCCGAAAAGCGCTTCGCGGGCCTTCGGGTCGAGCAGCGGCTTGCGCCGGTCGGCCAGCACGGTCAGCGCCCGCTGCACGGCAGGGCGCGCGCCGATCGCGTCGTACCAGCGCTTCACGTTCGGGTAATCGGCCAGGTCGATCCCCTGGTTCTCGTGCGAGCGCGTCCAGGGCCAGCAGGCCATGTCGGCGATCGTGTACTCGCGGCCGGCCAGCCAGGCGCCGGTCCTCCCGAGCTGGCGGTCGAGCACGCCGTACAGGCGCTTCGCCTCGTTCGTGTAGCGCTCGATCGCGTAGTCGATCTTCTGCGGCGCGTAGATCCGGAAGTGGTGGGCCTGGCCGAGCATCGGGCCCAGGCCGCCCATCTGGAACATCAGCCACTGCAGCGTCTCGTAACGGCCGCGGGTGGTCTTCGGCAGGAACTTGCCGGTCTTGCCGGCCAGGTACACCAGGATCGCTCCGGACTCGAACAGGGAGATCGGCTTGCCGTCGGGGCCGTCGGAGTCGACGATCGCCGGGATCTTGTTGTTCGGACTGATCTTCAGGAACTCGGGGTCGAACTGCTCGCCGGCGCCGATGTCGACCGCATGCACCGCATACGGCAGGCCGCACTCCTCGAGCATGATGTGCACCTTGTGGCCGTTGGGCGTGGGCCAGGTGTAAAGGTCGATCATCGCTTTTCCCCAGTGTTCGACGGTGAGAGAAGCATACGACCGAGCCCGCTGCGCGGTGCGGCGCCGATTTGGCGGCTTGGGCCGAGCCGCGAGCGACCGAAAGGATTTCCGCGGGCGCCCGCTCGCCGCGGGGCGAAGCCCCCTGCGAGGCGGGCGCGGAAATCCGAGGTCGGAGCGGGCGGGCGAAGCCCGATCCCCGCGCAGCGGGGACCGGCCCCCGCCGCCAAATCGGCGCCGCACCGCGCAGCGGGCGGCGCATGCAGCGAAGAGTTCAGCTGCCCCGCGTGACCGGCATTTCCTCGTGGCTGGACGACGGGATCGCCGCCTGGCGGCCGAGCTCGAGCTTGGCGACCGCGTTGCGGTGGACCTCGTCGGGGCCGTCGGCCAGGCGCAGCGTGCGCTGGTGCGCGTACATGTAGGCGAGCGGGAAGTCGTCGCAGACGCCGCCGCCGCCGTGGGCCTGGATCGCCCAGTCGATGATCTTGGTGGACACGTTCGGGGCCACGACCTTGATCATCGCGATCTCGGCCTTGGCGACCTTGTTGCCCACCGTGTCCATCATGTAGGCGGCCTTCAGCGTCAGCAGGCGGGCCTGCTCGATCATGATCCGCGACTCGGCGATCCGCTCGTGCCACACGTTGTGGTCGGAGATGCGCTTGCCGAACGCGGTGCGCGACGCGAGCCGGCGGCACATGAACTCGAGCGCGCGCTCGGCGGCGCCGATCGAGCGCATGCAGTGGTGGATGCGGCCCGGTCCGAGGCGGCCCTGGGCGATCTCGAAGCCGCGGCCTTCGCCGAGCAGGATGTTGTCGACCGGCACCCGCACGTTCTCGAACAGCACCTCGCAGTGGCCGTGCGGCGCGTCGTCGTAGCCGAACACGCTCAGCGGGCGGATCACGGTGATCCCCGGGGTGTCGGCGGGCACGACGATCATCGACTGCTGCTGGTGGCGCGGCGCGTCGGGATTGGTCTTGCCCATGAAGATGTAGACCTTGCAGCGCGGGTCGCCGGCGCCGGAGGTCCACCACTTGCGCCCGTTGATCACGTAGTGGTCGCCGTCGCGCTCGATGCTGGACTGGATGTTGGTCGCATCGGACGAAGCCACCGCCGGCTCGGTCATCGCGAAGGCCGAACGGATCTCGCCGCGCAGCAGCGGGTCGAGCCAGGCGCGCTTGATCGCCTCGCTGCCGTAGCGCTCGAGCGTCTCCATGTTGCCGGTGTCGGGCGCCGAGCAGTTGAAGACCTCGGGCGCGAAGTGCACGCGGCCCATGATCTCGCACAGCGACGCGTAGTCGAGGTTGGACAGGCCCTCGGGCACGCGCGGCGACTTCGGCAGGAACAGGTTCCAAAGGCCGGCCTCGCGGGCCTTCGGCTTCAACTCCTCGACGATCTTGGTGGGCACCCAGGCGTTGCCGGCGCGGCGATTGGCCTCGACTTCCTCGTGGAAGCGGTGCTCGTTCGGGTAGATGTGCCTGTCCATGAAATCCAGCAGTCGCTGCTGCATTTCCTTGCAAGTCGGCGAAAAGTCGAAATCCATCTCTTGTCTCTCCTTTGAAATCTTCGGGCCTGCGCCGGCGCCGACACGTCGGCTCCCGGTGCGGCGCCTCGGGTGACTCGGGTCAGCGGACCCGCTGCGCGATCTCCCAGCCCATCTCGGCCAGCGGCCGCGCGCGGCGCCCCTGCTCGAGCGCGCGCGCGCTGGAGGCGGTGCCGTCGACCGCCCGCTTCATGATCCCCTGCAGGATCGCGGCCAGCCGGAACATGTTGTAGGCGATGTAGAAGTCCCAGTTGGCCATGACGGCGTCGGGATCGCGGTTCGTGCGCCGGCAGTAGGCCTCGACGTACTCGCGCTCGGTCGGGATGCCCAGCGCCTTGTGGTCGAGGCCGCCGATGCCGCGGAACTGGCCCGGCTCGATGTGCCAGCTCATGCAGTGGTACGAGAAATCGGCGAGCGGGTGGCCCAGCGTGGACAGCTCCCAGTCGAGGATCGCGCGGACCTTCGGCTCGGTGCGGTCGAACATCAGGTTGTCGAGCCGGTAGTCGCCGTGGACGATCGAGGTCTCGTCGCTGTCGGGGATGTGATGCGGCAGCCACTCGATCAGGCGGTCCATCGCCTCGATCTTCTCGGTTTCGGAGGCCTGGTACTGCTTGCTCCAGCGGCCGATCTGGCGCGCGAAATAGTTGCCGGGCTTGCCGTAGTCGGCCAGGCCGATCGCCTTGTAGTCGACCGAGTGCAGCGCGGCGATAACGCGGTTCATCTCGTCGTAGATCGCGCCGCGCTCGGCCGGGCTCATGCCGGGCAGGCTCTGCTCCCAGAGCACCCGGCCCTCGACGAACTCCATCACGTAGAAGGCCCGGCCGATCACCGACTCGTCTTCGCACAGCAGGTAGACCTTGGCCACCGGCATGCCGGCGCGGCCCAGCGCCTCGAGCACCCGGTACTCGCGCTCGATCGCGTGCGCCGACGGCAGCAGCTTCGAGACGGGCCCCGGCTTGGCACGCATGACCCAGCTGCGGGTCGGGGTGAGCAGCTTGTAGGTCGGGTTCGACTGGCCGCCCTTGAACATCTCGACCGAGAGCGGGCCCTCGAAGCCCTCGATGCGCTCGCGCAGGAAGCGCTCGAGCACGGGAACGTCGATCCGGTGCCGTTCGGGCACCTCGGTGGTTCCGCTGTTGGCCTGCTGGGCGCCGCCCTGGGCGGCCTGGTCGGCGGGGGATGCGGTCACTGTCGGTCTTCCTTCGGGGACTGGCTGGCCGCGGGCGGCGGCTCGTTGCGGTGATAGCGTGGGACGCGCTTTTCCAGGAAGGCCGTGATGCCTTCGCCGGCGTCGTCGTGGTGCAGGGCGGCCACGAAATTGTCGCGCTCCCGAACCAGCTGGTGCGCGAGCGCCTCGCGTTCGCCGGCCGCGAGCAGGGACTTGACCCGGCCGAGCGCGAAGGCAGGCCCGTCGGCCAGCTCGCTGGCGCGGGCGAGCGCCGCGCGCAGCGCGTCGCCCGGCTCGGTCAGCTCGCTGACGATGCCCAGCGAATGCAGGCGGGCGGCGCCGACCGGATGGCCGGTGGCGAGGATCTCGTAGGCGAGCGGGTAGGGCAGGCGCGTGGCGAGCCAGTGGCTCGCGCCGCCGTCGGGGGTCAGGCCGACCCGGATGTAGGACATGACGAAGCGCGCGTTCTGCGCGGCCACCAGCATGTCGCAGGCGAGCGCCAGCGAGAAGCCTGCCCCGGCGGCGGCGCCCTCGACTGCCGCGATGACCGGCTTCGGGCAGTCGCGGATCGCTGCGACCCACTCGTGCAGCGTGTCGATCGAGGCGGCCTGCACCTCGGGCGGCTGCGAGCGATTGCCGAGCAGCCGGTTCAGGTTGCCGCCGGCGCAGAAGTGCTCGCCGTCGCCGGCGATGACGACGGCCCGCACGGCCGGGTCGGCGGCGGCCCCCTTCAGCGCCGCGATGCCGTCCCGGTAGATGTCCGGGTGCAGCGCATTGCGCGCGTCCGGGTTCGAGATCGTCAACTGCAGGACCGCGCCCTGCATCGTGGAGAGCAGGCGGGCGGCCATGGCTCAGTCTTCCTGGAGCAGCGACAGGCCGAGCTGGGCGCGGCGGCGGAGCCACGCGCCGGGGCGATAGCGCGGATCGCCGGTCAGCCGGTGCATGTTGGCGAGGATCTCGAGCACGGTCGGCGCCCCCAGCATGTCGCCCATGGTGAGCGGGCCGCGAGGGTAGCCCAGGCCGATGCGCACCGCGGTGTCGATGTCGGCCGGCGACGCGATCCGCAGCTGGGCGATCTCGGTGGCGATCGAGACGATCATCGCGACGACCCGCTGCGCGATGAAGCCCGGGCTGTCGCGCAGCACCGAGACCTTCGCGCCGTCGGCGGCGAACAGCGCGTGCGCGGCATCGCGCCACTGCGGCTGCGTGGCCGGGGTGGTCATCAGCACCCGGCGCTGGCAGGCGCCGGTGGCGATCGGGAACAGCGTGTCGATCGCGACGACCCGCTCGGCGGGCAGGCCGGCGGCGGCGGCGGTGGCGTCGAGCCCCAGCGGGGCGACCAGCACCAGCGCCGCGGCCGAGGGCTCCTCGCCGGTCTCGATCGTGGCGCCCAGGCCGGCGGCGGTTTCGGCGACCAGCGCCTGGCGCGGGCCGGGCGCGACCCAGACCGGCGGCAGCACGGCGATCGCCGGCACGGGCGCTTCCGGCGGCGCGACGGCCTTGCCGTCCTGGTAGCGGTAGAAACCCTCGCCGGTCTTGCGGCCGTACAGGCCCGCCGCGATCCGCTGCGCGGTGATCGCGGTCGGGCGGAAGCGCGGCTCGTCGTAGAACTGGCGGTAGATCGACTCCATGACCGGGTGAGATACGTCGAGCCCGGTGAGGTCCATCAGCTCGAAGGGGCCGAGCCGGAAGCTGCTGCCGTCGAAACCGACCTGCTCGCGCAGGATCCGGTCGATCGTCGGGACGTCGGCGACGCCTTCGGACAGCGCCTTCAGCGACTCGGTGCCGAAGCCACGGCCGGCGTGGTTGACGATGAAGCCGGGCGAGTCCTGCGCGACGACCGGCAGGTGGCCGGTGGCGCGCGTGAGCGCGACCATGGACTCGACGATCGCGGAGTCGGTGCGCACGCCGTCGATCACCTCGACGACCTTCATCAGGGGCACCGGGTTGAAGAAGTGCCAGCCGACGACCCGGCCAGGCAGCTTGCAGGCCGCCGCGATCTCGGTGACCGACAGCGACGAGGTGTTCGTGGCGAGCACGCAGCCGGGGCCCACGACGGGCTCGAGCTCGGCGAACAGCGCGCGCTTGGCGTCGAGGCGCTCGACGATCGCTTCCACGACCAGGTCGCAGCCGGCGAGGTCGGCCAGCGCGCTGGCCGGCTTCAGCCTGCCGGCCGAGGCAGCCGCGGCCTCGGCACTGATGCGGCCCTTCTCGGCCAGCTTCGCGAAGGTGTCGCCGATCTGCGCGATCGCCGCGGCGACCGCGTCGGGATTGCTGTCGAACAGGCGGACCGGCACGCCCGACTGCGCGAGGAGCTGGGCGATGCCGCGCCCCATGGCGCCGGTGCCGACGATGCCGGCCTGCTTGTACGGATGGGTGGTGGCTGGTGCGCTCATCACACCGATTCTACTGGAGCGGACGTTACACTGGCCGCAGGGAGATTCCGATCCGGCGCCCGGCGGGGCAGGTCCGCCGGCGCGCCGCGGGCCGGAATCGTGGCCCGAGGACGCAAGACGGAGACGCCATCCATGCTCACGCTCGCCGGTTTTTCGGTCAGCAACTACCACAACAAGGTCAAGCTCGCCCTGCTGGAAAAAGGCATCCCCTTCGACGAGGAGCTCAACTGGGCCTCGAAGGACGAGGAGACGCTGTGCTGCAGCCCGCTCGGCAAGGTGCCGTTCCTGAAGACCGATCGCGGCGCGCTGTGCGAATCGCAGGTGATCCTCGAGTACCTCGAGGACGCGTATCCGCAGAAGCCGCTGCTGCCGGCCGACCCCTGGGAGAGGGCGAAGGTCAGGGAGCTCGTGGTCTTCGTCGAGCTGCACCTGGAGCTGGTCGCGCGAAGGCTCTACCCGCAGGCCTTCTTCGGCGGCAAGGTCTCCGCGTCGACGATCGACCGGACCCGCCCGGAGCTCGAGCGCAACCTGGCCGCCTTCGCCCGCCTGGCCCGGTTCTCGCCCTTCGTGGCCGGAGATCGCTTCACGCTGGCCGACTGCGCCGCCTGCGTCCACCTGCCGGTGGTGTCGATGGCCTGCAAGGCGATCTGGGGCGAGGACCTGCTGGCCGGCCTGCCGGTGCGCGACTACCTGAAGCTGATGCGCGAGCGCGAGTCGGTCAGGCGGATCGATGCGGACCGCAAGGCCAACGCCGAGCTGATGGCGCGCGAGAAGCCCTTCGCGGCGCCGGCGGCCTGAGCGGCACGCAACCGGGGAGCCGCCAGCGATGAGCCACGACGCCTTCGCCGCCCTGGCCGACGGCCGGCCGGTCGCCTGCGTGGACGTCGGCGGCACCAAGGTCTCGGTCGCCCTGGCCGACGCCCGGGGTTTCGTCGAGCGGCGCGTCGAGCCGACGGTGAGGCAGGGTCCGCCCGAGGCGCTCGCCCGCCAGGTGATCGGGATGCTCGAGGCCGCCTGCCGGCGGGCCGGCGTGCCGGACGAGCGCCTCGCCGGGATCGGGGTCGCGGCCTGCGGCCCGTTCGTGCGGATCGACGGGGGAATCGCGCTGGCCACGCCGAACCTGTGCGGCGGGCTGGCCGGCCCCGCGAGCGGCCTGCCCAACGACTGGGAAGCGATCCCGCTGGAGGTGCCGCTGCTCGCGCGCTTCGGCCGCCTGCGGATCGAGAACGATGCCGTCGCCGCGCTGGAGGCCGAGCGCCGCTGGGGCGCGCTGCGCGGCGCGGCGCACTGCGCCTACCTCACCTGGAGCACCGGCGTGGGCGCCGGGCTGTGCGTGGACGGCCGGGTGCTGCGCGGGCGCAACGGCAATGCCGGGCATGCCGGGCACATCTTCGTCGACGCCGGCGCGCCCGACGCGCTGTGCGGCTGCGGCAACCTGGGCGACGTGGAAGGGCTGGCCGGCGGCGCGTCGATCCGGCGCCGCTTCGGCATCGAACCGGCGGCGCTGTTCGAAGCGGCCGAGCGCGGGGAGGCGGACGCCGCGCGCATCGTGGACGGGCTGGTCCGGGTCGTCGGCCGCGCCCTCTACGACCTGGCGGTGCTGCTCGACCTGGAGCGCATCGCGCTGGGCGGGGGCGTGTTCTGGCACCACCGCGGGCTGCTGTTGCCCCGCCTGCAGGCCGAGCTGGCCGGGCGCTTCCCGAGGGTGACCGACGGGCTGGCGCTGGTGCCGGCCGGGCTGGGCGCCGAGGTCGGCGACTACGGGGCGCTGGCCCTGGTCGGCTGAGAAGGCGACCGGAGACCTGTCACGCGTTGCCGGCGGCGGGGCCGTCGCCGGCCAGCGCGCCGAGGAAATCGCCGCACCAGCGATGCACGTCGTGCTCGCGGATCCGCGCCAGCAGCGCCGCGTGCCGCGCGCGGCGCTCGGCCAGCGGCATCCTGAGCGCCTGCTGGATCGCCTCGGCGCTGCCGCGGATGTCGTAGGGGTTGACCAGCAGGGCCTCGTGCAGCTGCTCGGCGGCGCCGGCGAAGCGCGACAGCACCAGCACGCCGGGGTCGTCGGAATCCTGGGCGACCACGTACTCCTTGGCCACCAGGTTCATCCCGTCGCGCAGCGGCGTGATCAGCCCGACCCGCGCGGCCCGGTAAAGCCCCGGCAGTCGCTTGCGGGCGACGGTGCGGTGGATGTAGCGCACTGGCATCCAGTCCAGGCTGCCGAAGTCGCCGTTGACCGCGCCGCACAGGCCTTCCAGTTCGCGCAGGATGTCCGCGTAGGCGTCGACGCTCTCGCGGCTCGGCGACACGATCTGGATCAGCGTGGCGCTGTCCCGGTTCTCGGGGTAGTTGACCAGCAGTTCGCGGAAGGCCTTGATTCGCTGGGGCAGCCCCTTCGAGTAGTCGAGCCTGTCCACCCCGACCAGCAGGCTGCGGCGCGCGTACTGCTCGCGCATCGTCGCGAAGGTCTCGCGGGCCTCGCGCCCGGCCGCCAGCCTGGCGAACTCGTCGACGTCGATGCCGATCGGGAAGGCGCCGGCGCGCAGCGTGCGGCCGAAGGCCTCGAAGCGGCCATCGCCGAGCGCCCGCCCACCGGCCTCGGTCACGACGTAGGCCGAGAAGTGGGCCAGGTCCTGACGGCTCTGGAAGCCCACCAGGTCGCAGGCGAACAGCGAGCGCATCAGCCAGTCGTGCTCGGGGATCGTGGCGAAGATCGGAGGCGGTGGCAGCGGAATGTGCAGGAAGAAGCCGATCGGGTTGCCGCAGCCCATCGCCCGCAGCTCGGCGGCCAGCGGGATCAGGTGGTAGTCGTGGATCCAGATCGCGTCGCCGGGCTTCAGCAGCGGCTGCAGGCGCCGGGCGAACAGCTGGTTGACGCGACGATAGCCGGCGATCGCGCCGGACTCGAAGCGGGCCAGGTCGAGCCGGTAGTGGAACACCGGCCAGAGCACGCCGTTGCTGTAGACCGAGTAGTAGGCGTCGTGGTCGTCGCGGCCGATGTCCACCGTGGCCAGCGTGACGCGCCCCGCCTGCTGCACGTGCAGGTCGCCCTCGCCGGCGGTGCCGCCCTCGATGATCCTGCCGCTCCAGCCGAACCACAGCCCGCCGGTGCTGTTCAGCGCCTCGCCCAGCGCCACCGCCAGTCCTCCCGCGGACGCCTTGCGCGGGTCGGCAAGCCGGTTCGACACGACGACGAGCCTGTTCATCGCGATCTCCCGTGCATCAGATGACGGTCTCCCACGGCGCCGACAGGCGGACCGCGCAGTTGACGATGCCCACCATCGAGTAGGTCTGCGGGAAGTTGCCCCACATCTCGCCCGTCAGCGGATGGGTGTCCTCGGACAGCAGCCCGAGGTGGTTGCGCGCGGTCAGCATCGCTTCGAAGATCTCGCGGGCCTGGGCGCGGCGGCCGATGCGCGCCAGCGCGTCGATCCGCCAGAACGCGCAGATGTTGAAGGCGGTCTCCGGCTTGCCGAAGTCGTCGGGGGCCTCGTAGCGGCGCATGTGCGGGCCGTCGCACAGGTTCGCCTCGAGCGCCTCGACGGTGGCCACGAAGCGGGGGTCCATCGGGTCGAGGAAGCCCACCTCGGCCATCAGCAGCACCCCGGCGTCGAGGTGGCGGCCGCCGAAGCTGTCGACGAAGGCCTTGCGCTCGTCGCTCCAGGCCTCGCGCAGGATCGTCTCCTTCATCCGGTGGGCGTGGTCGCGCCAGAAGGCGGAGCGCGGCGAGCCCAGCCGCGCTGCGATCTTGCCGAGCCGGTCGCAGGCGGCCCAGCTCATCAGCGCCGACGAGGTGTGCACGCACGCGCGGGTGCGCAGCTCCCACATGCCGGCATCGGGCTGGCCGAACACGCGGACCGCCTGCTCGCCCACCTGCTCGAGCGCCTCGAACTCGGGCAGGCCGGCCGGCCGCAGCAGGCGGCGATCGTGGAAGGCCTGCGAGGCCCCCAGCACGATGTTGCCGTAGACGTCGTGCTGGAAGTGCTCCTGCGCCTGGTTGCCGACCCGGACCGGTCCAGTGTTCCGGTAGCCGGGCAGGTGGGCGCAGATCCGCTCGGTCAGCTGCTTCTCGAGGCCGATGCCGTAGAGCGGCTGGATGTGTCCGCCGCGGGCGTCGGCCACCACGTTGGTCAGCCAGCCGAGGTAGTCCTCCATCGTGCCGACCTCGGACAGGCCGTTGAGGGCGCGCACCACGAAGAAGGCGTCGCGCAGCCAGCAGTAGCGGTAGTCCCAGTTGCGCTGGGTGCCCGGCGCCTCGGGGATGCTGGTGGTCATCGCGGCGACGATCGCGCCGGTGTCCTCGAACACCGACAGCTTCAGCGTGATCGCCGCCCGGATCACCTCGTCCTGCCACTCGAGCGGCAGCGCCAGCCGCTGGGTCCAGCTTCGCCAGTAGGCGAGGGTCTCCTGCTCGAAGTGCCGCGCGGTGTCGGCGACGCCTTCGCCGAGCGTCTCGTCGGGGCCCAGCAACAGGTTGAGCTCGCGGGTCAGCACGAAGGGCTGCGCGGCCAGCACGTGCGAGATCGACGCGTCGGTGTTGAGCCGCAGCGTGAGCGAGTCGTGGACGTAGCGGATGTGGTTGCTGCCCCGGGTGACCTGCGGCACGACCCGGCCCCAGTCGAAGCGCGGCGCGAGCACGATGCGGATGCGCGGGGCGCCGACCAGCGGACGCACCCGGCGCACCAGCGTCATCGGCCGGAAGATCCGCGATCGGCTGCGAAAGCGCGGCGCGAAGTCGGTGATCTCGATGCCCTGGCCCGCGCGGTCGAAGAGCTGGGTGCGCAGCACCGCGGTGTTCGGCTCGTACCACTGGCGCGAGCCGGCGAAGTCCTCGATCTCGATCGCGAAGCTGCTGCCGTTGCCCGAGGAGTCGAGCAAGGCGTCGAACACCGGATCGCCGTCGAAGCGCGGCAGGCAGCACCAGACGATGCGCGCGCGCCGGTCGACCAGCGCGCTGAACGCGCAGTTGCCCACCACGCCGAGGGCCAGCGACGGCTCGGCCGTCGCGCCGAATCCGGGCGCCTCGCTCATGCGCGCCTCCGCTCGCCGGCATCGACGGCCTGCCGCAGCCAGGCGCGCAGCGCGGCCGGCGACTCGCAGCGATGGCCGGCGACCGTTTCCCCGGGCCCGACCTTGATCGCGACGCCGCCCAGCGCGCGCACCCTGGCGAAGCCGGCCTCGTCGGTCACGTCGTCGCCGGCGAACACCGGCGTGCGCCCGGCGAAGGGCGCGTGCCGCATCAGCGCCTCGATGGCCGAACCCTTGCAGACGCCGGACGGCCGGGCCTCGACGACGCACTTGCCGGGCAGCAGCTCGAGCAGCGGCGAGTCGCGCAGCGCCGAGCGCATCGTCTCGGCGCACTGCTCGCCGAGCGCCGGTGCGCCGCGATAGTGCAGCGCGACCGACGTGGTCTTGCGCTCGACCAGCAGGCCCGGATGCCGGTCGGCGAGCGCCCGGGCCGCCCGCTCGACCGTTGCCAGCGCCGCGGCGAGGCTTCCGTCGGCCTCGTCCTCGGCGGGGCGGATCGCCGGCCCGCCCGCGGTCGCTCGCAGCAGCGCGCCATGCTCGGCCGCGGCAGGCAGGCGCAGAGGCGCCAGGAAGGCGTCGAGCTCGGCGATCGGCCGGCCCGAGACCACGGCGAGCGCGCCATCGAGCCGCGCGTGCAGGGCGTCCAGCACCGAAACCAGGTCGGGGGCCAGGCGCACCGCGTCTGGGCGCGGGGCGATGTCGGCCAGCGTGCCGTCGAAGTCCAGGAACAGGGCGACGGTGTCGCCGAGCGGGGGAAGCGGCTGCATGGTCGGACTCGGGGACTCGATGCAGTCGAGTGTATAGCTTTCGGCCGAAACTATCCCGGTGCCGAGGCCTCTTCGGCGAGCCGGTCCCGCTCGGCGGCCGCTTCGAGCCACTCGTGCTCGATCTCGTCGCGCTGCCTGGCCAGCAGTCCGCGCTCGCGGCTGAGCTCGGCGGCCCGCCCGCCGTCCTCGTAGACGGCCGGATCGGCGAGCGCGCGGTCGAGCTCGGTCAATCGCCCCTCGGCCTCCCCGAGCCGCTTCTCGAGCGCCTGCATGCGGCGCTCGATCGGGCCGAGCAGCGCCGACAGGCGCGCCCGTTTCTCCGCGGCCAGCCGACGCGCCTCGCGCCGGTCGCCGCGCGCCTCGGCCGGCTCGATCGGTCCGCTTGCGCCGCCGCCGGCCGCGCCCGTGGCCCCGGCCGGCGCGGCCCGGGCTGCCGGCTCGGCGGCCGGGCGGGACTTGAGCAGCCAGTCGGCGTAGTCGTCGAGGTCGCCGTCGAACTCCTGCAGGCTGCCGTCGCGCACGAGCATCAGCGTGTCCACCGTGGCGCGCAGCAGGTAACGGTCGTGAGAGACCAGCAGCACCGCGCCGTCGAAGTCGGCCAGCGCGTCGGCCAGCGCGTCGCGGGTCTGCGCGTCCAGGTGGTTGGTCGGCTCGTCGAGCACCAGCAGCTGCGGCTCGTCGTGCAGCATCAGCGCGAGCGACAGGCGGGCCTTTTCGCCGCCGGACATCGGGCCGACCGGCCGTGTCGCGTCGTCGCCCGAGAAGCCGAAGCTGCCCAGCCGGTCGCGCAGCGCCTGTTCGCGCGCCTTCGGGTCGATGTGCTGCAGGTGCCACAGCGGCGATTCGGCGGGGCGCAGCCGGTCGATGCCCTGCTGGGCGAAGTAGCCGATCCGCACCGCGCGCGAGGGCCGCACGCTGCCTGCCAGCGGCGGCAGCTCGCCGACCAGGGTGCGGATCAGCGTGCTCTTGCCGGCGCCGTTGCGGCCCAGCACGCCGATCCGGGCGCCGCGCCGGATCGTCAGGTTCACGTCGCGCAGGATCGCGACGTCGCCGTAGCCGGCGTCGACGTCCTCGGCGACCAGCATCGGATCGGGGCAGTCGCCGACTTCGTGCAGCGTGAACTCGACGCCGCGCAGCGCGCGCACCGGCGCGGCGATCGCGATCTTCTCGAGCGCCTTGATCCGGCTCTGGGCCTGGCGGGCCTTGGTGGCCTTCGCGCGAAACCGTTCGATGAAGTTCTGCAGGTGGGCGACGCGGGCCGCGTCGGCCGCCCGCTTGCGCTCGGCCTGCTGGGCGTGCAGCGCGCGCAGCCGCTCGAACTCGCTGTAGCCGCCGGCGTAGCGCACGATGCGGCCTTCGTCGATGTGCAGCGAGGCGGTGGCGACCCGGTCGAGGAAGTCGCGGTCGTGCGAGACGATGATCGCGGTGCCCGGGTAGCGCAGCAGCCAGCGCTCGAGCCACAGCACCGCGTCGAGATCGAGGTGGTTGGTCGGCTCGTCGAGCAGCAGCAGCTCGCTGCGGCCGAACAGCGCGCGGGCGAGGTTCAGCCGCATCCGCCAGCCGCCCGACAGCGCGTCGACCGGCCGGTCGGTCTCGGCGTCGGAGAACCCCAGCCCGGCCAGCAGTGCGCGGCAGCGCGCCTCGGCGCCGTGGCCCTCGAGCTCGTTCCAGCGGTCGTGGGCGTGCGCAAGGGCCAGGCCGTCGTGCGAGCGCTCCGCGTCGGCCAGCTCGGCGCGCGCGGCGGCCAGCTCGGGGTCGCTGTCGACGACGAATCGCCAGGCGGGCAGCGGGCTGGAGGGCAGCGACTGCTCGAGCCGGATCACCTTGCGCCACGGCTGGTCGATGTCGCCGCGATCGGGCGACAGCTCGCCGGCCAGCGCGCCGAGCAGGGTCGTCTTGCCCGAGCCGTTGGCGCCGATCAGCGCGACGCGCTCGCCGGGCGAGATCGACAGCGTCGCGTCGGCGATCAGCGTGCGGCCGCCGCGCGACAGCGATACGCCGCGCAGCCGGATCACGCGCGTCGGGCCGCGCGTTCGGCCAGCGCCCGGCGCGTGATCGCGGCGATCATCCGGTCGCCCGCGGCGACCGGCAGCCAGGCGAACTCGAGGTCCGGGAAGGCGGCCTCGAAGTGATCGGCTTCGTGGCCGATCTCGACGACCAGCACGCCGTGGCCGGTCAGCCGGGCAGGGGCCTCGTCGACCAGGCGGCGCACGAAGTCCATGCCGTCGGCCCCGCCCGCCAGCGCGAGCTCGGGCTCGGCGCGGAATTCGGGCGGCAGCACGGCCATCGACCCGGCATTCACGTAAGGGGGATTGCAGAGGATCAGGTCGAAGCGCTCGTCGTCGCCCAGACCGGCGAACAGGTCGCCGCGGACGAGCCGGATCCGTTCCTCCATGCCGTGCAGCGCGAGGTTGTCGGCGGCCAGCGCCAGCGCGTCCGCGCTGATGTCGCTGCCGGTCACCTCGGCGTCGGGGAAATGCAGCGCGGCGAGGATCGCCAGGCTGCCGCCGCCGGTGCACAGGTCGAGAACGCGCTGCGGCCAGTCGGCGGGCCGGTCTTCGCCGGACAGCCAGTCCGGCAGGCCCTCGCCCAGCCACTCGTCGAGCGCCTCGTCCAGCGCCTCGGCGATCAGCGAGCGGGGAACCAGCGCGCGCGGATCGGAAAGAAAGCGCACGCCGCGCAGCCAGGCTTCTCCGGTCAGCCAGGCGGCCGGGATCCGCTCGGCGCAGCGGCGCTCGATCAGCGCGAGCGCGGCGTCGATCTCGGGCGCGGTGAGCCGGCAATCGAGCCAGTCGTCGAGCGTGTCGAGCGGCAGGTGCAGCGACCAGAGCAGCAGCCAGGCCGCCTCGTCGCGCGCGTTGTCGGTGCCGTGGCCGTAGCACAGGCCGGCCGCCTCGAAGCGGCTGACAGCGTGGCGAAGCAGGTCGCGCAGCGTGCGCAGCGCGGCGCGGGCGTCGGCCCGGCCGGGGGTCGCGCGCTCGAAGGCGACGGGGGGGCGAGCCGGCGGGCCGCTCATCGCAGCAGGGCCTCCAGCGTCCGCCGGTAGATGTCCTTCAGCGGGTCGATGAAGCGCGTCTCGATGTGCTCGTCGATCTTGTGGATGCTGGCGTTCGGCGGGCCGAACTCGACGACCTGCGGGCAGATCGCCGCGATGAAGCGGCCGTCGGAGGTGCCGCCGGTCGTCGACAGCTCGGTTTCGATCCCGGTCTCGGCGCGGATCGCTTCGGCCAGCGCCTGCGACAGCTCGCCGCGCGGCGTCAGGAAGGGCATGCCCGACAGCGACCAGTCGATCTGCCAGTCGAGGCCGGCCTCGTCGAGGATCGCCGCGACCCGCGACTTCAGCGACTCGACCGTGCTGGCCGTCGAGAACCGGAAGTTGAAGTCGACGACGACCTCGCCCGGGATCACGTTCGTGGCGCCGGTGCCGGCCCGGATATTCGAGACCTGCCAGGTGGTCGGCGGGAAGTACTCGTTGCCGGCGTCCCACTCGGTCGCCACGAGCCTGGCCAGCGCCGGGGCGAGCTGGTGAACCGGGTTGCGCGCCAGGTGCGGGTAGGCGACGTGGCCCTGCACGCCGCGCACGGTGAGGCGGCCCGACAGCGAGCCGCGCCGGCCGTTCTTGACCATGTCGCCGAGCGCCTCGACCGAGGTGGGCTCGCCGACGATGCAGTAGTCGAGCCGCTCGCCGCGCTCGCGCAGCGCCTCGACGACCTTGATCGTGCCGTCGGTGGCCGGTCCTTCCTCGTCGGAGGTGATCAGCAGCCCGATCCGGCCTCGCCAGGGCGCGCCGGCGGCGACGAGCTCCTCGACCGCCACCACGAAGGCCGCGATCGAGGTCTTCATGTCGGCGGCGCCGCGGCCGAAGAGCCTGCCGTCGCGTTCGGTCGGCACGAACGGGTCGCTGCTCCACTTGTCCAGCGGCCCTGGCGGCACCACGTCGGTGTGGCCGGCGAACACCAGCGTGGGGCCCGCGCGGCCGCTGTCGAGCAGCGCCCACAGGTTGGTCGTGTCGCCCGAGGCGATCGTCTCGCAGCGAAAGCCCAGCGGCGCGAGGCGCCCGGCGAGCTGCCGCTGGCAGCCGGCGTCTTCGGGCGTCACGGAACGGCGCGCGATCAGCGCCTCGGTCAGGGCACGGACGGGTGAAGTCATCGGGGGAAAGGGTCCGGGATTCAGGGCGACGCGTCGGGGCCGGCGCCGAACAGGGATTCGTAGATCGCCTCGGAGAAGCCGACGACGATGCCCGACTCGTGCTCGAGCACCGGGCGCTTGATCAGCACGGGATCCTCCAGCAGCAGCTCGGCCGCACTCGCAGCGTCGGTGACCTGCGCGCGGCGCGCCGGGTCGAGCTTGCGCCAGCCGAGGCCGCGCCGGTTCAGCAGCGAGTCCCAGGGCACGCGGCCGAGCCAGGCTGCGAGCCTTTCAGGGGCGAGGCCGTCGCGGCGGAAATCGTGAAGCCGGTGCTCGACGCCGTGCGCGCGCAGCCAGGCACGTGCCTTGCGGACCTGGTCGCAGTTCTCGATACCGTAGACGACGAGTTCGGGCATCCGGCGGGCGAGGCTGTCGGGGTCAGATGTTGAGGAGGAATTCGGAGAAGGACGGGCCGTCGGCATCGACCGGCACCGCGGGACTGCGCTGGGCAGGCGAGCCGGGCGCTCCGGCGGCGGCGGGACGGCCGCGCTCCTCGCCTTCCTCGGGCTCGTTCTCGAGGATCCAGAGCAGGTTGGTCGGCGAGTCGGCGTTGGCCAGCGCGTCGGCCCGGGTGATCAGCTGTTCGCGGACCATCCTGGCGAGCTCCTGGTCGAAGGTGCGCGAGCCGACCGCCATGCTCTTCTCGATCGCCTCCTTGACCTCGGTGAGCCGGCCCTGCTCGATCAGCTCGGCCACGTGCCGGGTGTTCAGCAGGATCTCGACCACCGGGATCCGGCCGCCGGCCAGCGAGCGGACCAGCCGCTGCGAGATCACGCCCTTGAGCGTGGCGGACAGGTCGGAGAGCAGCACGCGGCGGTTCTCGGGCGTGTAGAAGCTGACGATCCGGTTCAGCGCGTGATTGGCATTGTTCGCGTGCAGCGTGGCCAGCACGAGATGACCGGACTGGGCGTAGGCGATGGCCGCCGACATCGTGGCGGTGTCGCGGATCTCGCCGATCAGGATGCAGTCGGGCGCCTGCCGCATCGCGTTCTTCAGCGCGATCTCGAGCGAGCCGGTGTCGGTGCCGATCTGCCGCTGGTTCACGATCGAGCGCTTGCTGCGGAAGGTGAACTCGATCGGGTCTTCCAGCGTGAGGATGTGCCCCGGCTTGTTCTCGTTGCGGTGCTCGAGCATCGAGGCCAGCGTGGTCGACTTGCCCGAGCCGGTCGCGCCGACCACCAGGATCAGCCCGCGCTTCTCCATGATCAGGTCGCCGAGCATGGACGGAAGCTGCAGCGTGTCGAGCGCGGGGATGTCGCTCGGGATGTAGCGGATCACGCTGGCCGGCGTGCCGCGCTGGCGAAAGACGTTGACCCGGAAGCTCCCGACCCCGCTGAGCCCGTAGCCGACGTTCAGCTCGTTGCTGGCCTCGAAGGCCTGCCACTGGCGATCGTCGACGATCTCGCGCATCAGCGAGGCGACCATCGGCGGCTCGAGGCGCTGCGCGTTGATCGGCACGGTGGCGCCGTCGATCTTCAGCTGGATCGGGGAGCCCGGCGACAGGAACAGGTCGGAAGCCTTCTTCTCGGCCATCAGCCGCAGCAGTCGCTCCATCATCGCCATCGCTCGTTCTCCCGCGTGGGGGCCGGCGTCGCCGGGCCCCGTCCGCTTCAGTCGCCGCGCAGCAGCTCGTTGATGCCGGTCTTGGCGCGCGTCTGCGCGTCGACCCGCTTCACGATGACCGCGCAATAGAGGTTCACCTTCCCGTCCGCCGAGGGCAGGGTGCCGGGCACGACGACCGAGCCGGACGGCACGCGGCCGTAGAGGATCTCGCCGGTCTCCCGGTTGTAGATCTTGGTGCTCTGGCCGATGAAGACGCCCATCGACAGCACCGAGTTCTCCTCGACGATCACGCCCTCGACCACCTCCGAGCGCGCGCCGATGAAGCAGTTGTCCTCGATGATCGTCGGGTTGGCCTGCAGCGGCTCCAGCACGCCGCCGATGCCGACGCCGCCCGACAGGTGGACGTTCTTGCCGATCTGCGCGCAGGAGCCGACCGTGGCCCAGGTGTCGACCATCGTGCCCTCGTCGACGTAAGCACCGATGTTCACGTACGAGGGCATCAGCACCACGTTCCGGGCGATGTACGACCCGCGACGGGCGACGGCCGGCGGCACGACCCGGAAACCGCCGGCCGCGAAGTCCGCGGCGCTCCAGCCGTCGAACTTGGTCGGCACCTTGTCGTAGAACTGCAGGGCGCCCGCCGGCATCGGCACGTTGTCCTCGAGGCGGAAGGAAAGAAGCACCGCCTTCTTGATCCACTGGTGGACGGTCCAGTCGCCGCCGGTCTTCTCGGCCACCCGCAGGCGGCCGGCGTTCAGCTCGGCCAGCACGTGGGCCACCGCGTCGCGGACTTCGGCCGGGGCGGCCTTCGGGGAGATCTGGGCGCGGTCTTCCCACGCCTTGTCGATGATGGTCTGGATCTGGCTCATGGCGATCGTTCGATGCGCGGCGCGGGCGCCGCCGGTCAGGAGGAAAGGAAGGTGCGGATGCGGCCCGCCGCCTCGACACAGCGGTCGAGCGGCTCGACCAGCGCGAGCCGCACGAAACCGGCCCCCGGGTTGCGGCCCTCGTGTTCGCGGGCCAGGAAGGAGCCCGGCAGGGTCAGGACATTATATTGGCGCAGCAGCTCGCGGCAGAACGCCTGGTCGTCGCCGCCCGGCACCCGGGCCCACAGGTAGAAGCCGGCCTCGGGCAGACCGGTGTCGAGCACCGACGCGACGACCGGCGTGACCGCGTCGAACTTCTCGCGATACTTCGCGCGGTTGTCGCGCACGTGGGCCTCGTCGTTCCAGGCGGCGATCGAGGCGGCCTGGAAAGTCGGGCTCATCGCGCTGCCGTGGTAGGTGCGGTAGAGCAGGAATCGCTTCAGGATCGTCGCGTCGCCGGCCACGAAGCCCGAGCGCATGCCCGGCGCGTTCGAGCGCTTGGACAGGCTGGAGAACACGACCAGCCGCGCGAAGTCGCCGCGTCCGAGCGCCTGGGCGGCCTGCAGCGCGCCGATCGGCGGGGCCGCTTCGTCGAAGTAGATCTCCGAGTAGCACTCGTCGGCCGCGATCACGAAACCGTGGCGGTCGGACAGCTCGAACACCCGGCGCCACTCGTCGAGCGACATCACCGCGCCGGTCGGGTTGCCGGGCGAGCAGACGTAGAGCAGCCGGGTGCGCGACCAGACGGCCTGCGGCACCGAGTCCCAGTCGCAGCGGAAGCCGTTCTCGGGCACCTGGTCGACGAACCAGGGCTGGGCGCCGGCCAGCAGGGCCGCGCCCTCGTAGATCTGGTAGAACGGATTCGGGCAGACGACCCAACCGCCGTCACGCGGGTCGACGACCGTCTGGGCGAAGGCGAACAGGGCCTCGCGCGAGCCGAGCACCGGCAGCACCTGGGTCTTCGGGTCGATCGAAGGCAGCCCGTATCGCCGCATCAGCCAGCCGGCGATCGCCTCGCGCAGCGCGTCGCTGCCCGCGGTCGGCGGATAGCCGGACAGGCCGTCGAGGTGGGCGGTGATCGCCTCGCGGATCACCGCCGGGGTGGGGTGCCGGGGCTCGCCGATCGACAGGTTCAGCGGGGCGTGGGCCTTCGACGGCTCGACACCGGCGAGCAGGCCGCGCAGGCGCTCGAACGGGTAGGGCTGGAGGCAATCGAGAATCGAGTTCAAGAATGCTCGCTAACTCAATGAATTGATGTTGTATTTCTTTTCAACTTAAGAAGTCACTTTAGCTTGACGGCTCTAGTCTCAGCCTCGGGTGCTGCGTTCGGACGGGAACTGCTCGAGCTCGACGCGCGGGGCGGGTTTCCAGCCGCGCTTGCGATGCTCGGCAACGACCGTCGTGAAGATGCCGCCGCGCACGTACCATTTCGCGGTCACGCGCATGAAGCGCGGCGCGGTGGCCTTCACGAAGGCGTCGAGCAGGCGGTTGGTGACGTCCTCGTGGAAGGCGCCCTGGTCGCGGAACGACCACATGTACAGCTTCAGCGCCTTCAGTTCGAGGTTGCGCTTGTCGGGGATGTAGTCGATGACGATCGTGGCGAAGTCCGGCTGGCCGGTCAGCGGGCACAGGCAGGTGAATTCGGGGATCTCGACATGGACCAGGTAGTCGCGCTGCGGCGCCGGATTCGGGAAGGTCTCGAGCTGGGTGGAGGGCTTGGAAGGCATCTGGGGCCGGGGTGCTGGCGCGCCGCTCGAAAGGCCGGGCGCGCGAAGGGCGGGTGGTATTATACGGAGCGACAGAAAGCCGCCGCGAGCGGCTTTCGCGCTTTGGATTTTCGCCCTCTGGATTTTCGCCCTCATCTGGATTTTCGTCCTTTAGTGCGACCCGGCCGGGCCGGCGCGGCGGCGCCGATCGTCCGGCGGGTCACCATCGTTCGCCGCAGGATCTCCCCGTGCGCCTGAAACAGATCAAACTCGCCGGCTTCAAGTCCTTCGTCGACCCGACCGCGTTCGACGTTCCCAGCCAGCTGGTCGGCGTCGTCGGTCCGAACGGCTGCGGCAAGTCCAACATCATGGACGCGGTCCGCTGGGTCCTCGGCGAGTCCAAGGCTTCCGAGTTGCGCGGCGAGTCGATGCAGGACGTCATCTTCAACGGTTCGTCCGAACGCAAGCCGGCGGTGCGCGCGTCGGTCGAGCTGGTCTTCGACAACTCGCTGGGCCGCATCGGCGGCAGCTGGGGCCAGTACGCCGAGATCTCGGTCAAGCGGGTGCTGAGCCGCGACGGCCAGTCCAACTACTTCATCAACAACCAGTCGGTGCGCCGCCGCGACGTGCACGACATGTTCCTGGGCACCGGCCTGGGGCCGCGCGCCTACGCGATCATCGGCCAGGGGATGATCTCGCGGATCATCGAGGCGCGCCCCGAGGAGGTCAGGGTCTTCCTCGAAGAGGCGGCCGGCGTGTCGAAGTACAAGGAGCGGCGCCGCGAGACCGCCAACCGCCTTGCCGACACCCGGGAGAACCTGACCCGCGTCGAGGACATCCTGCGCGAGCTCGACGGCCAGATCGAGCGGCTCGAGCGCCAGGCCGAGGTGGCCCGGCAGTATCGCGAGTTCGAGGCCGACCGCGACCGGCGCCAGAAGCTGCTGTGGGTGCTGCGGCGCGACGAGGCCGAGGCCGAGCGCCAGCGGCTGGCGGCCCAGGCCGCCGAGGCGCAGGCGCGGCTCGACGAGCGCGTCGCCGAGTTGCGCGCGATCGAGGCCGGCATCGAGGGGGTTCGCGAGGCGCACTACGCGGCCGGCGACGCAGTGCACGCCGCGCAGGGCGCCTTCTACGACTGCAACGCCGAGGTCAGCCGGATCGAGGCCGAGATCCGCCTGGTTTCGCAGACCCAGGGACAGCTGCGCGAGCGCCTCGACAGCGTCGAGCAACAGTCGCACCGGGCGCAGCTGCAGCAGGACCAGGCGCGCGCCGACCTGGAAACCACGCGCATGCAGCTCGATGGCGCGCGCACCCGCTCGGAGGAGCTGGCCGAGATCGTCGCCTCCGCCTCCGAGGGTTTCCCGCAGATCGAGACCCGCGTGCGCGAGGCGCGCGCCCGGGTCGACGAGGCGCGCGCGCTGGTCGGCCAGACCCGCCAGGCGATCGAGCTGTCGTCGGTGCACACGCGGCGTGCCGGCGAGGCGCTGGACACCGCGCGCCGCCGGCGCGACCGCTTGCAGGACGAGGCGGGCACGCTGCAGGACTTCGACCCGGCCGAGCTAGAGGCGGCGGTCGAGTCGCTCGCCGGGGCAGAGGAGGCCGACGCGCTCACCGCCGCGCAGCTCGCCCAGACCGAGCAGGCCTGGAACGCGCTCGACGCTCAGCGGGCGCCGGCGCGCGAGGCGCAGCGCGAGGCCGAGGCCAAGCTCGCCCGGATCGAGGCGCGGATCGCCGCGCTCCGTCAGCTGCAGGAGCGGGTCGAGAGTCAGGCGAAGGTCCAGCCCTGGCTGGCCCGCCACGGCCTCGAGGGCCTGTCGCGCCTGTGGCAGAAGCTGCGCATCGACGCCGGCTGGGAGAGCGCGATCGAATCGGTGCTGCGCGAGCGGGTCAACGCGCTCGAGGTCGGGCGGATCGAGACCGTGGCCCAGCTGGTGGCCGATGCGCCGCCGTCCAAGGTCGGCTTCTTCGCGGCCGCGCCGGGCGGCCCGGTGCCGCCGGCGGCGCCCGCCGGGCTGAGGCCGCTCGCTGCGGTCGTGCACAGCGGCGACGCCGGGGTGCAGGCGCTGCTTGCCGACTGGCTGGCCGGACACTTCGCGGCCGATTCGCTCGACGAGGCGATCGCGCGGCGCGATTCGCTGCCCGCCGGCGGCCGTTTCGTCGTGCCGGCCGGTCACGTGGTGGGGCGGCAGTCGCTCGCCCTGTACGCGGCCGATTCGGAGCAGGAGGGGATGCTCGCGCGCCGGCAGGAGCTGGAGAACCTGGTGCGCGAGCTGCGCGCCCAGCAACTGCTGGTCGACGATGCCCGCGCCCACGCCAACCGCACCGAGTCCGAGGCTTCGGCGAAGCTGGCCGCGCTGATGGCGCTGCGCGACCAGCACAACCGCCAGCTCAAGCAGCTGGCCGCCCTGCGCATGGACGTGCAGCGGCTCGAGCAGGAGCGCGACCGCGTCGCCCAGAGCCGCGAGCGGATCGAGGGCGAGCTCGAGGAGCTGGTCGCGCAGATCGACGGATTCGAGACCGAGATCGCGGCGGAGGGCGAGAACTTCGAACGCCTCGACCTGGAGCTGGCCGAGCGCCAGCAGCGCGCCGAGGACCTGCAGCGCGAGCTCGAGGACGCCGAGGCCGAGCTGGGCCGGCATCGCGAGGCGCTCCGCCAGCAGGAGCGCGACGCCCAGGAGGCGGCGTTCGCGGTGCGGGCCCTCGAGGCGTCGATCGAGCGCCTCGAGGCGCTGGTCGAGCAGGGCCAGGCGATGGCCGCGCAGGCCGCCGAGGAGCGCGAGACGCTGCTCGGCAAGCTGATGCAGATGTCGGACGACGCCGCCCAGCAGGCGCTCCAGGAGGCGCTCGAGCGCAGGGCGAATGCCGAGCAGGCGCTGGCCGAGGCGCGCCAGCGGCTCGACGACCTGACCCACTCGCTGCGCCAGCGCGACGAGCAGCGGCTGGTGGCCGAGCGCGATCAGGAGCCGCTGCGCCAGAAGGTGACCGAGCTGCAGCTCAAGGAGCAGGCGGCCCGGATGAACCAGGAGCAGTTCGCGCAGCTGCTGGCCGAGGCCGAGGTCGATGCGGCGGCCGAGCAGGCGCTGCGCGAGGGCCTGGAGCAGATGCCCAGGCCCGCCTGGCTTCAGGGCGAGGTCACCCGGCTCGCCAACGCGATCGCCGCGCTCGGCCCGGTCAACCTGGCGGCGCTCGACGAGCTCGCGCAGGCCGCCGAGCGCAAGGGCTTCCTCGACGACCAGTCGAGGGACCTCAACGAGGCGATCGCCACGCTAGAGGACGCGATCCGCCGCATCGATCGCGAGACCCGCGAGCTGCTGCAGGACACCTACGACACGGTCAACCGGCACTTCGGCATGCTGTTCCCGCAGCTGTTCGGCGGCGGCGAGGCGAAGCTGATCCTGACCGGCGACGAGATCCTCGACGCCGGCATCCAGGTGATGGCGCAGCCGCCGGGCAAGCGCAACAGCTCGATCCACCTGCTGTCGGGCGGCGAGAAGGCGCTGACCGCGATCGCGCTGGTGTTCGCGCTGTTCCAGCTGAACCCGGCCCCGTTCTGCCTGCTCGACGAGGTCGACGCGCCGCTCGACGATGCGAACACCGAGCGCTACTGCGACATGGTCCGGCGGATGTCCGACCACACGCAATTCCTCTTCATCACGCACAACAAGATCGCGATGGAACTCGCACAGCAGCTGATCGGCGTCACGATGCAGGAGCGTGGCGTCTCGCGGATCGTCGCCGTCGACCTCGAGGCGGCCCACCGGATGGCGGAGGCCGCGTGATGAGCAGCCTCGGCATCAGCATCCTGATCTTCGCAGCGGCGGCGATCCTGGCCGTCGTCGGAGTCAACCTGCTGCAGGCGCTGGGCCGCCGGCGGCGCCTGTCGGCGGCGCGCCCGAAGTCCGAGGGCGAGGCCGACACGCGCTCGCCGGGCGGGCGCCCCGAGCCCGACGCGACCGGCGCTCGCCCGGCGAGCGTGCCGGGGCGAGTGTCGAGGCGCGAGCCGCGACTCGGCGACGTCGCCGTCCCCGAGGGCGCCGACCCGGCCTTCGAGCCGGCCGGCGAGCCGGACGCGGGCGACTTCGGCGCGGCGGGCAGCCTCGAGGCCGCGGCGCCCGGCGACGACCGGCCATCGGGCCTGCCCGAGTCCGCTTCCGCAGGCGAGCGGGGGGCCGGCCATCCGGCCGCGCCGGCGGGCGGGCCGGTGCTGTCGCCGACCTGCGACTGCATCGTCGCGCTGCCGCTCGACGCGCCGGTCTCCGGCGAGCGCCTGGTCGCCGTCACCCAGGGCGTGCGCCGCGCCGGCAGCAAGCCGATCCTCGCCGACGGCGTGCCCGCCGGCGCGTTCGGCGAGGATGCGGCTGTGCCGCTCGCGGCCGGCGTCGCCTACCGGGTGCTGAGGGTCGGCGTGCTGCTCGCCAACCGCCACGGACCGCTGAACGCGATGGAGTACACCGAGTTCGTCGCCGCCGTGCAGGCGGTCGCCGACCAGCTCTCCACGCTCGCCGATACGCCCGACATGGCCGACGTGATCGCTCGCGCGCGCGACCTCGACGCGACCTGCGCGCAGCTCGACGCCCAGATCGGCCTGAACGTCGATTCGCCGGAGCCGCTCGGCCCGGCGCAGGTCGCCGCGCTGGCCGCCGAACTGGACCTCGTCGAGCGTGGCGGCCATCGCCACGCGCGGCTGGGCCCCGGCGGCGAGCTCGTCTTCACGATGTCGCTGACCGATTCGCCGCAGCGACTCGGCTTCCTGCTCGACGTGCCGCGCACCGCCGAGTCGCTCGAAGGCTGGATCGCGATGCTCGACTGCGCGCAGGCGGCGGCGTCGCGCATCTCCGGCCGGGTCGTCGACGACGCGGGCAAGGCGATCCCGCTCGATGCGCTCGACACGATCTCCCGGCAGCTCACGCAGCGCTACGCGTCGCTCGACGCGATCGGGCTGCCGGCCGGCTCGCCGCTGGCCTTGCGCGTGTTCAACTGAGCGGGCGCGCCCGCGATGCGCGAGCGAGCCGCTTTCGACGACCGGGAGCCTCTCCGTTGAGCAGCGACCTTCCGAGCGGGCACCGCACCGGGCACGGCGCCGATCCGGCCGCCCGCGCCGAAGCCCTGCGAGCGCTGATCCGGCGCTACGACCACGAGTACTACGTGCTCGACGCGCCCACGGTGCCCGATGCCGAGTACGACCGGCTGTTCGCCGAGCTGCAGGCGCTCGAGCGCGACCACCCCGGGCTCGCCGCGCCGGACTCGCCGACCGCCCGGGTCGGCGGTGCGGTCGCCGGCGGATTCGCGCCGGTCCGCCACAGCCGGCCGATGCTGTCGCTGAACAATGCCTTCGACGACGATGCGGTGCGCGGCTTCGACCGGCGGGTGCGCGAACTGCTCGCCGAGTCCGGCCTCGATCCGGCGCAACTGCGCTACAGCGCCGAGCTGAAGTACGACGGCCTCGCGGTCGGCCTGCGCTACGAGCGCGGGCGGCTGGTGCAGGCCGCGACCCGCGGCGACGGCGCGGTCGGCGAGGACGTCACCGCGAACATCCGCACGATCCGCGCGATCCCGCTGCGGCTGGAAGGGGTCGGGCCCGAGGTGCTCGAGGTGCGCGGCGAGGTGCTGATGTGGAGCGCGGATTTCGAGGCGCTCAACGCCCGCCAGCGCGAGGCCGGAGAGAAGGAGTTCGTCAACCCGCGCAACGCGGCGGCAGGCAGCCTGAGGCAGCTCGACCCGGCGGTCACCGCGCGCCGCCCGCTGCGCTTCTTCGCCTATGGCGTCGGCGAGGTCCGCGGTGCCGAAACCCCGGCCACGCACTCGGGCCTGCTCGCATGGCTCGAGTCGGCCGGCCTGCCGGTCGGGCCCGAGCGCGCGGTCGCGAACGATGCCGACGGCCTGCTCGAGTTCTTTCGCCGCATCGGCGAGCGGCGCGCCGCGCTTCCCTACCAGATCGACGGCGTGGTCTACAAGGTCGACCGCCGCGACTGGCACGAGCTGCTCGGCTACGTGGCGCGCGCGCCGCGCTTCGCGCTGGCCCACAAGTTCCCGGCCGAGGAGGCGGTCACCGAGCTGCTCGACATCGAGGTGCAGGTCGGCCGCACCGGCAAGCTGACCCCGGTCGCCCGGCTCGCGCCGGTCTTCGTGGGCGGGGTCACCGTCACCAACGCCACGCTGCACAACGAGGACGAGATCGAGCGCAAGGGGCTGATGATCGGCGACCGGGTCGTCGTGCGGCGCGCCGGCGACGTGATCCCCGAGGTCGTCCGCGCGCTGCCGCGCGAGCACGGCCACGAGGCGGCCGGGCGCTACCGCCGCTTCGGGATGCCGCACGCCTGCCCGGTGTGCGGTTCGGCCACCGAGCGAGAGGAAGGCGAGGCCGACCGGCGCTGCGTGGCGGGGCTCTACTGTCCGGCCCAGCGCCGCCAGGCGCTGCTGCACTTCGCGCAACGCCGGGCGATGGACATCGACGGGCTGGGCGAGAAGCTGGTCGGCCAGCTGGTCGACGGCGGGCTGGTCAGCACGCCGGCCGACCTGTACCGGCTCGACGCCGCCACGCTGGCGGGGCTCGAGCGGATGGGCGAGAAGTCGGCGGCCAACCTGGTCGAGGCGATCGACCGCTCGCGCAGGACCACGTTCGCGCGCTTCCTGTTCGCGCTGGGCATCCGCCACGTCGGCGAGGAGGTCGCGCGGCTGCTGGCCGACGCCTATCCGGACGTCGACGCGCTGGCCGGCGAGGACTGGGACGCGCTCGCGGCGCGCAAGGCCGCGATCCAGAAGGAGAACGCGCGGCGGCGCGCCCGCGGTGAGCCGCCCGAGCCGGTGCCGCTCGAAGGCGTGGGGCCGGAGATCGTCGACAGCGTCCGTCGCTTCTTCGCCGAGCCGCACAACCGAGAGGTCGTCGAGGCGCTGCTGGCTGCCGGCGTCGGCTGGGAGGCGCCCGGCGGCGCAGCGGGCGAGGGCGCCGCCGCGGCCGGCTCTCACGCGCTGGCCGGCAAGACCTTCGTGCTGACCGGCACGCTGCCTTCGCTGACCCGCGAGCAGGCGGCGGAGATGATCCGCCGGCACGGCGGAAGCGTGAGCGGCTCGGTGTCGAAGAAGACCGACTACGTGGTCGCCGGCGAGGCAGCCGGCAGCAAGCTCGACAAGGCAGCCAGTCTCGGCGTCGCGGTCATCGACGAGGCGGCGCTGCGCGGCATGACCGGCGAGAAGTGACCGGCGAGAGGCGAGCGCACGATATGACCGGCGCGAGGGGCTGACGGCCCCGCACGACAACGGAGAACCGAACACATGCTTGGAATCATCGGCGGCAGCGGACTCGCCCGGCTGGCCGGCCTGGGCAATCCCCGGCGCAGCATCGCCCGCACGCCCTGGGGGGATCCCTCCTGCGCGCTGACCTTCGGCGAGCTCGACGGCCGGGAGATCGTGTTCCTGGCGCGCCACGGCTACGGCCACACGATCGCGCCGCACGAAATCAACTACCGCGCGAACGTCTGGGCGCTGCGCGACGCCGGGGTGGAAGGCGTGGTGTCGGTGGCCACCGTCGGCGGCATCGGCAGCGAGTACGGGCCCGGGGCGATCGTGGTGGCCGACCAGATCGTCGACTACACGCACGGCAGGCGGGGCACCTACTTCGACGGGCCGAACCAGCCGGTCACCCACATCGACTTCACCGAGCCCTACGATCGCGCGCTGCGCGCCCGGCTGCTCGCGGCTGCCGCGCGCGCCGGCGAGACCGCGATCGACGGCGGCGTCTACGGCTGCACGCAGGGCCCCAGGCTGGAGACCGCCGCGGAGATCCGCCGTCTCGCCCGCGACGGCTGCGACCTCGTCGGCATGACCGGCATGCCCGAGGCCGCGCTGGCCCGGGAACTGGACCTGCCCTATGCCGCGCTGTGCGTCGTGGCCAACCACGCGGCCGGCACCGGCGACAGCGCCGAGCGCATCTCGCTCGAGGCGATCGCCGAAGTGCTCGACCAGGCGATGGTCCGGGTCAGGCGCATCCTGTCCGAGGTCGTGCGCGGCTGACCGGGCGGGCAGCGCGCCGGGCTCAGGCGCGCAGCGCGTCCAGCAGGTCGGTCTCGAACTGCAGCTGCTGGCGAGGGTTCAGCAAGGCCGGGCCCTCGATCAGGAACACGTCCTCGACGCGCTCGCCGAGCGTGGTGATCCGGGCGGTTTCCAGGCTGATGCCGTGCCGGCTAAGCACCTGGGCGATCGCGTAGAGCAGGCCGGTGCGGTCGTTCGCGGTGATCGACAGCAGGAAGTGGTCGCCGCGCTCGTCCGGGCGCAGGTCGACCGACGGCTCGATCGGGAAGGTGCGCGAGCGGCGCGAGCTGCGGCCGCGCACCGGCACCGGCAGCGGCGCCCGCCGTTCGAGCCGCTCGCCGAGCTCGGTCTCGACCAGCGTCAGGATGTCGCGGTACTGGCCCACCTCGCCGACCGGGTCGACGACCAGGAAGCTGTCCAGCGCCCAGCCGTCGCGCGTGGTGTGGATCTTCGCGTCGAGCACCGACAGGTTGCGGCTGTCGAAATAGCCGCACAGCCGCGCGAAGAGGTCGGGCTGGTCGCGCAGCCACACGACCACCTGGAAGCCCTCGCCGATCGGCGCGACGCGCGTGCGCACCACCGGGCGGTCTTCCGGATGGCCGGTCAGCACCCGCGCGTGCCACGCGATGTCCTGCGCGTCGTTGCGAAGGAAGTAGCCCATGCCGAGCCGCTTCCAGAAAGCCTCGTAGCGCTCCGGCGGGATCGCCCTGAGGTTCAGCAGCCGCACCGCCTCGGCGCGGCGCGCGTCGAGCCGGCGCTCGCGGGTCGGCGTCTCGCCCTCCAGCGCCCGCTTGGTCGCGCGGAACAGGTCCTCGAGCAGCTTGGCCTTCCAGGCGTTCCAGACCTTGGGGCTGGTGCCGCGGATGTCGGCTACGGTCAGCAGGTACAGCGCGGTCAGCCGCTCCTCGGTGCCGACCAGCGAGGCGAAGCGGGTGATGACCGCCGGGTCGCCGAGATCCTGCTTCTGCGCGACCGAGGACATCGTCAGGTGATGCTCGACCAGGAACTCGACCAGCTGCGAGTCGGCGCGTTCCAGTCCGTGCTGGCGGCAGAAGCGGCGGGCGTCGACGCGGCCGAGCTTCGAATGGTCGCCGCCGCGGCCCTTTGCGATGTCGTGGAAGAGCGCGGCGATCGTGAGCAGCCAGGGCTTCTCGAAGGCCGCCAGCAGCTGGCTGCAGAACGGATACTCGTGCGCGTGCTCGGCCATCGCGAAGCGGCGCAGGTTGCGCACGACCATCAGGATGTGCTGGTCGACCGTGTACACGTGAAAGAGGTCGTGCTGCATCCGGCCGACGATCCGCCGGAAGGCCGGCAGGTAGCGGCCCAGGATCGACCACTTGTTCATCCGCCGCAGCTCGTGCGTGACCCCGCGAGGCGACTTCAGCAGCTCCAGGAACAGCGCGCGGTTGGCCGGGTCGCGGCGGAAGCGCGCGTCGATCCGGCCGCGCGCGTGCCACAGCGCGCGCAGCGTTCGGGTCGCGATGCCGGTGAGCTCGGGGTGGCGCTGCATGGTCAGGAAGCAGCGCAGGATCGCCGACGGGTCGCGCTCGAAGAGCCCGGGGTCGGCCAGGTCGAGCAGGCCCTGCCGGTCGAGGAACTCCCGGTCGATCGGGCGCGCGGCCGCCGCGCCGGACGGGAACAGGGCGCCGCGCAGGTTCTGCAGCACGATCGTGTTCAGCTGGGTGACCGTCTTGGCGGCGCGGTAGTAGCGCTGCATCAGTTCTTCGGACGACTGGCGCGCCGAGCTCCGGGCCAGGCCCATCGCCTCGGCGGCCCGCGCCTGCAGGTCGAACACCAGCCGGTCCTCGCGGCGCCCGGCCAGGATGTGCAGCCAGGCGCGGATCCGGGCGATCCGTCGCTCGTTGGCGCGCAACTGGATCGCCTCGCTGGCGGTGATCAGGCCGCGCGCCTCCAGCTCGCTCCAGTTGCGGCCGAAGCCGCTCGCGCGCGCGATCCAGCGGATCACCTGCAGGTCGCGCAGCCCCCCGGGGCTTTCCTTCGTGTTCGGCTCGAGGCTGTACGGGCTGTCCACGTACTTCGCGTGGCGCTGCCGCATCTCGAGCATCTTGGCCGAGAAGAACTCGTCGGCGCGCAACGCCGCGTCGAGCTCGCGGCCCAGCGCCTCGTAGCGCAGCCGGTTTCCGGCCAGCCGCCTGCGCTCGAGCAGGCTGGTGCGCACCGTGACGTCGCCGGCCGCCTCGCGCAGGCATTCGTCGGGCGTGCGCACCGCGTGGCCGATCTCGAGCCCGAGGTCCCAGCAGGCGCCCACGAAGCGCTCGAGCCGCTCGGCGGCCGCGCCCTGCGGCCGTTCGGGCGTCAGGATCAGCAGGTCGACGTCGGAATGGGGGAACTGCTCGCCGCGGCCGTAGCCGCCCACTGCGACCAGCGAGTACTGGCGCGACGGCGACAGCATCCGCCACAGCGCCCGCAGCGCGCGATCGGTGGCGCGGCTGAGCGCCCGCTGCAGGCGGTCGGGGTTCTGCGAGTCGCGAAACCCCTGGATCGCGGCGGCGCGCTCGCGCTGCCACGCCTCGCGAAGCGGCGCGAGGTCGGGCAGGGGCGCCGCCTCGGCGGCCACCGCGCCAAGCGCGCCGGCGCCCATCGCTCAGGCCGCCGCGGTCAGCGGCTCGGGGCGCGCCGGCGCGCCGGCCGACACGGTCAGGACCTCGAAGCCGGCCTCGGTGACGAGCACCGTGTGCTCCCACTGGGCCGACAGGCTGTGGTCCTTGGTGACGATGGTCCAGCCGTCGGCCATCTCGCGGACCTCGCGCCGGCCCGCGTTGATCATGGGCTCCACGGTGAAGATCATCCCGGCCTCGAGCCGGGGGCCGGTGCCGGGCCGGCCGTAGTGCAGGATCTGCGGGTCCTCGTGGAACTTGCGCCCGATGCCGTGGCCGCAGAACTCGCGAACCACCGAGCAGCCCTGCGCCTCGGCGTGGCGCTGGATCGCGTGGCCGATGTCGCCGACCGTGGCGCCGGGCCTGACCTGCTCGATCCCCAGCCACATGCACTCCCAGGTGACCTGGCAGAGCCGGCGGGCGGCGATCGACGCGTCGCCGACGACGAACATCCGGCTGGTGTCGCCGTGGAAGCCGTCCTTGATCACGGTGACGTCGATGTTGACGATGTCGCCGTTCTTCAGCACGCGGTCGCCCGGGATGCCGTGACAGACCTGGTGGTTGACCGAGGTGCAGATCGACTTCGGGTAGGGGCGGTAGCCCGGCGGCGCGTAGTTCAGCGGGGCGGGCACGGTGCCCTGCACGCCGACCATGTACTCGTGGCACAGGCGGTCGAGCTCGCCGGTGGTCACGCCCGGCCGCACGTGCGGCGTGACGTAGTCGAGAACCTCGCTGGCCAGGCGGCCGGCGGTCCGCATCGCCTCGATCTCGGAGGCTGTCTTGATAGTGATTGCCATGCTATGATTATAGGCTTCGCTTTTGGCGCATGGGCTCATCAGGCCCTTGCCGGCAGCGGAAATCGCGCGCGCCGCACCTGAAGGGTGCCACGGCAGCGCGCCGGAGCCGGTCTCCCGACCGCACGGCGCGCGGCCGCTGGCCTTCGCGGCGCGTCAGTCACAACCCTCAGTTGGAGTCTGTCATGTCCGTCACCATGCGGCAAATGCTCGAGGCCGGCGTTCACTTCGGCCACCAGACGCGGTTCTGGAATCCCCGGATGGCCCCGTACATCTACGGCCATCGCAATCGCATCCACATCTTCAATCTCGAGAAGACCCTGGTCATGTACCAGGACTCGATGAAGTACCTGCGCCAGCTGGCCGCCAATCGCGGCACCGTGCTGTTCGTGGGCACCAAGCGCTCGGCCCGCGAGACCATCGCCGAGGAAGCGGCCCGCGCCGGCATGCCCTTCGTCGACCAGCGCTGGCTCGGCGGCATGCTGACCAACTTCAAGACGGTCAAGACGTCGATCAAGCGCCTGAAGGACATGGAAGCCACGATGGCCGAAGGCGGCCTCGAGAAGATGTCCAAGAAGGAAGGCCTGCTGTTCCAGCGCGAGATGGACAAGCTCGAGCGCAGCCTCGGCGGCATCAAGGACATGGGCGGCCTGCCCGACGCGCTGTTCGTCATCGACGTCGGCTACCACAAGATCGCGATCACCGAGGCGCAGAAGCTCGGCATCCCGGTCGTCGCGGTCGTCGACAGCAACCACTCGCCCGAGGGCATCGACCACGTGATCCCCGGCAACGACGACTCGGCCCGCGCGATCAAGCTGTACGCGCGCGGCGCCGCCGACGCGATCCTCGAGGGTCGCGCCGCCTCGCTGCAGGAGATCGTCAAGACGGCGACCGAGGGCGACGAGGAATTCGTCGAGATCGACGCCGGCGAAGACGAAGAGGCCTGACCGGAGACATCGCCGCAGCGGCCGACGGCCGATGAAGGCGGCGGCGGGCACGGCCCGCCGCACGCAAGCGCGGCGGGGCTGTCGGTGACAGCCCCTTTTTTTACCCGACACGAACACCACGAAACCGAACGGAGTCCAGCAATGGCCGAAATCACTGCAGCCATGGTCAAGGAACTGCGCGAGAAGACCGACGCGCCGATGATGGAGTGCAAGAAGGCGCTCACCGAAGCCGAAGGCGACATGGCCCGCGCCGAGGAAATCCTGCGCGTCAAGCTCGGCAACAAGGCCACCAAGGCCGCCGCGCGGGTCGCCGCCGAGGGCGTCGTCGGCATTCACGTGGCCGCCGACGGTGGCAGTGCCGCGATGGTCGAGGTCAACTGCGAAACCGACTTCGTCGCGAAGAACGACGACTTCCTGAAGCTGGCCGCCGACCTGGCCGCGCTCGTCGCCGAGCGTGCGCCGGCCGACGTCGAGGCCCTGTCGGCGCTGCCGATGGCCGGCACCACGGTCGACGAGTACCGCAAGGCGCTGATCGGTCGGATCGGCGAGAACATGAGCATCCGCCGCTTCGTGCGCTTCGACGCCAAGGGCAAGATCGCCAGCTACCTGCACGGCGGCGCCAAGATCGGCGTGCTGGTCGACCTGGTCGGCGGCGACGAGACCCTCGCCAAGGACCTCGCGATGCACATCGCGGCCAGCAAGCCCAAGGCCCTGTCGAAGGAAGGCGTGCCGGCCGAGGAAGTCGAGCGCGAGCGCTCGATCGCCGCTCAGAAGGCCGCCGAGTCGGGCAAGCCGGCCGAGATCGTCGCGAAGATGGTCGAGGGCACGGTCCAGAAGTTCCTGAAGGAGGTCACGCTGCTGGGCCAGATCTTCGTCAAGGACCCGGACGGCAAGCAGACGATCGAGCAGCTGCTCAAGGCCCGCAACGCCCAGGTCGCGTCGTTCACCCTGTACGTGGTCGGCGAGGGCATCGAGAAGAAGCAGACCGACTTCGCGGCCGAAGTCGCCGCCCAGGCGGCCGCCGCAGCCGCCCGCTGACGCCGGCGGCAGTCGACGGCGCCGGCCCGAAAATCGGGCGATAATCCCCAAGGCCGGCGTCCGATCGACGCCGGCCTGCCTTTATCGGGAGATCGACCTTGAGTTCAGTCGAAAGCCTTGCCGCCCGCGAAGAGGCGCTCGCCGAGCCGGTCCAGCACCGCCGCGTGCTGCTGAAGCTCTCCGGCGAGGCCCTGATGGGCGACGATGCCTACGGCATCAACCGGGAGACCATCGAGGCGATGGTCGGCGAGATCGCGGCGGTCGTCGACCTCGGCGTCGAGCTGGCGATCGTCATCGGCGGAGGCAACATCTTCCGCGGCATGGCCGGCGGGGCGATCGGCATGGACCGCGCCACCGCCGACTACATGGGCATGCTGGCCACGGTGATGAACTCGCTGGCGCTGCAGGACGCGCTGCGCCAGAAGGGGGTCGTGGCCCGCGTGCAGTCGGCGCTGAAGATCGAGCAGGTCGTCGAGCCCTACATCCGGCCGAAGGCGCTGCGCTACCTGGAAGAGGGCAAGGTGGTGATCTTCGCGGCCGGCACCGGCAATCCCTTCTTCACCACCGACACCGCCGCGGCGCTGCGCGGCGCCGAGATGGGCGTCGAGGTGGTGCTGAAGGCCACCAAGGTCGACGGGGTGTACACCGCCGACCCGATGAAGGACCCGGGCGCCCAGCGCTACCAGCGGATCAGCTTCGACGAGGCGATCAGCCGCAACCTGAAGGTCATGGACGCCACGGCCTTCGCGCTGTGCCGGGACCAGAAGCTGCCGATCCGCGTGTTCTCGATCTTCAAGGAAGGCGCGCTGCTGCGCGCGGTCCGCGGCGAGGACGAGGGCACGCTGGTCCACGTCTGAAATCAATCGTTCCGGAGGATTCATGAGCGTTGCCGAGGTCAGGACGGCCGCCGAGCAGAAGATGCAGAAGTCGCTCGAGGCGATGAAGTCCAGCTTCCAGAAGATCCGCACCGGCCGGGCCCACGCCGGCCTGCTCGACCACATCCAGGTCGACTACTACGGCAGCATGGTGCCGTTGTCGCAGGTCGCGAACGTCACGGTGCAGGACGCCCGCACGCTCGGCGTGCAGCCCTGGGAAAAGAAGATGGTCCAGGTCGTCGACAAGGCGATCCGCGAGTCCGACCTCGGGCTGAACCCGTCGACCAGCGGCGACCTGATCCGGGTGCCGATGCCTCCGCTGTCCGAGGAGCGCCGCCGCGAAATGACCAAGATCGCCCGCGGCGATGCCGAGCATGCCAAGGTCGCGGTGCGCAACCTGCGCCGCGACGCCAACGAGCAGCTCAAGAAGCTGGTCAAGGACAAGGCGATCTCCGAGGACGACGAGCGCCGCGCGCAGGACGACATCCAGAAGCTGACCGACCGCTTCGTCGCCGAGATCGACAAGCTGCTGGGAGTCAAGGAGCAGGAGATCATGACGGTCTGACCGTCGCCGATCCCGCGCCGCGCCCGATGCCCCGTTTTCCCAGCTCGACCCGCGAGGTCCCGGCCACCGGCCAGGTGCCGCGGCACGTCGCGATCATCATGGACGGCAACGGGCGCTGGGCCACGTCGCGGCACCTGCCCCGGGTGGCCGGCCATGCCCGCGGCGTCGACGCGGTGCGGCGCACCGTCGAGGCCTGTGCGCGCAAGGGCGTCGAGTACCTGACGCTCTTCGCGTTCAGCTCCGAGAACTGGCGGCGCCCGGCCGACGAGGTCTCGGTCCTGATGCGCCTGTTCATCACCGCGCTCGAGCGCGAGGTCGCGAAGCTCTGCGAGAACGGGATCCGGCTGCGGGTGGTCGGCGACACCAGCCGCTTCGAGCCGCGGCTGCGCGAGCTGATCGCCGAGGCCGAGGCGCGCACCGCCGGGAACGACCGGCTCGTGCTCAGCGTGGCGGCGAACTACGGCGGACGCTGGGACATCGTGCAGGCGACCCGAGCGCTGCTGGCCGCGCGCCCCGAGCTGGCCGCCGATCCCGGCGGCATCGACGAGGACGGCATCGCCGCGCACCTGGCCATGGCCTGGGCGCCCGAACCCGACCTGTTCATCCGCACCGGCGGCGAGCAGCGGATCAGCAACTTCCTGCTCTGGCAGCTGGCGTACACCGAACTCTATTTCACCGACACCTGGTGGCCCGACTTCGACGAGGCGGCGCTCGAGCGCGCCTTCGAGTCGTTCCGCGCGCGCGAGCGGCGCTTCGGCCGCACCAGCGCGCAGCTGGCCGCCAGCGAGCAGGGCTAGCGCGGCCGCGATGCTGCGACAGCGCGTCGTCACCGCCCTGGTGCTGCTGGCGGTCCTGCTGCCCACGATCTTCTGGTGGCCGGCCTGGACCTGGGCGGCGCTGACGCTGGCCTTCCTGTCGGTCGGCGCGCGCGAATGGGCGGGCCTGCTCGCGATCGTGGCGGCGCGCGCGGCCGGCAGCGAGCCCGCGGCAGGGGGGGCCGGACCGGCGCGCCGTGTCGGACGAGTCGCCTGGCCGACCGCCCTCGGCGTGCTCGCGATCGGCGTCGTCCTGCTCGCCTGGCGCTGGCTGGCCGGCTGGCCGGCATGGCTGGCGCTGTCGGTTTCGGCCGCCGCCGCTGCCTGGTGGTGCCTGGCCGGCCCGGCCCGGCTGCGCGCCCATCGCGCCGAAGGCGGCGGCGCGGCGCTGGCTGCGGGGCTGCTGCTCGCCTGCTGGATCGCGCTGATCGAGCTCCACGCGATGGGCCCCGCGGTCCTGCTGGTGGCGATGGCGATCGTCTGGATCGCCGACATCGCCGCGTATTTCGTCGGGCGGGCGATCGGCCGGCGCAAGCTGGCGCCGCGCATCAGCCCCGGCAAGAGCTGGGAGGGTGCGGCCGGTGGCGCGCTGGCGGTCGTGGCCGCCGCCTGGGCGGTTTCGGCGCTTGCCGACGGCGGCCCGCTCGCGGCAAGCCTGCCCGCCAGGCTGTTCGACACGCTCGGCCCGGCGCTCGCGGTGCCGCTGTTCGTCGGGCTGGCGGCGCTGTCGGTCGTCGGCGATCTTCACGAGTCGCTGCTCAAGCGCGAAGCTGGCGTCAAGGACAGCGGTACCCTGTTGCCAGGCCACGGCGGCGTGCTCGACCGGATCGACGCGCTGATCCCGGTCATGCCCGCGGCGCTGCTGCTGCACCGCCTGGCCGGCTGATCCCGGCCCGGAACCTCGAGATGATGAACCTCACGATCCTAGGCGCGACCGGCTCGATCGGGCAGAGCACCCTCGACGTGGTCGGACGCCACCCCGACCGCTACCGCGTGTTCGCGCTGGGCGCGCTGCGCCAGCACGAGCGGCTGGCCGAGCAGTGCCTGCGCTTCGCCCCGCGTTACGCGGTGCTGGCCGACGAAGACGCGGCGCGCGTCCTGCGCGAGCGGCTCGCCACGGCGGGTTGCGGCACCGAGGTGCTGACCGGTCCGCGCGCCCTGGTCGAGGTGGCCGCGGCCGCCGAGGTCGACGCGGTGATGGCGGCGATCGTCGGCGCGGCCGGGCTCGAGGCGGCGATCGCGGCCGGCCGGGCCGGCAAGCGGATCCTGCTGGCCAACAAGGAGTCGCTGGTGATGGCCGGCGAGGTGTTCCTGTCGGCCTGCGCGTCGGGCGGCGCCGCGGTGCTGCCGATCGACAGCGAGCACAACGCGGTCTTCCAGTGCCTGCCGGGCGGTCGCGCCGACGGGCCCGGCATCCGCCGCATCCTGCTGACCGCCTCGGGCGGCCCGTTCCGGCGGGCGAGCCTCGCGGAGATGGCGAAGGCCACGCCGGAGCAGGCCTGCGCCCACCCGAACTGGTCGATGGGCCGAAAGATCTCGGTCGATTCGGCGACGATGATGAACAAGGGCCTGGAGCTGATCGAGGCCCATTACCTGTTCGGCCTGCCGGGCTCCCGGCTCGAGGTCGTCGTGCACCCGCAGAGCATCGTGCACTCGCTGGTCGAGTACGCCGACGGCTCGATGCTCGCGCAGCTCGGCAACCCGGACATGCGCACGCCGATCGCGCACGCGCTGGCGCATCCGGAGCGGATCGACAGCGGCGTGGCCCCGCTCGAGCTGGCGCGCATCGGCAGGCTGGATTTCGAGGAACCCGACATGGAACGCTTCCCCTGCCTGGGGCTCGCCCACCAGGCGCTGGACGCCGGCGGCGGCGCGCCCTGCGTGCTGAACGCCGCCAACGAGGTCGCGGTCGAGGCCTTCCTGGCCCGCCGGATCGCCTTCACCGGCATCGCCGAGCTCAACGCCCGGGTCCTCGACGCCCTCGGGGCACGGCCGGCCGGCGCCGACGTCGACTCGGTGCTCGCGCTCGACCGCGACAGCCGTCGCGCCGCCGCCGCGCTGCTCGAGGAGGTCGCCGCATGACGGGCCTGCAGACGCTGATCGCCTTCCTGGCCGCGCTCACGCTGCTGATCTTCGTCCACGAGCTCGGCCACTACCTGGTCGCGCGCTGGTGCGGGGTCAAGGTGCTGCGCTTCTCGATCGGCTTCGGCAAGCCGCTGCTGCGCTGGCACGTCGGGAAGGACCGCACCGAGTGGACGCTGGCCGCGATCCCGCTCGGCGGCTACGTGCGAATGCTCGACGAGCGCGAGTCCGACGCGCCGATCGAGCCGGCCGAGCTGTCGCGGGCCTTCAGCCGCAAGTCGCTGCCCCAGCGCTCGGCGATCGTCGCCGCCGGCCCGCTGGCCAATTTCCTGCTGGCGATCCTTCTCTACGCGATCCTCGGCTGGGTCGGCGTCGACGAACCCGCGCCGATCGTCGATCGCCCGGCCGCCGAGACGCCGGCGGCCCGCGCCGGGCTCGAGCGCGGCGACCGGATCCTGTCCGTCGACGGCGGCGAGGTCCGCTCGTGGAACGAACTGCGGCTGGCGCTGCTCGAGCCGGTCATCGAGCGGCGCGTCACGCAACTGGCGGTCCGTCCCGAGGCGGGCGGCTCGCCCGGCGCGGTCGCTCTCGATCTCTCCGGGCTTTCGGAGCGCGACGCCGAGCGCGACTTCCTCGGCCTGGCCGGCCTTCGGCTCGCCTCGGGCAAGGTGGTCGTGGGCTCGCTCGTCGAAGGCGGCGCCGCGCTGCGCGGCGGTCTGGCCACCGGCGACGAGCTGGTGTCGGTCGACGGCGCGCCGATCGGCCGGGCAACCGACCTGATCGACGCGGTCAAGGCGAACCCCGGGCGCGAGATCCGCGTCGTGGTGCGGCGCGGCGCCGACGAGATCACGCTGCCGATCGTGCCGCAGCCGGTGGCCGGCGAGGGCGCCGACGAAGGCCGCACGATCGGCCGGATCGGTGCCGCGCTGCAGGACCGGGTCCGGATGGAGACGCTGCGCTACGGCCCGCTCGAGTCGCTGTGGCGGGGGGCCGTGCAGACCTGGGACATGTCGGTGTTCACGCTGCGCATGCTCGGCAAGATGCTGACCGGCGAGCTGTCGATCCGCAACCTGAGCGGTCCGGTCACGATCGCCGACCTGGCGGGCCAGTCGGCGCGGGTCGGCTGGTTCGCCTACCTGAGCTTCCTGGCGCTGATCAGCATCAGCCTGGGCGTGCTGAACCTGCTGCCTGTGCCGGTGCTCGACGGGGGGCATTTGGTATATTACGGACTCGAGGCGGTGAAGGGTCGTCCGCTGTCCGAACGCTTCATCGTCGTCACGCAGAAAGCCGGCCTGGCAGTCATCATGCTGATGATGGTCGTGGCCCTCTTCAACGACATCAGTCGCCTGATCGGTTCCTGATCCATGCTCTTGCAACGTCGCCGCCCGCGGCGCGGCCGCAGCGCGGTGCGTCTGGCGATCGCGTCGGCCGTCGCGCTCGTCCTCGCACGCGCGGCCTTCGCCTTCGATCCCTTCGTCGTCCGTGACATCCGCATCGAGGGCGTGCAGCGCACCGAGCCGGGCACGGTCTTCAGCTACCTGCCGGTCAAGGTTGGCGACCGGCTGACCGAGGACGGCGCGTCCGAGGCGGTGCGGGCGCTGTTCGCCACCGGCTTCTTCCGCGACGTCCGCCTCGAGGTCGAGGGCGACGTCCTGGTCGTCTACGTCGAGGAGCGTCCGGCGATCGCCTCGGTCTCGATCGTCGGCGCCAAGGAGTTCGACGAGGAGACCCTCAAGCGCGTGCTGCGCGACCAGGGGCTCGGCGAGTCGCGGATCTTCGATCGCAGCGTGCTCGAGCGCGCCGAGCAGGAGCTCAAGCGCCAGTACCTCGCGCGCGGCCGCTACGCGGCGAGCGTCACGTCCACGATCACGCCGCTGGAGCGCAACCGGGTCGGGATCGTCCTGACCATCGACGAGGGCGAGGTGGCCCGGATCGGGGCGATCCGCTTCGTCGGCAACAAGGCCTTCACCGAGAAGCAGCTTCTCGAGGAGATGAGGCTCACCACGCCGAACTGGTTCACCTGGTACTCGAAGGCCGACCAGTATTCGCGCGAGAAGTTCGCCGGCGACCTGGAAGCGCTGCGCTCCTTCTATCTCGATCGCGGGTACCTCGAGTTCGAGGTGCAGTCCACGCAGGTGTCGATCACGCCCGATCGCGAGCGGGTCGAGCTGACGATCTCGGTGCGCGAGGGCGAGCAGTTCCGGGTCTCGGGCGTGAGCTTCGGCGGCACGCTGCTGGGGCGCGAGGCCGAGTTCGCCGAGCTGGTCGCGCTGAAGCCCGGCGACGTCTTCTCGGGCGCCAGGCTGACCGAGTCCACCCGGCGGATCTCGGACCGCCTCGGCCAGCTCGGCTACGCCTTCGCGAACGTCAACGCGGTCCCGAGCGTCGACCGCGAGAAGCGCGAGGTCTCGTTCGAGATCCTCGTCGACCCGGCCCGCCGGGCCTACGTGCGCCGCATCAACATCACGGGCAACTCCCGCACGCGCGACGAGGTGATCCGGCGCGAGCTGCGCCAGTACGAGGACGCCTGGTACGACGCGAACAAGATCCGCCTGTCGCGCGAGCGGGTCAGCCGGCTCGGCTACTTCACCGACGTGCGGATCGACACGCAGCCGGTGCCCGACGCGCCCGACCAGGTCGACCTGAACGTGGTGGTCACCGAGCAGCCGACCGGCAACGTGACCTTCGGCGTCGGTTTCTCGAGCACTGAGAAGGTGATCCTCTCGGCTTCGCTGAACCAGCAGAACTTCATGGGCACGGGCAAGTCGCTCGGGCTGAACATCAACACCAGCAAGCTGTTCCGGACCGTCGCGGTCTCGTATTCCGATCCCTACTTCACGCCCGACGGCGTGAGCCGCTCCTTCGACCTGTACACGCGCACCTACAACGCCAGCGAGCTCGACCTCGGCGACTACCGGATCCGCTCCAGCGGGATCGGCCTGCGGTTCGGCGTCCCCTACACCGAGCACGACCGGATCTCCTTCGGCATGGTCGCCGAGCGCAACGAGGTCAAGCTCGGCGCGCTGGCACCGGACCGCTACATCCAGCAGGTCGCCGATTTCGGCGAGTCGGCCAACGCGCTGCTGGCGGTCGCCGGCTGGAGCCGCGACACCCGCGACAGCGCGCTGATCCCGACTCGCGGCCGCCTGCAGTCGGCGTCGGTCGACGTCACGCTGCCTGTCGGCGACCTTCGCTACTGGCGCGCGATCTACAAGCAGGAGTGGTACTACCCGCTCAGCCGCGACTACACGATCGCGCTGTACGGCGACATCGGCGTCGGCGACTCCTTCGGCGGCGTGCCCTACCCGCTGTTCAAGAACTTCTACGCGGGCGGCATCGGCTCGGTGCGCGGCTACTATCCGTCGTCCCTCGGCCCGAAGGACACCGAGCAGCTGCTCAGCGGCGGCACCCGGCTGGTGCCGCTGGGCGGGCAGTCCCGGCTCGTGGGCAGCGCGGAGTTCATCTTCCCCTTGCCCGGCACCGGCAGCGACCGCTCGATCCGTTCCTTCGTGTTCCTCGACGCGGGCAACGTCTTCAGCGACACCTCGATCGACCTGGGCGAGCTTCGCTACTCCACCGGCGTGGGCCTGAACTGGTTGTCGCCGATCGGTCCGCTGAAGCTCAGCATCGCCTATCCGCTGAACAAGGAAACCGGCGACCGCACCCAGCGCCTGCAGTTCCAGATCGGGACCGGTTTCTGACCGAGCCGGCGGGCTTGCCGCGCCCTGGCGCCCGCCGGGGCGCGCCTGGCTTCTGTGCGACAATGTCCTTTTGACAGGACGAGAGTCCAGGGACCATCGTCGATGAAGATTGGAATGCCGTCGTCCAGACTTCCGAAGATCGCCGCGGCCGCCTTGCTCGCGGTGTCGGCCACCTTCGCCTTCGCCCAGGACAGCATGCGGATCGGCTTCGTCAGCACCGAGCGCATCCTGCGCGACGCGGCGCCCGCCAAGGCCGCCCAGCAGAAGCTCGAGCAGGAGTTCAGCCGGCGCGAGAAGGAGCTGCAGGAGATGGCGGCGCGGCTCAAGTCGATGGGCGAGCGTCTCGAGCGCGACGCGGCGGTCATGTCCGAGAGCGACCGGCAGCGCCGCCAGCGCGAGTACGCCGACGTGGAGAAGGACTTCCAGCGCAAGCAGCGCGAGTTCCGCGAAGACCTGAACCAGCGCCGCAACGAGGAACTGTCCCAGGTGATCGAGAAGGCCAACCGGGTGATCAAGCAGATCGCCGAGCAGGAGAAGTACGACATCATCCTGCAGGAAGCCGTGTTCGCCAGCCCGCGTGTCGACATCACGGAAAAGGTGTTGCGCGCGCTCGCGTCGGGCGGCAAGTGAAGCCCGGCTCTGCGGCAACGCGGGGCCCGCAGCCATGGAACTGAATCCCGGTCTCAGCCTCGCAGCAGCGGCCGGGATCGCCGGGGCACGCATCCTGCGTGGCGATCCCGCGCTGGCCATCCGCGGGCTGGCCACGCTGGGGTCAGCCGGCAGCGCCGATCTCTCCTTCCTTTCCGATTCACGCTACGCGTCGCAAGCGGCGATGACCGCCGCGGGGGCGGTCATCGCCCGCGAGGCCGACGTTCAGGTGCTGCCGGCGGGCTGCGCCGTGCTGGCCACCGACGATCCGTATCTCGCCTTCGCCCGGCTCGCCCGCGAGATCGAGTCGCGCCTGCGGCCGCCGCAAGCCGGCGGCCGGCATCCTTCGGCCGTGGTCGCCGGCGACGCGCGCATCGGCGCGGGCGTGGCGATCGGCGCGCACGCGGTGATCGGCCCGGGCGCCCGGATCGGCGACCGCGCCTCGATCGGCGCGCATTCGGTGATCGGGGCCGGGGTCTCGATCGGCGACGGCACCGTGCTACATCCGCGGGTCACCGTGTACGACGGCTGCACGATCGGGGCGCGCTGCATCGTTCACGCTGGCGCGGTGATCGGCGCCGACGGCTTCGGCTTCGCGCCCGCTGCCGGGCGCTGGGAGAAGATCCCGCAGCTCGGCTCGGTGCGCATCGGCGACGACGTCGAGATCGGCGCGAACACCACGATCGACCGCGGCGCGCTCGACGACACGGTCATCGGCGACGGCTGCAAGCTCGACAACCAGATCCAGATCGGCCACAACGTGCGGATCGGCGAGCACAGCGCGCTGGCCGGCTGCGTCGGCGTGGCGGGCAGCGCGGTCATCGGGCGCCGGTGCCGGATCGGCGGGGGCGCGGGAATCCTCGGGCACCTGGAGATCTGCGACGACGTGACGGTCTCGGCCATGAGCCTGGTCACGCGTTCGATCCGCAGGCCGGGTTTCTACTCGGGGGTGTTCCCGTTGATGGACAATGCCGACTGGGAGCGCTCGGCTGCCGTGCTGCGGCGGCTGCCCGAACTGCGCGCGCGGCTGCGCAGGCTGGAAAGAAACGACGACGAGGAACCCATCCGATGACAGCCATGGACATTCGCGCCATTCTCGAACACCTGCCGCATCGCTACCCGTTCCTGCTCGTCGACCGGGTGCTCGAGCTGGAGAAGGGCAAGCGCATCGTCGCGATCAAGAACGTGACGATCAACGAACCGTACTTCACCGGGCATTTCCCCTACCTTCCGGTGATGCCGGGCGTGCTGCAGATCGAGGCGCTGGCCCAGGCAGCCGGCATCCTGTCGTTCCAGACGATGGGCCGCGTGTCGGACGAGAGCTCGGTCTACTACTTCGTCGGCGTCGACAACGCGCGCTTCAAGCGGCCGGTGGGCCCTGGCGACCAGCTCAGGCTCGAGGTCGAGATCGTGCGGATCGCCCGCTCGATCTGGAAGTACGCCGGCCGCACCACGGTCGACGGCCAGCTCTGCGCCGAGGCCGAGCTGATGTGCACGCTGCGCGAGATCGGCGCGCCCAACGGTCCGCAAGGCGCCAACGGCCGGCAAGGCGCCGGCGGCCCGGCGGGCGACAACGCCCCGGCGGGCGCCGGGGGCGCCGGACCGGCCGCCTCGGCCTGAGCGGGGAGGGGCGGCAATGGGCGGCACGGCCCGCATCCATCCGACCGCGGCCGTCGATCCGGCGGCCGAGCTCGACTCGTCGGTCGAGGTCGGCGCCTACTCGGTGATCGGGGCGGGCGTCCGGATCGGCGCGAACACCCGGATCGGGCCGCACGTCGTCGTCGAGGGCCCGACCACGATCGGCAGCGACAACCGCATCTTCCAGTTCGCGTCGATCGGCGCCGCGCCGCAGGACAAGAAGTACGCCGGCGAGCCGACCTCGCTCGAGATCGGCAACGGCAACACGATCCGCGAGTTCGTCACGATCAACCGCGGCACCGTGCAGGACCGCGGCACCACCACGCTGGGCCACGACAACTGGATCATGGCCTACGTGCACATCGCGCACGACTGCCTGATCGGCGACCACACGATCTTCGCGAACACCACCAACCTGGCCGGCCACGTGCAGGTCGGCGACTGGGTCATCCTCGGCGGCTGTACCCAGGTGCACCAGTTCTGCAAGATCGGCGCGCACGCGATGACCGGCGTCAGCACGGTGGTGCTGCACGACGTCCCGCCCTTCGTCATGGCCTCGGGCAACACCGCGCAGGCGCACGGCATCAATTCCGAGGGGCTGCGGCGGCGCGGCTTCTCGGCCGGGCGCATCGCCGCGATCCGGCGCGCCTACCGCACGCTGTACAAGTCCGGCCACACGCTGCAGGAGGCGATCGCCGCGCTGCGCGCCGGGGCTTCGGGCCCGGCCGGCGAGCCGCGCGCCGAGGAAGGCTCTGCGGACGTCGCGATGCTGGCCGCCTTCCTCGAAGGCGTGAGCCGCGGCATCGTGCGCTGACGGTCGGGCAACCATGGCGGGACTGAGCGTCGGCATGGTGGCCGGCGAGGCCTCCGGCGACCTGCTCGCCGCCGCGGTTCTCGACGGCCTGGCGGCGCGGGCCGGCACGCTGCAGGCGCGGGGCATAGGCGGGCCCCGGATGCAGGAGCGCGGCTTCGATGCCTGGTGGACGATCGACGCGCTTTCGGTGAACGGCTACATCGAGGTGCTGCGCGAATATCCGCGCCTGAAGCGGATGCGAGACTCGCTGCGCGAGCGCCTGATCGACTGGCGCCCCGACGTCTTCGTCGGCGTCGACGCCCCCGACTTCAACCTCGACCTCGAGGCGGCGCTGCGCGGCCGCGGCATCCGCACGGTCCACTTCATCGGGCCGTCGATCTGGGCCTGGCGCGGCGAGCGGATCGAGAAGATCCGGCGCGCGGCCGACCACGTGCTGCTCGTCTTCCCGTTCGAGGAGGAGATCTACCGCGAGGCCGGCATTCCCGCCACCTACGTCGGGCATCCGCTCGCCGACCGCATTCCCGAGCACACCGACGCCGAGGCGGCGCGCCGCGCCCTCGGCCTGTTCCCCGGCGGCGGCCCGGTCGTCGCGCTGCTGCCGGGCAGCCGGCGCGGCGAGGTCGAGCGGCTCGGTCCGGACTTCCTGCGCACCGCGGCCTGGCTGCACGTTCGGCGGCCCGACATCCGCTTCCTGCTGCCCGCCGCGAACGACCGGCTCTTCGAGCGGCTGCGCGAAATGATCTCGCTGCTCAAGCTGCCCCCGACACTGCCGCTGACCCTGGTGAGCGGCCGCTCGCACGAGGTGATCGCGGCGGCCGACACGGTGCTGGTGGCCAGCGGCACCGCCACGCTCGAGGTCGCGCTGATGCGCAAGCCGATGGTGATCGCCTACCGGCTGGCCTGGCTCAGCTACCGGATCATGCGGCGGATGGCCTACCTGCCCTGGATCGGCCTGCCCAACATCCTGTGTCGGGATTTCGTCGTGCCCGAGTTCGTGCAGGGCGCGGTGAAGCCCGACGCGCTAGGCGCGGCGCTGCTGCGCCAGCTCGACGACGACGCAGCCCGCGCGTCGATCGCAGGCCGCTTCGCGGACCTGCACGGCCAGCTGCGGCGCGACTGCGCGTCGCGCGCGGCCGAGCGCATCCTCGAGCTCGGGCGTGGCTGAGCGGCGCGCCCCGGCCGGCCAGCTCGCGCTGGCGCTGCCCGCGCTCGAGGGCCCGGTCTGCGGGGTCGACGAGGCCGGCCGCGGGCCGCTCGCCGGGCCGGTCTACGCGGCCGCGGTGGTGCTCGATCCGTCCGCCCCGATCGACGGCCTGCGCGACTCCAAGGCGCTGTCGGCCGGCGCCCGCGAGGCGCTGTTCGAGCTGATCCGCGAGCGGGCGCTGTCCTGGTCGATCGCGAGCGCCAGCGCGGCCGAGATCGACGCGCTGAACATCCTGCAGGCCACGATGCTGGCGATGCGGCGCGCGGTCGAGGGCCTCGGCCTGCAGCCGGCGCTAGCCAGGGTCGACGGCAATCGCGCGCCGCCGCTGGCCTGCGCGGTCGAGACGCTGGTGCGAGGCGACGCGCTCGACCCGGCCATCTCGGCGGCGTCGATCCTCGCCAAGTGCGCCCGCGACGCGGCGATGGCCGAGCTGCACCTGCGCTACCCGCAGTACCGCTTCGACCTGCACAAGGGCTACCCGACCGCGCAGCACCTGTCGCTGCTGCGGCAGCACGGCCCTTGCGTCGAGCATCGACGCAGCTTCGGCCCGGTGCGCCGCCTGGAGGCGCGATGAAGCGCATCGAGTCCCCGTCCAACGAGCGCTTCCGCGCGCTGGTCGCGCTGGCCGGCTCGGCGCGCGATCGCCGCAGGGAGGGCCTGTCGGTGATCGAGGGCGCGCACCTGCTGGCCGCCTACCTGGCCCGGCACGGCGCGCCGCGGCAGCTGTTCCTGCCGGCGCGCACCGCGGCCGAGCTCGACGCGGCATCGCGCCCCGGCGTTGCGGAGATCGCCGCGCTGGTCGCGCGCGCCGGCGTCGAGCCGCTGGTGCTCGCCGACCGGCTCTTCGCGCAGGCCAGCCAGGTCGAGAACGGCCCGGGGCCGATCGCGATCGTCGACACGCCGCGCCCGGCGCTGCCGCAGCGGCTGGTCGACGACGCGGTCTACCTCGACCGGGTGCAGGACCCCGGCAACGTCGGCTCGGTGCTGCGCACCTGCGCGGCGGTCGGCGTCGGCCGGGTGATCGCCTCGCCGGGCACCGCCTTCTGCTGGTCGCCGAAGGTCCTCAGGGCGGCGATGGGCGCCCATTTCCACCTGGACATCCACGAGGGCGTGACGGCCGCCGAGCTGTTGTCGCGGCTGGCCGTCGAGGCGGTGGCCACCGCGGCCGACGCGCCGGCCCAGCTCTACCAGGCCGACCTGCGCGCCCCGCGCGTCTGGCTGCTCGGCAACGAGGGGCAGGGGCTCGAGGCCTCGCTGCTCGCGGCTCCGGGCGTGCGCCGCCTGTCGATCCCGCAGACCGACGCGGTCGAGTCGCTGAACGTCGGCGTCGCGGCGGCCGTGTGCCTGTACGAGCAGCTGCGTCAGCGCTCGGCAGCCCGCGAAGCGGACTCGATCACGCGTTCTCAGCGCTCGGCGAGCTGCTGAAGCACGGTCGTCGCGATCTCCTCGATCGACTTGGTCGTCGTGGAGAGCCAGCGAACGCCCTCGCGGCGCATCATCGACTCGGCCTCGGCCACTTCGTAGCGGCAGTTGTCGAGCGCGGCGTAGCGGCTTCCGGGCCTGCGTTCCTGCCGCACCTCGGCCAGTCGCTCCGGGGCGATCGACAGCCCGAACAGCTTCGGCTTGTGCCGGTACAGCTCGTCGGGCAGGCGGCCGCGGTCGAAGTCCTCGGGGATCAGCGGGTAGTTGGCTGCCTTGATCCCGTGCTGCATCGCCAGGTACAGGCTGGTCGGCGTCTTGCCGCAGCGCGAGACGCCGACCAGGATCACGTCGGCCTGGCCGAGCTCGGCGTGCTGCTGCCCGTCGTCGTGGGCCAGCGAGAAGTTGATCGCGGCGATCCGGTTGCGATAGGCCTCGGAGTCGGCCGCCGCGTGCGAGCGGCCCATCCGGTGCGAGGACCGGACCCCGAACTCGACCTCGAGCGGCTCGACGAAGGTCGCGAACAGGTCGAGGAAGCGACAGTTGGCCTGTCGCACCACGTCGTTGATCGCCGACTCGACCAGGGTGCTGAACACGATCGGGCGCTGCCGGTCGATGCGGCCCTGGCGCTCGATCCGCTCGACCGCCTCGTGGGCCTTGTCGATCGAATCCACGAAGGGCAGGCGCACGGTGCGCAGGCGCAGCCCCTCGAACTGGCTCAGCAGCGAATGGCCGAAGGTCTCGGCGGTGATGCCGGTGCCGTCGGACAGGTAGAACACGGTGCGGTCGTAGCGGGTGTCGCCGGAATCGGGCATCTCGGGTTCGCTCGGGGGCGTCGGTGGTCGATGCCCCGCATTCTGAACGCTGGCGGCCGATCGCGCTCGTCCCCTGACGGGCCGCCGTGCAAAGGTTCCGGGGGCCAGTCAGGGCGGGGAAGTAAAATCCCGGTTCTCCCGGAACGTTCCGGATGACCGCCCAGCCCGCCGCGCGCCGCGACCGCCGCGCGGCCGGGGCGCCCCCGCGCGGCGGGGCGGCCATCCAGAGCGCTTCGCGCAACCGCATCTCAACTGTCAGGACCTTCCCATGAACCGTCACGAAGGACGTTACGTCGTCCCCTTCGAGGAATTGCGAATGACCGATGTCGACTCGGTCGGCGGCAAGAACGCCTCGCTCGGGGAAATGATCAGCCAGCTCGCGGCCTCGCATGTCCGCGTGCCCGGCGGATTCGCCACCACCGCGTTCGCGTTCCGCGAGTTCCTTCAGCACCAGGGGCTCGCGCAGCGGATCGCCGCCGAGCTCGACGCGCTGAACGTCGAGGACGTGAAGGCGCTGGCCGAGTGCGGCGCGAAGATCCGCCAGTGGGTCGTCGAGGCGCCGCTGCCCGCCCGGCTCGAGCAGGAGATCCGCGAGCACTACCGGCGCATGGTCGACGAGGCCGGCGGCGCCGCGATCTCGGTCGCGGTGCGCTCCTCGGCCACCGCAGAGGACCTGCCCGACGCCTCGTTCGCAGGCCAGCAGGAAACCTTCCTGAACGTGACCGGCATCGACGCGGTGCTCGACCGCATGCGCCACGTGTTCGCGTCGCTTTACAACGACCGCGCGATCTCGTATCGGGTGCACAAGGGCTTCGCGCACGCCGACGTGGCGCTGTCGGCCGGCGTGCAGCGGATGGTGCGCAGCGACCTCGCCAGCTCGGGCGTGATGTTCACGATCGACACCGAGTCGGGCTTTCCCGACGTGGTCTTCATCACCAGTTCCTGGGGCCTTGGCGAAACGGTCGTGCAGGGGGCGGTCAACCCCGACGAGTTCTACGTCCACAAGCCGATGCTCGAGGCCGGCAAGTTCCCGATCATCCGCCGCGAGATGGGCTCCAAGCTGATCAAGATGGAGTTCGTGCCCAACGGCGCGGCAGGGCGCACGGTGCGCACCGTCGACGTCCCGATCGAGGCGCGCAACCGGTACTCGCTGACCGACGCGGACGTGATCGAGCTGGCCCGCTACGCGGTGATCATCGAGCGGCACTACGGCCGGCCGATGGACATCGAGTGGGGCAAGGACGGCGGCGACGGCAAGCTCTACATCCTGCAGGCGCGGCCCGAGACCGTGAAGTCGCAGCAGGGGGGCAGCCGGCAGCAGCGCTGGAAGCTGAAGTCGCGCGCCGAGGTGCTGGCCTCGGGCCGGGCGATCGGCCAGAAGGTCGGCGCGGGCCCGGTGCGCGTGGTGTCCGACGCCTCGCACATGGACAGCGTGCGCCCCGGCGACGTGCTGGTCACCGACATGACCGACCCGAACTGGGAGCCGGTCATGAAGCGGGCCTCGGCGATCGTCACCAACCGGGGCGGGCGGACCTGCCACGCGGCGATCATCGCGCGCGAGCTGGGCATCCCGGCCGTGGTCGGCTGCGGCGACGCCACGGAGAGGCTGCACAGCGACGCGCTTGTGACCGTGTCCTGCGCCGAGGGCGACACCGGCTACATCTACGACGGCCTGCTCGAGACCGAGGTCACCGAGATCGACAGCGGGGCGATGCCCGAACTGCCGGTCAAGATCATGATGAACGTCGGCAACCCGAGCCTCGCCTTCGAGTTCGCCCGCATCCCGAACGCGGGCGTGGGCCTGGCGCGGCTCGAGTTCATCATCAACAACAACATCGGCATCCATCCGAAGGCGATCCTCGACTACCCGAACGTGGACCCCGACCTGCGCAAGGCGGTCGAGAGCGTCGCCCGCGGCCACGCCACGCCGCGGGCCTTCTACGTGGAGCGCCTGGCCGAAGGAGTGGCCACGATCGCGGCGGCCTTCTGGCCGCGGCCGGTCATCGTGCGGCTGTCCGACTTCAAGTCCAACGAATACCGCAAGCTGATCGGCGGCTCGCGCTACGAGCCCGAGGAAGAGAACCCGATGCTGGGCTTTCGCGGCGCGTCGCGCTACGTGGCCGAGAGCTTCCGCGACTGCTTCGAGCTCGAGTGCATGGCGATGCGCAAGGTCCGCGAGGACATGGGCCTGACCAACGTCGAGCTGATGGTGCCCTTCGTGCGCACCGCGAAGGAGGCCGCCACGGTGGTCGCGCTGCTCGACAGGCACGGCCTGAAGCGCGGGCAGGGCGCCGGCCCGGACGGCAAGGGCGGGTTGAAGCTCATCATGATGTGCGAGCTGCCGTCCAACGCGCTGCTGGCCGGGCAGTTCCTCGAGCACTTCGACGGCTTCTCGATCGGCTCGAACGACCTGACGCAGCTCACGCTGGGCCTGGACCGGGACTCGGGCCTCGTGGCCGAGAGCTTCGACGAGCGCGATCCCGCGGTCAAGATGCTGCTGGAGATGGCGATCGACGCCTGCCGGGCGGCAGGCAAGTACGTCGGCATCTGCGGGCAGGGACCGTCGGACCATCCGGACCTCGCCCGGTGGCTGATGGACAAGGGGATCAGCTCGATCTCGCTGAATCCGGACACGGTCGTGTCGACCTGGCAACAGCTCGCCGGCGCGCGGCGCGCCGGCTGACCCTGGCGTGCGGGGCCCGGGGCCCCGCAGGCCGGATCGCCACCGCGCGATGGCCGGCCACCAAAGGAAACGGGCCCCTTGCGGGGCCCGTTCCTCGTCAGGCGACCGGAGCGATCACTTGACGACCATCATCTGCTCCTTCTTGCCGCCCTTGTAGGTGTAGAGCGTCAGCGAGGCGTTCTTCATGTCGCCGTACTGGTCGAAGGAGATCGTGCCGGTGATGCCTTCGTAGCTGATCTTGGCCAGCTCCGGCAGGTACTTCTTCGGGTCGGTCGAGTCGGCCTTCTGCATCGCCGCGACCATCGTGTTGACCGCGTCGTACACGTAGGGCGCGTACAGCTGCACGTCGATGCCGAACTTCGACTTGAAGCGCTTCTTGAAGTCCTCGATGCCGGCCGCCTTGTCGGGCGTGATGCCGCCGGCCTCGGCGCAGATCACCTTGCCTTCGCCGATCGCGTCGCCGGCGAGCTTGGCCATCTCGCCGGTGCAGATGCCGTCGCCGCCCATGAACTTGGCGTCGATGCCGAGCTGCTTCATCTGGCGCATCATCGGGCCGGCCACCGCGTCCATGCCGCCGTAGAACACGACGTCGGGCTTGACGCCCTTGAGCTTGGTCAGGATGGCGCTGAAGTCGGTGGCCTTGTCGTTCGTGAACTCGCGGCCGACGATCTTGCCGCCGGCGGCCTTGACCGCCTTCTCGAACTCGTCGGCCACGCCCTGGCCGTAGGCGGTGCGGTCGTCGATCACCGCGATCGACTTGGCCTTCAGCTCGTTCACCGCGTAGCGGCCGAGCGTGCCGCCGAGCTGCCCGTCGTTCGCGACCACGCGGAACGTGGTCTTGAAGCCCTGCTTGGTGTAGGAGGGGGCGGTCGACGACGGCGAGATCTGCGGGATGCCGGCGTTCGAGTAGATGCGCGCGGCCGGGATCGAGGTGCCCGAGTTCAGGTGGCCGACGACGCCGGCGACGCCGGAGTCGACCAGCTTCTGCGCGGCGGCGGTGCCCTGCTTCGGGTCGGCGGCGTCGTCTTCCGCGACCAGCTCGAACTTGATCTTGTTGCCGCCGATGGTGAGGCCCTTGGCGTTCAGCTCCTCGATCGCCAGGCGGCCGCCGAACTCGTTGTCCTTGCCCAGGTGGGCGATGCCGCCGGTGAGCGGCGCCACGTGGCCGATCTTGACCACGGTCTGGGCCGACGCGACGCCGGCGGTGGCGGCGAAGGCCGTGGCAACGGCGAAGCCGATCAGCTTCATTTTCATCGGGAGATCTCCAAATCGGTTGGACGTCTTGTTTGGCTGACCCGCGGGCGGCGCGCCCGGACAGGCTCAACGGCGCGAATGCTAGCCCGAAACCCGGCGCAGCGGCAATGACGACCCTGTCGGCGACCTGCCAGCCGACCGGCCGGCTGGGTGGGTCCGTTTCCCTGCCCCGCCAGCGAGCGCCCGGCGGTCGATTCGCCCGACGCGTGGTGCCCCGGGGGCGGACGCGCGGAGGCCGAGGCGCGCGCCGCGGGGCCCCATTGGTGCTAGCATCGCCCGCATTCGATCGGGAGGCCCGCATGCAGGTGCATCACTGGTGGTGGATCCTGGCCCTGGCGCTCGGCGTGGGCGAAATGCTCACCAGCACCTTCTACCTGCTCGTTCTCGCGCTCGGCGCGGCGGCGGGGGGGGCGGTGGCGTGGTTCGGCGGCTCGGCCACCTTGCAGGTCCTGGCCACGGCGGTGGTGTCGGTGGCCGGCTGGGCGATGCTCTGGCGCCGCGGCCGCGCCCGCGCGGCCGGCGGCAGGCCGGGCGCCGACCGGAGCATGCTGCTCGACGTCGGCGAGCGCCTGAAGATCGACGAATGGACCGACGGCCGGCGCACCCGGGTGCTGTACCGCGGCGCGCAGTGGGCCGTCGAGCTCGACGAGCGCGAGCCCGACGCGGCGGCCAGCGCGGGCGCCTTCGTCATCGAGCGGGTCGACGGCAGCCGCCTGATCGTGCGCGGCGCGGAGCCGGCGGCCGCCCGCTGAGCCCGCCCCACAAGGAATCCGGCCCTCTGCGGCCCAACCCGACACACGGAGTCAAGCCATGCCCAGCGGCGGTTTCAGCGTATCCCTGATCGTCCTCGTCCTCGCGATCGTCTTCATCGTCCGCGCACTCAAGGTCGTGCCGCAGCAGCACGCCTGGGTGGTCGAGCGGCTCGGCAAGTTCGACCGGGTGCTGGCGCCCGGCCTGAACTTCCTGATCCCGTTCGTGGACAGGGTCGCCTACCGTCACCTGCTCAAGGAAGTGCCGCTCGACGTGCCGAGCCAGGTCTGCATCACGAAGGACAACACGCAGCTCACCGTCGACGGGGTGCTCTACTTCCAGGTCACCGACCCGATGCGCGCCTCCTACGGCTCGAGCAACTACATCGTCGCGATCACGCAGCTCGCGCAGACCACGCTGCGCTCGGTGATCGGCCGGATGGAGCTCGACAAGACCTTCGAGGAGCGCGAGCTGATCAACGCCAACGTCGTGTCGGCGCTGGACGAGGCCGCGCTGAACTGGGGCGTGAAGGTGCTGCGCTACGAGATCAAGGACCTGACGCCGCCGGCCGAGATCCTGCGCGCGATGCAGGCCCAGATCACCGCCGAGCGCGAGAAGCGGGCGCTGATCGCAGCCTCGGAAGGGCGCAAGCAGGAGCAGATCAACATCGCCACCGGCGAGCGCGAGGCGAGCATCCAGCGCTCCGAGGGCGAGCGGCAGGCCGAGATCAACCGCGCGATGGGCGAGGCCTCGGCGATCTCGGCGGTGGCCGACGCGACCGCCCGCGCGATCGAGCGGATCGCCGCCGCGATCAACCACCAGGGCGGTCTCGAGGCGGTCAACCTGCAGGTGGCCGAGAAGTACGTCGACGCGCTCGGCAAGCTGGCCAAGGAGAACAACACGATGATCGTGCCGGCCAACCTGGCCGACGTGTCGACGCTGGTCGCCACCGCCACCTCGGTGATCCGCCAGACGAAGCAGTGAGCGGGCTCGGGGGCGCCCCTCGCGGCCGGCGCGGCCGCGGGCGCCGCGTCAGCCGCGGGTGCCCTGCTTGATCAGGCGCTGGCGCTCGCGCTGCCACTCGCGCTCGCGCTCGGTCTCGCGCTTGTCGTACTGCTTCTTGCCCTTGGCCAGGCCGATCTCGCACTTCACCCGGCCGCCCTTGTAGTGCAGGTCGAGCGGCACCAGCGTGTAGCCGGCGCGCTCGACCTTGCCGATCAGCTTGGCGATCTGCGCGCCGTGCAGCAGCAGCTTGCGGGTGCGGGTGGGATCGGGCTTCACGTGGGTCGACGCCTCGGGCAGCGGCGTGATGTGCGCGCCGATCAGGAACAGCTCGGCGTCGCGGATGACCACGTAGCCTTCCTTCAGCTGGGCGCGGCCGGCGCGGATCGCCTTGACCTCCCATCCCTCGAGGACCAGCCCGGCCTCGAAACGCTCCTCGATGAAGTAGTCGTGGAGGGCCTTTTTGTTCTGCGCGATGCTCATCTTTACAATTCTCGCCGATTTCGGGCGTTTCGCCGCGCCCGGACCGATCACGCCCCCGCCCGATGACCGTTCGCCCGCCGCACACCGTCCGAAAGTCCGTCCTGGTTCCGTACCCTGCCGAGCGGATGTTCTCGCTCGTCGAGCGGGTCGAGGACTATCCGAAGTTCCTGCCGTGGTGCGGCGGCACCGAGGTCGAGCGCCACGAGGACGGGTCGATGACGGCCACGGTGCGCATCGATTTCCGCGGCATTCGCCAGAGCTTCACCACCCGCAATACCCACGAGCCGGGGCGCCGGATCGAGATGGCGCTGCGCGAGGGCCCGTTCACGCAGCTGCACGGCGAGTGGCGCTTCACCCCGCTGCGCGAGGACGCCTGCAAGGTCGAGTTCGTGCTCGAGTACCGCTTCGCCGGTGGCCTGCTCGGCCGGGTGCTCGAGCCGGTTTTCGATCACATCGCGCGTTCGTTCGTCGACGCCTTCGTCCGGCGCGCCGAGCACCTGCATGCGCTCGAGTGACGAGGCCGGCCTGCGGGTCGAGCTGGCCTGGGTCGAGGCGGACGGCACGGTGACGATCCGGCCGATGCGCTTGCCTGCGGGTTCGACGCTCGGCGACGCGCTGGCCGCGATCGAAGGGCCGGCGCTGCGCGATGCGCTGGTGGCGGGCAAGCTCGCCGCGGCGGTGTTCGGGGAGGCGAAGCCGGCCGACGCGCCGCTGTCCGACGGCGACCGGATCGAGCTGCTCGAGGGCCTGAGGGTCGACCCCAAGGCCGCCCGGCGGCGCCGGGCCGAGGTTCGCAGGGCGCAGGCCGCGGCGCGAAATCGCTGAGCCGCGGCGGCCGCCGCGGTGCAGGCGCGGACCCGAAGGCGGGCCGCGGCCTCAGCCGCGGCTGCCGCAGTGCTCGGCGGCGCTTCGGCGCAGCTGCTCGGCGCGCCGGGCGCGCTCCTCGTCGCTGAGCACGACCCGTTCGCCGCTTTCGTCGACCGTGTGCAGCCGCATGCCGCTGTCGATCGTGCGCAGCCCGACCTGCGCGTCCTCGCAGAGCCTGGCGCGCTCGGCCGCCTGGCGTTGCGCCTCGGCCTGCTTGCGCTCGGCCTCTTCGCGCTCGATCGCGCGCAGGCGCGATGCCTTCTCGCGCTCGACCCAGCTCGCCGGCTGCGCAGAGGCGGCCGGCGCGGGGCGGGCGGCCGCGCCATCGGCAGCGGCTGCCGGAGCGGTGGAGGACGCTCCGGCAGCCGGTGCCGCGCTCGCGGCGGTGGATTGGGCGGCGCCGGGCCCGGGCGCCGGGGAGGCCGCGCTCGGCGAGTCGGCCGGCGCGGGGAGTCCGACGCCGGGCGGGGCCGACAGCAGCGTGACCCGGGCGCCGGCCGGCGGCGGCAGGTCGGAGTAGACGATCCGGCCGTTCGCCTCCCGCCACTTGAACGGCGCGGCGGAGGCGGGGCCGGGCGCCAGCGCGATCGAGACGGCGACGGCGCCGGCCGCGCCGGCGATGGCGGCGAGTCGCGTGCGGAGCTGCGGGCGTCGGAGGATCATCGGAAGGCACTCCGGAGCTGTGCGTTGGTCGGAGCGGGCCGGCCGCGATCCGGTGCGGCGGTCCGTCGAGCGCATTCTGCGGCGCCGGCCCGCGCCGGCGGCCCGGGGCGCCGACGGAAGGCGCCGGCCCCCGGCCGGGCGGCACGCTCCGCGGTCCCGGCCGGGCGGCGAGCTCGCCGCGACGCGGGCAGCCCGCGCGGTCGGGCCGGCCGGGGAGCCGATCCGCGGCCCCGGCCGCTCTGTATAATGCGGTTTTGCGCCCAGAGGGTTCCATGCGACTGGCGAAGAAAGCCCTGACCTTCGACGACGTCCTGCTCGTCCCGGCTTACTCCGAGATCCTCCCCCGCGACACCTCCCTGAAGACCCTGTTCACGCGCGGCATCGCGCTGAACCTGCCGCTGGTTTCGGCGGCGATGGACACGGTCACCGAAGCGCGCCTCGCGATCGCGATGGCCCAGGAAGGCGGCATCGGCATCGTCCACAAGAACCTCTCGCCCCAGCGGCAGGCCGCCGAGGTGCTGAAGGTCAAGCGGCACGAATCCGGCATCGTGCTCGACCCGATCACGATCGAGCCTTCGATGAAGGTGCTCGACGTCATCAAGCTCACCCAGCAGCACCGGATCTCCGGCCTGCCCGTGGTCGAGAACGGCCGGGTGGTCGGCATCGTCACCAACCGCGACCTGCGCTTCGAGACCCGGCTCGACTCGCCGGTGTCCACGATCATGACCCCGCGCGAGCGGCTGGTCACGGTGCGCGAGGGCGCCTCGCTCGACGACGCGCAGGCGTTGATGCACCAGCACCGCCTCGAGCGGGTCCTGGTGGTCAACGAGGCCTTCGAGCTGCGCGGCCTGATCACCGTCAAGGACATCCTGAAGGCCACAGAGAAGCCCAACGCCTGCAAGGACGCCGAAGGCAAGCTGCGCGTGGGCGCGGCGGTCGGCGTCGGCGGCGACGTCGAAGAGCGGCTCGAGCTGTTGGTTCGCAACGGCGTCGACGCGGTCGTCGTCGACACCGCGCACGGCCACAGCAAGGGGGTCATCGACCGGGTCCGCGCGATCAAGCGCGAGTACCCCGAGCTGCAGGTGGTGGCCGGCAACATCGCCACCGGCGAGGCGGCCCGCGCGCTGGTCGACGCCGGCGTCGACGGGGTCAAGGTCGGCATCGGCCCCGGCTCGATCTGCACCACGCGTGTGGTGGCCGGCGTGGGCGTGCCGCAGATCACCGCGATCGCCGACGTGGCCGCAGCGCTGAATGGCACCGGCGTGCCGCTGATCGGCGACGGCGGCATCCGCTTCTCCGGCGACATCGCCAAGGCGATCGTGGCCGGCGCGCACGCGGTGATGATGGGCTCGATGTTCGCCGGCACCGAAGAGGCGCCGGGCGAGGTCGTGCTGTACCAGGGCCGCTCCTACAAGACCTACCGCGGCATGGGCTCGCTGGGCGCCATGCAGCAGGGCGCGGCCGACCGCTACTTCCAGGATTCCTCGGTCAACGTCGACAAGCTGGTGCCCGAGGGCATCGAGGGCAGGGTGCCCTACAAGGGCTCGGTGGTCGCGATCCTGTACCAGCTGGCCGGCGGCCTGCGCGCCAGCATGGGCTACTGCGGCTGCCCGAGCATCGAGGACATGCGCACCCGCCCCGAGTTCGTCGAGATCACGTCGGCCGGCATGCGCGAGTCGCATGTGCACGACGTGCAGATCACGCAGGAAGCGCCCAACTACCAGATCGACTGACGCCTTCATGCACGACCGGATCCTGATCCTCGACTTCGGCTCGCAGGTCACCCAGCTGATCGCGCGCCGCGTGCGCGAGGCGCACGTCTACTGCGAGATCCACCCCTGCGACGTCTCCGCCGATTTCGTCCGCGAGTTCGCGCCCAAGGGCATCATCCTGTCCGGCAGCCACATGTCGGCCTGGGAGGAGTCCACCGACCGGGCGCCGGACGTCGTGTTCGAGCTCGGCGTGCCGGTGCTCGGCATCTGCTACGGCATGCAGACGATGGCCCAGCAGCTCGGCGGCCGCGTCGAGAGCGGCCAGCACCGCGAGTTCGGCTACGCCGAGGTGCGCGCCCGCGGCCACACCCGGCTGCTAGAGGGCATCGAGGACTTTCGCACGCCGGAAGGCCACGGCATGCTGAAGGTCTGGATGAGCCACGGCGACAAGGTCGTCGACATGCCGCCGGGCTTCAAGCTGATGGCGTCCACGCCGTCCTGCCCGATCGCCGGCATGGCCGACGAATCGCGCGGCTTCTACGCGGTGCAGTTCCACCCCGAGGTGACCCACACGGTGCAGGGCAAGCGGCTGCTGTCGCGCTTCGTGCTCGACATCTGCGGCTGCCGCGCCGACTGGGTGATGGGCAACTACATCGACGAGGCGGTCGCCAGGATCCGCGAGCAGGTCGGGGACCAGGAGGTCATACTGGGCCTGTCCGGCGGCGTGGACTCCAGCGTGGCCGGCGCGCTGATCCACAAGGCGATCGGCGACCAGCTCACCTGCGTGTTCGTCGACACCGGGCTCTTGCGCCTGGACGAGGGCGCGCAGGTCGTCGAGACCTTCCAGGCCCACATGGGCATGAAGCTGATCCACGTCGACGCCACGAAGCGCTTCATGGACGCGCTGGCCGGAGAGTCCGACCCCGAGGCCAAGCGCAAGATCATCGGCCGCGAGTTCGTGCACGTCTTCCAGGAAGAGGCCGGCAAGCTCTCGCGCGCCAAGTGGCTGGCCCAGGGCACGATCTATCCCGACGTGATCGAGTCGGCCGGCGCCAAGACCGGCAAGGCCAAGACGATCAAGTCGCACCACAACGTGGGTGGCCTGCCCGAGACCCTGCACCTGCAGCTGCTGGAGCCGCTGCGCGAGCTGTTCAAGGACGAAGTCCGCGAGCTCGGCGTGGCGCTGGGCCTGCCGCGCGAGATGGTCTACCGGCACCCGTTTCCGGGCCCCGGCCTGGGCGTGCGGATCCTCGGCGAGGTCAAGGCCGAATATGCCGACCTGCTGCGCCAGGCCGACGCGATCTTCATCGAGGAACTGCGCAACACGAAGGGCCCCGACGGCCAGTCGTGGTACGACCTGACCTCGCAGGCCTTCGCGGTCTTCCTGCCGGTGAAATCGGTGGGCGTGATGGGCGACGGCCGCACCTACGAGTGGGTGGTCGCGCTGCGCGCGGTCCAGACCCAGGACTTCATGACCGCGCACTGGGCGCACCTGCCGCACGAGCTGCTCGGGCGGGTGTCGAACCGGATCATCAACGAGGTCCGGGGCATCAACCGGGTGGTGTACGACGTCTCCGGCAAGCCGCCGGCGACGATCGAGTGGGAGTAGGGCGCTTCACGAGCCTCGGGCAGCGAGGAAGCGCTCGATGTGGGCCGCGACTTCCAGCGGGCGCGTCAGCGCTGGCAGGTGGCCCGAGCCTTCCATGACCACGAGTTCGCTGTCGGGAATCAGGGACTGGGTGTACCGCATGTGCTCGATGCGGTAGAAGGCGTCGAGCTCGCCGTGGACGATCAGCGTGGGGAGGCGCAGCTGCGGCAGCCGGCTGGCCCAGTCGACGGGCTGCGCGGCCTCCATGACGAACAGCCGATCGGCCGCCTCGGGCGTCGCGCGGGCGAGGATGTACTCGCCCCAGCGCCGGATGTGCTCGGTGTCGGGTTCGGGGGTGCAGCGCTCGAGGAACCACCGCAGACGGTCGGCGTGCGTGGCGCCGGGCCACGACGAAGGCGGCACGCGGGGCGCGACGGGCAGCTCGGGTGACCGCACCTCCCCGCAGCCGTTCATCAGCACCAGCCCGTCGAAGCGGTCGGGCCGGGCGAGCACTGCCCGCATCGCCGTCACCGTGCCGCGCGAAAAGCCGGCCATCACGCAGCGCTCGATGCCCAGCGCGTCCATCACGCGGAACACGTCGTCCACCAGCGCTTCGGCCGTGATGCGCTCGACGGGCACCCGCGTCAGGCCTGCCCCGCGGTGGTCGTACGTGACGGTGCGCCAACGCGCGCTCAGGGGCGCCAGGGCCGGGAGCCAGTCCTCGACGTTGCTGATCCAGCCGCCGTGGGCCAGGATCGTCCGGGGCCCGCTGCCAAAGGCAAGGGTGAGCATCCGGATGCCATCGATGTCCAGGAACATGGAGCCTCCCGAGCAAGGTGATCGCGGTCATCGCGGGTGATGTGCCGCCTGCCCGCAGGCTATCTCCGGTGCGCGCGCGCGAAAACGGGACGAATGTCCCGCCGCGCGGGGCCTACAGGCCGAGGTCCCGGGACCGTGCGACGGCGCGGGCGCGGTTGTCCACGCCCAGCTTGGCGTACAGGGCCGACAGGGCGTTGCGCACCGTCTTGTCGGCCACGCCAAGGCGCGCGGCGATCTGCGCGTTGTCCAGGCCCTGCGCGACCAGGCCGGCGAGCTCGCGTTCGCGGGGCGTGAGCCGGGGCGCCTCGCCAGCGCCCGTGACGAAGTCGACGACTGCGTCGCAGAACCGGGTGAAAGCCGGCTCGTGCCCCAGCGGCACGTGATTGGCCGAGGGCAGCGACTCGAAGCGTGCGCCGGGAATCGAAGCCGCGATGTCGTGGCCGAGCTCGACCGGCACGGCGCGGTCGCCTTCGCAGTGCAGGACCAGGGTCGGCACGGTCACCTGCGGCGCGAGCGCGCGCACATCGAGTTCGGCCCGCGCCCGCATGATCTCGGCCGCGCGCGGTCCGTCGCAACTGCGGCGCTGCTGCTCGTTCATGCCCGCGCGAACCTCGGGCGTGGCGTCCGGCACGAAGCGACTGCTGAAGAACTCCCGCACTGCGGGGTCGTCCCGCCCCCAACCGAACTCCACCAGCCGCCACTGCGCTTCCAGGAAGCCGCGCTCCTCGGGCGTGCGGCACCGATGCAGGGCGCCGTGCAGAAAGCCGCCCAGCAACACGAGGTGCGAGACCCGCTCCGGGTGCCGCACCGCATAGGCGATCGCAATCGCCGCTGCGCCGCTGACCCCGAGCAGCGCCACCTTCGGCTCGCGCGCGGCGTCGACCGAGGCCCCGATCACGGCCTCGAGTTCCTCCATCCAGGGTTCCAGCCCCCGCGGCCGCGCGTCGTCGCCCGACAGGCCGCAGCCACGTTCGTCGTAGCGCACCAGGCGGAACGAGCGGCTCAGCCGCTCCACCCACGGGCGCCAGATCGGGGAGCGCAGGTCGTACTCGACATTCGTGAGCCAGTGCGCCACCCGAACCAGCGTCGGCGCGCCGGAGGCACCACTGCGGGTCCAGGCGATGCGCGCCCCGGAGGGCAATTGCGCAAAACGGAATGCCTGGGCTGAGACCGCGCGCGCGCCGGTCGACGAGTCGGTGTCTGTGGACAAGGAACGCGCCATCGAGGGAGGGGCTCGTGCACCCGGTGGAGGGGATTCTAGATCGACGCGGGCCCGGGCGAGGTCGAGATCGCGGACAATCACTGAAGGAGTACGGCCTTGCGGCCCCAGGCGAGCACGTAGTGCGCGCCGGAGATCGCCATCGTCGCCAGCGTCGTCCACATCAGCAGGTCGACCCACAGGCCGCCCTGGAGATGCCCCGCCAGCACCGCGAGCACGGCCAGCAGCAGCAGGAACTGCAGCACCGTATTGATCTTGGAGATCCGCGTCGGCGTCATTTCCAGGCCGCCCGCCACCAGCCGGTAGGCCAGCGCTCCGGCGACGATCACCAGGTCGCGCACCACCAGCACGGACGCGAACCACCAGGGAAGCGCCTGCTGCATCGCGAGCAGCACGGTCACCGTCATCATCGTCAGTTTGTCGGCGAGCGGGTCGGCCACGGCGCCGAACCGGCTCTCCAGGTTCCAGCGGCGGGCGATCTGTCCGTCGGCGAAGTCGGAGAGCGCGGACACCACGAAGCAGCCGAACGCCTCGTCGTGCCTGTCCTGGTACAGGAGCGTCGCGATCACCGGCACCAGGGCCAGGCGCAGCAGCGTGATGACGTTGGGCAGGTGGCGCATGACCTCGCTCGAGCGTGCAGGCACAGGATAACCGCCTGCGCAGGGATACGGCCACGTCGCGCTCCGGTCATCAGGATGGGTGGCCTGATCCGGAAGAGTTGTCGGGGGCTCCTGGATCGCCGCCCCGTGCACCGTGACGGCGCCGGCCACTGGTCCACAGCGCCGCAAAGGCGGCCAGCAGTGCCAGGTAGTCCAGGCGACGCTGGCCCCTCGCGTCGGGCCGTCGCTATCGCGGGCTCAGCCGGATTCGACCAGCGCCGCGGTCAGCCGCCGCACGATCGGCAGCACCAGGAGAAGCGTCGGAAACGCGACCAGCCACGATAGCCCCCAGGCGCCCAGCCAGGTGCCGAGGAAACCGTCGATCGGTCCCAGCGCTCGCAGCGTGCTGATCAGCGACACGACCAGGGTCATGAGCAGCGACAGCAGCAGCGGCATCACGATGCCCGCGTAGCGGGCCGGAATCCGGGGCGTGCCCAGGAAAGTCTTCTGCGGGGTCGTGCGAGCGTTCATCGGGGAAGATTGCATGCGATCGTTGCCGGCGAGGCAGGGGAGCTGCGCGGTGCCATTATGACGCCCGATCGGCTAGGATTCGGCCGCCACCGGCCGTTTCGCACACTCGGTCGGGCTCGTCCAGGAGGAGATCCCGTGAAGCATGCCGCGGTCGAAGTCAGGCTCGCATGGTCGGCCGACCTGCCCGTCGTGCGGCTCGACTGACGCGTCCCGCATCGGGCCCTCGCGATGATCAGGAGCGCGCCGGTCGATCGGCTGCAGGGGCTGGACGGTTCCGGACAGGGGCTGTCCGAGAGCGACGCGGCAGCGCGGGCGTCGACCTACGGACCCAATCGGATCCTGGAGACCGCGCAGAAGGGCTGGCTCGACCTCGCCAGGGACACGCTGAAGGACCCGATGCTGTGGTTCCTCCTCGGGACCAGCGCGCTCTTCGCGTTCGTGGGGCAGGTCCGAGAGGCCGCGATCATGCTCGTCGCCGTGCTGCCCCTGGTCGGCATGGACGCGTATCTCCACCGCCGGACGCGCGCGTCGACGGAGGGGCTGAGCAGCCGCCTGGCGCAAAGCGCGACGGTCGTGCGCGAGGGCGCCGCACGGGTGGTGCCGGCGATGGAGCTGGTGCCGGGCGATCTGGTCATCGTCGCGACCGGCGAGGCCTTTCCGGCCGACGGTCTGCTGGTCGGCGGCGAGCGCATGCAGGTCGACGAATCCGCGCTGACCGGCGAGTCGCTGCCGGCGCGCAAGCTGGCGCTCGATCGGCTTCCTCGCGACGAGGCCGAGGCCGGGGTCGCCGGGGCTTCCTGGGGCCTTGCCGGCACCCGCCTGCTGAGCGGCGAGGCGCGGATGCGCGTCGCCTACATCGGCGGCGAAACGCTCTATGGCGAGATCGCGCGCTCGGCGCATCCCGATGCGCGGACGCGCACTCCGCTGCAGATCGCGGTCGGCCAGCTGGTGGTGGTGCTGATCGTCGGCGCAGTGCTGCTGTGCCTGACGCTCGCCTGGGTGAGGTGGCAGCAGGGGCACGGGCTCGTGGATGCGCTCCTGACCGCCCTCACTCTCGCCGTGGCGGCGCTCCCCGAGGAGTTTCCGGTCGTGCTGACCTTCTTCCTGGGCGTCGGCGTGTACCGGCTGGCGAAGCGGCAGGCGCTCGTCCGCAGGGCCGTGGTGGTGGAGAACATCGGGCGAGTCACCTGCATCTGCTCCGACAAGACCGGCACGATCACCGAAGGCAGGTTGCGCCTGAGTCACCGCGACGCCGCCGAGGCGGTCGCTCCGGAATTCCTCCTGCAGCTCGCGGCCGCGGCCTCCAGGAGGGAAACCGGCGATCCGATGGACGTGGCCATCCTGGACGCGCTGCCCCGGGCGCTCCCGTGGGAGACGGTGGCGACCTATCCGTTCACCGAGGACCGCAAGCGCGAGACAGGCGTTCTTCGCGAGGACGGCCGGCTGATCGCCGCGGTCAAGGGCGCTCCGGAGGTCGTGTTCGGGCAATGCGGCCTCGAACCGGCCGCGCTGCGCGAGTGGATGGCGCGGGTCGACGCGTTTGCGGACACCGGACACAAGGTGATCGCCTGTGCCTGGCGCGAGCTCGACGGCGTCGAGGACTGGGCAGGCGGCGAGCCCGAGCGCGGCTTTCGGGTCGCGGGGCTGCTGTGCTTCGAGGACCCGATCCGGCCCGGTGTCGTCGAGGCCCTGCAGACCTGCCGGGCGGCGGGCATCCGGGTCGTCATGGTGACCGGCGACCACGCACGCACGGCGCTCGCGGTCGCGCGCGAGATCGGGCTCGGCGGCGGCGCGCCGCGGGTCGTCGACGGGGCGGAGATGAGCGCCCGGCTCGAGCGAGGCGACACCTCGCCGCTGCGTGACGCGGACGTGATCGCCCGTGCCGTGCCGGCACAGAAGCTCGACCTGGTGCGCGCGTTCAGGGACGGCGGCGAGATCGTCGCAGTCACCGGCGATGGCGTGAACGACGTTCCGGCACTGCAGGCGGCCGACATCGGGATTGCGATGGGGGAGCGAGGAACTCGCAGCGCGCGCGAGGTCGCCGCGATCGTGCTGCTCGACGACAATTTTCGCAGCATCGTGCGCGCCATCGCCGAGGGGCGGCAGCTCTTCACCAACCTGCAGCTGAGCTTCCAGTACCTGCTGATGATTCACTTGCCGCTCGTCCTGACGGCGGCGCTGATTCCGCTCGCGGGCTTTCCGGTCCTGTACCTGCCGATCCACGTGGTGTGGCTGGAGCTGATCATCCATCCCACTGCGCTGCTGGTGTTCCAGGAGCTGCCCGCCGGCACCCGCCTCCGGCCGCTGAAGCGCACGGCGCGGCTGCGCTTCTTCGGCGGGGCAGAGTGGGCGGCCATCGTCTCGGTGTCCGCCTTGCTCACGGTCGCGGTGGGCTTCAGCTTCCTGCGCGGGCTGGAACACGGCTACGACGTGGACCACGCGCGCGCGATCGCGCTGGCCGCGCTCACCAGCGCGAGCGCCAGCATCACGGCGGGGCTCACGCAGCTGCGAACGCGCCCGGCGCGCGCGATGGTGGCCGCAACGCTGGCGCTGTCCTTCCTGCTGGTGCAGACGCCCTGGCTGGCCTCCCTGCTGAACCTGAAGCCGCTGGATCCCGACGACTGGGCGCTGGCGCTGGGCGGCGGGGCGGCCGCGGGCATCCTTGCGGCCTCGCCGTGGTGGTGGCGTAGGCTGATGGCGGGAAAGCGCCCGCGCGCCTGAAGGCGGCGACGTTGCGGCGCAGACCGAGGCTTCAGCGGCGAACCACGCCGCCCAGGCCGCCTCCGATCAGCGCCGCCACGTCGACCAGCACGCCGGGCAACGCGAGGCCCCCTGGCGCAGCCAGGTAGCGCGGTCGCCACTGCGGATCGAACTTGGCCTTGTAGGCGCGAAGCCCGCGGAAGTTGTAGAAGTGCTCGCCGTGCCGGAAGATCAGCGTGCCGAGCCGGTGCCACAGCGGCGCCAGGGGATGGGCCTCGAGCCCGGCCAGCGGTGCCATGCCGAGGTTGAAGCGGCCGTAGCCCTGTCGCGCTCCCCACAGCATGAGCTCGGTGAACAGGAAGTCCATGACCCCGGGCGGGGCGTCGGGCCGGTGGCGCATCAGGTCGACCGACAGCTCGTGGCGATCGGCTCCGGTCAACACGTTCGCGAAGGCGACGATCGTGTCCTCGCGCCGCACCAGGGCGCACGGGAAGCGCCGGAGATAGGCAGGGTCGAAGCGCCCGAGCGAGAAGCCCTTCTCGCGGCTGTGCTTTGCCGCGAGCCAGGCGTCCGAGACCTCCTTCAGCGCGCCGAGCAAGGGCGGCACCGCGGAGGCGTCCAGCCATTCGAAGCGCAGGCCGTCGCGCCTAGCCCGGCTGTGGGCATGACGCAGCTCGCGCCGCGCGGGGCCCTCCAGGGTGAAGCCAGCCAGCGAAACCGTGGCCTCCTCGCCAAGCTTGATCGCGGCCAGCCCCATGTCGAGGTACAGCGGCAGGTGCGCGGCGTCGACCTGGTAGAACACTGCCCGGCCGGCGTGACGATCGGCAATTTCGCGCAGCCGCCACGCGAGCCGCGACTGCGCGGCCGGGTCGCCGACCGGATCGCCGACCGGATCGCCCAGCGCGATCCAGCTGCGTCCCCGCACCTGGTACATCAGGAAGGCCTCCCGCTCGGTGTCGAACAGCAGGCGCTTGTCGCCGAGCAGCGCCAGCGCCGCATCGGCCGACCGGGAGCGGGCGACGATGCCAGCGGCTCGCTCGATCTCGGCGGCGGTCGGCGGCCCGGCCTCGGGCGCGGCCGGCTGCATCGCGCGCCACAGGGCGAGCGTGCAGCCGGCTACCATGACCGCGAGGGTGGCGCGCAGGTAGCGCGGGGCATCCCCGTGGAAGGCGAAGGCCCACCACAATTGCTGCGAGTACTCGACGTGCCTGTAGGCGAAGAGGCCGATCCAGGCGGTGACCAGGAGCACGGCCGCGATTGCCGCGAGCGACGCCGGGGACAGCACGTTGCTGGCGATCATTGCTTCTCGTCGGAAGGCATCCCGCCCGAGCCACAGGATGGCGAGTGCCGCGAGCGACACCGAGGCCTCCTCGATGTCGACGCCCTTCAGCAGCGACGCGATGGCCGCCGCGAGCAGCAGCCCGATCGCGAGCCGCCAGGCCAGCCGTATCCGCCTGTGCAGGGCCTGGGCAAGCACCAGCAGCCCCAGGCCGAGCAGGCTGCCCGCGAGATGGGAGACTTCCAGCACGGGCAGCGGCAGGACTTCGCGCAGCCAGCGCAGCCGCTGTGCGTCGGCCGGCAGGCTGCCGGAGAAGAGCAGCACTGCTCCGGCCACGAAGACGGTCGCGCCCGCCGCCACCGGGGCGAGCCAGGCGAACAGGGGCCGAACCGCCGCAAACGCGCCGGCCAGGCGTCGATGCTGCTCGCTCAGCGCCAACGGAACGCCTGTCAGCGCGGCCAGCGCCAGCGGCAGCAGGTAGTACACGATGCGGTAGCCGACCATGGCCGCCAGCAGGGCGTCGCGTGGCGTGTCGGGCAGGCCGAGCAGCAGCACCGATTCGAATACGCCGAGTCCGCCCGGGACGTGGCTGGCGATGCCCGCGCCCACCGCGATCACGTACACGCCCAGGAACACGTGGAAGGGCGGCGCCGCGTCGGCGGGGAGCAGCAGCCAGAGCGCCAGGGCCGCGCAACCGAGGTCGGCGAGGGCGAGCAGCAGCTGGCGCCAGGCCAACCCGGGCGACGGCACCCGGACCTGCCAGGGGCCGACGCGCAGCGGCTCGCGGCGCCGCCAGGCGAGCAACAGGTAGGCGAGGGGCGCGGTCAGCAGCAGCACGCCGGCGCCGCGCGCCATGGCGGGTGCGATGTGCAGCCAGCGGGTGGCCACTGCCGGCTCGAACAACAGGGCGAGGCCGATCGCGAAGCCGATGCCGATCCCGAAGGTGAGCCCGACCAGGCCCGCCGTCAGCGCCACGTCGGCGGCCGAGAGCCCCCAGGCGGTGTACAGGCGCAGCCTGACCGCGCCGGCACTGAGCATCGCCAGGCCGAGGTTGTGGCCGACGGCCGTCGCGACGAAGGATGCCGCCGCGACCCGTCGATAGGGCAGGGCGTGTCCCAGGTAGCGGAGCGCCAGCACATCGTAGCCGGTGAGGGCCAGATAGCTCCCGGCGGTCGCGGCGAGCGCGAGGAAGAAATTGCCCGCGCCGAGCCGTCCGAAGGCGGCGCGCACGTCGGCCAGGTGCACCCGTGCCAGTTCCGCGTGCAGCACCGACAGGGCGAGCCCGAGCAGGACGAGGCTTGCCGCTGCCGCGAGCCAGATTCGCCAGGAGCCTCCACGGGGCGGCGAGGCCTTTGGCGCCGCGGACGAAGTCGCGTGCCAGATCATCGCTTCGTCGGTCGCGACGCGATTCGCATGCTGCTCCCGGAGCGGGATGGTGCGCGGTGCCCCAATTCTCGCCGAGCGGGCGCTCCACCTACAAGCCGCCGCCAGCGTCACGGTCCAGGGCCGCCGACCGAAGGGGCGGCGCACGCGCTATGCTCTGGCGCGAGCGAGCTGCCCGCCTGACCGAGACCGCCGCCGACGAGCGGACCCCGGCAGCCCGGGCCCGAGGAGGAGACTGCGCATGCACTTCATGACGGGGATGGACCACCGCACGGTCCGCGCCAACGGGATCAAGGTGAATCTCTGGACCGGCGGGCAGGGGCCGGCCTTGCTGCTGCTGCATGGCTATCCGCAGACCGGCCAGATGTGGCGCAAGGTGGCGCCGAAGCTGCTCGACCGCTTCACCGTGGTGTGTCCGGACCTGCGCGGCTACGGCGACTCGGACAAGCCGCGCGACGGCTACGACAAGAAGACGATGGCGCGCGACATGCACGAGACGATGCTGGCGCTGGGCCACTCGTGCTACGCGCTGGTCGGCCACGACCGGGGCGCGCGGGTCGCGCATCGGCAGGCGCTGGACAATCCGGACGCGGTCACGAAGCTGTGCGTGCTCGACGTCGTGCCGACGCACACCGTGTTCTCGAAGGCCGACCGCCACCTCGCGGCCGCCTACTGGCACTGGTTCTTCTTCCAGGCGCCCGACCTGCCCGAGATCATGCTGCAGGCCGCGCCCGAGGCCTTCCTGCGCCAGATGTTCCGCGCGCTGACCTTCCGGGCCGGCGCGATCGAGGAGCCCATGTTCCAGGAGTATCTGCGCGCCTTCACGCAGCCCGGCACGATCCGCGCCGGCCTGGAGGACTATCGCGCCGCCGCGACCCGCGACCTCGAGGACGACGAGCGCGATCTGGCCAAACGGCTGCGCTGTCCGGTGCTGGCGATCTGGGGAAGCTACGGCAAGATGGACGCGCTGTTCGACGTGCTGGCGACCTGGAAGGAGAAGGCCGACGACGTGCATGGCCACGCGCTCGACTGCGGCCACTTCATTCCCGAGGAGGCCCCCGACGAGTTGCTGGCGGCGCTGGGCGCGTTCTTGTCGGCCTGATTCGTTCCTGGCCAGCCGAAGCGGCCGCCGCGGAAGGCGAGTGCGCCCTCCTGGTCGGCCTGCTTCGCGTCCTTCGCTGCCGGGCAGTCGTGGTCCTCAGGTCGCCTCAGGCCTCAGGCCGCCAGCTTCTGCGGTTCGGCGATCGCCGGCGAGGCGGCTGGCGCCGACGCGCGGATCAGGTGGTCGAAGGCCGACAGGCTGGCCTTCGCGCCTTCGCCCATCGCGATGACGATCTGTTTGTACGGCACCGTCGTCGCGTCGCCGGCGGCGAACACGCCAGGCACCGAGGTCTGGCCGCGGGCGTCGACCTCGATCTCGCCGCGCGGGCTCAGCGCCACCGCGCCCTTCAGCCAGTCGGTGTTGGGCAGCAGGCCGATCTGCACGAACACGCCCTCGAGCTCGAGTTTGTTCACGTCGCCGCTCACGCGGTCCTTGTAGACCAGGCCGTTCATCTTGCTGCCGTCGCCGGTGACCTCGGTGGTCTGGGCATTCACGATCACGGTCACGTTGGGCAGGCTCTTCAGCTTGGACTGCAGCACCGCGTCGGCGCGCAGCTTGCCGTCGAACTCGAGCAGGGTCACGTGGGCCACCACGCCGGCCAGGTCGATCGCGGCTTCCACGCCCGAGTTGCCGCCGCCGATCACCGCCACCCGCTTGCCCTTGAACAGCGGGCCGTCGCAGTGCGGGCAGTAGGCCACGCCCGCGCCGCGGTACTCGCGCTCGCCGGGCACGTTCATCTCGCGCCAGCGGGCGCCGGTGGCCAGGATCACGGTCTTCGCCTTCAGCGTGGCGCCGCCGGCGAGCTTCACCCGCGCCAGCCCGTCGACGCCGGCCGGCTCGAGCGCCTCGGCGCGCTGCAGGTTCATCACGTCGACCTCGTATTCGCCCACGTGCGCCTCGAGCGCGCGGACCAGTTTCGGGCCCTCGGTCTGCGGCACCGAGATCAGGTTCTCGATGCCCATCGTGTCGAGCACCTGGCCGCCGAAGCGCTCGGCCACCACCCCGGTGCGGATGCCCTTGCGGGCGGCGTAGATCGCCGCGGCCGCGCCGGCCGGGCCGCCGCCGACCACCAGCACGTCGAAGGCCTCCTTCGCGTCGAGCTTCTCGGCCTCGCGCGCCGCGGCTCCGGTGTCGACCTTGGCGAGGATCTCCTCGAGCGTCATCCGGCCCTGGCCGAAGGCCTCGCCGTTCAGGAAGACCGTGGGAACCGCCATGATCTTGCGCGACTCCACCTCGCCCTGGAACAGCGCGCCGTCGATCATCGTGCTGGTCACGCCCGGGTTCAGCACGGCCATCAGGTTCAGCGCCTGGACCACGTCCGGGCAGTTGTGGCAGGACAGCGAGATGAAGGTCTCGAAGCGGAACTCGCCCTTCAGGTTGCGGATCTGCTCGATCGTCGCGGCGTCGACCTTGGGCGGGTAGCCGCCAGCCTGCAGCAGCGCGAGCACCAGCGAGGTGAACTCGTGGCCCATCGGGATGCCGGCGAAGGCCACGCGAGCGGCCTGGCCCGCGGCGCCCACGGTGAACGACGGCTTGCGGGCGTCGGCGCCGTCCTCGCGCAGCGCGATCTTCGGCGACAGCGACGCGATCTCGCGCAGCAGTTCGCGCAGTTCGTCGGACTTCGCGCCGTCGTCGAGCGAGGCGACCAGTTCGATCGGCTGCTCGAGCTTCTGCAGGTAGGCCTCGAGCTGGGTGCGGATGTTGGCGGCGAGCATGTTCAGTTCCTCCTGGAGAGTGGAAGATCGCAGTGCGAAGCCGTCGGCGAACGGCTTGGCGCTGCGATCTGCCCGCGCCGGCCGGGGCCGGCGGGGCGATCGGCGCGGTCCGCGATGCTGCGGGGCGGACTGCCGGTAGTGAGCCGGAGGCCGAGGCCTCCGGCGGGCAGGTCAGGCGATCAGATCTTGCCGACCAGGTCCAGCGACGGGGCCAGCGTGGCTTCGCCCGGGGTCCACTTGGCGGGGCAGACTTCGCCCGGATGCGCGGCGACGTACTGGGCAGCCTGGACCTTGCGCAGCAGCTCCTTGGCGTCGCGGCCGATGCCGTTGTCGTGGATCTCGCACAGCTTGATCTGGCCTTCCGGGTTGATCACGAAGGTGCCGCGCAGCGCCAGGCCCTCTTCCTCGATCATCACGTCGAAGTTGCGGGTGATCGCGCCGGTCGGGTCGCCGATCATCGGGTAGCGGATCTTGGCGATCGTGTCCGAGGTGTCGTGCCAGGCCTTGTGGGTGAAGTGCGTGTCGGTCGACACCGCGTAGATCTCCACGCCCAGCGCCTTGAAGGTGTCGTAGTGGTCGGCCAGGTCGCCGAGCTCGGTCGGGCAGACGAAGGTGAAGTCGGCCGGGTAGAAGACGACGACCGACCACTTGCCCTTCAGGTCCTCGCTGCTGACCGGCACGAACTTGCCGTTGTGGTAGGCGGTGGCCTTGAAGGGCTTGATTTCGGTGTTGATCAGGGACATTTGTCGCTCCTTTTGGGTATCGAGGAAGTGGTTGGGACAGGGCGAATATTAGATATGACTATCGAACGCGTCTAATGAATTGTCGCGATCAATTAAATTGGCAATGACTATCGAAAAATCGGCGTTTGATAGGGAGCAGTGCGATTCCGGGCGCGGAAGGCGCGCCGGCCGCGCGGGCGGGGGCTGGGCCCGCGGCAGGCGGATCGGCCCGATGGGGATAGAATTGCGGCCGCTCGACGAGGCCAGGCCTTGACTGACATCCCGACCCCCTTCGATCTCGCGATGATGCGCCTGGCGCTCGACCAGGCCCGCAATGCCTGGACCGTTGGCGAGGTGCCGGTCGGGGCGGTGCTGGTCCGCGAGGGCGGGGTGCTGGCCACCGGCTACAACCAGCCGATCGCGTCGCACGACCCGACCGCGCACGCCGAGATCTGCGCGCTGCGCGCCGGCAGCACCTTGCTCGGCAACTACCGGCTGCCCGACTGCGAGCTCTACGTCACGCTGGAGCCCTGCGCGATGTGCGCGGGCGCGCTGATGCACGCGCGGCTGCGCCGGGTCGTGTGGGGCGCGCCGGACCCCAAGACCGGCGCGGCGGGCAGCGTGGTCGACCTGTTCGGCGAGGCGCGGCTGAACCACCAGACGGTCGCGGTCGGCGGCGTGCTGGCCGACGAGTGCGGCGCGCTGCTGCGGGAATTCTTCGCCGAGCGCCGGCGTTCCGCGCGCTCCGGCGCCTGAGCGGCGGGGCAGGCATGGCCGATCCCTCGCCCCGCGCCGGTTCCGGCGCCGTCGCGGGCGGTGCGCCGCAGCGCCCGCAGCGGATCCTGATCGTCAAGCTCACCTCGCTTGGGGACGTGATCAAGGCGCTGCCTGTCGTCGACGACATTCGCCGCGCGCTTCCCGGCGCGACCGTCGACTGGGTGGTCGAGCGGCCCGTCGACCGCCTGCTCGCGCTCTGCGAGGGGCTGGACGCGGTGATCCCGCTCGAACTGCGCCGCTTTCGCAAGGAGCGGCGCTACGGCGCGGCCCTGCGCGCAGCGCTGCGCGACCTCGGGCAGCTTCGGGCGCGGCGCTACGACTGTATCGTCGACCTGCAGGGCCGGCGCAAGAGCGCGATCGTGGCGGCGCTGGCGCGCGGTCCGGTGATCGGCCCCGCGCCGGGGCCGTCCAGCGAGCCGATGTACCACCGCCTTTATCGCCGCACCGTCGACCGGGCGTCGATCGACGGGCTGGACGCGATCACGGTCAACCGGGTGCTCGCGGCCCGGGCGCTGGGTTATCCGCTGCCCGAGCGCGCGCCGCACTTCGGGCTGCGCGCGGCGGCGGCGCCGGCGAGCGATCTCGCTCCGCAGGCGCCCTTCGCGGTGCTCGTGCACGGCAGCTCCCGCCCCGAGAAGACCTGGCCGGAGGCCGACTGGATCGAACTGGGGCTCCGGCTGTCGCGCCGGGGCTTGCGCTGCCTGCTGCCATGGGGCGACGCGGGCGAGAGGGCGCGTGCGCTGAGACTGGCCGCGGGAATCGGCGACGCGCTGGTGCCCGAGCGGATGCCTTCGCTGCCCGAGTGGGTGGGCCTGCTGGGCGCGGCCCGCCTGGTCGTCGGCGTGGACAGCGGCCTGACTCATCTCGCCGCCGCGAGCGGCGCGCCGACGATCGCGATCTTCACCGCCACCTCAGCGGCGATCTTCAGGGTCGAGGCGGACACGCCGCACCGCAACCTGGGAGACGGGCGCGGGCCGGTGCCGCTGTCCGAGGTGCTCGACGCGGCCGACGCGCTGCTGGCCGCTTCGTAGGCCGCTCCGCGGATTGCTTCCTGGGTCGCGTGTCGGGTCGCTTCCGCCGCTTCCGGCCCCCGAAACGAAGCGCGGCCCTCGTGGGGCCGCGCGGCGATCAGCGAAACGCGTGAGCGATCACTGGATCTTCGCCTTGGCGCGAAGCTCCTTCTGGAGTTCCTGTACCCGCTCGCGCTCGAGCTGCTGGCGGATCTGCGGCTGGACCTGCTCGAGCGGCGGCGGCGCGGAGTCGCGGACGTCGTCGAGGCGGATCACGTGCCAGCCGAACTGGGTCTTGACCGGGGCCTCGGTGAACTTGCCTTTCTCGAGCGCGACCATCGCGTCGGAGAACTCCTTGACGAAGGTGTCGCGGGTGTTCCAGTCGAGGTCGCCGCCCTGCGCGGCAGAGCCGGTGTCCTTGGACTTCTTGGCCAGTTCCTCGAAGGCCGTGCCCTTCTTCAGGTCGGCGATGATCTGCTTGGCCTCGTCCTCGGTCTCGACCAGCACGTGGCGGGCGCGGTATTCCTTCTGGGCGGACTCCTTGGCGACCTTGTCGTACTCGGCCTTGACCTCCGCGTCGGTGATCGGCTTGTTCTTCAGGTGGTCGCGGATCACCGCGCGGATCAGGATGTCCTGGCGGACCGCGTCGAGCTGGCGCTGCACCTCGGGGTTGCGGGTCAGGCCCTTCTTCTCGGCTTCCTGGGCGAACAGCTCGCGGGCGATCAGCTCCTCGCGGACGGCGGCGCGCAGCTCGGGGGTGTCGGGCCGGCCCTGGGCGACCAGCGCGGCGACGAACTCGTCGACGCTCTTGCTCGGGATCGGCTTGTTGTTGACGACCGCGGCGTTCTGCGCCAGCGCGGCCGAGGCGACCGGCAGGAGTGCCACGGCCGCGAGCTTCGCGAGGCGAAGCGACAGGGTGTTCGAGGGCATCGTCATCCTTTGCTGCTTTCGGGAGTGGCCGGCCGCGCGTCGATCGACAGCGCGTGGATGCGATGGGGCATCCAGTCGGCCACGGCATCATACACGAGGCGATGTCGCGCCACGACGGGCATTCCGGCGAAGCGCGCCGACACGATCTTCACCCTGAAATGCCCGGCGCCGCCGGCCGCGCCGGCGTGCCCGGCATGCGCGGCGCTGTCGTCGACGATCTCGATTCCTGCGGCCTCGGGGAAGGCGCCGGCGAGCCGTTGCCGCAGTTCGTCGATCTCGGGCTTCACGGCTTTTCCTCCTCGATGAAGCGGCTCACGTAGAAGGCCTGCGCCACCACGAAGGCGAGCGTCAGGCCCAGCGTGCCGAACAGCTTGAAGCTGACCCAGGTGTCGGTGGAGAAGCCGTAGGCGACGGCCAGGTTCAGCACCGCCATGACCGCGAAGAACAGCATCCAGGCCAGGTTCAGCTTCCGCCAGACCGGGTCGGGCAGCACGAGTTGCGAGCCCATCGCGGCCTTGATCAGGTCGCGCCCGAAGAACAGCCGGCCGCCGCCCAGCACCGCCGCGAACAGCCCGTAGAGCACGGTGGGCTTCCACTTGATGAAGGTTTCGTCCTGCCAGAGCAGGGTGAGGCCGCCGAAGACCGCGATGATCGCCAGGCCGGCCCACTGCATCGGCTCGACCGGGCGGGAGCGCAGCTTGAGCCAGCCGATCTGCGCGAAGCTCGCGGCGATCGCCACCGCGGTGGCCGCGTAGATGTCGACCAGCTTGTAGGCGACGAAGAAGAGCAGGATCGGGAAGAGGTCGAAGAGTAGCTTCATGGCAGCTAGTATAAAATCACCGGTTTTGTCCCAGATCCCAGGAGAATAGAGATGGCCGAACGTTCGCGTACCCGTCGCAACACGCTCGAGCGCCGCTGCCTGCCGAAGTACCTGAAGAGGCTCTTCAAGGGCTCGTCGCGCACCACTTTCCGGATGCTCGAGAAGATCAAGAAGGCCTGATCACTCGGGCTCGAAGCGCAGCGACAGCGAGTTGATGCAGTAGCGAAGGCCCGTCGGCGGCGGGCCGTCCTCGAACACGTGGCCGAGGTGCGCGTCGCACACCGCGCACAGCGCCTCGGTCCGCACCATGCCCCAGCTCGTGTCGGTGCGCAGCGTGATCCGCGCCGCGTCGATCGGCTGCCAGTAGCTCGGCCAGCCCGATCCGGAGTCGTACTTGTGCGCGGACGCGAACAGCGGAGTGCCGCAGCACACGCACAGGTAGCGCCCCGGCGTCTTCAGGTTCCAGTAGCGGCCGGTGAACGCCCGCTCGGTGCCGTGCCGGCGGGCCACCTCGAATTCCTCCGGCGACAGCCGGCGGCGCCATTCTTCGTCGGTCAGCTCGACGCGGTCGGCCGCCGCGCCTTCCTGGGTCGTTTCCGGTTTCGTGGTCACGATGAGCAGCTCACTTCGAGGTGGGCCGCCCAGTCCGGGGGCAGGGCGGCAAGGTCCTCGTGTTCGGGTTGATCGTCGAAGGGCCGGCGCAGCACCTGCAGCAGTCGCCGCACCATGCCGGGGTCGCGCTCGCGGGCCTGGCGGATCGCCAGCTCCGCCAGGTGATTGCGCAGCACGTATTTCGGGTTCACACGGTTCATCCGCCGGCCGCGCTCGGCATCGTTGCTGCCCTCGTCGCGCAGGCGGGCGCGCCAGCGCGCCGCCCAGCCGTCGAACAGCGCCGGATCGACGAACAGGTCGCGACAGCGGCTGCCCGGGCGCTGCGCGCCGGGGCGAATGTCCTCGGCGGCTAGCCCGACGGAGCCCAGGCGCCTGAAAAAGCTCGTGAAGTCGACCCGCTGCGCGTGCAGCAGGTCCAGCGTGGCGCGAACCAGCGCGTCGTCGCCGCCGCGCTCGGTGGCGAGCCCGAGCTTGGCCCGCATCAGCCGCCCGTACTCGGCGTCGAAGGCCGGGCCGAAGCTCGCCAGAGCCTCCTTCGCGTCGTCGACGCCGCCGCCGGCCTCGGCGATCAGCGGCATCAGCGCATCGCCCAGGCACCAGCAGTTCCACTCCGCGATCTTCGGCTGCATCGAGTAGCTGTACCGGCCCAGGTCGTCGGAGTGATTGCAGACGTGGTTCGGGTCGAAGCGGTCGAGGAAGCCGAAGGGGCCGTAGTCGATCGTGAGGCCCAGCGCCGACATGTTGTCGGTGTTCATGACGCCGTGGCAGAAGCCGACCGATTGCCAGGCGGCGACGAGCCGCGCGGTGCGCTCGGTGACCTCGCGCAGCAGCGCCAGCCACGGATTCGGCGCGCCGAGAAGCTCCGGGTAGTGCTGCGCGAGCAGGGTCTCGCCGAGCAGCTTAAGGCGCTCGGGCTGGCCGAAATGGCGAAAGTACTCGAAGGAGCCGAAGCGCAGGAAGGACGGCGACATCCGCGTGACGACGGCTGCGGTCTCGACGGTCTCGCGAAAGACCGGTTCGTCGGAGGCGACCAGTGCCAGCGCCCGGGTGGTCGGGATGCCGAGGCCGTGCATCGCCTCCGAGCACAGGAACTCGCGGATCGAAGAGCGCAGCACCGCGCGGCCGTCGGCGCCTCGCGAGAAGGGGGTTCGGCCGGCGCCCTTGAGCTGCAGCTCCCAGCGGCTGCCTTCGGCGCCGATCGCCTCGCCCAGCAGGATCGCCCGGCCGTCGCCGAGGCGCCCGGCCCAGACGCCGAACTGGTGGCCCGCGTAGACGGCCGCCAGGGGCTCGGCGCCGTCGATCGGGCGGTTGCCGGCCAGCGCGTCGACGACGGCCGGGTCGTCGAAGGCCGAGGCCGGCAGGCCCAGCGCCTCGGCGGCGTCGGTCGAGGCGGCCACCAGCCAGGGCTCGGGCAGGGGCGCCGGCCGGACCCGCGCGTAGAAACCGTCGGGCAGGCGGGCGAAGCGGTTGTCGAAGGCGAGCCCGGGCACGCGCAAAGGCTGCGGCGCCTGCCGCGGCGCGTCGCCGGGCGCGGCGGCCTGCGCCGATCCGCCGTCGGCCCTGCCGGTCGATCCGAAAGCTTGATCCATGTGGGAATTCTAGGGCCGGCAAGGGGTTCGCAGGCCTGAATCCCTCGCCGTGTCGCTAGAATCCGCGGTGTTCACGAAACAACTCTCGCAGGAGACATCGAACATGCAAGGCCTGATGATGGACATGCCGCTGCTGGTTTCGTCGCTGTTGCAGCACGCGGCCCGCCACTACGGGGACACCGAGATCGTCTCGCGGCGCGTCGAAGGCGACATCCACCGCTACACCTACGCGGATTGTCACGAGCGGGCCAGGCAACTGGCCGATGCCTTCGTGCGCTCGGGCACGGCGGTCGGCGACCGGATCGCCACGCTGGCCTGGAACGGCTACCGGCACATGGAGCTGTACTACGCGGTCGGCGGCCTGGGCGGCGTGATCCACACGATCAACCCGCGACTTCACCCGGAGCAGATCGCCTGGATCGTCAACCACGCCGGCGACACGCACCTGGCCTTCGACCTGACCTTCCTGCCGATCGTCGAGGCGATCGCGGCCAAGTGCCCGACGGTCAAGAGCTGGATCGCGATGTGCGACCCGGACAAGCAGCCGAAGTCCGACAAGATCCCCAACCTGGTCAACTACGAGGAGTTCCTCGCGAAGGGCTCGGCCGGCTACCGCTGGCCCGAGCTCGACGAGCGCACGGCCTGCGGCCTGTGCTACACCTCGGGCACCACCGGCAACCCGAAGGGCGCAATGTACGCGCACCGTTCCACGGTGCTGCACGCCTATGCCGCGGCGCTGCCCGACGCGATGGGCGCCTCGGCGCGCGACAGCATCCTGCCGGTCGTGCCGATGTTCCACGTCAACGCCTGGGGCCTGCCCTACATCTGCCCGCTGGTGGGTGCCAAGCTGGTGTTCCCGGGGCCGGCGCTCGACGGCAAGTCGCTCTACGAGCTGATGGAGGCCGAAGGCGTCACCTATTCGGCGGGCGTGCCGACCGTGTGGCTGGGCCTGCTGCAGCACGTCGGCTCGATCGGCGCGAAGTTCTCGTCGCTCAGGCGCACCGTGATCGGCGGCTCGGCCTGCCCGCCGGCGATGATCCGCGCGTTCAACGACCAGTACGGCGTCGAGGTGATCCACGCCTGGGGCATGACCGAGCTCTCGCCGCTGGGCACGCTGAGCCGCCTGCAACTCAAGCACGAGAAGCTGCCCGAGGAGGCCCAGCGCAAGATCCTCGAGAAGCAGGGCCACGTGATCTTCGGCATCGACATGAAGATCGTCGGCGACGACGGCACGGAGCTGCCCTGGGACGGCAAGACCTTCGGCAACCTGCTGGTCCGCGGCCCCTGGGTCATCAAGGAATACTTCCGCGGCGAGGGCGGCGATCCGCTCGAGTACGACCCCGACGGTCGCGGCTGGTTCCCCACCGGCGACGTGGCCACGATCGACGCCGACGGCTACATGCAGATCACCGATCGCAGCAAGGACGTGATCAAGTCCGGCGGCGAGTGGATCAGCACGATCGACCTGGAGAACCTGGCGATCGCGCATCCGGCAGTGGCCAACGCGGCGGTGATCGGCGTCGCGCATCCGAAGTGGGACGAGCGGCCGCTCCTGATCGTCGCGAAGAAGCCGGGCGCCGAGGTCACCAAGGAGGAGCTGATCGCCTTCTACGAGGGCAAGATCGCGAAGTGGTGGACCCCGGACGACGTGCAGTTCGTCGATGCGATCCCGCTCGGCGCGACCGGCAAGATCCTCAAGACGAAGCTGCGCGAGCAGTTTGCCGGATACAAGCTGCCCACCGCGTGAGCGGCCTGGGAGTATGGCGTCGGCGGCGTTCCCGCCGCGCCGTACTCGCCACGAGAATTGCCCCACGGGGCTTCGGGCCGGCTTGCCCGGCCCGAAATCTCGTTTATGATCCGCGGCAGGCGGCGATCGATCGCCCCCGGGTCGACACAGACCGAACTCAGAAGGAGACAACGATGAGCAAGAAATTCGCTTTCGCGGCATTCTCTGTGGCGTTCGCCGCAGCCGCCGCCGCCCCGGCCGCCTGGGCGCAGTCGGGCACCGTCAAGGTCGCGTGGATCGACCCGCTCTCGGGGATGATGGCCCCGGTCGGCCAGAACCAGCTGCGCAGCTGGCAGGCCGTGACCGAGATCGCCAACCGCGAGAAATGGGCCGGCGACGTCAAGTTCGAGATGGTTCCCTTCGACGGCAAGCTCAGCCCGCAGGAAAGTCTGACGGTCCTGAAATCGATCATCGACCAGGGCATCCGCTACATCACCCAGGGCAACGGCTCCAGCGTCGCGATCGCGCTGGCCGACGCGGTCGAGAAGCACAACGCGCGCAACCCGGGCAAGGAAATCGTCTTCCTGAACTACGCGGCGGTCGACCCGATCCTGACCAACCAGAAGTGCAGCTTCTGGCACTTCCGTCTCGACATCAACGCCGACATGAAGATGGAGGCGCTGACCACGTACATGGCCAAGCGTCCGGAGATCAAGAAGGTCTACCTGATCAACCAGGACTACTCGTTCGGCCACGCGGTCGAGAAGGCGGCCGAGGAGTACCTGAAGGTCAAGCGTCCCGACATCCAGATCGTCGGCAAGGATCGCCACCCGCTCGCGCAGGTCCGCGACTTCGCGCCCTACGTGGCGAAGATCAAGGCCGCCGGCGCCGACACGATCATCACCGGCAACTGGGGCGCCGACATGGCGCTGCTGATCAAGGCCGCCAAGGACGCCGGCCTCGACGCCAAGTTCTACACCTACTACGCCGGCACCACCGGCGTGCCGACCCAGATGGGCGCGGCGGGCGAGGACCGGGTGCGCGTGGTGAGCTACTGGAACACCAACGACGCCGGCGAGCGGGCCGACAAGATCGTCATGGACTTCAAGAAGAAGCACAACGACGACTACTACACGATGGCCACCTACACCGGCATCAAGATGCTCGCCGAGGGGATGAAGAAGGCCAAGTCGACCGACCCGGTCAAGGTCGCGTTCGCGATGGAAGGCCTGAAGTTCCAGTCGCTGAACGGCGAGGTCGAGATGCGCGCCAGCGATCACCAGCTGCAGCAGCAGGTCGTGATCACGTCCTGGCAGAAGGTCGACGGCAAGACCGTCCGCCACGACGTCGAGAACACCGGCTACGGCTGGAAGACCGAGGCCAAGCTCGACGCCTACGTGGCGTCGCAGCCCACCTCGTGCAACATGAAGCGGCCGAAGGGCTGATTGCCGCCCGAACGCCCCGGGGCCCCGGCCCCGGGGCGGCTTGCGCAGAAAACTCCGCCTTCCAGGACCCCGTCCGGTCGCCTGCCCTCGTGTGCAGGGAGGGCCGCGGGTGCCGTCTGCCCGGTTCGCACACATCGTGGAATTCGTCGTCATCTCGCTGCTGAACGGCATCAGCTACGGGCTGCTGCTGTTCATGCTCGCGTCAGGCCTCACGCTGATCTTCAGCATGATGGGCGTGCTTAACTTCGCGCACGCCTCCTTCTACATGATCGGGGCCTACTTCGCGTACCAAATCAGCCAGTGGATCGGCTTCTGGCCGGCGCTGTTCGTCGCGCCGCTGCTGGTCGGGGTGCTCGGCGCGCTGGTCGAGCGATACGGCCTGCGGCGGGTGCACAAGTGGGGCCACGTGCCGGAGCTGCTGTTCACCTTCGGCCTGTCGTACATCATCGTCGAACTGGTCCAGATCGTCTGGGGCCGGGCGGCGGTGCCCTACCAGGTTCCCGAGGAACTGTCGGGCACGCTGTTCACCGTGTTCTCCACCAATTTCCCCGCCTACCGCGGCTTCATGATGCTGGTGGCGGTGTTCATGCTGGTCGCGATCTGGCTGATGCTGACCCGCACCCGGATCGGGCTGGTGATCCAGGCTTCGCTGACCCATCCCGAGACCGTCGAGGCGCTGGGCCACAACGTGCCGCGGGTCTTCATGCTCACCTTCGGCGGCGGCACGGCGCTGGCCGGGCTGGCCGGGGTGATCGGCGGCAACGCCTACGTGACCGAGCCCTCGATGGCGGCCCTCGTCGGGGCGATCATCTTCGTCGTCACGGTGGTCGGCGGCATGGGCTCGCTGGCCGGCGCCTTCGTCGCCTCGCTGCTGATCGGCCTGATGCAGACCTTCGCGATCGGCATCGACTGGTCGCCGGTTTCCTTCCTCGAAGGGCTCGGCATGCCGATGTCCTCCGACGCCTTCCTCTATCCGATCATGTCGCTGAAGCTTTCGCAGGTTTCGCCGGTGCTGCCCTACGTGCTGCTGGTGCTGGTGCTGATCTTCCGGCCGCGCGGCCTGATGGGCACGCGGGAGGGCTGAGGCGATGTCGAAGACGGTCAGTTTCGCGCCCTACAACGTCGGGCGCTGGTTCGTGTGGGGCGGGGCGGCGCTGATCTTCGCCGTGCTGCCGCTGATCTTCACCAGCGGCTTCGCGATCACCCTGCTGTCGCAGATGGGGATCATGATCATCTTCGCGCTGGCCTACAACGTGATCTTCGGCCAGGGGGGCATGCTGTCCTTCGGCCACGCGGTGTACTCGGGCCTCGGCGCGTTCTTCGCGATCCACGCGATGAACTGGGTCGGCGACGGCCGGATCTGGATCCCGATGTCGCTGATCCCGCTGGTGGGCGGCGTGTTCGGCGCGATCTTCGGCGTGATCTTCGGCTACGTGACCACGAAGAAGGCCGGCACGCCGTTCGCGATGATCACGCTGGGCATCGGCGAGATGGTCTTCGCCGCGTCGCTGATGTTCCCCGGCTTCTTCGGGGGCGAGGGCGGCGTGTCGAGCAACCGCGTGGTCGGCGATCCCTTCCTCGGCGTCACCTACGGCCCGTCGATCGAGGTCTACTACCTGATCGCGGTCTGGTGCTTCGTCTGCATGGTCGCGATGTTCGCGTTCTCGCAGACGCCGCTCGGCAGGATCTCCAACGCGGTGCGCGACAACCCGGAGCGGGCCGAGTTCATCGGCTACAACACCCAGCGGGTGCGCTTCCTGGTGCTGATCGTGTCGGCCTTCTTCGCAGGGATCTCCGGCGGACTGGCGGCGATCAACTTCGAGATCGTCACCGCCGAGAACGTCTCGGCGATCCGCTCGGGCGGCGTGCTGCTGGCCACCTTCATCGGCGGCGCGATGTTCTTCTTCGGGCCGGTGCTGGGCGCGGTGATCTTCATCTTCTTCGCGGTGGCCCTGTCCGAGTACACCGATGCGTGGCAGTTCTACCTGGGCGTGTTCTTCGTGCTGATGGTCATGTACGCGCCGGGCGGCGTGGCTTCGCTGATCCTGATGAACCTGCGGGTCGCGAAGTTCGGGCTGTTCAACAGGCTGTGGCGGCCCTACGGGAAGGTCCTGTCCGCGGGCTTCCTGCTGCTGATCGGCGTGATCATGCTGGTCGAGATGAGCTATCACCTGACGCTGGGCTTCGGCACCGGCGGCGGCATGAAGCTGTTCGGCTTCCAGGTCGACGCGAGCACCGCGATGCCCTGGATCGTGGCGGTGCTGGTCACCGGCGGCGGCGGATGGCTGTTCCACCTGATGCGCAGGGAGTTCATGCGCGAGTGGGGCAGCGTGCAGGCCGTGATCGAAGACCGGATCCAGCGCGGGCTGGCTTCCTGAAACCGGACCGACGAAGGCACGATCCGATGAGAGAAATTTCCAGCGAATCCGCGCTGAAGCTGACCGACGTCCGCAAGAGCTTCGGCAAGACCGAGATCATCCGCGGCGTGAACCTCGACATCCGCAAGGGCGAGCGCCATGCGGTGATCGGGCCCAACGGCGCGGGCAAGTCGACGCTGTTCAACCTGATCTCCGGGCGCTTCCCGGTCAGCTCGGGCAGCATCGAGCTGAACGGCCAGGACATCACCGGCCTCAAGCCCTTCGAGATCAACCGGCGCGGGCTGTCGAGAAGCTTCCAGATCACCAACATCTTCCACCGGCTGTCGGTCTTCGAGAACATCCGTTGCGCCACGCTGTACGCGCTCGGCTATCGGTACTCGTTCTGGCACCGGCTGGCCGGGCTCGTCGACGCGGCCGAGCGGGCCGAGGACATCCTGACCCGGATCGGCCTGCAGAGCAGGCGCGACACCCAGGCCGGCCTGCTCACCTACGCCGAGCAGCGGGCGCTCGAGATCGGCATCACGATCGCCGGCGGCGCCGACGTGATCCTGCTCGACGAACCCACCGCCGGCATGAGCCGCTCGGAGTCCGATCACGCGGTGGAGCTGATCTCGCGCGTCACCGAAGGCAAGACCCTGGTCATGGTCGAGCACGACATGAGCGTCGTGTTCGGCCTGGCCGACCGGATCTCGGTCGTCGTCTACGGCGAGGTGATCGCCACCGACCGGCCGGCCGGCATCAAGTCCAACCGCGCGGTGCAGGAAGCCTACCTGGGCACCACGCTCGCAGAAGCCTGAAGCGGGCCGAACATGTCAGAAGCGATTCTCGAAGTCCACGACCTGCACGCCTACTATGGCAAGAGCCACGTGCTGCACGGCGTCGACATGGTCGTGCGGAAGGGCGAAATCGTCAGCCTGCTCGGCCGCAACGGCGTCGGGCGCTCGACCACCGTCAAGACCGTCATGGGCCTGGTCGAGGGCACCGGCACTGTCAAGTTCAAGGGCGAGACCATCCTCGGCCTGAAGCCATACCAGATCGCGCACAAGGGGCTCGGCTACGTGCCCGAGGCGCGCGACATCTTCCCGACGCTGACCGTCGAGCAGAACCTGATCCTCGGCCTGAAGGGCCGGGCGCCGGGCCGCTGGAGCTTCGACGACATGTACCGGATGTTCCCGCGGCTGAAGGAGCGCCAGCACACGCAGGCCGGCGTGCTGTCGGGCGGCGAGCAGCAGATGCTGACGCTGTGCCGCACGCTGATGGGCGACCCGGAGCTCATCATGATCGACGAGCCGACAGAGGGCCTCGCGCCGAAGATCGTCGAGCTGGTCGGCGAGTACTTGCAGGAGCTGAAGAACCGCGGCATCTCGGTGCTGCTGGTCGAGCAGAAGCTCGCGATCGCGCTCGACATCTCGCAGCGCGTGTACGTGATGGGCCACGGCCACATCGTTTTCGAGGGCACGCCGCAGGACCTCCGGGACAACGCCCGGATCCGGCAGGAGTGGCTGGAGGTCTGAAACGCGGAACGCCGGTGTATCGCCGGCGACGCGTTTTCGGCGCGTTACACTAGAGGTCGAGGGGTGCTCGCGCAGGCGGACACCCCGGCGTTTTCGCAGCACCCGCTTTTTTTTGACCATAAATCGAACGGGCGTTCGTTTTTCACCGGGCAAGTCCGTCGAGAATCGGATTCACGTCTTCAACCTGACTCGGGACCCACGCATGAGCCAAGCCCAGTACGCCATCCACGGCGATGTCGCCGTGATCACCATGAACAATCCGCCGGTCAACGGCCTGGGCCACGGCCTGCGGACCGGCATCGTCGAGGGCCTGCGCCGCGCGCAGGCCGATGCGGCGGTCAAGGCGATCGTCATCACCGGCGCCGGCAAGGCCTTCTCGGGCGGCGCCGACATCCGCGAGTTCAACACGCCGGCGGCGCTGGCCGAGCCCACGCTGCACACGGTGATCCGCGCGATCGAGGCGTCTGCCAAGCCGGTCGTCGCCGCGATCCACAGCGTGGCGATGGGCGGCGGCCTGGAGCTCGCGCTCGGCTGCCACTACCGGGTGGCGGCCACCGGCGCCCAGATCGCGCTGCCGGAGGTCAAGCTCGGCATCCTGCCCGGTGCCGGCGGCACGCAGCGGCTGCCCCGCGTGGTGCCGCTCGAGATGGCGACCAACATGATCGTGTCGGGCGCGGCGATCAAGTCCGAGAAGTTCAAGGGCACGAAGCTTTTCGACGAGATCGTCGACGGCGACGTGGTCGAGGCCGGGATCGCGTTCGCGCGCAAGGCGCTCGCCGAGAACCGCGGCCTGCCCAAGGTGCGCGACCTGAAGATCGCGCACGAGGACGCCGAGGCCTTCCTGCAGTTCTCGCTGAACACGGTCAAGGCGGTGGCGCGGAACTTCCCGGCGCCGGCCGCCTGCGTCGAGGCGATCCAGGCCGCGGTCAAGCTGCCCTTCGAGCAGAGCCTGGCGCGCGAGCGCGAGCTGTTCCTGCACCTGGTGCAGACGCCGGAGTCGAAGGCGCTGCGTCACGCCTTCTTCGGCGAGCGCGCGGCCAGCAAGGTTCCCGACGTGCCGGCCGACACGCCGCTGCGCCCGATCAAGTCGGCGGCGGTCATCGGCGCGGGCACGATGGGCGGCGGCATCACGATGAACTTCGTCAATGCCGGCATCCCGGTCAAGCTGCTCGAGATGAAGCAGGAGGCGCTCGACCGGGGCCTGGCCACGATCCGCAAGAACTACGAGAATTCGGCGAAGAAGGGCCGCATGACGATGGACGACGTCGAGAAGCGGATGGCGCTGATCTCGCCGACGCTGTCCTACGACGACATCGGCCAGGCCGACATCGTGGTCGAGGCGGTCTTCGAGGACATGCCGGTCAAGGAGCAGGTTTTCAAGAAGCTCGACGAGGTGATGAAGCCGGGCGCGATCCTGGCCACCAACACCTCCACGCTGGACGTGAACAAGATCGCCTCGTTCACGAAGCGGCCGCAGGACGTGATCGGCACGCACTTCTTCTCGCCGGCCAACGTGATGAAGCTGCTCGAGATCGTGCGCGGCGAGAAGACCGCCAAGGACGTTCTGGCCACCACGCTGGCGCTGTCCAAGACGATCCGCAAGACCGGCGTGGTCTCGGGGGTGTGCGACGGCTTCATCGGCAACCGGATGATCGAGCAGTACAGCCGCCAGGCCGGCTACATGGTCGAGGAGGGCGCCAGCCCGCAGCAGGTCGACAAGGCGATCGAGAAGTTCGGCTTCGCGATGGGCCCGTTCCGGATGAGCGACCTGGCCGGCAACGACGTGGGCTGGTACATCCGCAAGCGCCGCTACGTCGAGCGCCCCGACATGAAGTACCCGAAGATCGCCGACAAGATCTGCGAACTGGGCCGCTTCGGCCAGAAGACCGGCGCGGGCTTCTACCGCTACGAGGCGGGCAAGCGCGACGCGATCCCCGACCCGGTGGTCGACAAGCTGATCGAGGAGCACCGCAAGGAGATCGGCGTCACCCCGCGCAAGCTGTCCGACGACGAGATCGTGCACCGGCTGGTGTTCGCGCTGGTCAACGAGGGCGCGAAGATCCTCGAGGAAGGCATCGCGATGCGGGCGTCCGACATCGACATGATCTACCTGACCGGCTACGGCTTCCCGCTGTTCCGCGGCGGCCCGATGCTCTACGCCGACATGTACGGGCTCTACAACGTGGTGAACCGGATGCAGGACTTCGCGGCCAACCCGCACGGCGACCCGTCGTTCTGGACGCCGGCGCCGCTGCTCGCGAAGCTCGCCGCCGAAGGCAAGAGCTTCAACGGCTGACCGGCGCCCCCGGACGGAACGAAATTCGACGAACGCCGCGGCGCGCGCCGCCGCGGCACCGAAGACAGAGGAATCCAAGATGCGTGAAGCAGTGATCGTTTCCACCGCGCGGACCGGCCTGGCGAAGTCCTGGCGCGGCGCGCTGAACATGACCCACGGCGCGACGATGGGCGGGCACGTGGTGCGCGCGGCGATCGAGCGCGCCGGCATCGAGCCGGGCGAGGTCGAGGACGTGCTGATGGGCTGCGCCAACCCCGAGGGCGCCACCGGTTCGAACATCGCGCGGCAGATCGCGCTGGCCGCCGGCTGCCCGATCACCGTGTCGGGCGTGACCATCAACCGCTTCTGCTCGTCGGGCCTGCAGACGATCGCGATGGCCGCCCAGCGGGTCATCGCCGGCGAGGCCGACGTGTACGTGGCCGGCGGCGTCGAGTCGATCTCGTGCGTGCAGAACGAGATGAACATGCACATGATCCGCGACAAGGGCCTGATGAAGTCCAAGCCCGAGGTCTACTGGCCGATGCTGCAGACCGCCGAGATGGTGGCCAAGCGCTACAACATCCCGCGCGAGCGGATGGACGAGTACGGCGTGCAGAGCCAGCAGCGCGCCTGCGCGGCGGCCGCGGCCGGCAAGTTCAAGGACGAGATCGTGCCGATCACGGTGAAGATGGCGGTGGCCGACAAGGCCTCCGGCCAGCTCGGCACCAAGGAAGTCACGCTGGCCGACGACGAGGGCCGGCGCGAGGGCACGACCTACGAGGCGGTGTCGCAGATCCGCTCGGCGCTGCCCGGTGGGGTGATCGCGGCGGGCAACGCCAGCCAGTTCTCCGACGGCGCCGGCGCCTGCGTGGTGATGGACGCGAAGCTGGCCGAGAAGAAGGGCCTGAAGCCGCTCGGCTATTTCCGCGGTTTCGCGGTCGCCGGCTGCGAGCCCGACGAGATGGGCATCGGCCCGGTCTTCGCGGTGCCCAAGCTGCTCGCGCGGGCGGGCCTGAAGGTCGACGACATCGACATCTGGGAGCTGAACGAGGCGTTCGCGGTGCAGGTGCTGTACTGCCGCGACAAGCTGGGCATCCCGAACGAGAAGCTCAACGTCAACGGCGGCGCGATCGCGGTCGGCCACCCGTACGGCGTGAGCGGCCAGCGCCTCACCGGCCACGCGCTGATCGAGGGCAAGCGGCGCGGCGGCAAGTGGGCGGTGGTCACGATGTGCATCGGCGGCGGCATGGGCGCTGCGGGCCTGTTCGAGATCGCCTGATCGGTCTCGCGCAAGCGGCGGGGCCCGGTTTCGGCCCCGTCCGCCGCGGGGCCGCGATCCGGCCCCGTTTTCGTTTTCAGCCGCCACCCAACCCCGGGCAAGTCACGATGGCCAAGGCCAGCATTCCCGTTCCGTCGAAGATCCTGTCGCGCCGCGACCTCGATTTCCTGCTCTACGAGTGGCTGGGCGCGGAGTCGCTGGCGCAGCGCGAGCGCTACGGCGACCACTCGCGCGAGACCTTCGACGCGGCGCTGGACACCTGCCAGAAGATCGCGACCGAGCATTTCTACCCGATCAACCGGCTGCTCGACCTGAACGAGCCGACCTTCGACGGCGAGCGGGTCCACACGCCGGCCGAGCTGAAGGCGGCGCTGAAGGTCTTCTGCGATGCCGGCCTGATGGCCGCCGGACAGGACTACGAACTGGGCGGCATGCAGCTGCCCTGCCTGGTCGAGAAGGCCTGCTTCGCCTGGTTCAAGGGCGCCAGCGTGGCGGCCTCCGGCTACCCGTTCCTGACGATCGGCAACGCGAACCTGCTGCTCGCGCACGGCACGCCCGAGCAGGTGGAGCGCTGGGTGCGGCCGATGATGGAAGGGCGCTTCTTCGGCACGATGTGCCTGTCCGAGCCGCAGGCGGGCTCGTCGCTTTCGGACATCCGCACCCGCGCCGAACCGCAGCCGGACGGCAGCTACCGCCTCTTCGGCAACAAGATGTGGATCTCGGGGGGCGAGCAGGACCTGTCCGAGAACATCGTGCACCTGGTGCTGGCGAAGATCCCGGGCCCGGACGGCAGGCCGGTGCCCGGCGTCAAGGGCATCTCGCTGTTCCTGGTGCCCAAGCTGCTGCTGAACGACGACGGCTCGCTCGGCGAACGCAACGACGTCGTGCTGGCCGGCCTGAACCACAAGATGGGCTATCGCGGCACGACCAACACGCTGCTCAACTTCGGCGAAGGCAGGTTCCGCCCCGGCGGCGAGGCCGGCGCGATCGGCTGGCTGGTCGGCGAGCCCGGCAAGGGGCTGGCCTGCATGTTCCACATGATGAACGAGGCCCGCATCGGGGTGGGACTGGGCGCGACGATGCTCGGCTACACCGGCTACCTGCACGCGCTCGAGTACGCGCGCAACCGGCCGCAGGGCAGGCCGCCGCAGGGCAAGGACCCTTCGGCGCCGCAGGTGCCGATCGTCGAGCATGCCGACGTCCGCCGGATGCTGCTCGCCCAGAAGGCGTGGGTCGAGGGGGCGCTGGCGCTGAACCTGTTCTGCGCGCGCCTGATCGACGACGAGCGCACGCACCCCGACGAGGCCGAGCGCGGCCGCGCCCACGCGTTGCTCGAGCTGCTCACGCCGGTCTGCAAGAGCTGGCCCTCGCAGTGGTGCCTCGAGGCCAACAGCCTGGCGATCCAGGTGCACGGCGGCTACGGCTACACCCGCGACTACAACGTCGAGCAGCACTATCGCGACAACCGGCTCAACCCGATCCACGAAGGCACGCACGGCATCCAGGGCCTGGACCTGCTCGGCCGCAAGGTGAGGCTGAACGACGGCGCGCTGCTGGCGGCCTTCGCGCGGCGGGTGCACGAGACGGTGGCGCGCGCCGCGCAGGCCGGCGACGAATGGCTGGCCGCAGGCCACGCCGTCGCCGAGACCGGCGAGCGGATCGCCGCGACCGTGTCGCGGCTCTACGGCGCCGGCGACCTCGACGTCACGCTCGCCAACGCCAGCGTGTTCCTCGAGGCCTTCGGCCACTGGGTCGTCGCGTGGACCTGGCTGGAGCAGGCGCTGGTCGCGCAGGCCGCGCTGGCCGCCGCCGGCGACGCCGCGCACGCGGCCGACCGCGACTTCTACCTCGGCAAGCTGCAGGCGGCCCGCTGGTTCATGCGCTGGGAGTTGCCGCGCGTGCGCCCGATGCTCGACCTGCTCGACTCCCTGGACACCACCACGCTCGCGATGCGCGACGAGTGGTTCTGACCGGGCACGAAACGCAACTCACGACATCATGTCCTCCAGCACGAAAGAGACCGAAGACCGGACCGGCGCCGATGCGCCGGGCGCCGGCGTGGCCGCGTCCGCCGAGTACCGCCCGCTGTCGCGGATTCCCTTCCTGGCCCACCTCGGGGCGCTCTGGCGCGACCTCGGCCCCGGGCGGTCCGAGCTGGTGCTCGACCAGCAGCCGCATCACTCCAACTCGCTCGACATGGCCCACGGCGGCGTGGTGATGACGCTGCTCGACGTGGCGATGGCGCGCGCCGGCAGCACGCTGGCCGACGCTTCGCGCGGCGAGCGCAGCACCCTGATCACGATCGAGATGAAGACGAGCTTCATGGCCCCTGCGATCGGCCGGATCCGCGCCGAAGGCAGGGTGCTGAAGCGGACCGCGTCGATGGCCTTCTGCGAGGCCGACCTTTTCGACTGCCACGGGCACCTGTCGGCCCGCGCGACCGGCACCTTCAAGTACCTGAAAGAGAGGAAGACCACATGACCGAGACCAACAAGCAGTTCCTGCTGGCGAGCAGGCCGCAGGGCCAGGTGAAGCCCGACAACTTCAGGCTGGTCGAGACGCCGGTTCCGGAGATCGGCGAGGGCGAGGTGCTGGTGCGCAACCACTACCTGTCGCTCGATCCCTACATGCGCGGGCGCATGGACGACGCGAAGTCCTACGCGGCGCCGCAGAAGCTCGACGAGGTGATGCAGGGCGGCACGGTCGGCAAGGTCGTCGCGAGCCGCAACCCGGCCTTCGCGGTCGGCGACGAGGTGCTCGGCATGCTCGGCTGGCAGCTGTACGGCAAGGCGCCCGGCAACGCGCTGCTCAAGCTGGACACCGGCAAGGTGCCGATGCAGGCCTTCCTCGGCTGCGTCGGCATGCCGGGCATCACCGGCTGGTACGGCCTGAACCGGATCATCGAGCCGAAGGCCGGCGAGACGATCGTGGTGTCGGCGGCCAGCGGCGCGGTCGGCTCGGTGGTGGGCCAGCTCGCGAAGCTGCAGGGCTGCCGGGTCGTCGGCGTGGCCGGCGGGCCGGACAAGTGCCGGGCGGTCACCGAGGAGTTCGGCTTCGACGCCTGCGTGGACTACAAGGCCGGCAACCTGCGGGCCGACCTGAAGGCGGCCACGCCCGACGGCATCGACGGATACTTCGAGAACGTGGGCGGTGAGGTGCTCGACGCGGTGCTGCGCCGGATGAACGCCTTCGGCCGGATCGCGGTCTGCGGGCTGATCGCAGGCTACGACGGCAATCCGATGCCGGTCAGCGAGTTCCGCTCGATCCTGATCAACCGGCTGAAGGTCCAGGGCTTCATCGTTTCCGAGCACATGGAGCTGTGGCCCCAGGCGCGCCGGGAGCTCGCGCAACTGGTCGGCGACGGCACGCTGAAGTATCGTGAGACGATCGCGCAGGGGTTGGAGTCGGCGCCCGAGGCCTTCATCGGTCTGCTGAAGGGGCGCAACTTCGGCAAGCAGCTGGTCAAGCTGGTCTGACGGCGCGCGAGCGGCCCCGGTACCGGACCGCTCGCAGAGGATCCTTCACGCGTTCGGGCAGCGGCGGCTGCGGCCGGCGATGTCCACGGGAGGCGAGGTCATGGAAGCGACGACGGAGCGGACCCGCGGCGAGGAGTTCCGCGAGGACCTGCGGGGCGCGACCGGCGCGGCCGTCCAGGGCCGCGCGACGCGGCGCCTGCTGAGCGCCGACGAGCTCGCGCCTTTCCTCGAGCTCGACGACCGGCGCTCGGCGCTCGCGGTGCTGCAGACCTTCGCGATCGCGGGCGGCGCGGTCGCGATCGCGCTGGCCGCCTGGGGCAACTGGTGGGTGGTCGCGGCCTGCGTGGCGGTGATCGCCACGCAGCAGCACGCGCTGTTCGTGCTGGCCCACGATGCCGCGCACTATCGGCTGTTCTCGTCGCGCCGCGTCAACGATGCTGTGGGGCGGCTGTGCGGCGTGCTGGGCGGCGTGTCGATGTGCACCTACCGCGTCACGCACCGCCTGCACCACAACCACCTTTACGGGCGCCAGGATCCGGACATCGCGCTGAACGGCGGCTATCCGCGCGGGCGCGCCTACCTGCTGAAGAAGCTCGCGGTGGACCTGACCGGCTGGACCGCGCCGAAGACCTTCGCGTACTTCTTCGGGGCGCCGTCGATCAACTCGGACACCAACGAGGCGCAGCGCCCGCTGAACGACACGTCGCCGGCGCTGCGGCAGGCGGCGCGTTCCGATCGCTGGCTGGTGGCGGGCTTCCACGTCGGCGCGCCGATCGCCTGCGCGGCGCTCGGCGGCTGGCCCGCGTTCTCGCGCTGGTTCGTGCTGTGGATGCTGCCGCTGCTCACGCTGCTGCAGCCCATCCTGCGCATGCGCGCGGTGGCCGAGCACGGCGCGCCGGCCGGATACGATTCGCCCTTGCGCGCCGCGCGCACCAACCTGCCCGGGCGCGGCCCGATGGGCTGGCTGGTGCGCGCCGTGTTCTTCCCGCATCACGTCAACTACCACGTGGAGCACCATCTCTATCCGGCCGTGCCGCACTACCGGCTGCCCGCGCTGCACCGCCTGCTGCGCGAGCGCGGCCTGCTCGACGAGGCCGAGGTGCGCCCGTTCGGCCAGACCCTGCGGCGGGTGTTCTCGCCGAGGGGTTCGATTCCGGAGGCGCTGCGCCCGGAGCGCGCCTGAGCCGGCGAGGCCGGCAGCGCGATGCGGGCAACGCCGGCCTCGCATTTCCCAGCATGCCAGACCAGACAACGAGGAGATTTCGATGAACGCCCCCCAGAAGACGATCCGCGAGCAGGTCAGCGCCGAGGAGTGGCAGCTGCGCGTTGACCTGGCCGCCTGCTACCGCGCGGTGGCGCTCTACGGCTGGGACGACCTGGTCTTCACCCACATCTCGGCCCGGATTCCCGGCCCAGAGCACCACTTCCTGATCAATCCCTACGGGATGATGTTCGAGGAGATCACCGCGTCCTCGCTGGTGAAGGTGGACATGGAGTGCCGGCCGCTGATCGACACGCCCTATCCGGTGAACCCGGCCGGCTTCGTGATCCACAGCGCGATCCACGCCGCGCGCGAGGACGTCGTCTGCGTGCTGCACACCCACACGCCGGCGGGCGTGGCGGTGGCCGCGCAGAAACAGGGCCTGCTGCCGATCTCGCAGCAGGCGAGCATCGCGCTGATGTCGCTGTCGTATCACGACTACGAGGGCATCGCGGTGCGCGACGACGAGAAGGCGCGGCTGCAGGCCGACCTCGGCGGCAGCATGAACTTCATCCTGCGCAACCACGGCCTGCTGACGGTCGGCTCCACGGTAGCCGACGCCTTCCTCGCGATGTTCAATCTCGAGCGTGCCTGCCAGATCCAGGTGATGGCCCAGTCGGGCGGTGCCGGGCTGGTGAACGTTACCCCCGAGGTGATGGGCGCGGTCGGCCAGGCCCTGACCGTGCAGCGCGTGGGTCAGGCGACGCCGGGCGGGCTGGCCTGGCCGGCGCTGCTGCGCAAGCTGGACCGGGTCAACCCCGGCTACGACGCCTGAGGAGCGCGCGATGAAGGATTTCGCAGGCAAGGTCGCGGTGATCACCGGCGCGGGCAGCGGCTTCGGTCGCGAGTTCGCCCGGATCGGCGCCTCGCTCGGCATGAAGCTGGTGCTGGCCGACATCCAGCCCGACGCGCTGGCAGCCACCGCGGACGAGCTGCGCGCGCGCGGCGTGGAGCTGATCGCCGAGCGGGTCGACGTCAGCAAGGCCGAGGACGTCGAGCGGCTGGCGCTGCGCACGAAGGAGGCCTTCGGCAAGGTCCACCTGCTGTTCAACAACGCCGGCGTGGCCGCCGGGGGCCTGGTCTGGGAGAACTCGGCGCGCGACTGGGAGTGGGTGCTCGGCGTGAACCTGTGGGGCGTGATCCACGGGGTGCGGTGCTTCGTGCCGATGATGCTGGAGCAGGGCGACGAGTGCCACGTGGTCAACACCGCGTCGGTGGCGGGCCTGCTGTCGACGCAGCTGATGGGCGTGTACAACGTCAGCAAGCACGGGGTGGTCACGCTCACCGAGACCCTGTACCACGACCTGCGGCTGAAGGGCGCGAACATCGGCGTGACGCTGCTGTGCCCGGCCTACGTGCCGACCAACATCAACCGCTCCGAGCGCAACCGGCCGGGCGGCGCCGAGGCCGAGGGCGAGCCCACCGAGTCGATGAAGGCCGCGCAGGCGGCGATGGACAAGGCGGTCACCTCGGGCCGGGTCAGCGCCGAGGACGTCGCGAAGATGACCTTCGACGCGATCCGCGAGAACCGCTTCTACGTGGTCACGCATCCGAAGATCCTGTCCTCGGTCGAGCTGAGGCTGCAGGACATCGTCGCGCAGCGCAACCCGAGCGACCCGTTCACGTTCAAGAAGGACGTGGCGGTGAAGAAGCTATGAGCGCGCCGGTGCCGTCGGGCGGGGCCTTTCCGGTCGTCGCGGGCCGCTTCGCCGAGGTGCAGCCCGGCGTCAGGCTGCACTACGCAAGTTGCGGCGACGCGTCGAAGCCGCTGATGCTGATGCTGCACGGATTTCCCGAGTTCTGGGGAGCGTGGCGGCACGTGATGCCGGCCTTCGCCGACGCCTTCCACGTGGTCGCGCCCGACCTGCGCGGCTACAACCTGTCGGACAAGCCGGCGGAGGTGGCCGACTACCGGCCCGGCAAGCTGATCGCCGACGTGGCCGGCCTGGTGCGCGCGCTCGGGCACGAACGCTGCGTGCTGGTGGCGCACGACTGGGGCGGCGCGATCGCATGGTCGGTCGCGATCGCGCACCCGGAGATCGTCGAGCGACTGGTGATCCTGAACGCGCCGCACCCGGTGCCGTTCGCGAAGGCGCTGGCCTCCGATCCTGCGCAGATCCAGGCCTCCCAGTACATGAACTGGCTGCGCCGGCCCGGCAGCGAGGCGCTGCTCGCCGAAGACGGCTTCAGGCGCCTGGAGGGCTTCTTCCTGAAGCTGGGCGGCCAGGCCTGGTTCGACGAGACGACTCGCGAGGCCTATCACGCGGCGTGGTCGCAACCCGGCGCGCTGACAGGCGGGGTCAACTGGTATCGCGCGTCGCCGCTGCATCCGGCCACCGAGTCCGAGCAGGGCGCGGCCAGGCTCGTGCTCGACCCGCAGGCCTTCGTCGTGCGAATGCCGACGCTGGTGGTCTGGGGCGACGGGGACACCGCGCTGCTGCCGGTGCTGCTCGAAGGGCTCGACGCGCTGGTGCCGGAGCTCAGGATCGTTCGCCTGCCCGAGGCCACCCACTGGCTGGTGCACGAGCAGCCGGCGCGCGTCGTGTCCGAGATCCGCGCTTTCCTGGGCCTGGGGCCCGGAGCGAACGATGCCGCTTGACCCGCAGGTCGAGAAGATCCTGCTCTGGGCCAAGCGCGCGAACGCACCGGCCTTCCACGAGATCGGCGCCGACGCGGCGCGGGCCCACTACGAGAAGATCGCCGGCACGCTGGACATCGTCGCGCCCGAGCTGCACGAGGTCGTCGACTTTCCGATGCCGCTGGCCGGCCGCACGCTGCGCGTGCGGCAGTACGCGCCCTGGCCGCACCACTGGGCCGAGCCGCGGCCGGCGCTCGTCTACTTCCACGGCGGCGGCTTCACGATCGGTTCGGTCGACACCCACGACCGGGTCTGTCGCGTGCTGGCGCGAGGCGGCGACTGCCTGGTCTTCTCGGTCGACTACCGGCTCGCGCCGCAGCACAAGTTCCCGGCCGCGGCCGACGACGCCTTCGACGCGCTGGCCTGGATCCGCGACGAGGCGGCCTCGCTGGGCGTGGACCCGGCCCGGATCGCGGTGGGCGGCGACAGCGCCGGCGGCACGCTGGCGGCGGCCTGCGCGATCCACGCCCGCGACCGAGGCTGGCCGCTCGCGCTGCAGCTGCTGATCTATCCGGGGCTGTCGCACGACCAGCAGACCGGGTCGCACCGCCGTTGCGCCAGCGGCTACCTGCTCGACGCCGAGACGGTCCAGTGGTTCTTCGCGCAGTACCTGCGCGGCCCGGAGGACCGCCTCGATTGGCGCTTCGCGCCGCTGATGGCGAAGGACCTCGCCGGTGTCGCGCCGGCCTGGATCGCGGCGGCCGAGTTCGACCCGCTGCACGACGAGGACCTCGCCTACGCCGAGCGGCTGCGCGAGGCCGGGGTGCCGGTCGAGCTGGTCGACTATCCGGGCATGATCCACTCGTTCTTCCAGCACGCCGGCTTCGTGCCTGCGGCCCGCCGCGCCCACGACGACGCCTGCGCTGCGCTGCGACGGGCCTTCGGCGGCTTCGACGACGACATCCTCGAATGAGCGGGGCGCCGGACCGGGCCGCGGCCGGGCGGCGCGCCGGGGCCGGCGAGTCGGCTTCGCTTGCCGCGGCGACGATCCGCTGCGGCGACTGGGCGAGCCTGCGCGACGCGGCGGCGGCGGTGCGCACCGCGGTCTTCATCGTCGAGCAGCGCATTCCGCCCGAGCTCGAATGGGACGAGGACGACCCGGTCTCGGTGCACTGCGTGGCCTTCGTCGACGGCGAGCCGGCGGCCACCGGGCGCCTGCTGCCGGACGGCCGGATCGGCCGGATGGCGGTGCTGTCGGCGAGGCGGGCGCAGGGGCTGGGCGGCGAGATCCTCGAGCGGCTGGTCGCGGTGGCGGCCGAGCGCGGGCACGCCCAGGTGCGCCTGAGCGCGCAGTGCCATGCCGAGGGCTTCTACCGGTGCCACGGCTTCGAGCCCGACGGCGCGGTCTTCGACGACGCGGGCATCCCGCACCTGCCGATGCGGCGAGCCCTGGCGCAGGCCGAGGGGCCGGGCGATCCGAAAGGGGGCGGCTCGAGCGGATGACCTCCGCTCGCGATCCTCAGCGCTCGTCCAGCGCGAAGGCGGCGCGCGATTCGCGCACCGGAGCGTCGCCGTCGGCCGACCAGGTCCGCTCGACGAACTCGACCCGCCCGTCGTGGCCGACCAGCACCAGCGTGGACGCCCGGGTGCCGTAGCCGTCGCCGCGTATCAGCGCCGGCGCGAGCAGCCGCTCGCGCGCCAGGCCGACGCCGGTGTCGGGCAGCTCGGCGTCGTCGGGGATGGCGCGGTCGGCCAGCGCCTCGAACAGCGGTCGCTCGGTCGCCGCGTCGTCGAGCGACGCGGCGACCCGTTCCCTGAGCCGGCGGACCTTGGGCCAGTCGGTGTCCAGCAGGTGATTGGAGACCGCGTGCACGCCGGGTTCGATCGCGGCCGGTACGTGCGATGCCCGATTGGACACGTAGCGCGCTCGCGGCGCCCGAGAGTCCTGCCGGCCGCCGAGATCGAACAGCAGCAGGTTGAAGCCCGACCACTGGCCGGCTTGCGCCGCCACGGCGCTCGCCCAGTCGTCGATGTCCTCGCTCGCGCCGACGAAGCCGGCGACCAGCTCGCCGCGCGAGCGCGGGCCCGGCGCGGCCCCGGGCTCGCGGAAGTTCGTGACCACGGCGAGTCGCCCGCGTCGGTCGAGCGCGAGCCAGCTGCCGCCGGCCTCGAGGTCGCGCCCGCCGAACACGCCGGGCGAGTCCGGCCACCAGGCGGCCGGCGCCGCGGGGCGGGCATGGAATTCGTCGCGGTTGCCGGCCAGCACCAGCCGCCAGCGCGGGTGGGCGAGCCAGGCGAAACCGATCAGGCACATCGCTTCAGCGCTCCCCGCCCAGCCATGCGAAGGACTCGACGTGCGCCTCGCCCTGCATCAGCGAGGGCAGGCCGGCGCTGCCGATCGCCTTGTGCAGGCGGTAGAGCAGGGCGTCGTAGCGCTCGGCCGGCACCGGCCCTGCGTCGAGCATCCAGGTCCGGTAGGGACGGTCTTCGTCGTGCCGGTGGCCGATGCGCGCGGCAGCGTCCGGGGAGATCGCGTCGACGACCCGGGCGAGGGCGCCGCGGACCGCCTCGTCGCTGGCGGGGTCGGCGCGGAACCAGAGCATCGCCGACACGCGCGTGGCATCGCCCGCCGACGTGACCGCGCCCTCGTTCATTGGGCGGCGGCCGGCGCGTCGGCTTCGAGCGGCAGCGGATAGGGCATCGGCAGGGGCTCCAGCGCGCGGCCGTCGGCGGCGCGCAGCCGTCCCTGCCGGGCCTCGTCGATCAGCGCTTCGTGCAGCACGACAAGGCCCGCCCCGTCGGGCGCCGGGGCGCTGGCCACCACCATGCCGGCCGGCTCGGCTGCGCCCTCGACCAGCAGGTCGGCGCCCGGCGCGGGCGCGGAGCCCGGCTCGCCGGCCAGCCTGGAGACGAAACTGCGCCGCTTCGGCTTGCCGCGATAGTGCATCCGGGCGACAACCTCCTGGCCCGGGTAGCAGCCCTTTCGGAAACTGACGCCGCCGATCAGCTCCCAGTTGACCGACTGGGGCACGAAGCTCTCGCTGGTGGCCGGCACGATCCGCGGCTCGCCGGCGAGGATTTCGCCGGCGCGCCACCAGGAAGACGAGGCCGGGGCGAGCCGCGCGGCCAGCCGGCGCCAGGTCTCGCCCAGCGTGTTCGAAGCCACGACCAGCCACCAGCGGGGGCCGATGCCCCCGACCGCCGGAAAACCGATCGCGAGCGGCCCGCCATCGCCGGCGCTCGCGCAGCGCATCGGCGCCGGCGGCTCCACGCCGAGCTCGCGCAGCGCGTCGGCCGCCGGCTCCCCGGTCAGCCCGAGGATCGCGAACGCATTCGACGCATCCTCGACCTTCGCCTTGGCCCGCAGCACGAACATCGACAGCCGCTTGCGCAACGGCTCGGCGAGCGGCCGCGACACCGCGAAGCGAAGGGCCTCGCCGTCGCGCCAGAGCGGGCCCGCTGCCAGCAGCCGGCCCTTCGGCGTGCAGTAGCCGTTCCAGCGGACCTCGTCGGCAGCCTGCGCCGCGACGTCGTTGGTGGTCTGGCCCTGCAGGAAGCTCACCGCGTCGGCCCCCGAGACCGACACCAGCCCCCAGTCGGCCAGCAGCGCGACGCGGCCGACCCCGGCGAGGGCAGTGGCCGGCGCGTCGCCGGCGGCGGTGGACGGGTCGCCGGCGGCGACAGGCGAGTCGCCGGCCGGTTGCGTCGGAAACTCGGCCTGCGGGCCGTGCGGATCGTCGCGAAAGCTCGCGCCGCACTGCGCGATCGCGTCGCGCACCGCGGATTCGTCGTAGGAAGGGGTCAGGATGCTGGTCATCGGTGGTGGCCCTGCTGTCAGGATTTATTATAGGGAGCTGTCGTAGTCCTCCCCGCCGATGCCCAGACTCAAGACCCTGTTGATCCTCGCCGTGTCGGCGGTCGCCGCGCTGCTCGCGGCCGGCTGGTACGCCTTCGAGCGGCACACGGTGCCGATGCCCGAGGGCGCGGTGCGGGTGCTGGTGCCCAAGGGCGCGAACGTGCGCTCGGCGGCCGCGGCGCTGCGCGAGCGCGGCATCGAGGTGTCGCCGACGCTGATGCTGCTGCGCTACCGACTGCGCGGGCTCGACGGGCAGCTGAAGGCCGGCACTTACGAGTTCGCTTCCCCGCAGACGATCGACTCGCTGCTCGACAAGATGGTCTCGGGCGACACGGTCGTCGAGACGATCCGCTTCATCGAGGGCTGGACCTTCCGGCAGATGCGCGCGGCGATCGACGCGCATCCGGAGCTGCAGCGAGACACCGCGGGCCTTTCCGACGCGGAGGTCCTGAAGCGCATCGGCGCGGAGGAAAGTCACCCGGAGGGCCTGTTCATGCCGGAAACCTACCGGTTCTCGCCCGGCGTGAGCGACCTGGAGATCTACCGCCAGGCCTACCGGCTGATGAAGCGAAAGCTGTCGGAGGCCTGGGAACGACGGCAGCCCGACCTGCCGATCGACAGCCCCTATGCGGCGCTGGTGCTCGCCTCGATCGTCGAGAAGGAGACCGGCAAGCCCGAGGAGCGTCCGAAGATCGCGGCGGTCTTCGTCAACCGGCTGCGGATCGGCATGATGCTGCAGAGCGACCCGACCACGATCTACGGTCTCGGGGATCGATTCGACGGCAACCTGCGCAAGCGTGACCTGCAGGCCGACACGCCGTACAACACCTACACCCGCGGCGGCCTGCCGCCCACGCCGATCGCGCTGCCCGGCCTGGCCTCGATCGAGGCGGTGCTCGCGCCGGCCGACATCAAGGCGCTGTACTTCGTCTCGCGGGGCGACGGGACCAGCGAGTTCTCGAACAACCTCGCCGATCACAACCGGGCGGTGGCCCGCTACCAACTGGGGCGCAAGTGAGAGCCGGGGCGCAGGCGCAGGCAAGGCGCGGGAAGGCATGAGCGGTCGCTTCGTCACCTTCGAGGGCATCGACGGCGCCGGCAAGAGCACGCACGTCGACTGGTACGTCGAGCGGCTGAAGGCCCGGGGGATCGACGCGATCCGCAGCCGCGAGCCCGGCGGCACGCCGCTCGCCGAGCGCTTGCGCGAGTTGCTGCTGACCCAGCCGATGTCGATGGACACCGAGCTGATGCTGATGTTCGCGGCGCGCCGCGATCACCTCGAACGGCTGATCCGGCCGGCGCTCGCGGCCGGGAAATGGGTGGTCTGCGACCGCTTCACCGACTCCACCTGGGCCTACCAGGGCGGCGGGCGGCGCGGGCCGGCCGAGCGGATCGCGTGGCTCGAGGCCTGGGTCCACGGCGACCTGCAACCCGACCGGACCTACCTGTTCGACCTGCCGGCCGGCATGGCCGCGCAGCGAAGGGCGGCCGCGCGCGACGCCGACCGCTTCGAGCGCGAGGACGAGGCCTTCTTCGAGCGGGTTCGCGAGGCCTATCGGGGGCGCGCCGGGCAGGCGCCCGAGCGCTTCCGGCTGATCGACGGCCGCCTGCCGATCGAGGATATTCGAAAAATACTCGAAGAAGACATCGCAAGTATCGGAAATTGAATGATTTATCCGTGGCATGAAGAAATCTTTCTTCGGCTGGTCGGAAGCGGCGGCCGGCGTCATCACGCCCTGCTGCTGAGCGGGCCGGCCGGCACCGGAAAGGCCGAGCTCGCGATGGAACTGGCCCGTGCGCGGCTGTGCGAAAGCCCGGCGGCGAGCGGAGCCGCGTGCGGGCGCTGCGATGCCTGCGGCTGGTTCGATGCCGGCAACCACCCCGACTTCAGGCTGCTGGCGCCCGCCGGCGACGAGCGGTCAGCCGCGGACGGCGAGGAGCCGGCGCCCGGCGCCGCGGAAAAGGGCGGCAAGGGCCGCGGCGGCAAGGCCTCGCGCGAGATCAAGGTCGAGCAGGTGCGCGCGCTCGATGGTTTCCTCGACGTCGGCGCGCACCGGGGCGGGCAGAGGGTGATCGTCGTCGATCCGGCCGACGCGATGAACGCGGTGGCCGCCAACGCACTGCTCAAGCGCCTGGAAGAGCCTCCGCCCGAGACCGGCTTCATCCTGGTGGCGAGCCGTCCGGCGGCCTTGCTGGCGACGATCCGCTCGCGCTGCCGAAAGGTTTCGCTGCCGCTGCCGCCGGCCGCGAAGGCGCTCGCGTGGCTGGTCGCCGAGACCGGCGGCTCGACCGAGCAGGCCGGGCTGTGGCTCGCGGCGGCCGGCGGCGCACCGCTCCAGGCGCGCCGCCTGGCGATGGACGGCGACGCCGCGGTGTACAGGCGGGTCGTCGATGCCTTCGCCGGCCTGCCCGAGACTGGTATCGTAGCGACGGCCGATGCGTTGAACGGCGTAGAGCCGCCCGACTGGGCCGGCGCCGCGCAGACCTGGGCGGCCGATCTCGCCAGGGTGCGCGCCGGGGCTCTGCCGCGGCGGCACGTCGACCGGGTCGAGCGCCTGCGCCGCGTGGCGGCCGGCACGACGCTGGAGCGCCTGGCCGGGCTCGAGGCCAGGCTCCGGGCGCTGCCGCGCGAGGCCTCGCACCCGCTGAACGCGCGCCTGCTTCTCGAGGACGTGCTGCTCGATTACCTTCGCGCGCTGGCAGTGCCGCAGCGCGGCCGACCGAGGACTGGCTGATCACGATGAGCAACGAACCGTCACCGAACACCGCGATCGGCGGAGGCGCCCGGCCCGGCGTCATCCAGCTGTCGATCAAGGAGAAGGCGGCGCTGTACGCCGCGTACATGCCCTTCATCGACGGGGGCGGACTGTTCGTGCCCACCACCCGTCCTGCCAGCCTCGGCGACGAGATCTACCTGATCCTGCAGCTGATCGACGACCCGAACCGGATGCCGGTCACCGGCAAGGTCGTCTGGATCACCCCGGCCGGCACGCCGGGGCGCCAGCAGGGGCTGGGCATCCAGTTCTCGAAGGACGAGGCCGGCGCCCAGGTCCGCGACCGGATCGAGACGCTGCTCGGCGGCGCGATGAAGGCCAATCGTCCGACCCATAGCCTCTGATGTTCGTAGATTCCCACTGCCACCTGGACTTCCCCGGGCTGGCCGAGCGCCTCGACGACGTCCTCGAGAACATGGCCGCCAACGACGTCGGCCGCGCCTTGTGCATCAGCGTCACGCTGCCCGACTTCCCGCGGGTGCTGGCGCTGGCCGAGCGCGATGCGCGGCTGCACGCGTCGGTCGGCGTGCATCCGGACTCCGAAGACACCGAGGAGCCCGATGCCGAGACGCTGGTCCGGCTCGCCGATCACCCGAAGATCGTCGCGATCGGGGAAACCGGGCTCGACTACTACCGCGAGCCGCGCGACGATCCCGATGCCTGCCGCAGGTTGCGCGAGCGGCAGCAGCAGCGCTTTCGCGCCCACATCCGCGCGGCCCGGCAGACCGGCAAGCCGCTGGTCGTGCACACCCGCTCGGCCTCGGCCGACACGATCCGCCTGCTGCGGGAAGAGGGCGCCGATGCCTGCGGTGGCGTGCTGCACTGCTTCACCGAGGACTGGGAGACCGCCAGGGCCGGACTGGACCTCGGCTTCTACGTTTCCTTCTCCGGCATCGTGACCTTCCGCAACGCCGAGCCGCTGCGCGAGGTGGCGGCCCGGGTGCCGATCGAGCGCATGCTGATCGAGACCGATTCGCCCTATCTGGCGCCGGTGCCGTTTCGCGGCAAGACGAACGAGCCGGCCTTCGTCCGCTATGTGGCCGAGCGGATCGCCGAGCTCAAGGGCTTGCCCCTCGCGCAGGTTGCCGAGAGAACGACGGAAAATTATTTTCGTCTTTTCAAGATCTTGAACTAGATTTCTGATGTCGATTCTTGGACTTGTCGATCGGCGTTCCGGCTGCCCTCCGACGCGGCCCGGCGGCGCTGCCGCAGCGGTGCGGCGGCGCTCGATCGCGTCCGCGCTCGTCTTCGCGCTGGTCGCCGCCTGCGCGGCCTGCCTGCTGCCCGGGGTCGGCACCGCCTGGGCGCAGTCCTCCGGCCCGGCCGCCTCCCAGGGTTTCTGGGAAGCGATCCGGCTCGACGACGTGAAGGCGATGGAGACCGAGATGCTGCGTGGCTCGAGCGCGAACGCGGTCCACCCGGAATTCGGGCCGGCGATCGTCGTTGCCGCGCGCGAGCGCTCCCCCAGGGCGCTCGCCTACCTCGCGCGACTGGCCGGCACCCGGATCGACGCGACCAACCGGGGCGACGAGACCGCGCTGATGCTGGTCGCGCTGCAGGGGGACCTGACGAGCGCGCGTCTGCTGGTGCAACGCGGCGCCGAGGTCAACCGGCCCGGCTGGACGCCGCTGCACTATGCCGCGTCCGGGGGGCATCTAGAGATGATCCGCTTCCTGCTCGACGAGAACGCCTACATCGATGCGCAGTCTCCGAACCGCACGACGCCGCTCATGATGGCCGCTCGCCAGAAGCACACGAACGCGGTCCGCCTGCTGGTCGAGGCCGGCGCCGACCCCACCCAGCGCAACGAGGCGGGACTGGGCGCGATCGAGTACATGGAGCGGCATGGCGAGACCGAACAGGTACGCTGGCTCAAGGAGCGGGCGGCCGAGTTCGAGCGCCGCTACGGCACGATCGAACGGCCTCGGACGGCGCCTGCGCAAGCGGAGGGCGTGCCGCCGGCCGCTCAGCCGAAGCCGCAGGCCGCGCCGGCGGCGCCAGCCACGACAGCCCCGGCGCCTCGCGCGGCTCCGCCGGCTTCGGCACCTCGCGCGGCGCCGCCGGCCCCGGCGGGCGGCGCCGCAGCCGGGGTCGCGGTCCGCCCGGTGTCGCCGCCTGCCGCGGAAGCGCTGCCGCCCCCGAGCGAGCTGGCCGTGCCGGTCCCGCCGATCGAACCGGCGGCTCCGGCTCCTGCCACGCCGTCTTCTCGCCGGGAGTCCCCGGCGCCGATCGAACCGTCGCGCGCGCTGCAGCCTGCGAAGGGTGCGACGCCCCTGCGGGCCGCGCCGCAGCAGGCGCCGATCCGGTCTTCGCAGCCCGTTCCCCCCCTGCCCGGCATGCGCGATTGATGGCCACGCCCTCCGAAGCGACCTTCGAGGTCGCGATCGCCGGCGGCGGTCCGGTCGGCCTGATGCTGGCGATCGAACTCGGCCGGCGCGGCGTGCGAACCCTGCTGCTCAACGATCGGCCCGACACTTCGCCGCACCCGCAGGCCAACGCCACGCAGGCGCGGACCATGGAGCACTACCGCCGGCTGGGTTTCGCCGACCGGATCCGCGCCACCGGCCTGCCGCCCGACTACCCGACCGACATCTGCTACTTCACCCGCTACGCGAAGCACGAGCTGGCGCGTTTCTCGCTGCCGTCCTCGCGCGACGCCCGGGCGATCGTCAGGCAGCTCGGCGGGTCCTGGAGCGCGGCCGAGTTGCCGCACCGGGGTTCGCAGATGTTCATCGAACGGGTGCTGCTCGACGAAGCGGGAAAGCTGCCTTCGGTGTCGCTTCGCTTCGGCTGGCGGTTGGCCGATTTCGAGCAGCGGGGCGACACCGTGGTCCTGGCGGCGGAACCGGTCGCCGGGGCGGCCATCGCCGGGTCGGCCGGGTCGGCTTCCGTCGCGACGGAAGCCCCTGGGCCGCAGCGCTTCGAGGCCGCCTGGCTGGTCGCCTGCGACGGCGCCCGAAGCGGAGTGCGCCGCGCGCTGGGCATCGGCTGGACCGGCGAGACCGGCGTGCAGCGTGATTTCATGGGCGGCAGGATGATGGCGATGTACTTCCGCTCGCCCGACCTGTACGCGCGGATCGCCCGCCCGCCGGCCTGGATGTACTGGACCTTCAACGCCGGTCGCCGCAGCTTCATGGCGGCGATCGACGGGGTCGACGCCTTCGTGTTCCACACCCAGCTTCGCGAGGGCGAGGATCCGGACCGGATCGACGACGAGATGCTGAAGGCGATGTTCTTCGAGACGCTCGGCGACCGCTGCCGGGTCGAGCTGCTGTCGCGCTCGTCCTGGCTCGCCGGACATGCGCTGGTCGCCGAACGCCTGCGCGATGGCCGCGTCTTCCTCGCCGGCGATGCCGCCCACCTGTTCACGCCGACCGGCGGCCTCGGCTACAACACCGGGGTCGAGGACGCGGTGAACCTCGGCTGGAAGCTCGCCGCGGTGATCCGCGACGGCGCGCCGCCTGCGCTTCTCGAAAGCTACGAGGCAGAGCGCAGGCCGGCCGCGATCCGCAACACCGGCTACGCCCGCGGCTTCGCCGACTCGATCGGCCTGTACCGGCCGGCCGAGGGGCTCGAGGACGAGGGCCCGCGCGGCGAGACGCTGCGCCGCGAGGCCGGCGAGCGGCTGCTCGCGCACGCCAGGGCCGAGTTCAACATCCCGGGCATCACCTTCGGCACCCGCTACGACGGCTCGCCGATCGTCGCGCCCGACGGCGAGGCGCCGCCGCCGGATCGCGCGGATGCCTACGTGCCGACCTCGATTCCTGGCGGGCGGGCGCCGCATGCGTGGCTGCCCGACGGCGCGTCGCTGTTCGACCGGTTCGGCTTCGGCTTCACGCTGCTCGAGGTCGCGCACGACGGGCGCGAACCGGTGCGCGACGCGCCCGGCGGGGAAGGGCTGGCGGTGCCAGCACTCCACGTTCCAGGCTTGAAGCACCTGCAGATCGACGGCGACGAGGCGCGGGCCGCCGGCCTGGAGGGCCTCTATCCGCGCCGCTACACGCTGATCCGCCCCGACCAGGTCGTCGCCTGGCGCGGCGACGATCTGCCCGGCGACGTGCGCCCCCTGATGTACGGCCCCGCCTGCTGAGCCCGGGTAAGCCGACTCGACGATTCGCGACCGCAGACGATGACCAAGACTGGAGTGGCAGGCCTGATCCTCGGCGCGGCGGTTCTCGCGGCCGGCGGCGCCTGGTGGTTCACGAAGAACGGGGGCGAGGTCGCCCCGCAGTACCGGACGGCGAGCGTCGAGCGAGGCCAGATCGTCGCGACGATCAGCGCGTCGGGAACGATCAACCCGGTGGGCAGCGTGTCGGTCGGCTCCCAGATCTCCGGCCAGCTGCGCGAGGTGCTGGTCGACTTCAACAGCGAGGTGCGCGCCGGCCAGGTGCTCGCGCGAATCGACCCGGAGACTTTCCGGCACCGGCTCGCCCAGGCCGAGGCCGATCTGCTCGCGACCCGGGCGCAGGTGGCCGTGCAGCAGGCCCAGATCGAGGCGCGCCGGGCCGAGCTCGCCCGCGTCGAGGTGAACCTCGACGAGTCGCGGCGCGACCTCGATCGCAAGCGCGACCTCGCGCAGCGCGGCTTCATCTCGACCGCCGAGGTCGACCGCGCGGCCGCGCTGGTGCGCGCCCAGCAGCAGGAGCTCGCCGCGGGCCGGGCGGCGATCGAGGTCGCGATCGCCCAGCGGCGCAACACCGAGGCGGTGGTGCGGCAGCGCGAGGCGGCGGTGGCGGCAGCCCGGGTGGATCTCGACCGCACCGTGATCCGCAGCCCGGTGGACGGCGTGGTGATCAAGCGCTCGGTCGACGCCGGGCAGACGGTGGCCGCCAGCCTGCAGGCGCCCGAGCTGTTCGTGATCGCCCGCAACCTGCGCGACATGCAGGTGGACACCAGCATCGACGAGACCGACATCGGCCGGATCGAGGTCGGCCAGAAGGCGAGCTTCACCGTCGACGCGCATCCCGGGCGCCGCTTCGAGGGCACGGTGTCCCAGCTGCGGATGGCCGCGACCAACGTGCAGAACGTGATCACCTACAACGTGATCGTCACCTTCTCGAACGCCGAGGGGCTGCTGCTGCCCGGCATGACCGCCAACGTGCGGGTCGTCGCCGAGCGGCGCGACGAGGTGCTGAAGGTTCCCAATGCGGCGCTGCGGCTGCGCATCCCCGGCCTCACCGATCGCGACACGGCTGAGGCGGGGCAGGGCGCCCGCAGCGGCGCTACGGGGCAAGGCGGGGCGCGCGGCCGCAGCGCGCGCCTGTGGCTGCTGGAAAACGGCGAGCCGCGGTCGATCGAGGTTCGGACCGGCCTCGGCGACGGCTCCAGCACCGAGGTGCATTCCCCCGAGCTCGCCGAGGGTGCGCAGGTGATCGTCGGCCTGCAGCCGGCGACCGGCCGCGGCCGGCCCGCGCTGCGGATGTTCTGATGCCGGCTGCGCTGATCGCGGTCCGCGACCTGGTCAAGACCTACCGGATCGGGGCGGGCGAGGTCAGGGCGCTCGACGGCGTGTCGCTCGAGATCGCGCGCGGCGAATGCGTGGCGGTCATGGGGCCGTCGGGTTCGGGCAAGTCGACCTTCATGAACGTGCTGGGCTGCCTCGACACGCCGGACTCGGGAAGCTACCGGCTCGACGGGCAGCAGGTCACGGGCCTGTCCGACGACGCGCTCGCCGCGATCCGCAACCGCAGCATCGGCTTCGTGTTCCAGCAGTTCAACCTGCTGGCGCGCACCCGGGCGATCGACAACGTCGCGCTGCCGATGCTCTACGCCGGCGTCGGACGCGCCGAGCGCGAGCGCCGCGCCCGCGCCCGGCTCGAGCAGGTCGGGCTCGGCGACCGGCTCGAGCACACCGCCGCCCAGCTGTCGGGCGGCCAGCAGCAGCGAGTGGCGATCGCCCGGGCGCTGGTCAACGACCCGCTGCTCCTGCTGGCCGACGAGCCCACCGGCGCGCTCGACACCCGGACCTCGCTCGAGGTGATGGCGCTGCTTCAGACCCTGAACCGGGCCGGACAGACGGTGGTGTTCGTCACGCACGAGGCCGAGGTCGCGCGCTTCGCGTCGCGGATCGTGCGTTTTCGCGACGGCCGCATCGAGAGCGACGAGCGCGCGGCGCCGGCCGATGCGGTGTCGCTCGCCGCCGCGCCCCGCCATGCGACCGGCGTCGAGCCGCGGACACCCGATGTCGAGCAGGGACCGGGCGGATCCAGCGTCGCGGCATCGGGCCGCGAGGCGAGCTGATCGGCTCGCCGGAGCTTAGCGATGGGATTCCTCGGAACGCTGGCGATCGCGCTGAAGGCGCTGGCCACGAACAAGCTGCGCTCGGCGCTCACCATGCTGGGCATCGTGATCGGCGTGGCCGCGGTGATCGCGATGATCGCGATCGGCCGCGGGGCGCAGCAGAGCGTCGCCGAGCAGCTTAGCGGGCTGGGCTCCAACGTGATCGTGGTCTGGCCGTCGTCGGCCAGCAGCGGCGGGATCCGGCTCGGCGCGAGCACCGCGCCCACGCTGTCGGAGGACGACGCGGCCGCGATCGCCCGCGAGGTGGCAGGCGTGCAGGTGGCGGCGCCGCTGGTCAGGGCGAACCAGCAGATCATCGTCGGCAACACCAACTGGCAGTCCAGCGTCCACGGCATCACCAACGATTACCTGGAGGCGCGCGACTGGTACCTGGCCGCGGGCAGGGCCTTCGAGCCCGGCGAGCTGAGCGGCTCGGGCAAGGTGGCGATCATCGGCAGCACGGTGGCCCGCGAGCTGTTCGGCGACGCGGACCCGATCGATCGCCAGATGCGGATCGGCCGGGTGCCGGTGACCGTGATCGGCGTGCTTGCGCCGAAGGGCCAGAGCGCCTGGGGCAACGACCAGGACGACGTCGTGATGGTGCCGATCTCGACGATGCGCAACCGGGTGCAGGGCCAGCCGACCGGGCGGCTCAAGCGGGTCGGCTCGATCAGCATCAAGGCGGCCAGCGCCGAGGCGCTGCCCGGCGTCATGGAGGGCACGCGGGCGCTGCTGCGCCAGCGCCACCGCCTGCAGCCGGGGCAGGACGACGACTTCTCGATGCGCAACCTGACCGAGATCGCCGAGACCCGCGAGGCGGCGAGCCGCACGCTGTCCTGGCTGCTCGCGGCGGTGGCCGGCGTCAGCCTGCTGGTCGGCGGCATCGGCATCATGAACATCATGCTGGTCAGCGTGACCGAGCGCACCCGCGAGATCGGCCTGCGCCGGGCGGTCGGCGCGCGGGCGCGCGACATCCTGCTGCAGTTCCTGGTGGAGGCGACCACGCTGTCGGTCATCGGCGGGCTGCTCGGCACGCTGCTCGGGACGGCCGCGGCGATCGCGGTGGCCGAGTTCGTCGGCTGGCGCACGCTGCTGGGCGTGGACGCGATCGCGCTGGCCGTGGGCTTCGCCGCCGCGATCGGGATCTTCTTCGGCTTCTGGCCGGCCCGGAAGGCCTCGCGGCTGCAGCCGATCGAGGCGCTGCGGCACGAGTAGGGCGGCGCAGGCTCAGGCCAGCGCGACGTCGAGGAAGAACATCAGCCCGAAGCCGACGAACAGCGCCGCGGTGGCCGAATCGCCGAAGCCGGCCCGGTGGGTCTCGGGAATCACCTCGTCGCTGATCACGAACAGCATCGTGCCGCCGGCGAAGGCCAGCGCGAGCGGCAGCAGCGCCTGCGAGATCGACAGCAGGCCCGCGCCGGCCAGCGCGCCGGCGATCTCGACCAGGCCGGTCAGCGCCGCCACGCCGAGCGCCTGCAGGCGCGAATAGCCGAGGCCGGCGAGCGACATCGCCACCGCCAGTCCCTCGGGCAGGTTCTGCAGGCCGATGCCGAGCGTCACGCCCAGCCCGATTCGCTCGTCGCCGCTCGCGGCGCCCACGCCCATCGACAGGCCCTCGGGGAAGTTGTGCAGGGCGATCGCCATGACGAAGAGCCACACTCGCGCGAGCCGCGAGCGGCCCGGGCCCTCGTGGCCCTTCTCGAAGTGCTCGTGGGGCAGCATCCGGTGCAGGCCGAACATCGCGAGGCCGCCGGCCATCATCGCCGCCACGACGGCCCCGGCGCCGGACTTCGGGCCGCCGAACAGCGGTTCGGCCAGCTCCAGGCCCGGCAGCAACAGCGAGAAGACGGTCGCGGCGAGCATCACGCCGGCCGCGAAGGCGAGCATCGCGTTGGCGGCGCGCTCGGAGAGCCGGCCGACGAACAGGGCGGGCAGGGCGCCCGCGGTGGTGGCGAGGAAGCCGCCGACGGTGGCGGCCAGCGCCGCGGCGAGCAACGGCGACGAGGCGGAGATGGCGGCGAAACCGGCGAGCGGATCCATCCGGCGATTCTAGTCCCGGCGGCCTCCGCGCACGGATCGCGGCCGGCCGACCGACTTGTCATTGGGACCCGTCGAGTCGCATCCTCGGACTATCAGTACAGCGAAAACTGTCTATGATCTCGGGACATAACAAACATCACCAACGAGGAGCCGGAACATGGACGCAGTCAAGAATTTCGCCCCCCTGCTTGGTCGCTTCCTGATCGGGGCCTTCTTCATTCCCTATGGCTGGACCAAGCTCTTCGGCTACGCGGGCACGGTCGCCTTCGCGACCAAGGCCGGCCTGCCGATGCCCAGCCTGGGGGTCGCGGTGGCGATCGCCGTCGAGCTGCTGTGCGGGTTGGCCGTGCTGATCGGCTGGCAGACCCGGATCGCCGCGGCCATCCTCGCGGTGTTCACCGTCGTGGCTTCCCTGTACTTCCACGCCTACTGGAGCTTCCCGGTCGAGCAGCAGATGGTGCAGTCCTTGCTCTTCAAGAAGAACATGGCGATCGTCGGCGGCCTGCTGTTCCTGGTGGGCTGGGGCGCCGGCGCCTTCTCGGTCGACGGCAAGCGCAAGTCTGGCTGACGAACCGCGCGCCCGGCGGCGGCCGGCACCGCACCGGGCTTGCGCGCGGCCAAGGTCCGGCGCGCAGGCGCTGTTAGGCTGAGCGCATGTCAGAGCCGATTGCACGCCCCGGGGCGCCGACCAATGCGGAGGTGGCCGCGCAGTTGCGCGAGATGGCGCAGCTGCTCGAGTCGCAGCACGCCAATCCTTTCCGCGTCGCCGCCTATATTCGCGGCGCCGACACGATCGAATCGCTGTCGGAGCCCGTGGCGGGCATCTTCGAAGCCCGGGGGCCCGAAGGGCTCGACGCGCTGCCTGCGATCGGGGAGGGGCTCGCGGCGGCGATCGCCGAGATCCTGATTACCGGGTCATGGTCCCAGCTGGAACGCCTGCGCGGCAGCATCGACGCGGCGGCGGTCTTCGAGCAGGTTCCCGGCGTGGGCAGCGAGCTGGCGCACGCGATCCACGACACCCTGCACGTGGACACGCTTGAGGCGCTGGAACTCGCCTGCAAGGACGGCAGGCTGGAGCAGGTGCCGGGCGTGGGCGAACGCCGCGCTCAGGCGATCTGCGATTCGGTGTCGGCGATCCTGGACCGGCGGCGCGGCGCGCGACGCCGTGCCCGGCCAGTGCCCGCCAGCGAAGAGCCGCCGGTGCGCCTGCTGCTGGACGTCGATCGCGACTACCGGGAAAAGGCGGCCGCCGGCAAGCTGCCGAAGATCGCGCCGAAGCGGTTTAATCCCTCCGGCGAGGCCTGGTTGCCGATCATGCACGCCAACCGCGAGGGCTGGCATTTCACGGTGATGTACTCGAACACGGCGCGCGCGCACGATCTGCACAAGACCCACGACTGGGTCGTCATCTACTTCTACGACGACGAGCACGCCGAGCGGCAACACACGGTGGTCACCGAGACGCGGGGCAGCCTCGAAGGCCTGCGCGTGGTTCGCGGCCGCGAGGCGGATTGCCTGCGGGAAGCCCGGCGATGACCAGGCCGCGGCGCAGGTAGGTCGGGTGGTCGAGCGATCGAAGGCCGGACGAGGAGAAGTCGGTCGACCAGGCGGGCTCGGGGGCAGTGGCCAGATTGGCGTCGGTGATCAGGCCGCGGACGAAATCGACGAGTCGGTTCATGTCTGTCTCCTTTGCTGAGAAAGACTGTACGAAAAAACAGTATTCGCCGCAAGGGGCGGTGTTGGCTGCTGCGCCGTGCGGGCCGGCGGCGCTGGCGACGGGATCGGGGCTGCGATGAGGCCGGAAGCCGCGATCCGGGCCGCGGAGTTTCCGCCGGACGCCGCCACGGTTCGCGCGCTGTTCACCGAATACGCCGAAGGTCTGGGCGTCGATCTGTGCTTCCAGGGCTTCGACGAGGAACTGGCCGGGCTCCCCGGCAAGTACGCGAGGCCGGCCGGTTGCGTGCTGCTGGCCTGGTCCGGCCGCGAGGCCGTCGGCTGCGTGGCCATGCGGCCGATCGACGCCTCGCGCTGCGAGATGAAGCGGCTCTACGTGCGGCCGGGCGCCCGGGGCGGGCTGGGGCGGCAGCTTGTCGAGCGGGTCTGCGCGGAAGCGCGCGCGGCCGGGTACCGGCAGATCTGCCTCGACACATTGCCGAGCATGGTCGCCGCGGCCAGGCTGTACGAGAGCATGGGTTTCGCGCCGATCGATCCGTACGTGTTCAATCCGGTGGCCGGGGTGCGATTCCTCGGCCTGGAGCTGATGCAGGCCTGAATTGCGCATAATGTATATTATGTCAAATCAGCAATTGAGCACGCCCCAGTGCCGGATCGTCGCCCGGCTGGCGCCGCTCGTCGACCGATGCTTGGCCCCCTGCCTCGCGGTCCGGATATAACCGTTCTGGTGTCGCTTCGAACGGAGGCCATCGTTCCAGGCCTCGCAGCGGCAGTCGGAGTCGTCCGTGAATCCCGAAGGCCTTCAATTCGTACCCGTGAGTGTCGACGAGGCGCGCGATGCGCTCGATCGCTTCGTCGTCGAGCCCCGCCGATCGGTCGAGAATCCCGCGAAGATGCGCGCGCCCGAGGACCCGTCGGAACTCGTGCTCTCCGAGGTCGCCCTGCGCTGGCGCGCCGATCTCCCGGACCACGTCCGGCCGATCGCCCTCGTTCGCGATTTCGCGCGGATCACCAACCGCATCGCCCAGTTGTGGCCCGATGCGGCCCGATGCGTGCGATACCTCGACTCGCTGGTTTTCAGCGATCGCTCCGCGCGGCGTGGCTTCCCGGAGGAAGTCGGCCTCGAGATCGCGGTGCTGCGCGAGCACCGCATGTCTGCGGGCGGTTCGGGCACGGTCGGTCAGCCTTCCGATGCGTGGGCGCAGGTGGAGGGGTTCGAGCGGATCGACCGGCGAGGCGCGCCGAAGGGCGCCTGAGGCCCCTTCCCGCGCCGATCGGGGCGACACGCGAGCCGATCGCCTCGATGGCGCCCTCCTGGATGCCGTCCTAGGCGGGGGGCGGACCGGTTTCACGCTCGGGCACACGGATGGCTCGGGCAAGGATGCCTTGATCGGAATCGCGGCCCACCCCAGGCCGTCGACAGGCACCGCAGTCTCGGGAGTTCCGCCTCACCCCACGGTCACGAAGCGCTCCCGCGGCCCCGGGTCACGCCGCGCGGCGCCAGGCATGGCATCGCCGGGGTTCAAGGGCGGAGAGTGCCCGGGTCCGCCCGGTTCTGGATTCGGCAGCCTCCGCGGACCTTGTCATCGCGAACTTCGCTTCTGTATACTCTAAGGAGTATATGAAGCCAGGAGTTCCGATGTCGTACGCCGTTCCGTCCTCGGGCCACCGGCCCGTCAAGCCGTTCTGGCCGCCCTTTGCCGCAGGCGTGGCCCTCGGCCTGGTGCTGCTGCTCACTTTCGTTTTGACCGGCCACGGTCTCGGCGCCACAGGGGCGTCCACGCGCCTCGCCGCCTGGCTGGGCATGGAGGTCGCGCCGGCCGCGACCACGGCCAACGAGTACCTCGGCCCGATGACCGAGGGCGGTAACCCCCTCTCCTCCTGGATCAGCTGGCAGGTGGTCGGCGTGGCGATCGGCGCGCTGGTCGCCGCCTTCCTGGGCGGACGGCTGCGGATCCAGTTCGACGGCGCGCGCAGCGTCGGCACCGGCAAGCGCGTCGTCACCGCCCTGGTCGGCGGCCTGCTGTCGGGCTTCGGGGCACGGGTCGCGGCCGGCTGCACCAGCGGGCTCGGGCTGTCGGGCGCGGCCACGCTGGGCATCGCCGCCTTCGTGTTCCTCGGTACCTTCTTCGTGTTCGGCCTGGTCGTCAGCCGCCTGGTCAGGGGAGTCTGAGATGTTTCCTTTCTACGATGCGGGCGCGATCTCCGCGCTGGTGTGCGGTGCCCTGTTCGGCTTCGTGCTCGAGAACTCGGGCTTCGGCAGTCCCTGCAAGCTGACCGCGCAGTTCCGGCTGAGCGACTGGTCGGTGCTCAAGGTGATGTTCACCGCGATCGTCGTCGCAGCCACCGGCCTGTGGCTGATGCGAGTCGCCGGCCTGATGGAGGCCGACGCGGTCTACGTGCCCACCTCGCTGCTGGTCGCGTCGGCGATCGGCGGCGCGCTGGTCGGCGCCGGCTTCGCGGTGGGCGGCTACTGCCCCGGCACCTCGGTCGTCGGGATGTTTTCCGGACGGATCGACGCGCTGGTGTTCATCGTCGGCCTGGTGCTCGGCACATTCGTGTTCGCGGGGCTCTACGGCCCGGCGATCGAGGCGATCATGGCCATGGGCGAGGTCCAGACCGGCGACACCTTCAGCGATGCCTGGGGCATTCCCGACTGGTTGCTGATCGCGATCATGGCGGTCGCGCTGGTGGCGGTGTTCCATTTCGGCAGTTGGTTCGAGCGGCGCAGCCGCGGACCGGTCGCGGCCGACGAGGCGGTCGCCGGAGCCGGCCCGGCCGACGTCAGCGACCGTGCCTGATTTCTTTAATTACTCCAGGGAGTGTCACTCATGAGCAGGAAATCCTCGAGGCAGGGCCTCGCGCAGGCGCTTTCGGCCCTGACCGTGGCGGCGGCCATGGTCGCGCCCGCCCCGGCCGCGATGGCGCAGGCGCAGGCGCAGAGCCAGACCCAGACCCAGACCCAGACCCAGACGCAGGCCCAGGAAAAGGCCCGCACCCAGGCCCAGGAGCGCGAAGCCGCTTCCGGCAAGGCCGCCAACCCGTGCGGGCCGGCAAACCCCTGTGGCCCGGGCAAGAAAAAGAAGAAGAAGGGCTCGGACAACCCCTGCGGGCCGGGCAATCCGTGCGCGCCGAAGAAGAACTGAACGCCGGTCCGGCCGGCTGGGCGCGGACGGCCCTCGAGGTGCCGCTGCGGTACGCGAAGGCGGGCAGCAGCCTCGCGTGGGCCGCGCTGGCCGGCGCCCGCCGGTTCGACGAATTCGCGCATCACCCGCGCAACGACGTCGTGGACGCGCTCCATCGGACCCGCTTCTACTATCACGCGCACGACGCGCATCGGTGGAACCAGGCCGAGCACGGTCACTTCCACCTGTTCGTCGACGGCGACGCGCCTGGCGATTTCATGCACCTGGCCGCGCTGTCGCTCGACGCGCGAGGCCAGCCGCAGCGCTGGTTCTCGACCAACGGCTGGGTGACCGGCGAGCGCTGGCGGCCGGCCGACAAGGCGATCGCCGCGCTGAAGGACTTCCGTGTGTCGACCCCCGGCCGGCTCGCGCCGGTCGCGCGCTGGCTGACCGCGATGGTGGGCCTGTTCGCCACCGACCTCGAGGGCATGCTTCGCGCCCGAGATGCCCGGCTCGCCACGCGACTTTCGCGCGAGCCGATCGAGGCCGTCTGGTCCGATCGTTCGCTCGACGTCCTGAGCGAACGACCGGCAGGCCTGCAGCAGCGTCTGGCTGCGCTCGGCTTGGTCTGAGCGGCCGGCCCGTTCGATCGAATCCCGTCAACTCGTTCAGATGAGGAATCCCGACATGAAATCCTGGATACGCAAGATCGGCGCGGCCGCGGCCGTCGCCCTCAGCGCCTTCGGCGCGATGGCCGCCCCCCTTCCCGGCCCCTTGGTCGATGTGTCCTGGCTCGCCGAGAACGTCGACAAGGTGAAGGTCCTCGAGATGCGCCCGGATCGCGAAAGCTTCACGGTCGCGCCCGAGTACGTGGTGAACAAGAAGACCGGCAAGAAGGTCCTCTCGGAGGTGGGCGGGCACATCCCGGGCTCGGCCTGGGTCGACGGCTCGAAGATCCGCGTCGACGTCACGGTCGACGGCCAGAAGGTCCGCTACATGCTGCCCCCGAAGGCGGAATGGGAGAGGCTCGCGCAATCCTGGGGCGTGAACAAGGGCGATGCGATCGTGATCGTGTCGCTCGGCGAGAGCGTGGCCGACCTGAACGAGGCCGCCCGCCTCTACTGGCAGTTCAAGTACTACGGCGAGGACAATGTCGCGATCCTCAACGGCGGCTCGGTCGGCTGGCTCGCGGCGGAGAGGCCGGTCAGCACGACGATCGATGAGCCGAAGCCGGGCAACTGGACGGCCAGCGCGGAGCGCAGGGAGATCCTGGCGACCAGCGAGGAGGTCGCGGCCGCTTCCGAACAAGGGAAGTCGCAACTGGTCGATGCCCGCCCGATCGCTCAGTACTACGGGCTGAACAAGAGCGGCGCGGTCACGCATTTCGGCCACGTCGCGAACGCGAAGCTCGCGCCCCAGGAGCTGCTTTCCAGGGCCTCGGGACCGGCCTCGTTCTATATGGACGCGCAGACCTATCGCAACCTTTTCAAGGAGCTCGGCATCTCGACCACGGAGCCCACGGTCACGTACTGCAACACCGGCCACCAGGCCAGCGGCTTCTGGTTCCTGATGAGCGAGGTGCTCGGGAACACGCAGACCAAGCTCTACGACGGCTCGCTGCACCAGTGGACGCTGGAGAAGCGCCCCCTGGTCGGCGCGGTCCTGGCCAGGTAGGCCTGCCAACGGCCCAGCGTCATCGGCTTCCGGCGAAGCCGATGGCCCGAGCCCGCGGCGCCGGATGGGCTTCCGGCGCCGATCTTAGGCCGGCTCAGCCGGGGTGCCGCCGGCCCACCAGGAAGGTGTAGCCGTCGGGACCGTAGCGCTCGACGTGCTGCCGCCCGGCAGCCACCTCCAGCACGTCGCCCGGGCCGTACTCGCGCTCGGGCTCGCCGCTGCAGGCGATCCTGGCGGTGCCGGCCAGCACCAGCGCCCGCACGTCGTACGGATGGCTGTGCATGTCGATCACCAGGTTCGGCTCCATCGTCTTCTCGACGATCTCCAGGTAGCCGTCGGCCAGCAGCTGGCGCTTGAAGGCTTCGATGTCCATCGGCTCGATCTCCTGATTCCGGACTGTGGCGATCGCGCGAGCATATCGCGCGCGGGCCCGAAAAGCGGGAAGATCCCCTGATCGACACGTGCGCCCCGCGCGAAGGAGCCCGCCATGAAACCGGTATCCACGATCCTGAAGGCCAAGCCTGACAATACGGTGCACACGATCGGGCCCGGCGACTCCGTGCTGGACGCGATCACGAAGATGGCCAGCGAGAGCGTCGGGGCGCTGCTCGTCTGCGAGGAAGGCGGCCGGATCGCCGGCATCGTCACCGAGCGCGACTACGCCCGCAAGGTGATCCTGAAGGGGCGCTCGTCGAAGGACACCGCGGTCCGCGAGATCATGACCTCGCAGGTCATCTGCGTGAGCCCCGCGCACACCAACGAGCAGTGCATGGCGCTGATGACCGAGAACAGGCTGCGCCACCTGCCGGTCATCGACGGCGGCAGGCTGGCCGGGATGATCTCGATCGGCGACCTGGTCAAGGACATCATCTCGGAGCAGCAGTTCGTGATCGACCAGCTCCAGCACTACATCATGGGGGACCGGGCCTGACGCCCTTCCCCGCCGACAGGAGACTTCATGCCCTACGCCCCTTCCGACGGCGCCCGGATCTGGTACGAAGAGACCGGGGCCGGCCGGCCGATCGTGTTCGTCCACGAGTTCGGCGGCGACCTGCGAAGCTGGGAGCAGCAGGTCCGCCAGTTCTCGCGCGACTACCGCTGCATCCGCTTCAACGCGCGCGGCTATCCGCCTTCGGACGTGCCCGAGGCGGACTCGGCCTACGGCCAGGCGCACGCGGCCGACGACATCGCCGCGGTGCTGGACGCGCTGGCCATCGAGCGCGCGCACATCGTCGGCCTGAGCATGGGCGCTTTCGCCACGCTGCACTTCGGCCTGCGGCATCCGCAACGCGCCACGGCGCTGGTGGCCGCCGGGGTCGGTTCTGGCGCGCCGCGCGAGCAGCGCGCGGCCTTCGCCGAGCAGTCGCGGGCGGCCGCGCAGCGCTTCCTGGACGAGGGCAGCGCCGCCGTCGCGCCCGAGATGGGCATGAGCGCCACCCGGATCCAGTTGCGCAACAAGGACCCGCTCGGCTGGGCCGAGGCGATCGCCCAGCTCGCCGAGCACTCGGCGCTCGGCTCGGCGCTCACGCTGCGCAACTACCAGGCCTTGCGGCCCTCGCTGTACGACCTGGAGGCCGAGCTGGCCGCCTGCGCGATCCCCACGCTGCTGATCGTCGGTGACGAGGACGAGCCCTGTCTCGACGCGAACCTGTTCCTCAAGCGCACGATGCGCAGCGCGAACCTGCTGATGCTGCCCGGCACCGGCCACGCGGTGAACCTGGAGGAGCCCGCGGCCTTCAACGACGCGGTGGCCAGGTTCCTCGCCAGCGTCGAGCGCGGCAGCTGGCGCCCGCGGGACCCGCGCGCCGTGGTGGGCGGCGCCAGCCTGCCGATGGGGCGCGCCGCCGTCCGGTGACCGGTCCTCTGGAACTCGACGGCGCCACCGGCGAAGGCGGCGGCCAGCTGCTTCGCACCGCGGTCGCGCTGTCGGCGATCACCGGCCGCAGGCTGCGCCTGGGCCGGATCCGGGCCGGTCGTCCGAAGCCGGGGATGGCGCCGCAGCACCTCGCGGCAGTCCGGGCCGTGGCAGCGCTGTGCGGGGCTCGGGTCGAGGGGCTGGAGCCGGGCTCGCAGCGAATCGACTTCGATCCGGGCGCGTTGCGTGCCGGCGAGCACGTGTTCGAGATCGGCACCGCAGGCAGCGTCACGCTGGTGCTGCAGGCGCTGATGCCGGTGATGGCCTGCGGGCCCGGGCGCGCCAGGGTGAGGGTCGTCGGCGGCACCGACGTCCGCGATGCCCCGCCCTTCGACTACCTGGGCCTGGTGCTGCTGCCGTTGCTCGAGAGACTGGGACTGCGAGCGAAGCTCGACTGCCCACGGCGCGGCTACTACCCGCTCGGCAACGGCGAAGTCGCCTGCGAGATCGCGCCCTCCGCCCTTCTCGCGCAGGACCTGTCCGACCCGGGGCCGATCGAGGCCATCGCGATCCGGTCGCACGTCGGCAACCTGCCCGGGCATATCGCGCAGCGGATGGCCAGCGCGGCAGCCGACGGACTCGCCGGACTGCCCGAGCCCTCGCTGCGGGTGGACGCGCTGGGCCCCGACGCGGCCTGGGGTTCCGGCGGCGCGGTCGTGCTGACCGCCCGCACGGCGCGGTCGGTTCTGGGCGCCGGCCGGGTCGCGCTGCGCGGCGTGCCGGCCGAGCGGCTCGGCGCCGAGGCGGCGGCCGAGCTGCGCGCCGACCTGACCAGCGGCGCCGGGCTCGACGTCCACGCCGCCGACCAGTTGCTCGTCTGGATGGCGCTCGCAGGCCCGGGCGGGCGATTCACGGCCCGCGCGCTCAGCAGCCACGCCCGCACCGCGATCTGGCTGATCGAGCGCTTCCTGCCGGTGCGCTTCGTCGTCGAGCAAGGGCCGGGGCGCGTCAGCGTGACGGTTGCCGAGGCGGGCTCGCGATGATGCCGATCCACGAACTGCTTTCCCGGATCCGCTGGGACCCGGCATTCGGCAGCGCCGACTTCACGCTCGGCTACTGGGACCGGGTCCAGGAACGGATCGTGACCGTGCCGCTGCGCGAGGCGACGATCGACCCGCAGGACCACTTCGCCTTCGACGTGGTGGACGACGAGGGCGAGGTCCACCACGTGCCCTTTCACCGGGTCAGGCAGGTGTTCCGGAACGGGACCCTGATCTGGGAGCGCCCGGCGCCGCCCTGAGCGCGCCGGCGCTCGAGCGTCCGCGCGCCGCGATGGCGCGCGCCCGGGCTCAGCCTGCGTTGGCGCCGCGCGTGGCCCGCTCGCGCGTCTGTTCGGCCTTGATCACCCGCACCAGGCCGTCGACCTCCTCGGCCAGCACTTCCCACAGGTTGTCGGCGGACACGATGCCGCACAGCGCGCCGTCGGCCCCCACGACCGGCAGGCGGCGCACACCGCGCTCGCGCATCGTGGCGAGCACCGCCAGCAGGTCTTCGGTCTCGGTGGCGGTCGCCGGGTCGCCGCTCATGATGTCGCCGGCGGTCAGCGCGTCGGGCGCGGTCTCGAACGCGACGACCTCGATCGCGATGTCGCGGTCGGTCAGCATGCCGACCGGCACCTTGCGGCCGTTCTTCATCTCGATGACGACCAGGCTGCCGACGTGGGCGTCGTGCATCAGTTTTGCGCAGTCCACGATCGGCATGTCGCGGTCGACGGTGACGACCTCGCGGACGCAGTAATCGGCAACGGTGCTGCTTCGGGCTCGCATGGCGGATCTTCCTCGGAAAATGGGGGCGGCCGGTGCATGAACGGCCGAGGGGGCGGCCGACGCACGTCCGGTCGAGGCCGGCGGAGTGCCGACGATGCGCGAATGCTCGCACGCGGGCCGGTTCGGCGGCTTGAGAGCGGTCAACGCCGGGGCGATCGGCGCGACTTATCGTAAGCCGATGACCCGGATCCGCTTCCACGGCGAGCTCAACGACCTGGTTCCCCGCCGCGCCCGCAACCGGCCCTGCGAGTTCCGCAGCGCCGAGAACGCGACGCTGAAGCACGCGATCGAGGCCTTCGGGGTGCCGCACACCGAGGTCGGAACGGTGCTCGTGCACGGGGCGCCGGCCCCACTCGATCGCCGCGTGGAACCGGGCGACACGATCGACGTGCACCCCGCTCCTGCCGTCGAGCCTGCCGACGGGCCCCCGGAGTCGGCCGAGGCGCCGCTGGAGCCGGCCGGGGCGCGCGCCCAGCCTGCCGAACGCCCGGCCTTCCTGGCCGACGCGCACCTGGGCGGCCTGGCCCGCCGCCTGCGCCTGCTCGGCTTCGACACGCTGCTGGCCGACGACGCGCCCGACGAGATGCTGGCCGAGCGGGTCGACGGCGACGGCCGCGTGCTGCTCAGCCGCGATCGCGAGCTGCTCAAGCACCGCAAGGTGCTGCGCGGCCGCTACGTCCGCGCGCAGCGCACCGACGAGCAGGCGAAGGAGGTGATCCGGCATTTCGGGCTCGCTCCGCTCGCCCGGCCGTTCAGCCGCTGCCTCGAGTGCAACGCGCCGCTGCGGTCGGCCACGCGGCAGGAAGTGCTCGAGCGCCTGCCGCCCGACGTCGCGGCGACCCACGACGCCTTCACGTTCTGCACCGGTTGCGGACGGGTCTACTGGCCCGGCTCGCACTGGCGCCGGCTGCAGGCGGTCGTGCGGGCGCTCATTTCGGAGGCGCCGCGATGATCCCTTCGCGCATCAGCGCCTCGGTGGCCCGCCGGGCGTCGCCGATCACCCGCGTCGCGTGGTCGATCAGCGCGTCGCGGGTCGCGGAAAGTCGCGCCACGCCTTCCCCCTGGGCAGCCATGCCCGTCGCCGCGGCCACCCGGGGATAGACCGCCCACTCGCTCATCTTCGGCACGATGTCGGTCTCCGAGATGCCGCGCTCGCGCGCGAAGGCTGCCAGCTCGCGGGCCGCGGCGATCGCCATCGCGTCGCTGATCGTGCGGGCGCGCACGTCGAGCACGCCGCGGAAGATCGCCGGAAAGCAAAGCGAGTTGTTCACCTGATTCGGGAAGTCGCCGCGGCCGGTGGCCACGACCCGCGCGCCGGCTTCGCGGGCCGCGTCGGGCCAGATCTCTGGCACCGGGTTCGCGCAGGCGAACACGATCGCGTCGCGCGCCATGCCGCGCACCCACTCGGGCGCGATCGTGCCAGGCCCCGGCGTCGAGAAGGCCAGGCAGACGTCGGCGCCGCGCAGCGCCTCGGCGATGCCGCCCTGCACTCCCTCCGCATTCGATTCGAGGCAGATGCCCCACTTCTTGGCGAGCTCGACCGGCCTGGCGGCAATATCGGCCCGACCGCGGTGCAGCGTGCCGCCGGTGTCGCAGGCCACGATCCGGCCCGGGTCGACGCCGACCGCCTTCAGCAGCCGGTAGCTGGCGTTGTTGGCCGCGCCGATGCCGACCATCGCGATCCGGACCTGGTCGAGCCGCTTGCCGACGACCTCGAGCGCATTCAGCAGGCCGGCCAGCACGACCACCGCGGTGCCCTGCTGGTCGTCGTGCCAGACCGGGATGTCCATCGAGCCGCGCAGCGCGTCGAGGATCCGGAAGCAGCGCGGCTGGGCGATGTCCTCGAGGTTGATCGCGCCGAACGAGGGCTCGAGCATCCGCACCGCCCGAACGAACTCGTCGTCGTCGCGCGGGCGCAGGCACAGCGCGACCGCGTCGACGCCGCCGAGGTACTTGAACAGCAGCGCCTTGCCCTCCATGACCGGCAGCCCCGCCTCGGGCCCGATGTTGCCCAGGCCCAGCACGCGGCTGCCGTCGGAGACCACCGCGATCGTGTTGCCGCGGTTGGTGTGCGCCCAGACCTGCTCGGGGTCTCGCTGGATCGCCCGGCACGGCTCGGCGACGCCGGGGCTGTACCAGACCGAGAAATCCGCCGCGCCGCCGATAGGCACCTTGGGCAGCTGCTGGATCTTGCCGCCGTAGAACGGGTGCAGGCGCAGCGCCCGCTCGCCGGGCGACTCCGCCTTGGGCCGATCCTCGTTGTCCGGGCTCATTCGATTCTCTCCTCGTTCCGGTTGCTCGCATTCCCGCTCGTGCGCGGCCGTGCGCGCGTTTCCGCGCCCGCGCGGCGCCCCCGGCCCGCCCTACATCTCTGGCGCGCCCATCGGCATCTGCCCCGTGCCGGGCGGCTGCGGCTTGCGTGCCACCATGCAGGCCGTGGTCAGGATCAGCCCAGAGATCGACGCGGCGTTCTGCAGCGCGGTCCGGGTGACCTTGCACGGATCGAGCACGCCCATCTCGACCATGTCGCCGTACACGTCCTTCGCCGCGTTGTAGCCGAAGTTGCCCGATTCGCCTGCCACCCGGTTCACCACGACCGAGGCCTCGACGCCGGCGTTCTCGACGATCTGCCGCAGCGGATCCTCGAGCGCGCGGGCCACGATGCGGATGCCGGCGTCCTGGTCGAGGTTCTCGCCGCGCAGTTCGTCGAGCGCCGAGCGGGCGCGGATCAGCGCGATGCCGCCCCCCGGCAGGATGCCCTCCTCGACCGCCGCGTGCGTGGCGTGCAGCGCGTCCTCGACCCGCGACTTGCGCTCCTTCATCTCCATCTCGGTGGCCGCGCCGACCTTGACCACCGCCACGCCGCCGGCCAGCTTGGCCGCGCGGGCCTGCAGGCTCTCCTTGTCGTAGTCGCTGGTCGCTTCCTTGACCGCCTGCCGGATCGTGGCGATCCGCGCCTCGATCGCGGCCGCATCGCCGGTGCCGCCGATGATCGTCGTGTCGTCCTTGTCGATCTCGACCCGCTTGGCGCGGCCCAGGTCGTCGAGCTGCGCCTTCTCGAGGGACAGGCCGGCCTCCTCGGCGATCACCTTGCCGCCGGTCAGCACCGCGATGTCCTCGAGCATCGCCTTGCGCCGGTCGCCGAAGCCCGGCGCGCGCACCGCGCAGGCCTTCAGGATGCCGCGCAGCGCGTTGACGACCAGCGTGGCCAGCGCCTCGCCCTCGACCTCCTCGGCCACGACCAGCAGCGGGCGCCCCGACTTGGCCACCTGCTCCAGGACCGGCAGCATCTCGTGGATGCCGCTGATCTTCCGGTCGAACAGCAGGATGTACGGGTCCTCGAGCACCACCCGCTGCTTGTCGGCCACGTTGATGAAGTAAGGCGACAGGTAGCCGCGGTCGAACTGCATGCCCTCGACGACCTCGAGCTCGCTGGCCAGGCCCGAGCCGTCCTCCACGGTGATCACCCCGTCCTTGCCGACCTTCTCCATCGCGTCCGCGATCAGCGCCCCGATCGACGCGTCGTTGTTGGCCGAGATCGTGCCGACCTGGGCGATCTCGGTCTGGGTCTCGCAGGGTTTCGCCAGCCGCTTGAGCTCGGCGATCACCGCATCGACCGCCAGGTCGACGCCGCGCTTGAGGTCCATCGGGTTCAGGCCGGCGGCCACATGCTTCATGCCCTCCAGCACGATGCCGCGGGCGAGGATCGTGGCGGTCGTCGTGCCGTCGCCGGCGATCTCGGAGGTCCGGGCGGCCACCTGGCGCACCATCTGGGCGCCCATGTTCTCGAACGGGTCCTCGAGCTCGATCTCGCGGGCCACGATCACGCCGGAGTTGATGATCGTCGGCGGGCCGAAGCTGTTCTCGAGCACCACGGTGCGGGCCTTCGGGCCCAGCGTTACCTTGACCGCGTCGGACAGCGTGGTCACGCCGCGCACGATCTTCGAATGGGCATCCTCGTCGAAAAGAACGATCCTGGCGGGCATGTCGTCACCTCCTGCGCGGGCGTACCGGGACCGGGAAAACTTAGCAGCGCGCGCGCGCGGCAGGCTTGCGGCGCGTCAAGCCCCGCCCATGCCGGTTTCGGCGCGCCGCCGGCGGCCCGGACCGGCGATTTCGATTAGGCTTTCGCCTTTCAAGAGACTCCGGCCGACACGCGATGAAATACCGCACCCTGCCCAGCACGAACCTGAAGGTCTCCGAGGTCTGCCTCGGCACGATGACCTGGGGCCAGCAGAATTCCGAGGCCGAGGCCCACGAGCAGCTCGACTACGCGATCTCGCAGGGCATCAACTTCATCGACACCGCCGAGATGTACCCGGTGCCGCCCAACGCGACCACGCAGGGCCGCACCGAGACCTTCCTGGGCAGCTGGCTGGGCCGCCGTCCGCGCGGCGACCTGGTCATCGCCACCAAGATCGCCGGCCCGGGGCGGCGCGACTGGATCCGCAACGGCCGCACCGACGTCACGCCGGCCAACATCGCCGAGGCGGTCGACCTGAGCCTCGAGCGGCTGCGGATCGACTACATCGACATCTACCAGATCCACTGGCCGCAGCGGAACGTGCCGATGTTCGGGGCGGTCGAGTTCGATCCCTCGAAGGAGCGCGACGGCCCGTCGATTCGCGAGCAGGTCGAGGGCATGGCGGCGATGATCGAGGCCGGCAAGATCCGCCACTACGGGCTGTCCAACGAGACCACCTGGGGCGTGTGCGAGTTCCACCGGGTCGCGAAGGAACTCGGCGTGCCCGGTCCGGTCACGCTCCAGAACAGCTACAGCCTGGTCTCGCGCAACGTCGACGGCGACCTGGCCGAGGCGCTGTTCCGCGAGAGGATGTCGCTGCTCGCCTACAGCCCGCTGGCCGGCGGCATGCTGTCGGGCAAGTACCTGAACGGCGCGCTGCCGCCGAACACGCGCTTTGCGCTGTTCGACACGCTGGGCCAGCGCTTCCGCAAGCCGCAGGTGGTCGAGGCGATCGCCGCCTACGCGCAGCTCGCGGAGCAGCGGGGCATCACGATGGTCCAGCTCGCGCTCGGCTACGTGAAGAGCCGCTGGCACCTGGGCTCGTCGATCATCGGCGCGACGACGATGGCCCAGCTTCGCGAGGACATCGCGGCCGCGCAGTTCGAGCTCGACGCCGAGACCCTGAAGGAGATCGAGGCGATCCAGGCGCGCTTCCCGAACCCGGGCGCCTGAGAGGCGGCAGGGCCCTGCGCGCCGCCGGCCGGCGCCGGGCCTGGCCGGCCCGGGCGATCACTGGCCGGCCGGCGCGATCAGGCCTTCGGCAGGCCGACCGTCTGCGTGAGCACGATCTGCTGGTCGGGGCCGAGCGCCATCGCCCGCCCCAGCGCGCCGCGATCGAACCAGGCGCGGGTCACGGTGGCCAGTCCGGCCGACGCGCAGTACAGGTACAGGTTCTGCGCGATCGCGCCGGCCGCGACCGACGCATAGGCTTCGCGCTTCGACGCGGGCACCATCTTCATCCGGGCGTGGTCGGCCACCAGCACCAGGTCCAGCGGCGCCTCGTCCACGAAATCCTGGTAGCCGGTGACCCGGCGGACGTCGCTGGCCGCCACCCGGCGCAGCCGGTGCGCCACGGCCTCGTACAGGTACAGGCCGTCGGCCATCGCGGCGTACAGGTCGATCTCCTGCGCGTTCAGCGCGCTCGGCGCGGTGCGCCCGCCCAGCTCGGGACGATTGACGCCGAAGCCCGCCCAGAGCAGCCCGGACAGGGTCTGCGGCGGCAAGGGATCGGGGCGGAACTCCCGTTGCGACTGGCGCTTCGCCAGCGCCTCCATCAGCGGCAGGCCGCCGGCACGCTCCGGCTCCGGCAGTTCGATCACCGGCGCCGCGTCGTCGGGAGCGGGCCGCGGCCCGAGCTGGCCGAGCATTCCCAGCGCCAGTTTCGTCAAGGTGCTCATTGCAGGACCTCCAGCAGCCAGTGGTTCAGGTCGCCGACCTCTTCGGCGCAGACCTCGTGCTCCATCGGATATTCGTGCCATTCGACCGGATGGTCCAGCGCGCGAAGGATCTCGCGCGTCGCGTGCGCGCGGTCGATCGTCACGATCGGGTCGTGCGTGCCGTGGGCCAGGAAGATCGGCAGGCCCGAGTTGGCCTCGCTGCACTCCTCGGGGAGCGAATCGGCCAGCGGCAGGTAGCCCGACAGTCCTGCGATCCCGGCGAGCCGCTCGTCGAAGCGCAGGCCCGCCATCAGCGCCATCGCGCAACCCTGCGAGAAGCCCATCAGCACGATGCGCGAAGCGTCGATGCCGCGCGCCATCTCGTTGCGGATCAGCGATTCGACGATCGCCTGGGATTCGCGCAGCCCGTCCTCGTCCTCGCGCCGGTCGGCGCCGAGGTTCAGGATGTCGTACCAGGCGCGCATCCGGTAGCCGCCGTTGATCGTGACCGGCCGCACGGGCGCATGCGGCAAGACGAAGCGCACCGGCCCCGCCGCGGACAGGTCCAGCGCCTCGCAGACCGGCACGAAATCGTTGCCGTCGGCACCGAGGCCGTGCATGACGATGACCGACGCACCGGGATCGCTCCCGGACTGCAGTTCGACGACTTCGATGGACATCGGGTCTGGCTCCGATCGCACCCTCGGGGGGCGCGGGCGCGGTGGCAAGCGGGTTTCGAAATGGCGGTGCCCCGGCCGGGTGCGCAGGGCTGCCGCGGCACCGCAGCGCATGTTAACTTCCCGGCTCGCCCGTGCAGAGCGGCGGGCACAGCCCCCCGCGCAGCGCGCCGGGTACAACGCCCCGCGCAGCGCGCCGGGTCCAAGGATTCCAGGGAGGAAACGATGAAGCTCGAATCTCTGCGCCGCACGGGCGCCAGGCTCGCAGTCGGCTCGCTGTTCGCCGCGCTGCTGGCCGCCACCGGCCCGGCCCTCGCCGGCAAGAAGGACGACACGCTGCGCTTCGCCACCGACCAGGCGCCCGAGAGCGTCGACCCGTTCTTCAACAACGTCCGGATCGGCGTGATCCTCGGCGCGCAGATCTGGGACACCCTGGTCTACCGCAACCCGAAGACCAACGAGTACGTCGGCAACCTCGCAAAGAGCTGGAAGCAGATCGACGACCGCACGCTCGAGTTCGAGCTGCGCGAGGGCATCAAGTTCCACAACGGCGAGGAGTTCGACGCCGACTCGGTCGTCTACACGCTGAACTTCGTCGCCGACCGCGACAACAAGGTCACCACGCAGCAGAACGTCAACTGGATCGAGAAGGCCGAGAAGCTCGACAAGTACCGGGTGCGCGTGGTCTCGAAGAAGGTGTTCCCGGCGGCGATCGAGTACCTGGCGGGTCCGGTCGTGATCCACCCGGCCAAGTACTACGCCGAGGTGGGCCCGAAGGGCATGAACGCCAAGCCGGTCGGCACCGGGCCGTTCAAGGTCGCGGCCTACACGCCGGGCAAGTCGATCACGCTCGAGCGCAATGCCGACTACTTCAAGGATTCGCCCAAGGGCACGCCGAAGATCGGCAAGGTCGAGATCCGCTTCATTCCCGACCGCCAGACCCAGATGGCCGAGGTGCTGTCGGGCGGCGCCGACTTCATCATGCACGTGCCGAAGGACCAGGCCGAGCAGGCCAGGCAGGTGCCGCACCTGCAGGTGGTCAGCGGCGAGACGATGCGGATCGTGTTCCTGCAGATGAACACGAAGGACGACGCGCCGACCCCGGCGCTCAAGGACCTGCGCGTGCGGCAGGCGATCGCCCACGCGATCGACCGCGAGTCGATCGTCAAGAACATCGTCGGCGCGGGCTCGCGCGTGCTGCACACCCAGTGCTTCCCGTCGCAGTTCGGCTGCACCGACGAGGGCGCGCCGCGCTACGCCTACGACCCGGCCAAGGCCAAGAAGCTGCTGGCCGAGGCCGGCTTCCCGAACGGCTTCGAGACCGAGATCTTCGCCTACCGCGAGCGCAACCAGACCGAGGCGATCATCAACAACCTGCAGGCGGTCGGCATCAAGGCCAAGCTGACCTTCTCGCAGTACGCGGCGATGCGCGACGCGGTGCGGGCCGGCAAGTCCTCGCTGTCGCACCAGACCTGGGGCTCGTTCTCGGTCAACGACGTGTCGGCGTCCACGCCGGTGTACTTCACCTTCGAGGCCGACGACATCACCCGCGATCCCGAGGTGCGCGACCTGCTGGTCAAGGGCAACAACTCGGTGGACCCGAACGTGCGCAAGCAGGCCTACCAGCAGGCGCTCAAGCGGATCTCCGACAACGTGTACTCGGTGCCGCTGTGGTCGCTGCCGGTGTTCTACGTGGCCACCAAGGACCTCGCCTTCTCCGCCTATCCCGACGAGATGGTCCGGTTCTGGGAGATGAGTTGGAAGTGACGACGGCGCTTCGCCGAACCGGTTCTCGCCGATGTTCGCCTACGTCCTGAAGCGGCTGGGGCTGGCCGTGCTGGTCGCCCTGGCCGTGTCGATGATCGCCTTCCTGCTGCTGCGCCTGTCCGGCGATCCCGCGATCGCGATCGCCGGCGAGGGCGCGCAGCAGGCCGACATCGAGCTGATCCGCCAGACCTACGGCTTCGACCGGCCGCTGCCGGTCCAGTACGTCGACTGGCTGGGCAAGTCGCTGCGCGGCGACTTCGGCGACTCGATCTACTTCAAGACGCCGGCCGCGCCGCTGATCTTCGCCAAGCTGCAGACCACGCTGCTGCTCGGCTTTTTGGCGCTGGCCTTCGCGCTGTTCGTGTCGATCCCGCTCGGCGTGCTGGCGGCCATCTACCGCAACAGCTGGCTCGACCGGCTCTGCCTGGCGGTCGCGGTCGTGGGCCAGGCGCTGCCGAACTTCTTCTTCGCGCTGCTGCTGATCATGGTGTTCTCGATCTCGCTGCGCTGGCTGCCGGTGTCGGGCAGCGACAGCTGGGCGCACTTCGTGATGCCGATGATCGCGCTGGGCTACTACGTGGCGCCGGCCTTCATGCGCCTGATCCGCGCCGGCATGATCGAGGTGCTCGAGGCCGACTACATCCGCACCGCGCGCGCCAAGGGCCTGCCCGCGTCGGTCGTGGTCTTCAAGCACGCGCTGCGAAACGCGGTGGTGCCTGTCGTGGCGCTGGCCGCGGTTCAGCTCGGTTTCCTGCTGGGCGGCTCGGTCGTCGTCGAGACCATCTTCGCGCTCGACGGCCTGGGCTACCTCGCCTACCAGAGCATCACCTACAAGGATTTCCCGGTCATGCAGACGATCGTGCTGCTGCTGTCGGTCATCTACGTGGTGCTGACGCTGGCCTCCGACATCGCCAACGCGTGGCTCGACCCGCGCATCAGGGTGGCCTGAGCGATGGCCTCTTCCCTGCCCTCGACCACCGCCGCCGCGGTCTCCGTGGCCGGGCCCGGCATGCTGCGGCGGGTCTGGCGCAACAAGGCGGTCACCGTCGGGGTCGGCCTGCTGCTGCTGATCCTGCTGGTGGCGATCTTCGCGCCCTGGCTGTCGCCGCACGATCCCTACTTCCAGGACCTGACCAACCGCACCGTGCCGCCGATCTGGCACGAGAAGGGAACCTGGACGCATCCGCTGGGCACCGATCCGCTCGGGCGCGACTACCTGTCCCGCCTGCTCTACGGCGCGCGCATCTCGCTGCTGATCGGCGTGGCGGTCGCGCTGATCTCCGGCCTGATCGGCACGACCATGGGCATGCTGGCCGGCTACTTCGGCGGCAAGACCGACATGGTCGTGTCCTTCATGGTGACCACTCGCCTTTCGATGCCGGTCATCCTCGTGGCGCTGGCCACGGTGGCGCTGATCGGCGGCTCGCTGTGGGTCGTGATCATGGTGCTCGGCCTGCTCAAGTGGGACCGCTTCGCGGTCGTGATGCGAAGCGCCACCCAGCAGGTCCGCTCGCTCGACTACGTGGCCGCGGCGCAGGCCGCCGGCGCCTCGACGCCCCGCGTGCTGCTCGGCGAAGTCCTGCCCAACGTGCTGCCGCACCTGGTGGTCGTGGCCACGCTCGAGGCGGCCAGCGCGATCCTGCTCGAGGCCGCCCTCTCCTTCCTCGGGCTCGGCGTGCAGCCGCCGCTGCCGTCCTGGGGGCTGATGATCTCCGAGGCCAAGGCCTACATGTTCTTCTCGTTCTGGCTCATCGCGATTCCCGGCACCGCGCTGGCCCTGCTGATCTTCGCGATCAACCTGGCCGGCGACGGCCTGCGCGACCTGTTCTCGCCGGAAGGCAGGGCCTGAGCATGAGCGCGCAAGCCAATCCGCAGGTTGCCGCCGACCTGGTTCTCGACGTCGAGGGCCTGAGCGTGGACATCGCCACGCCGCGCGGCACGCTGCACGCGGTGCGCGACGTGTCCTTCCAGGTGCGCCGCGGCGAGACGCTTTGCATCGTCGGCGAGTCCGGCTGCGGCAAGTCGATCACCTCGCTGGCGATCATGAGCCTGCTGCCCAAGGCGGCCCGGCGCAGCGCCCGGCGGCTGGCCTTCCTCGGCGAGGACCTCGCCGCCGCCGGCCCCAGGCGCATCAACGCGCTGCGCGGCGACCGGATGGCGATGATCTTCCAGGAGCCGATGACCGCGCTGAACCCGGCCTACACGATCGGCAACCAGCTGATGGAGCCCTGGCTGCACCACCGGGGCGGCAGCAAGGCCGCGGCCCGCGAGCGGGCGATCGAGCTGCTCGGCAAGGTCGGCATCGCGTCGGCGGCCGAGCGCCTGGGCCAGTATCCGCACCAGCTCTCCGGCGGGCTGCGCCAGCGGGTGATGATCGCGATGGCGCTGATGTGCGGCCCCGAACTGCTGATCGCCGACGAGCCGAGCACCGCGCTCGACGTGACGATCCAGGCGCAGATCCTGCGGCTGCTCGCCGACCTGCAGCAGGAGCTGGGCATCGCGATGGTGCTGATCACCCACGATCTCGGCGTCGTCGCCCGCATCGCCCACCGGGTGGCGGTCATGTACGCCGGCGAGGTCGTCGAGGAAGGCTCGGCCGACAAGCTCTTCGCGAAGCCGCGCCACCCGTACACCCGCGGCCTGCTCGGCTGCATCCCGGTGCCCGGGCGCACCGAGCGCGGCGGCCGGCTCGGCACGATCGCGGGCGTCGTGCCCTCGCTGATCGGCGAGTTCCGCGGCTGCGGCTTTCGCGACCGCTGCGACTTCGCGCGCGAGGGCTGCGACCGGACGGTGCCGGTGCGCGACGCCGACGGCCACCGCTGGCGCTGCGTGCTCGACGAGGTGCCGGCATGAACGCGGCCGCCTCTCCCGTGGGCGCCGCGCCTGCCGCGGACGCGCCGCCGCTGATGCAGGCGCACGGCCTGACCCGTTCGTTCGCGATACGCGCCGGCGCATTCGCGCCCAAGCGCACGCTGCACGCGGTGAACGGCGTCGACCTGGTCCTCCGCAAGGGCGACGTGCTGGGCATCGTCGGCGAGTCGGGCTGCGGCAAGTCCACGCTCGCGCGGATGCTGCTCGGCCTGACCCCGCCCACGAGCGGCTCGATCACCCTCGACGGCGAGGACATCCGCAAGCTCGGGCGGCGCGCGGTCGCGCGCCGCGTGCAGCCGGTATTCCAGGACCCCTATTCGTCGCTGAATCCGCGCCGGGGCATCGCGGCCATCGTGGCGCTGCCGCTCGAGGTGCACGGGATCGGCACCGCCTCCGGGCGCCGTGCCAAGGCGATCGAGATGCTCGAGCGGGTCGGCCTGCCGGCGCGCTACGCCGACAACACGCCGGGCCAGCTGTCGGGCGGCCAGCGCCAGCGGGTGGCGATCGCCCGCGCGCTGGTGATGAACCCGGAGATCGTCATCTGCGACGAGCCGACCTCGGCGCTCGACGTGTCGGTCCAGGCGCAGATCCTGAACCTGCTGATGGACCTGCGCCGCGAGTTCGGCCTGACCTACGTGTTCATCAGCCACAACCTGGCGGTCGTCGAGCACATCGCCACCCAGGTGGCGGTGATGTACCTCGGCAAGGTCGTCGAGCAGGCCGAGACCGCGACCCTGTTCGGCCAGCCCCGCCATCCGTACACGCAGGCCTTGCTGGCCTCGGTGCTGACCCCGGAGCCGGGCCTCGGCATCCCGGACACCGGCCTCGGGCTCGCCTTCCCCGATCCGCTGAACCCGCCTTCCGGCTGCCCCTTCCATCCGCGCTGCGCGAAGCGGCTGCCCGATTGCGACGCTCGGGTGCCGGCGCTGGCCGAGGGGCCGCTGGGCAAGGTGGCCTGCCACCTGCATCCCGGCGACGGGCCGCGACCCTGAACGGGCCCGCTCGCCGGGCAACGAACCGGACGCCCCGAACCGGACGGACTCCACGACCGGATCCACGCATCACAGGACCAATGAAATGACCCGCGAAGCAGCCATCGCCCGCGCCGAGAAGCAGTTCGATTCCGGCGAGTTCCGCGAGATCCTCGCCCGCCGTATCGCGATCCCCACCGAGAGCCAGAACCCGGAGCGCGCTCAGGCGCTGGCCGACTACCTGTCGAGCGAGATGCAGCCGGCCTTCGAGGCGATGGGCTTCGAGTGCCGCACGCTGACCCACCCGAAGGCCAAGGCGCCCTTCCTGTTCGCGCAGCGCATCGAGGATCCCGCCCTGCCCACGGTGTTCGGCTACGGCCACGGCGATGTGATCCGCGGCCTGGAGCCCGAGTGGAAGGACGGCCTGTCGCCGTGGAAACTGACCCAGCACGAGGGCCGCTGGTACGGCCGCGGCATCGCCGACAACAAGGGCCAGCACTCGCTGAACATGGCGGCGATGGCCAACGTGCTGGCCGAGCGCGGCCGGCTCGGGTTCAACGCCAAGTACCTGATCGAGATGGGCGAGGAGACCGGTTCGCCGGGCCTGAAGGCGCTGTGCGAGGCGCACCGCGAGGCCTTCGCCGCCGACCTGCTGATCGCCTCCGACGGCCCGCGCCTGCGGCCCGACCGGCCCACGGTCTTCCTGGGCTCGCGCGGCAGCATGAACTTCGACCTGACGATCGAGGCGCGCCAGGGCGGCCATCACTCCGGCAACTGGGGCGGGCTGATCTCGAACCCCGGCATCCAGCTCGCGCACGCGATCGCAAGCATCTGCGGGCCCACCGGCCAGATCCGGATCCCGGAGTGGGTGCCGGACGAGCTGCCGGCCTCGGTGCGCCGCGCGCTGGCCGACTGCGAGGTCGACGGCGGCGCCGACGGCCCCGAGATCGAGCCCTGGTGGGGCGAGCTGGGCCTGTCGCCGGCCGAGCGGGTGTTCGGCTGGTGCTCGTTCGAGGTGCTGGCGTACAAGACCGGCAACCCCGACACGCCGGTCAACGCGATCCCGCCGCGCGCCTGGGCGCGCTGCCAGCTGCGCTTCGTCGTCGGCATCGATCCGGCGCGGATCCTGCCGGCGCTGCGCAGGCACCTGGACCGCCAGGGTTTCCCGATGGTCAAGATCGCCGCGACCCGCGAGGAGATGTTCCACGCCACCCGGATCGACCCCGACGACGCCTGGGTGCAGTGGGCGGTGGCCTCGATCGCCAGGACCAGCGGCAAGAAGCCGGCGGTGCTGCCAAACCTGGGCGGATCGCTTCCCAACGACATCTTCACCGACGTGCTGGGGCTGCGCACCGTGTGGGTGCCGCACTCCTACCCGGGCTGCTCGCAGCACGCGCCGAACGAGCACCTGCCGCCGGAGATCCTGCGCGAAGGGCTGGCGATGATGACCGGCCTGTACTGGGACCTCGGGGCCGGCGGCACGCCGAAGGATGCCGCATGAACGCCCGCTACGCCTGCTTCTGCCAGCTCGGCGACCTGTCGGGTTCGGCCGAGTTCCTGCGCCAGACCCGTCACCTGCTGCACAGCAAGCCGGAGCTGTCCTTCCACGAGCTCGAGACCTCGGAGCTGGTGGCCACGCTGCTCACCGAGTGGGGCTACCGGGTGACCCGAAACGTGGGCGGCCTCGGCGTGGTCGGCACGCTGCAGGTCGGCGAGGGCCGGCGCAGCGTGGCGGTGCGCGCCGACATGGACGCGCTGCCGATCGTCGAGGAGACCGGCAAGCCGCACGCGAGCCGGGTGCCCGGCGCGATGCACGCCTGCGGCCACGACGGCCACACGACGATGCTGCTCGGCGCCGCCCAGCAGCTCGCGAAGACCCGCAACTTCTCGGGCACGGTGCACCTGGTGTTCCAGCCGGCCGAGGAAGCCGGCCAGGACAGCGGCGCGCAGCGGATGATCGCCGACGGCCTGTTCGAGCGCTTCCCCTGCGACGCGATCTTCGGCCTTCACAACCACCCCGGCGTGCCGGCGGGCACCTTCCTGTTCGGCGCGGGGCCCTTCATGTCGGCTTCGGACACCGCGAAGATCACGATCCGCGGCAAGGGCGGCCACGCGGCCCGCCCTCACCTGTCGGTCGACCCGGTGATGATCGCCGGCAGCCTGATCATGGCGCTGCAGACCGTCGTGTCGCGCAACATCGACCCGACCCAGACCGCGATCGTGACCATCGGCACCGTGCACGCGGGCATCGCGGCCAACGTGATCCCGGACTCGGCGACGATGGAGCTGAGCATCCGCTCCTTCGATCCGGACGTGCGGGCGCGGCTCGAGGCGCGGATCACCGGGCTGGTGAAGAGCCACGTGGAGGGCTACGGCGGCGCGGTCGAGATCGACTACCAGCGCGGCTACCCGGTCGTCGTCAACAGCGCGGCCGAGACCGGGTTCGCGCTGGGCGTGGCGAGGGAACTGGTCGGCGAGGACAAGGTCGTCGCGCCCTTCGGCCCGGTCACCGGCAGCGAGGACTTCGGCTTCTACCTGCAGCACAAGCCGGGCTGCTTCCTGAGGCTCGGCAACGGGGTCGACAGCCCGATGCTGCACAACCCGAGGTACGACTTCGACGACGCGAATCTCACGGTCGGCGCCGCCTTCTGGACCCGGCTGGTCGAGCGATTCCTTGCCGAGGCGCCGGCGACGGGCTGATCCGGCCTCGTCAGCGTCGGGCGATCATCTCGACCGGCGCGATCAGCCCGGCCTCGATGTTGGCGACCATGTTGCCGATCTTCGTGGGCGTGTCCGCGCCCATCACGAGGTGCAGCCCCAGCGGCGGCGGCCCCTTGGCCGATGCCAGCCGCGCCCGCAGGCGCGCGAAGAAGTCGAGCGCGAACTGGCGTCGCGCGCGTTCGGCGAGAAGCACGAAGCCGGCGGCCTCGAGCGCCTCGCGGTAGGCATCCGGCGCCGCGACCGCGCAGGTGGCGGCGGTCGTCGCCCAGGGCAGCGGATAGGCCAGCGACCCGCCGTCGCCGGCACGCATGACGTCGTAGACGCCGAAGGACGCCCCCGGCCGCAGCACACGCGCCACCTCGGCGAACAGCGCCCGCTTGTCCGCGATGTTCATTCCCACGTGGATCATGTAGGCGGCGTCGAAGCTGGCGTCGTCGAAGGGCAGGCTCAGCGCATCGGCGACCCGCAGGTCGACCGCCCCGTCGAGCGCCGTCCAGCGCGTCAGTTCCTTGCCCGCCTCGATGTAGGCCGGCGTCAGGTCGACGCCGCTGACCAGGACCCGGTACCGGTCGGCGGCGAATCGCGCCGGGCCGCCGAGTCCGCAGCCGACGTCGAGCACGCGCTGGCCGTCCGCCAGCCCGAGCTGGTCGAGGAACTCGACGCTGGCTTCGCGGCCGCCGATGTGGAATTCGTCGGCCGGCGCGAGATCGTCGATCGAGACGGTGGCCGGAGACTTGCCGAGCGCCGCGAGGCCCGCCTCGAACGCGGCGAGCAGGCCCGCGCGCTGGTAGTGGGCGGCGACTGGATCGGTGCCTTTCATGGGCAACCTCCCGGCAACGCATGCGCCCGAGGAACCCTCCGGCGTTCGCGACATTGCCTTGTGAATCCGGATTATGCGCCGCGCACCGGCCGGCGCAAGAGGCACGCGAGCGGCGGCCGGACACATCCGTTCGAGGCCGACGCGCCGACCGTCCCGAACGATCCTCAGCAGGCCTCGCAGTCGTCGAGCTCGCGCAAGGCGCTCGGAGGCAGACCGGGCTTGCGCTCGCCGGCAACGGCCGTCGACGGGGCGTGCGTCGCATGTACCAGCGCGTGCCCCCTGCCCCGTCCGATCAGCCAACGGTTGACCGGGAAGGCGGCCAGCCCGGCGATCGCCAGCGCAATGGCCAGCGAGCTCCAGAAGAGCGGAGAGGACAGCGGGGCATCCATCGCTCCCGGGATCGCGAGCATGATCAGGTTGTCGATGACCTCCATGATCAGGATCGAGGCCGAGTCGGCGGCCAGCGCGAGCCGCCCTGCTTCGCGAACGCCCATTCCGGCGCGAAGCAGCGGCGCCATCGTGAACGCGTAGCCGAAAGCGAAGGCCAGCAGGACCGCCAGCGCGATCGTCGCGCCGTTGGACAGGCCCAGGGCGGTGCCCAGCACCATGCCCAGGACCTCGCCGATCGCACAGCCCGACAGGCAGTGAAGCGTCGCCGAGACCGCGAGTCGATTCAGCCCTCGTTCATCCAGGCGGGCGTGATGTGAATGATCCGGGGTCGTCGGATTCATCGTGGCTCTCCTGTTCCGTATGCGGGGAAGTGGCGCGCGGCGAATACCGCGCGCATCGGAGAGTCACTCTCGACCTTCCCACGATGGTAGGGTCAAGCTTTTCCTCCAGCCCGCCGTTCAGAGGGGCTCGGCCAATAGCCTGGCCGCGCGCGCTGCGCTGCCCGCCGAGCTCGCTCCGCCCGAGGCAGCGGCGACACTGGCTGCTCGCGCTGCGAACAGCCGGCTCAGCGGGCTGGTCGGGCGCAACGCGACCCGTTCGTTGACCAGCGCCCTGGCCAGCGCCGGGTCGTCGCTTCGCAGCGCCGCCTCGATCAGCGTCAGGTCGATCACGTCGCGCTGTGCGTGGCTGCCGCCGAAACGGTGGGCGATCGAACGGATCGAGCGCAGCAGCCGGATCGCCTGCGCGTAGTCGCCCTCGCCGAAGGCGCGGATCGCCAGCGTGGCCGGGCGGCCGGCCTCGCGGGTGAAGGCGGCGTTGTCGGCATCGCCCGCCAGCGCGGCCTCCTGCGCGTCGAGCACCTGCTGCTGCGGCGCCAGCTGGCCGGTCGACACGAAGGCCATCATCGCGTGCATGTCGTTGAACGCGTAGTTGCCGGCGCCGGCGATCGGCGCCCAGTTGTCGGCCACCGCCTGCCAGCGATCGCCGACGTCCACGCCGCGCATCTGCAGGCGCCACAGCATCGCGCTGGCGTCGATCATGTCGACGACCACCGTCGAGCGCGCGCCGAAGATCGGTCCGTCGAACAGGCGCAGCACCTCGTCGATGTCGCCCAGCTCCAGGTGGTACAGCGCCAGGTGCCACCAGTTGTGGACCGCCAGGAAGCTCTCCGGCGCCCAGCTGGCCGAGTTCGGCTGCAGCCAGGCGATGCCGTCGCGCGGCCGGTTGCGCATCTCGATCACGTGGGCGACCGCGTGCCAGCCCCAGCCGTCGCGCGGCTCGAGCTCGACGCAGCGGCGCCCCTGCCGCTCGGCCTGCTCGTAGTCGGCGGTCTCCTCCAGGCCGAAGGCGTGCATGCCGAGCACCGCGTGGTAGCCGGGCATCGTGCCGCTCCAGGCCGGCAGCGCGCGGGCGATCCGGTCGCGCAGCATCCGCGAATTGCCGGTGAAGAAATCGATCTGGTGCCCGGCCTGCAGCGCCAGCGGGTCGCGCGGCCAGGCGATGCTCAGGTCCTCCAGCACGCGCCCGGCGGCATGCCAGCGACCGTCGACCAGCAGGCGGATCGCTTCCAGGTGCGCGCGCTCGCGCTCGGTGGCAGGCAGGTTGGCCGCCGCCTCGTGGCAGGCCCGCGCCACCGGGATGCCCTCGGGCTCGGTGCCCAGCAGGTGCAGCCAGGCCTTCAGGACGTGGGCCATCGTCATGTCGGGGCTCGCATCCAGTGCGCGGTCGACGGTGGCCACGGGGTCCGCGATGAAGCAGCGAAGCTCGTGCGAAGCCTGCTCGAAGCAGGCGAGGCTCTCGGGGCTCGCCCCCGAGACTGCGTGTCCGTACTGGTCGGTCAGGGTCATGATGTCCTCTCCGTTTGCGTCGCGGCCGGGGATTCGGCCTTCGGGAGCGTCGCGGTGGCGAACGCTCCGGCGATGAACGAAGTGTCCCGCCGCAGGCAGGTTTGGACTAAAGTGTTTTCTGCAACGAAACGGACATTCGTGCCATGACCGAAGCGTCCAGACCGATCGTCGTCGCGCTGCTCGCGGTTCCGGATGTCACCGCGGCCACCCTGTACGGCTTCCACGACACGCTCTGCGGCGTCGCGCGCGACTGGCAGATGGTCCACGGCGGCGCGGCGGCGTCGCCGTTCCGGCCGCTGGTCGTGTCGGCCGACGGCAAGCCGTTCGCCGCGGCCAACGGCGTTCGGATCACGCCCGACGCCGCGTTCGCCGACTGCCCGAAACCCGACATCGTCTGCATCACCGACCTGGCGATCGCACCCGGCGCGCAACTGGACGGCGTGTACGACGCGGCCGCGGACTGGATCCGCGAGCGCCACGCCGGGGGCGCGCTGCTGGCGTCGGCCTGCTCGGGGGCGGCGCTGCTGGCCCGCACCGGCCTGCTGGAGGGGCTGGACGCGACCTCGCACTGGGCCTATTGCGATGCGCTGCGCGGACAGTATCCGGGCGTGCGCTGGCATCCGGACCGCGGCCTGGTGATGAGCGGCGCCGGCCAGCGGATCGTGATGGCCGGCAGCGGCATCGCCTGGCACCAGCTCGCGCTCGCGCTGATCGCCCGGCACGCGGGCGCCGAGGCCGCGATGCAGGTCGCCCGCATCAACATGTTCGACTGGAACCCGACCAGCCCGATCGCCTACGCGTCGCTGACCCGCGGCGAGCCTGCCTCGGATCCGGTCATCGCCCGCTGCCAGCAGTGGGTGGCGTCGAATTACCACTGCGAGTCGCCGGTTGCGCAGATGGCGGCGCTGTCGGGGCTGCCCGAGCGCACCTTCAAGCGCCGCTTCGCGCAGGCCACCGGCATGAGCCCGATCGAGTACGTGCACACGCTGCGGCTGGAGGAGGCCAAGCAGATGCTCGAGGCCAGCGACGCGCCGGTCGAGGCGATCGCGCTGGACGTCGGCTACCAGGACGCCAGCTTCTTCGGCAGGCTGTTCCGGCGCCACGTGGCGCTCACGCCGGCCCAGTATCGCCGGCGATTCGGCAACCTGAAGCGCCGGTTGGCCGAGGCTCAGTCGCCTGTCGGCAGCGCGCCGGCGGCGCCCCTCAGCTGAGGGTCAGCTCCGCGCAGGCGGCGGCCGCGGTTTCGCGCGCCTCCCGGAGCAGGCGCCGGCCGGCGGGGCTCAGCTTCACCGGCCGCGCGTCGTCGCTGCCCACACGCGAGACCAGTCCCAGCTTCTCGAGTGGGCGCGTGCGGAGCAGCAGTCTCGATCGGAGCATGCCGAGCGCGCGCGCCAGTTGCGCTTCGGGAACGCCAGCCGGCTCGCTGTCGAGGCGCTGAAGGAGGACGAAGTCCGACCACGACAGGCCGTGGTGCGTGCCGAGCGCCTCGTCCAGATGGAACCTGGCCAGCGCATGCGCGCGTTCGCGCTCGAGGAGGGATTGCAGCTTGCCGAGCGTCATGCCTCGCTCCTGGTGCAGAGTTCGGCCCGGTAGAGCTCCTCCAGCGCGCTGAGCTCTGCCGAGTAGTCGAAGTCGGGATCGGTGCGCTCCTTCACCAGTTCGAGCACCTCGAAGGAGATCGCTGCCGGATTCAGTTTCCAGTCCGCCTGCAGCGCCTTGTCCGGATGACTTCCGAGGCGCAGCTCGAACTCGATGCGATTGATCGCCCCCGGCACGTTGCGGCTCGAGGCGACGCGCACTCGCCCACTGGCCTCGCTCCGGATCGCGTAGACGCCCATCCGGGGAAAGGCATCCCGGGCCTCGCGGGAAATCCGGCGCCGCTCGGCGGCCGAAGGGACGAACGTGTTCATTCTGAACTCCTCGAGCTCGGGTCGTAGTCGGGGTCGGCGAGCCGCAGCACGTGCTCGCGTATGTCCGGGGGCCAGCCTTCGGTCCTGCCGCGCAGGGCCTGCGGGTCTCCGGCGAACAAGGCCCGGGAGGCTTCTTCGAAGCCGGGCCGGTCCCCGGCCAGCGCCACCATGAGCTTGTAGCTGCGCTCCTGGGCGCGGCGCAGGCGTTCGCGACCCGCTCCGGCGCGGCGCGCTTCCTGGACGAGCTTGCGCAGCGCCACCGAGGCCCCCCCGGGTTGCGATGCGAGCCACTCCCAGTGATCGGGCAGGAGAGTGACCTCGCGCGAGACCACGCCCAGGCGCGGTCGGCCGCGGCCCCGCGGGACCGGTTCCTTTGCGATTGCGGCGGGCACCCGGTAGCGGCGCCTTACGTCCTGCTCGCCACCTCTCAGGTCCAGGTCGATCTGGCTGCCGGTGGCGTCGTCGAACACGAGCACGCCCTTCGCCGCTTCCGAGGCGCGCTTTGCGGCGACAGCGACTTCCTCCAGGGGGCCAGTGGCGATTCGGCGGGCACCGCAGAAGGCGCTGTACGTATGCTCCATGTCCAGATCCATGGAGCTAATATTACCCGGATATAAATGGGCCCGTCAATTATGTCCGGGTAAATTTCCGCACGCGCAGGGGCAGCTTCAGTCGTCCCCGATCGGCAGCGTGCCGGCCAGGTAGCGCTGGCGGTATTCCTCGAAGGGCATCGAGTTGGCGGCCTCGATCGCCTGCTGCTCGGCGATCGATTCCTCGGCCAGCCGCTCGAAGTGCCGCTGCGTCTCGCGCGGGAACGGCAGCGCGAGGACAGCCTCGCGGTTGCGTTTCGACGCGTCGAGCGCGAACGCCGGAAACGCGTTGTCGAAGTCGCGGGCCATCGCATCGAGCACCCGCGCCGATGGCGTCAGCGAAGGATCGGCAAGCGCCGCCTCGGCTGCGGCGAGCGCCTCGCGATGCGCCGCCGTGCCCCGTGCCTGATCCAGCGCCGCGGCAATGGGCGCGCATTCGGCGAGCAGTTTCCGGCCCCAGTCGGCCACCCCGATCTCCTCGGACGCGGCGCCGTTCGCCCCCAGGCGCCTGAGCTTGAGCCCCGGGTCGCGGCCGTGCTGTGCGACCCGGTGCTGGTTGTACGAGATGCCGGCGATCTCGTCGGGCGTGTCCTTCGGACTCTCCGCGAGCAGGCAGTGCAGCAGGAACACGTCGAGGAAATGCATCGTGGCGGCGCCGATGCCGACCGGCTCGAACGGGTCGAGGTCCAGGCAGCGGACCTCGACGTATTCGACGCCGCGCTCGGCCAGCGCGTGCAGCGGTCGTTCGCCCGAGCGGATCCGCCGCTTGGGCCGGATCGTGCCGTAGAACTCGTTCTCGATCTGCAGCAGCGTCGTGGCCAGTTGCCGGTACAGCCCGCCGCCGTCGTGGATGCCGATCGCCTCGTAGGGCGGATAGGGCTCGCTCAGCGCGCGGCGCAGCGAGGCGGCGTAGCTGTCGAGGCAGTTGAAGCTCACCGCGAGCGAGGCCTGCGCGTCGCTCTGGTAGCCGAGCGGCCCCATTCGCAGCGAGGTCGCGTGCGGCAGGTACATCGTGCCGCCGGCGAGCGGCTGCAACCCGTGCTGCCGGCCCTCGACGAAGCTGCGGCAGACCGCCGGCGACGCCCCGAACAGGTAGAGCAGCAGCCACGAATGGCGCCGGAAGTTGCGGATCAGCGAGAAATAGGCGGCGCTGCGGTAGTCCTGCTCCCCGGCCCGGCTGCCGTCGGCCCGCATCAGCGCCGGCCAGGCCGAGGACGGCAGCGAGAAGTTGTAGTGGATCCCGGAGATCGTCTGCATCCGGCGGCCGTAGCGGTGCGAGAGCCCCTGCCGGTAGACGGTCTTGGCGCGCCCGACGTTCGAGCTGCCGTAGCGGCCGAGCGGGATCCGGTCCTCGTCGGGCAGGCCGCAGGGCATGCTCGCGCCCCACAGCAGCTCGTCGCCGATGTGGCGGTACACGAACTGGTGGATCCCGGTGATCTCGGCCACGCAGGCCTCGGCCTCGCGGTGCACGCCGGTGATCAGCTCGAGCTGCGATTCGCTGAAGTCGGTGGTGATGTTCGGGTGGGTCAGCGCCGACCCGAGCGCCTGCGGATGGGGCGTGTCGGCGAGCATCCCGTCGGGCCGGGTGCGCAGGCTCTCTTTCTCGATGCCGCGAAGCAGCCCCGTAAGGGCCTCGGGCGGCAGCGCGTTGAGGCGGGTGTCAAGAAGCGTCAAGGGGTGCTCCGATGGCCCAGGGGAGCCGGATCTCTGGAAGTCGGGGGCGCAATTCTGGCAGAGCCCGAGCGAGTCTGCCCGGATTGTCGCTCAGCCGCCGGCCGGTTGCCGCCCCGGCGTCGCTCGGCTGCCGGTCTGCGTCGCCTAGTTGCCGCCCCGGCGTCGCTCAGCCGGTGCGGGGCCGGCGGCCGAGGTGCGCCACCACGTCGTCCTTGCCGGCGAGCTGGCGGGCGTAGCGGTCGAGCAGCTTGCCGATCCGCTCGGTCGCATAGCCGAGCTGGCTGAAGGCCACGCCGCGGTCGAAGGCCTCCTCGTAGCGCGCGATCAGGCCGTCCTGCAGCTCGAAGCGGGCGATGCCTTCGAACACGATCGTCCGCCCCGCGCTCTCGGGCTCCTTCGAGCGGTAGCTGAACAGGTAGCCGGCGTAGCCCGAACGCCCGTCGCAGACCGGATTCCGGAACTCCCAGAAGAAGTCCTCACCGCCGACGTGGAATCGATCGAGCATCGCGGCGATCTCCTCGCGTCCGCGGTGCAGGCCGAAGAAGTAGTCGTCGTAGCAGCCGTCGGGCGTGAACAGCCCGGCCAGGCCGGCCGAGTCGTGCGCGCCGACGGCGCTGGCGAAGCGTTGCAGCAGGTTCTCGAAATCCATGCGTGTTCCTCTCGATCGGGGCGGCGAGCGCGCGATACTGGCGCGCGCCTTCCAGGCGCTCGATTGCGGCCCTCGCCGGCTCAGCGCATCCGCGACGCCAACTGCACCGTGGGGCCGGCCTTCATGAACGCGCCCCAGCCGCGATGGTGCAGCGTGCGCGCATTGCGGCGCCGCGGGTCGATCCAGGCCGCGACCACCTCGAGCACGAAGAAGTCGTAGCTTGCCACCATCTTCGTGTCGGCGATCCGGCACTCGAGGTTGGCGTGGCAGGCGTCGATCAGCGGCGCCTGGACCAGACTGGCCGGCGAGGTGCGCAGGCCGAACTCGGCGAACTTGTCGATCTCGCTCCCCAGCGTGTTGCCGCAACCGACCACCGCGTCGGCCAGCGCGGTCGACGGAATGTTGATCGTGCACGCGCGGCCGGCCCTGAGCAGCTCGTGGCTGTAGTGGCTGCGCGCGACCACGCAGCCCACCAGCGGGGGCTCGAACTCCATCATCGTGTGCCAGGACATCGTCATGACGTTGCGCCGGCCCTTGTGGGCGGTGGCGAGCAGCACCACCGGGCCTGGCTCGAGCAGGCCGTACGCGTCGGCGAGCGGCAAGGCTTCCTTCGTTCGCGACATCCGGATCCCCTCCTCCTGCGTTTCCCTCTACCCGTTCAGCCCGTCCAGTCCGTTCAGTCCGTTCAGTTCGGTCGCTGCCCGACGTAGCGCACGACCCTGGCCGCGCCCCTGTGCCCCGGCCCCTCGTCGAGCTCGACCTCGCCGGCCCAGGCCAGTTCTTCGCGCAGCAGGCCGTCGAAATCCTCGCGGATGTCCTCGAGCGGGGCGAGCATGTCCGGGTCCTTCGGCCCGCCGCTGGAGCGCCCGAGCTGGCTGCGGTCGAAGGCCTCCAGGATGAGCCAGCCGCCGGGGGCCAGCGCCCGGGCGAGCGCGCGATGGACGACGCGCCGCAGCGCCGACGGCAGGTGGACGAAGGTCAGTACGACCGCATCGGCGCTGCCGGGCTCTGCCCGCCAGTCGGCCAGGTCGGCCTGCAGCGTGGTGATCTGCGCGCCCTCGCCGGCCGCCAGCGCCCGCGCCTTTTCCAGGCCGACGCCGGACGAATCGATCGCCAGCACGTTGTGCCCCCGCAGGGCGAGCCACACGCTGTTTCGCCCCTCGCCGTCGCCGGGCAGCAGCACGCATCCGCCCGGTTTCAGGCGACTCGCCTGCTCGATCAGGAAGGCGTTCGGCGCGGTGCCGTACTTGTAGCCTGGTTCGGCATAGCGCTGGTCCCAGAAATCGCTCATCGAGGGGCGTCCTCCTCCTTCTGGTTCGCCGCGGCGCGCTCCGCCTGCTGGAGCGCGCGCAGCTTTCGATAGAGCGAACGTTCGCTGATTCCGAGTTGCCTGGCCAGTTCCGCTCGGCTGCCGTGGTGGCTGCGCAACTGCTCGCGAAGCGCCGCCAGTTCCAGGGCCTTCAGCGTGGAAGTCGCCGGCGCGGCCGGGATGGACGGGCCCGGGACGGACGGGCCCGGGACGGACGGGCCCGGGACGGACGGGCCCCGGGCGGGCGATTCCCACCCGGAGACCGGCTTGCAGGTCTCGAGCGCCTGCTCCACCTGGGCGAGCTCGATGCGCGGCCCGTCGCAGAGCAAAGCGGCGCGCTCGAGCAGGTTCCGCAGCTCGCGCACGTTGCCGGGGAAGTCGTATCCGGCCAGCCGTTCGAGCGCCGCGGCGGAGAGCCGCAGCCGGCGCGCCGGCGACACGCGTTCGAGCAGGGCCTCGGCCAGCGCCGGGATGTCGTCGCGCCTTTCGCGCAGCGCCGGCAAGTGGATCGGGAACACCGCGAGGCGGAAGAACAGGTCCTGACGGAAGCCGCCCTCGGCGATCATCGCCTGCAGGTCGCGATGGGTCGCCGACACGATCCGCAGGTCGGCATGGCGCAACTCGGTGCTGCCGACACGACGGTAGGTTCCCGATTCGAGCAGCCGCAGCAGCTTGACCTGCATCGTCGGCGGAATGTCGCCGACCTCGTCCAGGAATAGCGTGCCGCCGTCGGCAGCCTCGACCAGGCCCGCGCGGGCGGCCGTCGCGCCGGTGAAGGCGCCGCGCTCGTGCCCGAACAGCTCGCTCTCGAACAGGTTCTCGGCCAGGCTCGCGCAGTCGACCACGACCAGCGGTCGGGACGCCCGGGCGCTCGCCGCGTGGATCGCCCGCGCCACCAGCTCCTTGCCGGTGCCCGACTCTCCGTGCAGCAGCACCGCGGCGCTGGACGGCGCCACCCTTGCGACCAGCGCCATCAACTTGCGGAAGGCCTCCGACCGGCCGATCAGCTCGCCGCCCTCGCCCGGATCGCGAGAGACCTTCAGGGGCTCCATCTTCTCGACGAAATAGGCGATCTCGCCCGAGGCGTCTCGCACCGGCGTCAACTCGATGTCGACGTAGGCCTCGCCGCGCGGCGTGTGGTGCAGGTGCAGCACCCGCTCGCGCTGTCCGCTCTCTCGCGCGCGCGCCAGCGGGCAGGACTCGCCGGACTGGTCGCAGGGCGCCTCGAAGCGATGCGACACCGCGTGGCAGGTGCGGCCCAGCGCCGACCCGTCGGGGCTGAACTCGCGCCGGTAGGCGGCGTTGGCGGCAAGGATCCGGTAGCCACGGTCGAACAGGATGTGCGGCTCGGGCAGGCTCTCGAGAAAGGACACCAGTTCGGGCGACAGGGACATCGCTGCCTCGCGGGAGTCGGGAGCACGGCTTTCGATGATACGCCGGGACTGACGCCGGACTGCCAATTCTGGCGGTCGAGATCGCGAGCCTTCTCGTCCAGTAGTCATGCCAGAAATGGCGTACAGCGCTGCTCGTTTTGTCAGTCTCCAGGAAAATTTATGGAGAAACGAGCTTAAAACTTGTCTATAAGTATCTAATTAATATGAAGAGTACCTCCATTAACGAGAGGGTGCGATTCCTGAGTTCATCCGGACCAGATCTCGACACGAAGCAGGCCCGAGATGAACGAACGAAGCCGGCCCCCGCGAACCTGGAGGTGCCGCCTCACCGCTACCCGAGCGAGAACCGGCTGACGATCGGGGAGGACGATGCCGCCTGATCGTTGTATCGTCGCCCCGATACGCCCTCGAACCGGAGATGCCCCGTGAGCGCTACGCGCCTGCAGATCGAGACCTTCCTCGACGAAGACTCCTCGACCTTCACCCATCTGGTGCTGGATACGTCCACCGGCCAGTGCGCGGTCGTCGATCCGGTGCTCGGCTTCGACCCGGCCTCGGGCCGCACCGACGACTCGGGCGCGCGCAGGATCGCGCACCGGATCCATGAACTCGGCGCGAAGCTGCAGTGGATCCTCGAAACGCACGCGCACGCAGATCACCTGAGCGCCGCGCCCTTCCTCAAGCGGGCGCTGGGCGGAAAGATCGGCATCGGCGAGCGGATCCGGGAGGTGCAGAAGGTCTTCGGCGAGCTGTTCGGCGAGGGGCCCGGATTCGCCCGGGACGGCAGCCAGTTCGACCGGCTGTTCGCCGACGGCGATGGCTTCGCGATCGGCTCGCTGCCGGTGCGCGCGCTGCACACGCCCGGGCACACGCCCGCCTGCCTCGCCTACCTGATCGAGGACGGCGAAGACAGCGTGGCCTTCGTCGGCGACACGCTGTTCATGCCCGACTACGGCACCGCGCGCTGCGACTTCCCGGGCGGAGACGCGTCGGCCCTGTATCGCTCGATCACCCGGTTGCTGGCGCTTCCCGCGCGCACGCGGCTGTTCATGTGCCACGACTACCCGCCCGAGGGTCGGGCGCTGCGCTGGGAGACCACGGTCGCCGAGCAGCGCCGCGACAACATCCACGTGCGCGACGGCGTCGACGAGGCGACCTTCGTCGCGCTGCGCGAGCGTCGCGATGCCGGGCTGTCCACGCCCCGGCTGATGCTGCCGGCGATACAGGTGAACATGCGCGCCGGCCGCTTCCCGGAGCCGGCCCCCAATGGCGTCAGCTACCTGAAGCTGCCGATCGACGCGCTGGGCAGATCCCGCGCCTAGCACGCGGTCGACGGGAACCTCGACGAGGGAGAGGCGCGAATTGCCCGCCGGCCAGTTGAAGCTCTACATCGGCAACCGCAACTATTCGTCGTGGTCGATGCGTCCCTGGGTGCTGATGCGCCAGGCCGGCATTCCCTTCGAGGAGCGCCTGGTCCGCTTCGATTCCTTCGAGCCGGAATCCGCGTTCAAGCGCGCGCTGGCCGGCATCAGCCCGACCGGCAAGGTGCCGGTCCTGGAGGCGGAGATCGACGGCGAGTCGCTGCGGGTCTGGGACACGCTGGCGATCGCCGAGCTGCTCGCCGAGCGCTTTCCCGACCGGCGTCTTTGGCCGGTCCGGGCCGCCGAGCGCGCGATCGCCCGGTCGGTGGTCGCCGAGATGCACGCCGGCTTCACGGCGCTGCGAAGCTGCTTCCCGATGAACATCGAGGCCAGCCTGCCCGAGGTCGGGGCAAGGCTGCTCGCGGAGCGGGCGGACGCCGCGGCCGACCTCGCCAGGATCGGCGAGCTTTGGCGAAGCTGCCTGGCCGCGTCCGGCGGCCCTTTCCTGTTCGGCGAGTTCGGCATTGCCGATGCCTTCTTCGCGCCGGTGGTGATGCGGATCCGGACCTACGCACTGCCGCTGGAGGAGGTATGTCGCCTCTACGCGCAGCGCGTCGAGCGCTCCCCCGGCGTGGCCGCCTGGATCGAGCTGGCGCTCGCCGAGAAGGACTTCCTGCCCTTCGAGGAGCCCTACCGAAGCGCGCCCGGCTGAGGCCGGGGCGGCGCGCGCGGTGAGCCCGGCGGCGCCCCCGCCGGCGCTCGCTCAGCTCTCCAGTTGCTGCGCGATCCGCCCCTCCAGGTCGCGCCCCTTGAAGGACGTCAGGTCGATCGCGGCGCTGTGCGCCACCAGCTTCGCCGTGGGCGCGTCGAGCAGGCCGCGGATCGCGCCGAGCATGGCGGGCGCCGCGAACAGCACGATGCTGCCGCAGCGATCGGCGTGGGCGCCCTGCTGAACGTAGTCCGCGATCTGGCGGGCGAAGCGCTCGACCTCCTTGCCCTTGAGCTCGACCGCCGGCTGGTAGGCGGTGTGCCCGCCGCCCTGGGTCATCGTGCTGCCGGGCTGGTCGTCCGTGAGTTCGGCGCTCTTGAGCCGGCTCTCGGGGTGCACGTAGGACTCGAGCAACTGCAGCGGGTCCTTCGGCTTGGCCCGCTCGAAGATCTGGGCCTGGAACGCGTTGGCGACGACGATCCACGTGGGTTTCATGCTGGGTTCTCCATGGTCGGTGGTGTTGGTTCGACCGCGGGCATCGGCCGCGACGGCGCGGCCCGCGCCCCGGTCAGCGTTTCGAAGGGTGACGCGAGCGCCAGCGGGCGTAGAGCCAGGGCACGACGGTCAGCAGCAGGGAGCGGGCCGGCAGCGAGGTCGAGGCCGCTCCCAGCGATTCCCGCAGCAGCCGGATCGGGCGCGTCGTGTCGCGAAGCTCCTGCGCGAGCCGCTCGCGCATCAGCATCGACTCGGCCACCAGCAGCCGCTTGCGCAGCGCGCGCAGGTCGTCGGGGGCCCGGCTCATCGCTGCCCCGCGGCCGGTCGATCGACCTTGCCCGGCTCGGCCGAAAGCCGGCGGCGATCCTGCTCGAACTGCGCGACGGTCTCGGCGAACAACGGCGGCCGGTCGCCCGACAGCCGCGCGAGCCACCAAAGCAAGCCGCCGCCGGCCGCGCAGAAGACGATCGCGAAGGCCGCGAGCGCGAGCACGCGGTGGGTTTCCCAAAGCGCGACGATCACCGCGATCGCCCCGAAGGCCGCGCCGACGCTCAGCAGCAGCGCGGCGCCGATCGCGATCGCGATCGCGCGGACGAAGTGGTCGATCTCGTCCTGCAGCTCGAGGCCGGCCAGCTCGAGCCGGACGCGAACCGTGCCGAGCAGCGATGCGAGGATTCGCCGGATCATCGCGGGCGCGCGTGAGCCGGCTCAGCGCCGGTTCAGCAGAAGGCCGATCACGACCCCGATGCCGGCCGCGATGCCGATCGAGGTCCAGGTGTGCTCGCGCACGTACTCGTCGCCTGCCTGCGCGGCGGACTTCGCCTTGTCGGCGACACGGCCTTCCAGGTCGGACAGGGTCTGCCGCGCCGCATCGACCTGGTCGCGCAGCCTGCCCTTGAGCTCGACCAGGTCGTCGCCGACGTCGGACGCCGAGTCGCGGACCAGTTCGTCGAGCTCGGCCATCACGGTCTTGATGTCGGCGACCAGCTTTTCCTTCTGTTGCGCGCGTTGTTCGTTCATGGAAGCTCCCTTGATGCGTTGTAGCGGTCGGGCAGCGCCCGGCCACCTGCGCATGATGACCCTGACGGCAGTCTCAGGCGTTGTCCTGTCTCAATGTCCGTTCGCCTCGTCCGGCTTTCGGCATCAGCTGGATGCTGCGCCCTCGCAGCCTGAGCGGCACCGGATCGCCTTCCCGCAGCCCTTGCCGCTCGGCGATGTGGCGGGCCACGGTCAGCGCCATCGGCAGGCCCGGGCGGTCGAAGGGCTGCACGGTCACGTGCAGCTGCGCGCCGAGCGCGATGATCCGGGTGATGCGGGCGTCGAAGCGGGTGTCGCCGGGCGGCATCGGCCGGAAGGCCGACAACAGCAGCACGCCGTCGGCGGGGATCGCCCAGGCGATCTCGTCGCCGGGCGCCAGCGCCTCGGCCAGCGGCGCCTGCACCGCCAGCCCCTCCCAGTCGATCCAGGTCGACTGCGCGGCCGCGTCGTGGCGGATCACGCGCCCGCCGAAGATGTTCTTCATGCCGGCCAGCCGTGCCACCTCGACGCTGCTCGGCCGGTGCAGCACCTCGAGCGGCGCGCCCTGCTGCAGGATCCGGCCCCGCGACAGCAGCGCCAGCCGATCGGCGAGCAGGGTTGCCTCGTCGAGGTCGTGGGTGACCAGCAAGATCGGGATCTCGAGCGTGCGGCGCAGCTCGGCCAGCTCGCCATAGAGCTTCTCGCGGGTCACCTTGTCGACCGCCGAGAAGGGCTCGTCGAGCAGCAGCACCGAAGGCTCGCGGGCGAGCGCGCGGGCGACCGCGACCCGCTGTTGCTGGCCTCCGGAGAGCTGGCGCGGCAGGCGATCCTCGAGCCCTTGAAGGTTCACGCTGCGCAGGTGCCTGGCGGCGCGGGCCCGTCGGTCCGGGGCCGAGCGGGGGATCGCTTCGAGCACGTTGTCGATCGCGCTCAGGTGCGGGAACAGCGCGTAGCTCTGGAAGACCATGCCGACCGCCCTGCGCCGGGCGGGCAGGTGGATGCCGGCATCGGTGTCGAGCCAGCACTGGCCGGCACAGTCGACCTTGCCCCATGCCGGACGGTACAGCCCGGCCACCGAGCGCAGGATCGTCGTCTTGCCGCTGCCCGACGGGCCGACCAGCGCCAGCAGCTCGCCGGGCCCGCAGCGCAGCGACAGGTCGAGCGGGATCGGCCCGGCCTGCCGCAGTTCGAGTGCCAGCGCCGCCGGCGGCGGCGCTCCGGCCCCGGGGCCCGCGCCGGGCACGCTCGCCGCGACCGCGACCGCGACGCTGCGGGAGTCGGTCTCAGCCATGGCGCCTCGCGAGCCGGCCGCCGGCCACGTAGGAGACCGCGATCGCGGCGAGCGAGATCGCTAGCAAGGTGGCCGACATCCGCGCGGCCGCCGCGTCGTCGAAACCCTGGACCCGGTCGTAGATCGCGATCGCGATCGTCTGCGTTTCGCCGGGAATGTTGCCGCCGACCATCAGCACGATGCCGAACTCGCCGAGCGTGTGCGCGAAGGTCATGACCAGCGCGGTCAGGATCCCGGGCCAGGCGAGCGGCAGCTCGATCCGGCACAGCGCGCGCCACCAGGTCAGCCCGCAGCAGGCGGCCGCCTCGCGCACCTGCCGCGGGATCGCCTCGAAGCCGCGCTGCATCGGCTGGACCGCGAAAGGAAGGTTGAACAGCACCGATGCGGCGACCAGTCCCTCGAAGCTGAAGGCCAGCGGCTTGCCGAAGACCGACTCCCAGAGCGCGCCCGGCGCGGACTCGGCGCCGATGCCGACCAGCAGGTAGTAGCCGAGCACCGTCGGCGGCAGCACCAGCGGCAGCGCGAGCAGCGCCTCGATCCAGCCCTTGCCGGCGAAGCGGCTGACCGCCAGCCAGCGCCCCAGCAGCAGCCCGATCGGCAGCAGCACGACCAGGGTCCAGAAGGCCAGCCACAGCGAGAGTTTCAGCGCGACCCAGTCCAAGCCGCTCCCTCCCCGGTCTTCCCGCTGCCGGCCTTGCCGCCGCCCTGAACCTTCCCCCTTCCCCCTTCGCCCTTCCCTTCCTCTCCCCCTTCCCCCTTCCCTTCCTCCGGCGGCCCGTAGCCGTAGCGCGCCATCACCGCGCGCGCCGCCGGCTGCAACAGCCAGTCGTGAAACGCGCGCGCCGTCTCGCCGGCGCCCTTCAGCAGCACCATCCGCTGGTTCAGCGGCTGGTGCCAGGCCGCGGGAATCAGCGCGAAGTGGCTGCCGCCGGCCAGCGCCGGCGCGAGCGCCAGCGAATGCGCGACGATCCCGCCCTGCGCGCTGCCGGACGTGGCGAACTGCGCGGCCTGGGCGACGTTCTCGCCCATCACCAGCCTTGGCCGGATCGCCTCCCAGAGCCCGGCGTGCCTGAGCGCTTCCTCGGCGCGCTTGCCGTAGGGCGCATGCTCGGGGTTGGCGATCGCGAAGCGCTTCAGGCGCCCGTCGACCAGCGCCGCGGCCAGGTCGCGCAACTCGCCGTCCGGTTTCAGCGGCGAGCCGCGCGGCACGATCAGCACGAGGCGGCCGACCGCGTACAGCGTGCCGCGGTCGAGTGTCAGCCCCTTGTCGGCGAGCCGGAACACCATCGCCTCGTCGGCCGACAGGAAGAGCTCGAAGGGCGCGCCCTGCTCGATCTGCCTGGCGAAGTTGCCCGACGAGCCGAAGCTCAGCCGCAGCTTGCGGCCGGTTTCGCGGGTGAACGCGGCGGCGAGCTCCTCGATCGCGAACTTCAGGCCCGAGGCGGCCGCGACCGTCGGCACCGGCTCGGCGCGGCCGGGCGCCGGGCCGGCGGCGAAGGCGGGCGGTGCAGCCAGGCCGCCGGCGAATCCGCAGGCGGCCAGGCCTGCCAGGCGCCGCAGCAGGCGCCGGCGCCGGGGCTCGCGCCGCATGCTCAGGCGAGCGCCTCGACGATCGTCACGTTCGCCATGCCGCCGCCCTCGCACATCGTCTGCAGGCCGAGGCGCTTGCCGCCCTGCCGCAGGGCGTGCACCAGGGTCGTCATCAGCTTGGTGCCCGAGGCGCCCAGCGGGTGTCCCAGCGCGATCGCGCCGCCGCGCGGGTTCAGTCGCGCCGGGTCGGCGCCGGTGGCCTTCAGCCAGGCCAGCGGCACCGAGGCGAAGGCCTCGTTGACCTCGTACAGGTCGACGTCGCCGATCTTCAGGCCGGCGCGGGTGAGCGCCCGCTCGGTGGCCGGGATCGGCGCCTCCAGCATGATCACCGGGTCGTGGCCGAGCACGCTCATGTGGCGGATCCGCGCCAGCGGCTTCGCGCCCAGCGCCTTCAGCCCGCGCTCGCTGGCCACCATGAGGCCCGAGGCGCCGTCGCAGATCTGGCTCGCGTTGGCCGCGGTGATCACGCCGCCTTCGCGCAGCAGCTTGACCGAGCGGATCGCGTCGAGGCTCGCGTCGAAGCGGATGCCCTCGTCCACCCGGTGCATCTCGGCGGTTTCGGTGCCGTCGGCCGTCCGCACCGCCACCGGCAGGATCTCGTCGGCGAAGGCGCCCGCCTGCGTGGCGGCGATCGCGCGCTGGTGGCTCGCCAGCGCGTACTCGTCGAGGGCGTCCTTCGACAGGCCGTACTTCGCGGCCATCATCTCGGCGCCGTCGAACTGGCTGAACTGCGCGACGTCCGGATAGCGCTTGCGGATCGCCGGGCTCATGTATTCGCCCATGCCGGCCTTCGCGGCCAGCACGTGCGGCGAGAACATCGGCACCCGCGTCATGCTCTCGACGCCGGCCGCGATCACCACGTCCATCGTGCCGGCCATGACCGCCTGCGCGGCGAAGTGCAGCGCCTGCTGCGACGAGCCGCACTGCCGGTCGACCGAGGTGCCGGGCACCGATTCGGGCAGGCAGGAGGCCAGCACCGCGTTGCGCGCCACGTTGGTCGACTGCTCGCCGACCTGGCTCACGCAGCCCATGATCACGTCCTCGACCAGCGCCGGGTCGGCGCCGGCGCGCTCGACCAGACCGTCGATCACGCGGGCCGCCAGGTCGGCAGGGTGCCAGCCGGAAAGACGGCCGCCGCGCCGCCCGCCGGCGGTGCGCAGCGCGGCCACGATGTATGCGTCGTTCATGCTTTCGGATCCCCGATCTTCTTCGCAGCCTCGACGATACCCGACAGCGCGCCGGCCGCGACCTCGGTCGGGAACGGGAAGACGATCGTGGAGCTGTTCTGCGAGCCGATCACCGCGAGCGTGTTCAGGTAGCGAAGCTGCATCGCCTCGGGCCGCTGCGCCAGCACCTGGGCCGCCTCGAGCAGCTTCTGGGCCGCCTGTTGCTCGCCTTCGGCGCTGATCACCTTGGCGCGGCGCTCGCGCTCGGCCTCGGCCTGGCGGGCGATCACCCGGACCATGCTCTCGTCGAGGTCGATGTGCTTGATCTCGACGTTGGACACCTTGATGCCCCAGGCATCGGTCTGCGTGTCGAGCAGCTCCTGGATGTCGTTGTTCAGCTTGTCGCGCTCGGACAGCATCTCGTCGAGGTCGTGCTTGCCGAGCACCGAGCGCAGCGTGGTCTGGGCCAGCTCGCTGGTGGCCTGCCGGTAGTTCTCGACCTGGATCACGGCGCGCTCGGGCTCCAGCACCCGGAAATAGATGACCGCGTTGACCTTGACCGACACGTTGTCCTGGGAGATCACATCCTGGGACGGAACGTCGAGGACCATCGTGCGCTGGTCCACACGGACCATCTGCTGCACGTAGGGCACCAGCAGGATCAGCCCGGGCCCCTTGACCCCGGTGAAGCGGCCGAGCGTGAACACCACGCCGCGCTCGTACTCGCGAAGGATGCGGATCGATGCCGCGAGCAGCGCGACGAGCAGCAGCAGGATCGGCGCGAAGAAGGCGAGGTTCGCCATGGTGGTGTCTCCTTCAGGTCGTGTTCTCGTCGAGCCCCACGGTAAGGGTCAGTCCGTCGACCGCGAGGATCCTTGCGCGCTGGCCCGGGCCGAGCGGCCCGGAAGCAACGGCGTTCCAGCGCTCGCCGTCCAGGATCACGTGCCCGCGCCGTTCGGTCCAGTCGGCCACGACGACCGTCCTGCCCAGCATCGCCTCGCGGCCCGACACCTGCCGGCTGCGCCGCGAACTCAGCGCCAGCCGCCCGACCAGCAAGGTGAAGCCCAGGCTCGCCACGGCGAGCCCGGCGACCACCGGCCAGTACAGGTCGAAGCCGGGCGCGGCGCCGGTGTCGAACAGGATCGTCGCCCCGAGCGCGAAGGCGACGATCCCGCCTATCCCCAGGATGCCGAACGAGGGCGCGAAGGCTTCAGCGACCATCAGCGCCACGCCGAGCCCGACCAGCGCAAGGCCGGCGTAGTCGATCGGCAGCGCGGCCAGCGCGTAGAGCCCGGTCAGCAGGCAGATCGAGCCTATCGTTCCCGGATAGAGCGATCCCGGGTTCATGAACTCGAAGACCAGGCCGTAGATCCCGATCATCATCAGGATCAGCGCCACGTTCGGATTGGTGATCGCGCCGAGCAGGCGGGTGCGCCAGTCGGGCTCGAAGGCCTGGACGGCGATCCCGGCGGTGGCGAGCGTCATCGTGCGCTCGCCGACCTTCACCTCCCGACCGTGGGCCTGGCGCAGCAGATCGTCGACGCTGTCGGCCACGATGTCGACGACCTTCTTCGCGAGCGCCTCGCGGGCCGGCAGGCTCGCCGCCTCGCGCACTGCCGACTCGGCCCAGTCGGCGTTGCGCCCGCGCATGTCGGCCAGCGAGCGGATGTAGGCGACCGCGTCGTTGACCGCCTTCGCTTCCGTCGGGCTGCCGGGCGCCCGCCGGGCGGGCGTTGCGGCAGGCGAGTCATCGCGTCCGGGTCGCTCTCCTCGCTCGCCCGAATCGCCTCGTTCGCCCCGTTCGCCCGGTGCGGCGCCCTCCTCCTCGCGCCCGGGCATCTTCGGCAGCGCGCCGCCGCCGATCGCGACCGGCGTCGCCGCGCCGAGGTTCGTGCCCGGCGCCATCGCCGCCACGTGGCTGGCGTAGAGGATGTAGGTGCCTGCGCTCGCCGCGCGCGCGCCGCTCGGGCCCACCCAGGCGAGCACCGGAAGCGGCGCGTTGACGATCTCGCGGATCATCTCGCGCATCGAGGTGTCGAGGCCCCCCGGCGTGTCCATCTGCAGCACGAGGGCCGCCGATCCGCGCTCCCGCGCCTCTTCGAACGCGCGCGACAGGTAGTCGGCCGACGCCGGCCCGATCGGTCCCTCGATCGTGACCAGCAGCGCGTGGCGCGGCTCCGTACCCGGCTGCGCGGACGCTGCCGCGACGAGCAGCACCGCGGTCGCGGCCGCGAGCAGCGCGATCACGCCAGCGGCGAGCCTGCGGCCGAAGTCTGCGATCGAGGAACTGCCTGCCATCGCCGGATTCCCGAGCCCGCCTCAGCCGCCCAGCGCGCGGGCGTGATGCCGCAGGTGGTCGTCGACGAAGCTCGCGATGAAGTAGTAGCCGTGATCGTAAGCCTCGTGCCGGCGCAGCGCGAGCGGCTGCCCCACCGCCGCGCACGCCGCCTCGAAGGCTTCCGGGTGCAGCTGCTCGTCGAGGAAGCGGTCCGCCAGCCCCTGGTCGACCAGGATCCCGTCGGGATACGGGGCGCCCGACTGCGCGCGCATCAGCTCGGAGGCGTCGTGGGCCTTCCAGCTGCCGCGGTCGTCGCCGAGATAGCCGGAGAACGCCTTCTCGCCCCAGGGGCAGAGGCTGGGCGCCGCGATCGGCGCGAAGGCCGAGACCGAACGGAACCTGCCCGGGTGGCGCAAGGCGAGCGTCAGCGCGCCGTGACCGCCCATCGAATGGCCGAAGATCCCGGCCCGGTCGAGGTCCACCGGCAGCTGCGTCGCGACCAGGGGCAGCAGCTCGTCGAGCAGCCAGCTCTCCATCCGCCAGTGCCGGCTCCAGGGCTCGCGGGTCGCGTCGAGCCAGAAGCCGGCGCCGACGCCGAAGTCCCAGGCATCGGCCTCGCCCGGCAGGCCCGCGCCGCGGGGACTGGTGTCGGGCGCCAGCAGCGCCAGCCCCAGTTCGGCCGCCAGCCTCTGCGCGCCCGCCTTCACCGGGAAGGTCTCCTCGGTGCAGGTGAGCCCGGCCAGGTAGACGAGCAAGGGGACTCGCCCCTCGCGCGCCCGAGGCGGCAGGAACACCGAGAACCGCATCGGCAAGCCCACCACCGAGGAGTCGTGAGCGCAAAACCGCTGCACCCCTCCGAAGCAAGCATGTTCGCCGAGCAACCGCATCCTGCCTCCTCCCTTGTCCGTTGTCCCTTCCCCCTTCCCTCAATAGACGACCACCGATCGGATCGACTCCCCCCGCTTCATCAGGTCGAAGCCCTCGTTGATCTGCTCGAGCTTCAGCCGGTGCGTGATCAGCGGATCGATCCGGATCTTTCCGTCCATGTACCAGTCGACGATCTTCGGCACGTCGGTGCGGCCGCGCGCGCCGCCGAAGGCCGAGCCCTTCCAGACGCGGCCGGTGACCAGCTGGAACGGTCGGGTGGAGATCTCGGCGCCGGCCTCGGCCACGCCGATGATCACGCTCTGGCCCCAGCCCTTGTGGCAGCACTCGAGCGCCTGGCGCATCGTGGTCGTGTTGCCGATGCACTCGAAGCTGTAGTCGGCGCCGCCGTCGGTCAGCTGCACGATCGTGTCGACGACGTTGTCGACCTGCTTCGGGTTCACGAAGTGCGTCATTCCGAACTCCCGGGCCATCTTCTCGCGCGCCGGGTTGATGTCGACCCCGATGATCCTGTCCGCGCCGACCATCTTCGCGCCCTGGATCACGTTCAGGCCGATGCCGCCCAGGCCGAACACCACCACGTTCGCGCCCGCCTCGACCTTGGCGGTGAACAGCACGGCACCCACGCCGGTGGTCACGCCGCAGCCGATGTAGCAGACGATGTCGAAGGGTGCGTCGTCGCGGATCCTGGCCAGCGCGATCTCGGGCACCACGATGTGGTTGGCGAAGGTGGAGGTGCCCATGTAGTGCAGGATCGGCTCGCCGTTCAGCGAGAAGCGCGAGCTGCCGTCGGGCATCAGCCCCTTGCCCTGCGTGGCGCGGATCGACTGGCACAGGTTCGTCTTGCGCGACAGGCAGAACTTGCACTGGCGACACTCGGGCGTGTAGAGCGGGATCACGTGATCGCCTTTCTTCAGCGTCGTCACGCCAGGGCCGACGTCGACCACCACCCCGGCGCCCTCGTGACCCAGGATCGCCGGGAACAGGCCCTCGGGATCCGCCCCGGACAGCGTGTACCAGTCGGTGTGGCAGATGCCGGTCGCCTTCACCTCGACCAGCACCTCGCCGAACTTCGGTCCCTGGAGGTCGACCTCCTCGATGGTCAGGGGCTTGCCTGCCTGCCAGGCGACGGCCGCGCGGGTCTTCATGGGGGCTTCTCCTCGTTCGATGGACAGGGATTCCTGCCGGGCTTCCGCCGGCGGGCATTTCGAGTCTAACGCGCACTCTCCGGGGCGAGTCGGGCTCTCCGGGCCGAGGCGCGGATTCCGAAGTCGGCGGCGCGGTTTTGATGACGGGGCAGCCGCGCGCTACTCTCGGCACAGGCGACAGGTATCGCAGAACGGCGCCGGCCGGCTCCTCCGCGGGGTCGCGCCGCCGCGCCGCCCGACCCGGCAACGAGACCGGGCGGGCCGCTCACCGGAGGAAGACGTTGAACGCCACCGCACACACCGGCAGGGTCCTCGCCCGGGTCTCGAGCCGCCTGCCGTCCGACGGCGCCCCGCCGCTCGAGGCCCGGATCGTGTCGTCCTGGGAGCGCTGCCTGAACCGCTACGGCCTGCAGCCCGACCGGGTCGCGCCGCCGACCGTGCTCACCTCGACCGAGCTCAAGGACCACTGTGCCCCGATCGAGGACCTGATCGCGCTGTCGCGAGGCGAGATCGAGCGCCTGCACGCGCGGCTCGCCGACCAGGGCTACATGGTGATGCTCAGCGACGCCAACGGGCTGGCCGTGCAGTTCCTGTGCGGCGAGTCGCTGGCCGACGAGTGCGCGAGGGCCAGCGTGCTGCCGGGATCGATCTGGTCCGAGGCGATGCAGGGCACGAACGGGATCGGCCTGTGCATCGCCGAGCGCAAGCCGGTTTCGGTGGTGATGGACGATCATTTCGCCGCCTGGCTCACCGGGCTGAGCTGCACTGTCGCGCCGATCTTCGGTGCCGAGGGGCGCCTCGCGGCGGTGCTGAACGTGACGACGCTGCACTCGACCGATCACGGCACCCAGTCATTCGTGCGCGACATCGTCTGCTCGTCGGCGCGGCGGATCGAGAACCTCCATTTCGACCGGATGCACGCGCGGCGGCAGGTGGTCAGACTGTCTCCCTACGACGACTTCTGCGATTCGGCCGCCGAGGCGCGGCTCGCCCTCGACGCCTCGGGCAGGATCGTGGACGCGACGCCGGAGGCGGCGCGCCTGCTGGGCGCGCGCGGCGAGATGCTGATCGGCACCGCGCTGACCGGGGTCGGCAGCGTCGAGGACGACTCGCTGTCCCGGGTGATGCGCGACGGCCGGGCCTCGATCGGCCAAGGCGCGCGCAGGCTGTTCCTGCGGCTCGCGGAGACGGGGTCCTCGCCAGCGCCAGCGCCGGCGCGGGCGCCGGCATCCGCACGCGGCGGCCTTCGAGCGCGCGATGCCGGCGAGGCCCGGGCTCGCGTGTCAGCCGCGCCACCTGGCCTCGTCGATCTGATCGGCGGCGATCCGGCGATCGCCGAACGGGTCCGGATGGCCCAGCGCTTCGTCGACCGCCGCCTGCCGGTGCTGCTGCAGGGCGAGACCGGCACCGGCAAGAGCGCGCTCGCGCGCGCGCTGCACGACTGCAGCGCGCATCGCTCCGGCGCCTTCGTGTCGATCAATTGCGCGGCGATCCCGCGCGAGCTGATCGAGAGCGAGCTCTTCGGCCACCGGCCGGGCGCCTTCACCGGCGCCGCGCGACAAGGCGCCCGCGGCCGCTTGCTCGAGGCCGACGGCGGCACCCTGTTCCTGGACGAGATCGGCGACATGCCGCTCGAGCTGCAGAGCCGGTTGCTGCACGTGCTGTCCGACGGCGAGTTCGTGCCGCTGGGGGCGAGCAGCCCGGTCAGCGTGCGCTTCTCACTGGTCTCCGCGAGCCACCGCGACATCGGCGAGCTGGTCGCCCTGGGGCGCTTTCGCGAAGACCTGTTCTACCGCCTGGCCGGCGCGACGCTGGCGCTGCCCGCGCTGCGCGACCGGAGCGACCGCAGGCGGCTGATCGAACGGGTGTTCGCCGAGGAGGCCGCGGCGGTCGGCCAGCCGGAGCCGGTGCTCGACGCCGGCACCCGCGCGCTGCTGGCCTCGCACGCCTGGCCGGGCAACCTGCGCGAACTCAGGCACGTCGCGCGCTTCGCCCTGGCGATGTCCGTGGACGGTTTCGTGGATGCCGGATGCCTGCCACCGCCGATCGGTGAGGCGGGCAAGGCCGCCGGCGGGCCGGCGGTCGGCCGCGACCGGACCGCGATCGAGGCCGCCCTCGCGCGTGCCCGCTGGAACGTGTCGCTCGCGGCGCGCTCGCTTGGCGTGTCGCGCGCGACCCTGCATCGGCGCATCGCCGCCCTCGGGCTCGAGCGGCCCGCGCGCTCGCGCGGCTGACGGCGGCGGAGGCCGCGAACCTGTCGCTCTGCGCCACCGAACTGTCGCAACAGCTCTCGGTGCGACAGTCGGGGCAGGGCCAAGCCACTGATTTTCAAGGACCTGCCTGCTGGCACGCTGCTTGCCCTTGTTCGGATGGTCCCGCATGCCGGGAGAGGTCACGAACGACAGGGAGACAGCAGGTCATGTCGCGACTCAGCGAAGCCACCGCCGCCACGGCCGTCGCCGGCCCGTCCGGACAGCAAACCGATCGCCTTGCCGAACCGTTCCGGGCGGCGATGCGCCGCATCGCCTCGACGGTGACGCTGGTGACCGCCGCCGACGCAGACGGCAAGCCGCACGGCATGGCGGCATCCGCAGTGATCTCGGTGTCGATGGCGCCGCCGTCGATGCTGGTTGCGGTCAACCGCGACGCCGGCATCCATCCGGTCCTGCTGGCGAGCCGCAGCTTCTGCCTGAACGTGCTGGGCCGTGATCAGCTCGACCTGCTCGCGCCCTTCTCCAGCACCGCGCTGCGCGAGCGGCGTTTCGAGTCGGGCGAATGGCGCCGCGGTTTCGCGGGCCTGCCCTACCTCGCCTCGGCGCCGGCGGCGATCTTCTGCGAACTCGACCACGTCGTCGAGTACGGCACCCATACGCTGTGCATCGGCCAGGTCCGCGACCTGGCCTTCGGCGCCTCCCCCGAACCCCTGATCTGGCTCGACGGCGCCGCCCGCTGATTGCCCGCAGGCGTCCCGCCCCAGCTCCCTTCCCCCTTCCCTCTCTACTCACCCACCCCATCACTCACAACGAGGAGACACGAATGAAACTCGGCCTGTTCGGCATGCCCCTGCACCCGCCCGCGCGCCCGCTGGCTGACAGCTACGAGGAGAACGCCCAGAAGCTGATCTACGCCGACGAGATCGGCTTCGACGAGGCGTGGATCGGCGAGCACATGTCGTGCACGACCGAGCCGATCACCTCGCCGCTGATCTTCATGGCCTCGGTGATCCGCCAGACCAGGCGCATCAGGTTCGGGACCGGCGTCATCGCGCTGCCGAACCACCACCCGGCGGTCGTCGCCGCGGAGTGCGCGATGTTCGATCACATGGCCGGCGGCCGGTTCATGCTCGGGATCGGCCCGGGCGGGCTGGCCAGCGACATGGAACTCTTCCAGGTGCTCGACAACGCGTACCGCACCGAGCGGATGATGGAGTCGATCGACACGATCCTGAAGCTGTGGTCGCAGGACCCGCCCTACGTCGTCGAAGGCAAGCACTGGCAGATCTCGCTGAAGGACATGGTGATGCCGCAGCTCGGCGTCGGCTTCATCCCGAAGCCGCTGCAGAGGCCGCACCCGGAGATCACGATGACCGCGATGTCGCCGTTCTCCGACAGCGTGAAGACCGCCGCGATGCGAGGCTGGGGCCCGATGAGCGCGAACTTCTGCCCCGAGTACGTGATCGCGAGTCACTGGAAGAAGTACCTCGAGGGCTGCGAAGCTGCGGGGCGCAAGCCGAACGGCGCCGAGTGGCGGGTCGCGCGCAACATCGTGATCGCCGAGAACGACGCCGAGGCGCGCGACCGGGTCATGAACCCCGAAGGCAGCAACTACTACTATTTCGACTACCTGTGGCAGGTGCTGAAGTCGGTGAACTACACGGCGGTCATGAAGGACGACCCGAAGAAGCCCGACGACGCCTACACGGTCGAGAAGCTGATCGACAGCATGGTCGTCTACGGCTCGCCGAAGACAGTGACCGAGAAGCTGCTCGCCTTCCGGGAGCGCACCGGCCCCTTCGGCGGTCTCCTGATGGCGTCGATGGACGGTTCGGGGCCGAACCACGACTGGGAGTGGGAGTCGATGAGGCGGCTCGCTACCGAGGTGATGCCGGCGCTGCGCAAGGCGCTGGAAGGCGAGCGCGCCGCGGCCTGAGCGCGCCGACCGGCCGGCGGCGGCGCCCGCGGGGCGCCGTTCGTCCGGCCGGGGATCCCGCGGCCACGCCGCCGGGACTAGAATCGGGGAGACACGACGCGTCGCCGCCACGCGGCCGAGCGACGCCACGCCTCCTCCCGCTGGTGCCGCCGGATGACAGTTGAAGGGCCGGACAGACGAATGCCGAAGCCGCCCGGCAGGGCCCGTGCTTCGCTGTCGCCCGACGCGCGCTCGCCCGCGCAGCGGCACCTGGAGGCGCTCGCCGCGTTCAGTCATGCGCTGCAGTCGGCGGGCAGCCTCGCGCAGGCGCTCGAGCTGATCGAGGCGGCCCTTCCCGGCCTGTTCGACGCGCGCGGCGCGGCGATCTACCTGTTCGACGAAGCCCACGAGGTCCCGCGCAGGGCCTGCGCCTCGGGGCGCGCGCCGTCGCTGCCCCCTTCGCCGGAGCCGTGGCTGGCCCGGATGCGCGCCGACGAGCCCGCCGCGCGCAGGCGCCGGGGCTCGGTCTGGTTGCCGCTGCGCATCGAGGACCGGGTCGCCGGCCTGCTCGGCCTGTCCTGCCCGGCGGCGGAGGCCGACGCGCTACTCGCCAGCCCCTTCACGGCGGTGGCGCTCGAGCAGATCGCGCTCGAGATCGGCAACATGAGGTCGCGCGATGCGTTGCGCGAGCAGTCGATCCGCGACCCGCTCACCGGCCTGTTCAACCGCCGCTACCTCGAGGAATCGCTCCAGCGGGAGATCCTGCGGTCCGGGCGCAAGCCGGGCGGCAAGGCCCGGCTCGCGGTGCTGATGATCGACGTCGACCGCTTCAAGCGGTTCAACGACGAGCATGGCCACGAGGCCGGCGACCTGGTGCTTGCGGCAATAGGCGCTCGGCTCAGGCGCCTGGTCCGCGGGAGCGACATCGCGAGCCGCCACGGCGGCGAGGAGTTCGTCGTGGTCATGCCCGAGGTCACGCCGGCGCGCGCGCTGGCCCGGGCCGAACAGATCCGCGCGGCCGTGGCCGCGCAGCGCCTGACCCATGGCGACGCGCCGTTGCCGACGGTGACCGTGTCGATCGGGGTGGCGGTCTACCCGCAGCACGGCGAGACCGTCGAATCCCTGGTGCGCGCGGCCGACATGGCGCTTTACTGCGCCAAGCGCGAGGGCCGCGACCGGGTGTGCAGCGCCACGGCCGAGGCGCTTCACGATCCCGACTACCGGACGGCGATCTTCGGCGACTCGGCGCGCCCCGGCCGTTCCGGCGAGGGCTGAAGGATCGGCCGCGCGACGGCGGGATCGCGTACGATTCCCGGCATCGCCGATCCCCGCCCTCGAACATCGTGACCCAGACCTCCCTTCCCGGCTTCGCCGACGTCCAGCTCGCGGCGAGCCGCCTGGCCGGCATTGCGCACCGCACGCCGGTTCTCCGCTCGGCGACCGCCGACGCGCTGACCGGCGCGCAGCTCTTCTTCAAGTGCGAGAACCTGCAGCGGATGGGCGCGTTCAAGTTCCGCGGCGCCTACAATGCGATCGCCGCGCTCGATGCCGAGCGGCGCCGGGCCGGCGTGCTGGCCTTCTCGTCGGGCAACCACGCGCAGGCGATCGCGCTGGCCGCGCGCCTGCTGGGCGTGAAGGCGACGATCGTGATGCCGGCCGACGCGCCGGCCGCCAAGCTCGCCGCCACCCGGGGATACGGCGGCGAGGTGGTCACCTACGACCGGTTCACCGAGGACCGCGAGGCGATATCGCGGCGGCTCGCCGCCGAGCGCGGCCTGACGCTGATTCCCCCTTACGACCACGCCGACGTGATCGCCGGCCAGGGCACGGCTGCGCTGGAGCTGTTCCAGGACGCCGGGCCGCTCGACGCGCTGTTCGTGTGCCTCGGCGGCGGCGGCCTGCTGTCGGGTTGTCTTCTGGCGGCATCGGCGATGGCGCCGGGCTGCGCGGTGTTCGGGGTCGAGCCCGAGGCCGGCGACGACGCGCGGCAGTCGCTGCGCGCCGGGCAGATCGTGACGATCCCGGTCCCGAAGACGATCGCCGACGGCGCGATGACCACTCACCTCGGCCAGCTCACCTTCCCGATCATCCGCGAGCACGTTCGAGACATCCTCACCGTGCCCGACGCGAGGCTGATCGACACGATGCGCTTCTTTGCCGAGCGGATGAAGCTGGTCGTGGAGCCGACCGGCTGCTTGGCAGCGGCGGCGGCCTTCGACTCGGCCGCCGAATGGCGGGGCAAGCGGGTCGGCGTGATCGTGAGCGGCGGAAACGTGGACCTGGCGGCCTACGCCCGCTTCCTGGCGGGCTGAGGTCCTACCGGAGCGCCGCGCCGGCCGCTCAGGCCGGCCGCTCGCGAGTCGGCGCGCCGCCCTGCCGCCGTCCCTGCCCCCACCAGATCGCCGCCACCAGCAGCAGCGCCGGCAGGTAGATCCAGTAGATCGCCGGCCGGTCGGTTGGCACCATGACCGCGGCCACGTCCCAGCCGGCCTCGAAGCCCGACTTGCGCGCCCGGCTGCCGAAGGCCACGTTCGCCACCTGCACCGAATCGCCCAGCGCGACCACGGTGAGGCCCGCGTCGCGCAGACGCTTGCGGCCGTCGCCCGGCGCGCCCTCGAGCTGCACCGCGACCGTCTTGCGGATCTCGTCGCCTTCCAGGTTCACGCCGTGGATCTGCAGGACCAGTCGGTCGCCCTTGCCGAGCTCGCCGGCCACGTCGAAGATCTTGCCGGCCGGCGCCTCGGTGTACGGCTCCTTCAGCCTGTCCATGAAGAAGTCCGGCCGGAACAGCGCGAAGGTGGCGAGCAGCAGCAGCGCCACCTCCCACCAGCGGCACTTCTCGCGAAACCAGGCCATCGAGGCCGCGGCGAAGGTCAGCGAGGCCACGGTGGAGGCCGCCGCGACGATCGCCACCTCGTGCCAGCCGTGCACGTCGATCAGCAGCAAGGCCGGGTTGAACACGAACACGAAGGGCAGCACCACGGTGCGAAGCGCGTACAGCGCGCCCTGTATCCCGGTGTGGATCGCGTCCTCGCCGGAGATCGCGGCGGCCGCGAACGAGGCCAGGCCCACCGGCGGCGTGATGTCGCCCATGATCCCGTAATAGAAGACGAACAGGTGGACCGCGATCAGCGGGATCACCAGCCCGTTCTGCGCGCCCAGCTCCACGATGACCGGCGCCATCAGCGAGGCCACCAGGATGTAGTTCGCCGTGGTCGGCACGCCGATGCCCAGCACCAGGCAGACGAAGGCGGTGAACAGCAGCATGATGAAGACGTTGCCCTGCGACACCACCTCGACGAAGTCGGTCATCCGGAAGCCGAGGCCGGTCAGCGTGATGCCGCCGACGATGATGCCGGCCGTGCCGGTCGCGATGCCGATGCCGATCATGTTGCGGGCGCCGTCGTTCAGGCCCCCGACCACCTCGCGCCAGCCGGCCGCGAACGCCTCGGCCACTCGCCCGTGCCCGCGGAAGATCGCGATCAGCGGCCGCTGGGTGAGCATCAGCGCGACCAGGGCCACGGTGGCCCAGAACGCCGACAGCGCGGGCGACATCTCCTCGATCATCAGGCACCAGATCAGCGTGCCGATCGGGATCAGGAAGTGCAGCCCTGCTCGCACCGTGGGCCAGGTGTCGGGCAGCACCGGATTGTCGACGTCGATCGAGTCCGGCAGGTCCGGGTAGCGCGCAGCGACCTTCAGCAGCGCCACGTGCAGCGCGAGCAGCAGCCCCCCGACGATCCACGGCGCTGCCGCGCCGAACAGCATCTGCGCGCCCATGGCTATCCAGTAGATCAGCGCCAGGACCACGATCGTGCCGGACAGCCCGAGCCCCCAGCGGACCAGCTTCTGGCTCACGCTGCGCTCGCGCTGGGAGGCGGTGGCTTCCAGGCCCAGCTTCAGGGCCTCGAGGTGCACGATGTAGAACAGCGCGATGTACGAGATCGCCGCCGGCAGGAAGGCGTGCTTGACGATGTCGGTGTACGGGATGCCGACGTACTCGACCATCAGGAAGGCGGCCGCACCCATCACCGGCGGCATGATCTGGCCGTTGACCGACGAGGCGGTCTCGATCGCGCCGGCCTTCACGCCGCCGTAGCCGGCCTTCTTCATCAGCGGGATCGTGAAGATGCCGCCAGACACCACGTTGGACACCGACGAGCCCGAGATCAGCCCGTTCAGGCCCGAGGACACGACCGCGACCTTGGCCGGCCCGCCGCGCAGATGGCCGAGCGCCGCGAACGAGACCTGCATCATGTAGTTGCCGGCGCCGGCGCGGTCGAGCAGCGAGCCGAACAGCACGTAGATGAAGATGAAGCCGACCGACACGCCCAGCGCCACGCCGTAGACGCCCTCGGTGGTCAGCCACATGTGCGAGATCATCCGCTCCAGCGAGGCGCCCTTGTGCGCGATCACGTCGGGCAGGTGCGGACCGAGGAACACGTAGGCGATGAAGATGATCGCGAGGATCGCCATCGGCGTGCCGACCGCCCGGCGAGTGGCCTCGAGCAGCAGTGCGATGCCGACCGTGGCCACCGCGATGTCGAAGCCGGTGGGCTGGCCAGGCCGCTGGGCGAGCTGGTCGTAGAAGAGCAGCAGGTAGGCGCCGGCGAAGCCGGCCACGATGGCCAGCACCCAGTCGTAGGCGGGCACCGCGTCGCGCATGCCGCGGCGCGAGGCCGGGAAGGCCAGAAAGGCGAGGAACAGCGCGAGGCCCAGGTGCAGCGCCCGCGCCTCGGTGTCGTTGAGCAGGCCGATGCCCAGCGAGAACGGCAGCGGCGACGCGTACCAGAGCTGGAACAGCGCCCAGCCGATCGCCGCCACGAAGATCGTCGCGCCGGCAGCGCCGCCCGCCGCCCTGCCCCCGGTGTCGGTGTCGGCGACCAGCTGCTGAAGGTCTGCGGGCGCCTTGTCGATGTCGCTCATTGCTCTCCCCCTTTTCTTCTGCGCCTATCCTAACGGGTCGCCGCGCGCGGCCGAAACGAAAAAGCGGGCCCGAGGGCCCGCTCCGATCGATCCGCCGTCGATCAGGCCACGATCACTTGACCCAGCCTTTTTCCTTGTAGTAGCGGAGCGCGCCGTCGTGCAGCGGTGCCGAGAGGCCGTCCTTGATCATGTTCTCGGGCTTCAGGTTGGCCAGCGCCGGGTGCAGCTTCTTGAAGTCGTCGAAGTTCTCGAAGACCGCCTTGACCACCTGGTACACCGTGTCGGCCGGCGTCTTGGACGAGGCCACCACCGTGGCGAGCACGCCGTAGGTCTGGGTCGGGTCGGGGTTGCCCGGGTACATGCCGCCGGGGATCGTGGCCTTCGCGTAGTACGGATTGTCGGCGACCAGCTTGTCGATCGCCGGGCCGGTCAGCGACACCAGCTTGGCGCCGCAGGACGTGGTCGGGTCCTGGATGTTCGCCGACGGGTGGCCCACGCCGTAGAAGAAGCCGTCGATCTTGCCGTCGCACAGCGCCGGGCCGTGCTCGTCGGCCTTCAGCTCGGCGGCCAGGCCGAAGTCGGACATCTTCCAGCCCAGGGCCGCGATCAGCTGCTCGGCCGAGGCGCGGGTGCCAGAGCCCGGGTTGCCGACGTTGAAGCGCTTGCCCTTGAAGTCCTCGAAGCTCTTGATGTTGGCTTCCTTGCGGGCCACCACGGTGAACGGCTCCGGGTGCACCGAGAAGACCGCACGCAGGTCGCCGTAGGGGCCGGCGTCCTTGAACTGCTTCTCGCCCTTCAGCGCGTTGTAGTGGATGTCGGACTGCGCGAAGCCCAGGTCGAGCTCGCCGGCCTTGATCGTGTTGATGTTGAACACCGAGCCGCCGGTCGATTCGACCGAGCAGCGGATGCCGTGCTTGGCGCGGTCCTTGTTGACCAGGCGGCAGATCGCGCCGCCCGCGGCGTAGTACACGCCGGTGACGCCGCCGGTACCGATCGTCATGAACTTGGACTGCGCGACGGCCGGCGCGCTGAACGCCGCGGCCGACAGCGCGGCGCCGACGATCATCGTGGTCCTGGCGAGGGTCGGGATCTTGAACATCGTTCTCGTCTCCGTGGAAGGTGTGATGGCGGACATTTAACCAGAAACCCGGTGTCGGGTACGGAAAACCGGCCGCGGGCCGGCAATTTCGCCGTGAACTGTCCGGGTCGTCAGGACTGGCCGATCGCCGCGTCGACCGCCTCGCCGAGCCGGTCGACGACCATGTCCAGCTCGTCGTCGGACACGATGAACGGCGGCGCCAGCAGCACGTGGTCGCCGACGCGGCCGTCGATCGTGCCGCCCATCGGGTAGACCATCAGCCCCCGGTCCATCGCGCCCTGCTTGATCTTCGCGTGCAGCTTCAGCGCGGGGTCGAAGGCCTGCTTCGACGGGCGGTCGGACACCAGCTCGATCGCCTGGAACAGCCCGCGCCCCCGGATGTCGCCGACGTGCGGGTGCTGGCCGAAACGCGCGACGAGCCGCTCTGTCAGCTTGCGGCCCTGCTCGCGAACCCGCTCGAGCAGGCGGTCGCGGCGGATCACCCGCTGCACCGCCAGCGCCGCCGCGCAGGCCACCGCGTGGCCCAGGTAGGTGTGACCGTGCTGGAAGAAGCCGCTGCCCTGCGCGAACGCGTCGACGATGCGCTGCCCGGCGAGCACCGCCCCGATCGGCTGGTAGCCGCCGCCCAGGCCCTTGGCGATCGTCATCAGGTCGGGCGACACGCCCTCCTGCTCGCAGGCGTGCAGCGTGCCTGTGCGGCCCATGCCGCACATCACCTCGTCGAGGATCAGCAGGATGCCGTGCCGGTCGCACAGCTCGCGCACGCCCTTCAGGTAGCCGGGCGGCGGGGTCAGCGCGCCCGAGGTGGCGCCGCCGACCGTCTCGGCGACGAAGGCGATCACGTTCTCGCCGCCGAGCCGCGCGATCGTGTCGGACAACTCGGCGACCAGCCGGATGCCGTAGTCGGTCGGCGTCTCGCCGGGCTGCATGTCCCGATAGGCATAGGTCGGCGACACGTGCTCGACGTCGATCAGCAGAGGCGCGAACTGGGTGCGGCGCCAGGCGTTGCCGCCGACCGCCAGCGCGCCCAGCGTGTTGCCGTGGTAGCTCTGCCGGCGCGCGATGAAGTGCTTGCGCTGCGGCTGGCCGATCTCCACGAAGTACTGTCGCGCCATCTTCAGCGCCGCCTCGACCGCCTCGGAGCCGCCGGAAACGAAGTAGACGTGGCTGATGCCCTCGGGCGCGTCCTCGACCAGGGTCTCGGCCAGCGTTTCGGCGACCTCGGTCGTGAAGAAGCTGGTGTGCGCGTAGGCGAGCCGGTCGATCTGCGCGTGCATTGCGGCGTTGATGTCCGGATGCCCGTGACCGAGGCAGGACACTGCCGCGCCGCCCGACGCGTCGATGTAGCGCTTGCCGTCGGCATCGTGGATCCACACGCCCTGGCCGCCGACGGCGACCGGGAAGCGCTTGTTCAGGCTGCGATGGATGATTCGGGTCATGGCTGGCTTCCGGCGGCATTCGGTGCGATCGGCGAATTCTACGACCCTGCGGTGGGGTTGCCGGACGAAGTCGGCGCTCGCGCTTATCCTTGGAGTTCGTTTCTTCGCACTGCGACCGCGCCTTGCACCGACGCTGCCCCACGGACATGGAACCAGCCCAGCACCGAGATTCCCGCCCCGACGCAGATGCCCGACCCCTGCCCGCCCGCCGCAAGCTTCTGGCCGCCTGCCTCGCCCTGCCCGGCCTCGGCGCGCCGGCGCTGGGGGGATGCGCCGCGCCCGGCGGCGGCTCGGGACCGTCGCCAGGCCCGGCAGCGGGATTGGCAGGCTCCGGGCGAGTCCTGGCTGCCCGGTTGCGGGCAGCGCCGGGGCAGGCTCCGCTGGTCGGGAGTCTCGCGCCGCCGACCGAGGTGTGGCAGTACGACGGGCAGGTGCCGGGCCCGCTGCTCAGGCTGCCGCAGGGCGGCACGCTCGCCGCCGTGCTGGACAACGCGCTGCCCGAGCCGACCACGATCCACTGGCACGGCATCCGCGTGCCGAACGCGATGGACGGCGTGCCCGGGCTGACCCAGGCGCCGGTGGCGCCGGGCGCGCGCTTCGACTACCGCTTCGCGGCCGCCGACGCCGGCACCTACTGGTACCACCCGCATCTTTCGACGCCCGAGCAGGTCGATCGCGGCCTGCACGGCGTGCTGATCGTCGACGAGCCCGATCCGCCGGCGGTCGACCGCGACATCGTCTGGCTGCTCGACGACTGGCGGCTCGACCAGCAGGCGCGGATCGTCGACGACTTCCTCGCCTTTCGCGACGTGTCGCACGCCGGCCGCATCGGCAACACGGTCACGATCAACGGGCGCCTGGCCGATCGCGAAGCGGTGCGCCCCGGCGAGCGGATCCGCTTGCGGCTGGTCAACGCGGCCAACGCCCGGATCTTCGGGCTGCGATTCGAGGGGCTGGCGCCCTGGCTGCTCACGCTCGACGGCCAGCCGCTGCCCGCGCCGCGCCGGCTCGCCGGCGAGCATTCGCTGATGCTCGGCCCCGGCATGCGCGCCGACCTGCTCATCGACATCCCGCGCGAGGGCGGCCCCTGGCGGGTGCTCGACGTATCGCAGATCCGCAGGGCCTGGCGTCTGGTCGACCTGGTTGCCGACAGGGGCGTGCCCGATGCAGGCGCCGTGGCCGGTCGCGCGGCGGGTGGGCGCCGCGACGCGCCGAGGCCGATCGCCCCGAACCCGCACGCCGAGCCTGACCTGCGCGATCCGCTACGCGTGTCGATCGACTTCGGCGGCGGCATGATGGGGCGCGGCTGGCCGGCCGACACGCCCGAGGCCAGGGCGGCGCGGCGCGAGCGCCGACTGCAAGGGCATCGCGAGGCCGATCCGGTCTGGAGCGTCAACGGCCATGCCCATCTCGAGCACGGCGCCGGCCACGGTTTCGAGTTCGTCGCCGATCGCGGCCGCACCGTGCTGCTGGAATTCCACAACGACACCGCCTGGTGGCACCCGATCCACCTGCACGGTCACAGCTGGCGCGAGCTCGAACGCGACGGGCGGCCGGTGCCGGATCGCCCGTGGCGCGACACCTCGCTGATGGCGCCCGGCGAGCGGCTCCAAGTCGCCTTCGTCGCCGACAACCCGGGCGACTGGCTGCTGCACTGTCACGTGCTGGAGCACCACGCCGGCGGCATGGGCACGCAGTTCAGGGTGCGCTGAGCCCTCCGCCTGCGTCCGCGCTTCTCTTTCAGCCGCTCTTCAGCCCGGCGAGCTTCACCAGCGCGATCGCCACGAACGGCAGCACCAGCGCCAGGGCCACGGTCAGCAGCATCAGGTCGCCGAGCTGCGAATAGTCGGCCGGCACGGTCACGACCCCGGTGGCCGTGTTGCGGACCTCGCGGGTCACGACGAAGGCCTCGTTCAGGTACTTGGTGCCGAGCTGCGAGGCCGACAAGGCCAGGTTGGTGAACGAGGCCATCACCGCGAAGAAGGTCGCCTTCAGTTTCTCGGGCGCGCTGTTTGCGATCCACGCCAGCATCGGGACCATCGCGATCTGCCCCAGCGGCGACTCCAGCGCGGTGTCCACCAGGGCGATGAAGTGCGCATTGACGATGCCGCCGGTCCGGGCGGCCGTCCATTCGTGCAGGCCGTAGTACATGCCGATGATCGGCGCGGCGAGCAGCGCGCCGACCACGGTCAGGATGGCCACGATCCGGTAGATCGAGGCCTCTGCCATGAATCGCCGGAACACGAACAGGCCGGCCAGCGTCAGCGCGCTGGCGATCAGGGAGAGGATCGCCAGGAATTGCTGGTCGAACTTCAGCACGTCGATCATCCACCAGGTCTGGCCCGCCCCCGGCGTGGGTAGCGCCCGGAACACGAAGATCACGATCGCGGTGCCGAGCAGGGTCTGGCGGGCGTGCGGCGCGAGCTCGCGCGTGAGCCGCCACATCAGCGTGAGCACGATCGCCATCGACACCGCGAACACGGTCTCCTGCGCCCAGCGGAAGTGGCCCAGGCCCACGGTCAGCGACAGCGCGGCGAAGCCCGCCCCGCCGCCCAGCACCCACCAGTTGACCGGCGGACGCTCGACCTGGACCGCGAGCCGGGCGTCGGCCTCGGCGGGCGCCAGGCCGCCGGCGATCAGCTTCGAGCGCTCCCGCCGGCGCAGCCACCACGCGAAGACGACCCCGCTGACCGAGATCGCCGGGATCGCCAGCGCGATCTCGTGTAGCAGTACGTAGACGCGGACCCGCTCGGCCTCGGGCAGCTCGCCCACCCCGCCCAGCACGCCGACGTTGAGCAGCGCCACCAGCATGCCGCCGCCGATGATCGCGACGCGCCCCAGGGTCTGCATCGTGGTGTGCATGCCCTTGAGGCGGTCCGCGTCGTAGGGCACGCCGGCCGGGTCGCGGTGAGGCACGGCTTCCACGGTCATCGCATCGGCCACGCAGTCCTGCATCACGTAGCCGATCGGCGACAGCAGCACGGCCAGCACGTACCAGGCCTCGACCGGCATCACGCTGCCCATCGCGGCGGGATCGGCCAGCAGGCCGATCATCACCACCAGCTCGACCGCGATCAGGCTCGCGCCGGCCAGCACCAGCCAGCCCTTCCATCGCCAGATCAGGTCGACCAGGTGACCGAGCGGCATCTTGAGCGCCCAGGGCAGGCCGGCCCAGAAGCCGAGGGCGGCAAGGAACTCGGCCGAGAGGCCGAGGTACTCCTTGACGAAGAAAGTGCCGACGATCGCGGTGAGCCCCGAGATGCCGGCCGCCATGTAGACCATCAGCGGCGGCAGGTAGGACAGCCGCATCTCGCGGGCGAGCGACATCGCTGCGCGGTGCGGGCGGCTCAGGGCTTCGTGAAGGGGCATCGATCGGCGCGGACTGGCGTGGGGGCAGCGGACGATCGATATCATCCCCACTTTCCGGCCGCTCGTGCACGATGTCCGCCCCCTTTTCCGACGAAATGCCCGCTCCGGGCGCCCGCGAGGGTCTGGCCGCCGGCCCGCTCGCCGCGGACGCGTTCGCGCCCCATCCCGGCCTGGCCTTCGACGAGTCCGGCTCGCCCTTCGATCCGGTCTATCGCGACGTCTTTCGCAGCCGCGCCGGCGCCTGGACGGAGGCCGAGGGGGTCTTCGTCGACGGCTGTCGCCTGCGCGAGCGCTGGCGCGGCGCCGAGCGCTTCTGCGTGCTCGAGCTCGGCTTCGGGCTCGGCGTGAACTTCCTGGCCACGCTCGCCGCGTGGCGGGCGGATCCGGCGCGCAGCCGCTCGCTGCACTTCGTGTCGGTCGAGGCGCATCCCTTGTCGCGCGAGGACCTCGCTCGCGGCCTGGCCGCGCTGTCGCAGGCGGCGCCCGCCGCCGACCCGGTCGCCCTGCTGGCCGGCTGGCCGCTCGCGCTGCCCGGGCTGCACCGCCTGCGCTTCGCCGGCGGCGCGGTCACGCTGACCCTGGCCTTCGGAGACGCCGCGCGGATCGTGCCGCGGCTGCAGGTCGCGGCCGACGCCTTCTATCTCGACGGCTTCGCCCCCTCGCGCAACCCGGCGATGTGGCGGCCGGAGCTGATGCGCGCGCTGGCCCGTCTCGCGCGGCCGGGCGCCAGGCTCGCCACCTGGTCGGCCGCCGCGCCGGTCCGTGAGGCGCTCGCCGCCGCCGGCTTCGCGGTCGAGCGGGTGCCCGGCGTGGGTACCAAGCGCCACCGGATCGAGGCGACCTGGGCGCCGCGCTGGCGCAGCTGGCCGCCGCCCGAGGAGCCGGCGCCGCTCGCGCGCAGGCACGTGGCGGTGATCGGGGCCGGGCTGGCCGGTGCCGCGACGGCCGCCGGCTTCGCGCGGCGCGGCTTCTCGGTCGAGCTGCTCGATGCGCGGCCCTCGCCTGGCGGCGAAGGCTCGCTGCAGCCGCTGGTCGCCGACCATCTTCACCTGTCGCCCGACGACAATCCGACCGCGCGCCTGACCCGGGCGGCGCTCCTGCTTCGCGATGCCCGCTGCGTGGACGGCGAGCGCGGCGCCGGCGGCAGCCATGCGGGCCGCGACGACGCGGCGCGAATGCGGCCGATCGGGCGCCTGGTCGTCGACGCCGACGCTCGGGACGCGCAGCGCAACGCCGCGATGCTCGCCCGCCTCGGCTTCCCGGCCGGGTTCGCGCGGCAGGTCGATCGGGACCAGGCGGCGGACCTCGCCGGCGTCGCGCTGCCGCGGGGCGGCCTGTGGCTGCCGGGCTGCTCCGCGCTGTCGCCGGCCGAGGCGATCTCGGCCTGGCTCGCCGGGGCCGGCGAGGCGGTGCGATTCCGGGGCGGCGCGCGCGTCGCGGCGCTGGAGCGGGACCCGGCCGACGGCGAGTGGCTCGCGAAGGACGCTTCCGGCCGCGCGATCGCGCGCGCCCCGCTGGTCGTGCTCGCCAACGCCGGCGACGCGGCCCGGCTCGGCGCGCTGGCCAGCCTGCCGCTTCGCCGGATCCGCGGCCAGACGACCTGCCTTCTCGACCCGCGCCTGGCAGGCCTGCGCGCCGTGCTCGGGGGCGACGCCTACGCGGCGCCGACCGGCACGCCCGACGGCCGCGTGCTGGTCGGCGCCAGCTTCGACGAAGGCGACTCGCTGCTGCCCGATCCGCGCGACGACCTGGGCAACCTGCGCCGGCTCGGCCGGATGCTCGAGCTCGAGCCCGAATCGATGCTCGCCGGCGCGACCTCGGCCGCGGTGGGTTTCCGCTACGTGCTGGCCGACCGGCTGCCCGCGATCGGCGCCCTGCCCGATGAGGCCGGCGCCCGCGCGATGGCGCACGAGCTGCTGCGCAACGACAGGCTGCCGATCCCGGCGGCGCCCGGCCTGTACGGGGCCTTCGGCTACGGCTCGCGCGGCCTGCTGTGGGCGGCGCTTGCCGCCGAGTTGCTGCCTGCGCTCGCCTGCGGCGAGCCGGCGCCGATCGAGCGCGAGCTGATCGCGGCGGTCGCGCCGTCGAGACTGCTGCGGCGCAGGCTGCGGCGCGCGCTTCGCTGACCGGCGCGCGATCGGCCGGCGGCGGACGCGCGATCGGCGCCGCGGCCCGCGCTACACTTTCGGCTTTCGAGCGCGGCCCGCGCGCGCTGCGCGCGGCGCGGCTCCAAGCTCGCAGCCCTTCCCGGACCACCCATGCCCACGCCAGCCCCCCGCATCCGCTACGACTGCTCGAAGTGCCCCGGCTACTGCTGCAGCTACCCGCGCATTGAGGTCAAGGACAAGGACCTGAAGCGGCTGGCGAAGCACTTCGGGCTGCCCGTCGAGGAAGCCGAGAAGAAGTTCACCCGCCGCTACAAGGACGACGACAGCGACGAGCGGATCCTGCGTCACCACAAGGACGCGATCTACGGCACGATCTGCCGCTTCTTCGAGCGCAAGGAGCGTCGCTGCACGGTCTACGCGGCGCGGCCCGACGTCTGCCGCCAGTACCCGAACGGCAGCACCTGCGGCTATTACGGATTCATCCAGTTCGAGCGCAAGCACCAGGGCGACCCGGACTTCATCCCTTCGGCCTGATCGCGCCGGCGCGGGCCGCTCGCCTGCGGCGACGCCCACTTCCATCGACTTCACGCCATGACCCTGAAACATCCGCCCGTCCTCGGCACCCCCCTGTCCCCCTCGGCCACCCGCGTCATGCTGCTCGGCTCCGGCGAGCTCGGCAAGGAGGTCGTGATCGCGCTGCAGCGCCTCGGTGTCGAGGTGATCGCGGTGGACCGCTACCCGAATGCCCCGGGCCACCAGGTTGCGCACCGCGCCCACGTCATCGACATGACCGACGGCCAGGCGCTGCGCGAGCTGATCGCCAGCGAGAGGCCCGACCTGGTAGTGCCCGAGATCGAGGCGATCGCCACGCCCACCCTGGTCGAGCTGGAAAAGGAAGGCGCGGCCCGGGTGATCCCGACCGCGCGTGCGGCCTGGCTCACGATGAACCGCGAGGGCATCCGCCGGCTGGCCGCCGAGACCCTGGGCCTGCCGACCTCGCCCTATCGTTTCGCGAGCAGCCTGGCCGAGATGCAGGCCGCGATCGACGGCACCGACGGCCAGCCGGGCATCGGCTATCCCTGCTTCGTCAAGCCGGTGATGTCGTCCTCGGGCAAGGGCCAGTCGAAGGTCGACGGCCCGGAAGGCGTGGAGGCCGCGTGGAAGTACGCGGCTGCCGGCGGCCGGGTCGACGCCGGCCGGGTCATCGTCGAAGGGATGATCGACTTCGACTACGAGATCACGCTGCTCACGGTGCGCGCGCGCGACGCGTCCGGGGCGGTCGTCACGCATTTCTGCGACCCGATCGGCCACGTGCAGGTGGCCGGCGACTACGTGGAGAGCTGGCAGCCGCAGGCCATGAGCGCGGCGGCGCTCGAGCGCGCCCGCGACATCGCCAAGAAGGTCACCGACGACCTCGGCGGCACCGGCATCTTCGGCGTCGAGCTGTTCGTGAAGGGCGACCAGGTCTGGTTCTCGGAAGTGAGCCCGCGACCGCACGACACCGGCATGGTCACGATGATCTCCCAGCACCAGTCCGAGTTCGAGCTGCACGCGCGCGCGATCCTCGGGCTGCCGGTCGACGTGTCGCTGCGCACGCCCGGCGCCAGCGCGGTGATCTACGGCGGCGTCGAGGGAAAGTGGCTGGTGTTCGAGGGCGCGGCCGAGGCGCTGGCAGTGCCGGGCACCGACCTGCGGCTGTTCGGCAAGCCCGAGTCCTTCGCGAAGCGCCGGATGGGCGTTGCGCTGGCGCGCGCGGCCGACGTGGACACCGCGCGGGCCAACGCGAAGCTGGCCGCGTCGAAGGTGAAGCCGCGGCTCGCCTGAGCCCGGTCGCGCCGGGCAGGCCCGGACAGGGCCACCCGGCGGCGGCCGGTCGGAGTCAGTTCGCCAGCAAGGCCTCGATCGTCTTCTGCACCTCGAGCGCCACGCCTGCGTCGGGAATCGGGTGCGGCTCGCCGCGCGCCATCTTCGCCAGGCTGTCGAGCTGCGACTGGTAGGCCGCGGTGCGCGGATCCGGCCGGTCGGGGCCCAGCCCGCCGTGCGGCAATTTCGACCAGCGCGCGCCGTCGCTCTGAGACAGCTCGAACCAGTTCTCCAGCCGCAGCGCGCCGGTGTCGCCGCGCAGCGTGAACTCGACGACGTCGGGCCCGGCCGCGCCCGCCGAGGCGCTGACCAGCACCGGCACGCCGCCGCAGGACAAGCGCGCCAGCGCCGAGCGTTCGCAGAGCGCCGGGTCTTCCTGCCAGCCGATCGTCGCCGACTCGATCGCGGCCGGGCCGAGCAGGCGCCGCAGCAGGTACACGTAGTGCGAGAGCACCTCGCGCACGAAGCCGCCCTCTTCCCGGTAGGCCAGCCAGCCCGCGTTGGCCTGCCAGTCGCGGGGCCAGCGGGAGAAGAACAGGCGGATCTCGACTTCGCGCGGGCTGCCGATCGCGCCGGCGTGCAGCCGCGACTCCATCTCGGCGACAGCCGGCGCCGACGCGAACACGTAATTGACGCCGTTGGCCGTGCCCGAGGCCTCGAGCGCGTTGACGATCGCCTCGCCGTCGGCCAGGCTGACCGCGAGCGGCTTCTCGCAGAACACCTTGCGGCCGGCCGCGATCGCCATCTCGACGTACTGGCGGTGGAAAGCCGGCGGCGTGCCCACGTAGACGAGATCGACGCCGGGCGCCTCGATCGCCGCGCGCGCGTCGGCCGCGAGCGGCACGTCCGGGAAGTCGGCCGCGGCCGCACGCATCGCCTTGTCGCTGACGTCCCACGCGGCGACGACATCCAGGTCGCTGCGGTTGCGGGTCTGGTCGAGCATGCGGCGTCCGATCACGCCGAGTCCGATCACTGCGATGCCGTGGCTCATCGGGGAATCCTCGCTGGAAGACGAGGCTCCATTATCCACGCCGCGCAAGCGCGATCGCGGCCGGGCGTTCCGCCGAGCAGGGGGCCAGCGCATCGAGCGACGGCCGGTAGGCGCCGGTCTCGATGTGCATCAGCCCGAGCACCGAGTGAAAGAGGTTGTCGTGCGACAGCGGCTCGGCCGAGCGAGCGCGCAGGCAGTCGACGCTGGCGCGACTTCGCGCCTGCATGCCGGGCGAAAGCCACGCGACCATCGGCACCTCGATCTGCTCGGCGGGCGCGATCGCGAACGGCAAGCCGTGAAGGTACAGGCCGCCTTCGCCCAGCGACTCGCCGTGGTCGGACATGTACAACAGGGCCGTGTCGTAGGCGCCGCTCGCCGCGCGCGCCTGCAGCCACCGCAGCGACAGGTCCAGGAACCGGTCGGTCTCGGCGATCGTGTTGTCGTAGGCGTTGACCACGTGCTCGATCGGGCAGTCCGACAGCATGTTGTTCGTGCATTCCGGCTGGAAGGGCTTGCGGTCCGGGGGCGTGCGCTTGAAATAGGCCGGCCCGTGACTGCCCATCTGGTGCATGACGAGCACGACGCCGCGGGCACGGCGCTCCGGCTCCAGCGCCGCGATTCGCGCGTCGAGCCCTTCGAGCATCGCCTCGTCGAGGCACTCGCCCGAGTCGCAGAGTCCGGGAACCGGCGCGTCGCGCATCGTGACGCCGGACACCCGCGCGCACACGCCCTTGCAGCCCGACTGGTTGTCGATCCACAGCACGGCCAGCCCCGCCCGGTGCAGCACGTCGAGCAGGTTCTCGTGCACGGCCGCGCGGTCCCCGCCCTCCTCGCGCGTCAGCGGCGAGAACATGCAGGGCACCGACACGTGGGTGTTCGTGCCGCAGGACCGGACATTGCTGAAGTTGACCAGATCGCCTTCGGCCTGCCAGCGCGCCAGCGCGGGCGTCGTCTGGCGCGCGTAGCCGTTCAGCCCCCAGTTCCGGGCCCTGGCGGTTTCCCCGACGACGATCATCAGCAGCGGCGGCCGCGCCTGCGCGTGGTAGCTGGCGCCGAGCCTCGCGTCTTCGCCGACCGGCTCGAGCGATCTCGTTTGCGCCGGAAGGCTGTCCAGCGCCAGCCGGGTGCCGGCGTAGACGGCGTTGAGCGGGTTGATCATGTAGCGAAGCGACTTCTGCTCGCGCACGAGCGGCGCGAGATCCTGGAAGCCCAGCATCACCGAGGCCGCCACCACCGCCATGCCGAACAGCGCGCCGGCCGCGTTGCGCCACGCGTGGTGGAACCAGGCCCGCGCCGGCAGCGGACGCCGCCAGATCCACCAGAGCGGCGGACCGGCCACGAGCAGCACGGTCAGCGGCAGCGACCACGACATCAGGTCGCGGACCTCGCGCACGTCGGTGTTGACCACGTTGGCGAGCATCGTGCTGTCGATCACGGCCCCGTACTGCCACATGAAGTGGCTGTTCACCGCGGCGATCACGGCCAGCAGGCTCGCCACGGGCCGGAACACCCGCGGCCAGGCGGCCAGCGACAGCAGCGCCGCGGTCGCGCCGGCCACCAGCAGGCCGATTCCGGCGAACAGCAGGGGCTGCCGCGAAGAGCCGACGGTCAGTTCGTGCAGCCGCTGCCACAGGGGCAGGTTACCTGCGACGGTCAGCCACAGCGCGAGGCCCCAGACGGCGACCGCGGGGCGATGCGGACGCACCATGCGGGCGGCGCGCCCCGCATTCTGCGGGCCGCTCATCGGACGACCGCCTCGCGACCGAGGCTCGCGTGGGCCGCGTCGCCCGCCGGCGGCGCGGCGCGAAGGCGGCCGTCGCGCAGCAGCGAGTCGGCGAACTGGTAGTCCGCGATGGCGTGCTCCGCCTTGTCGGGGTCCACCGGCACCGGACGGGCGCTGCCGTCGGCGTCGATCCGGTACTGGCTGACGCTGCGCTTCGGGGCGAGCACCACCAGGTCGCGCGTGCCGAGGGCGCCCGGGGTGAGCCGTCCGACCTCCTGGTAGTTGCCGAGCCAGGCCCTTTCGACCGCGTCCGGCGACAGCAGGTCCTGCCCGAAGAATCGGCCGTGGTCGTCGAAGCCCAGCCACGACAGCAACGTGGGCACCAGGTCGATCTGGCTGGCCATCCGGTCGTGCACCGCGGGCTGGAGGTAGCGCGGCGCGTAGAAGATCGCCGGTATGCGGTAGCGGTCGGGCGGGATGCGGGTCTTGCCGGCCACCGAGGCGCAGTGATCGGCCACGATCACGAACAGGGTGTCGTCGAAATACGGGCGGCTGCGCGCCTGCTCGATGAAGCGGCCGATCGCCCAGTCGGTGTACTTGACCGCGCCGTCGCGGCCGGTCTTCGACGGGATGTCGATGCGCCCGTCGGGATAGGTGTAGGGCCGGTGGTTGGAGGTCGTCATCAGGTGGAAGAACTGGCGCTTGCCGCCGGCGACGGCCCGGTCGATCCGTTCCAGCGCGAAGTCGAACAAGTATTCATCCGACACGCCCCAGATCGTCGAGAATCCCACGCGCTCGTCGGGGATGGCCGTGCGATCCAGGACCTGGTAGCCGTTCCCGCCGAAGAACGCGTTCATGTTGTCGAAGTAGCCGTAGCCGCCGTAGAGGAAGCTGGTCTCGAAGCCCTGCTCGCGCAGCACGGCGCCGAACGTGAGCACGCCCTCGCCTTCGGGGCGTCGCACGACCGACTGCCCCGGCAGCGGCGGCAGGCCCACCGACAGGGCCTCGAGTCCCCGCACCGTGCGGGTGCCGATCGCGTACAGCTCGGAGAACAACAGCCCCTGGCGCGCCAGCGCGTCGAGATTCGGGGTCAGGCCGCGGGGATTGCCGAAGCTGCCGAGGAAGCTCGCGCTGAGGCTCTCGACCTGGATCACCACGACGTGCTTCGGCCGCGCCTCGCCCTTCTGCAGGTGCCGCTGCCGGGGCCAGGGCCCGGCCAGCTCGTCGGTCCGGGCGGGGTCCACCGTGGCGTAGAAGCGGCGGAAGGACAGCGCGTTGTCGCGCAGGGCAGCCAGGAAGGCCACGCCGCCGTTTCGCGCGATCTCCTGGTCGACCGTGTTCGCGCGCAGCGACCGCGCGTTGCCGGTCGAGGCGTCGATCGCCAGGGCCAGGCGCCCTGCGCCGATCATCGAGACGGCCGCCACCGCGGCCACGCCCAGGCGCATCGGCCACGGCCAGCCGCGGTGCCCGGCCGCCGCCTGCAGGCGCGCCGAGCGCCGCTCGAGCAGCCAGGCGATCAGCAGGCCCGCGGCGCCCAGGCCCGCGAGGATTGCCCCCACCGGGTACGACTCGCGGATGTTGCCGATCACCTCGTTCGTGTAGATCAGGTAGTCGACCGCGATGAAGTTGAACCGCGCGGTGAACTCTTCCCAGAAGAGGATCTCCGAAACGGCCGAGAAGCCGACCGCCGCCACCACGCCGGTCGTGACCGCGAGCCGCCAGCCGCGCCGCAGGCGTCCGGGCGCCCGCCCGCGGTGCGCGAGCGCGCCCACGAACAGGACCGGGGCGGCGCAGGCGAACGCGAACAGCATGTCGGCGGCGGTGCCGCGCAGCAGGATGTCGAGGACGGCGCCGGGGCTCAGGTCGAGGTCCTGCCAGGCGAGCGTGGCGAGCACCAGACGGGTGAGGGTCGACGCGGCGACCATCACGAGCCAGACGATCCACGCGCTTCTGAGCGCGGGGTGCGAGCGGAGCAGGAGCAGGCGTTGCATTCAGCGGATCCGGACGGGAGTCGAAGCCCGGAGGATGCCTGCGGCGCGATGAGCTTCGCGCGGCGGTTTCGTGAGGAAATCGTGAGGCGGGGTTGCCCGGCCTCGCGCGCGGATCAGCCGCCCGCGACCCGCACCCGGGCGAGGGTTCCGCCGCCGGGCCGGGGCTCGATCGCGAGGCGCCAGCCGGCGGCGTCGCAGATGCGCTCGACGATCGCGAGCCCCAGCCCGAGGCCGTGCGCCTCGGCGGCCCGCGGCCTTTGCGGGGTGAAGGCTTCCCGGTCGATCCCGACGCCGTCGTCCTCGACGAAGACTTCGCCTTCCCGCCAGCCGACCCTGACCCGCGTGCCGCCGCTGTGACGGATCGCGTTGCGGACCAGGTTCGCGAGCACGATCCACAGCGCGCTGCGGTCCAGCCGCAGGCGGGGCGCCGCCGCGGGGTCGGCGGACAGCGCGATCCCGCGGGCCTGCGCTTCCGCCGCCAGCTGCGCGACGACCTCGGCGAGCAGCTGGCCGACGTCGGTGTCGGTCGCGGCCTCGGCGCTCTGGCCCCGGGCCACGCGCAACAGCGCAGCCGTGAGCATCGTCATCTCGTCGAGGCTGGCCTGCACGTTGTCGACGAGCCGGCGCTGCCGCGCGTCGAGCGCTCCGGTCCGCAGCAGGTCGAGCGAGGATCCGGCCCGCATCAGCGGCGTGCGCAACTCGTGATTGGCCGCCGCGGTGAACGCGCGCTCGCGCTCGAGGGCCTCGCGCAGGCCGTCCCGATAGGCATCGAGCGCGTCGGCCAGCATCGCCGTCTCGGCGTGCGCCGCGATCGCGCCGAGCCGCGCCCGGGCGCCGGCGTGGCTGCCCGGCTCGCTCACCGCCTCGGACAGGCCTTGCAGGTCGCGGGTGAGCTTGCCGGCCATCCGGCCGCTCAGCAGCAAGGCCAGCACGCCGATCGCCAGCACCGACAGGGCCAGCGCGGCGAGCTCGTCGTGCTGGCGGGCCTCGTGCTCGGCCGCGTCGTAGGCCAGGAGGAACCAGGCGTCGCGGTCGCGGGCGATCGCCACGTGGTACTCGAGCCCCTCGCCGGGATGAAGCTCGTACGTGCCCGCCCGCCGTGGCAAGGCGCGCAGCCACGCCGGCAGCACGGCTTCGGCGGACGCGTCGCCGTCGGGCAGCACGTAGAGGCTCATGTCGGGCGTATTCGGCGCCGCGAGCGCCGGCTGCTGTCGGTACAGCGCGATGCTGCGGTCGAGCTGCTCGGCCAGGATCCGGTCGATCAGCTGTTCTTCCGCGTGATAGCCGATGATCCACACGAAGCTCGCTTGGGCGAGCGCGATCAGCAGCGCCAGGCCGGCGAAGGCGGTGCCGAGCCGACGGCGCAGCGACGGCGGCCGTCGCGTCGCGGCCGCACCGCCCTCGCGCGTCGCGGCGGGACCGGGCGCCGCGTCAGTCGGCCGCGAGCCGGTAGCCATGGCCGTGCATCGTCGTGATCGGGTCGAAGTCGCAGCCCGCCTGCGCGAAGGCCCTGCGCGTGGCCGCCACCAGCGTGCGCAGCGCGTCGCCCTGCTCCCGCTCCTCCCCCCAGATCGCCTGCTCCAGCTCCTCCCGGCCGAAGGTCTTGTCGGGCCGCTCGGCGAGCAGCTCGATCAGCCTGAAGGGCTTCGGCGGCAGGCGCACCTGCACGCCGTCCACCACCACGCGGCGGCCGGCCCGGTCCACCAGGATCCGTCCGGCACGCAGGTTCTCCGAGGAAGGCCGCCCCTGCGCCCGGCGCAGCAGCGCATCGAGCCGCACCGCCAGCTCGGGCAGCTGGAAGGGCTTGACCAGGTAGTCGTCGGCCCCGGCGTCGAAGCCGGCGAGCTTGTCTTCGAGCTCGTCGCGCGCGGTCAGCATGATGACCGGCGCGTCGCTGCCGAGCTCCTCGCGGAAGCGCCGGCACCAGGTCAGGCCGTCGACGCGCGGCAGGTTCAGGTCGAGCACCACCGCCTCGGGCGCTTCGCGCGCGGCGAGCGCCATCGCGACGAAGCCGTCCGGCGCCCAGTCGCACCGGTGCCCCCTGCCCTGCAGGTAGTCGCAGACGTTGCCCCCGATCACGGGGTCGTCCTCGACGACCAGGATCCTCGCCATGCGCGGCCTATTGCACCCCGATCGAGTCGAGGTACTCCTCGTAGCCGCCGCGCCAGTCGGTGATCTTGCCGTTGCCGTGGACGACCAGCACGCGGGTGGCCAGCGCGTCGATGAACTGACGGTCGTGCGAGACGATGAACAGCGTGCCCTCGAACTTCTCGAGCGCGAGCTGCAGCGACTCGATCGACTCCATGTCGAGGTGGTTGGTCGGCTCGTCCATCATCAGCACGTTGTGCCGTCCCAGCATCAGCCGGCCGAAGCTCATCCGGTGCTTCTCGCCGCCGGACAGCACCTTGACCTGCTTGATCACGTCGTCGCCCGAGAACAGCAGCCGGCCCAGGATGCTGCGCACCGCCTGGTCGTCGTCGCCCGCCTGCGTGTAGCGGCCGATCCACTCGGTCAGCGTGTCCTCGGACTCGAAGTCCGGGTACACGTCCTGCGCCATGTAGCCGATGTCGGCGTTCTCGGCCCACTTGGCGCTGCCGCCCGAGGTGATCAGGCCGCCCGGGTGGTTGGCGAGCAGCGCGCGCAGCAGGGTAGTCTTGCCGGCGCCGTTGGCGCCGACGATCGCGACCTTCTCGCCGGCCTCGATCGTGACCGAGAAGTCGTCGATGACCAGCGGGCCGTCCGGGTCGTAGCGGTGTTCGAGCTTCTCGGCCTCGACCGCGAGCCGGTGCAGCTTCTTCGCCTGCTCGAAGCGGATGTACGGGTTCTGGCGCGACGAGGGCTTGACCTCGACCGCCTCGGACTTGATCTTGGCGATCAGCTTCTGGCGCGAGGTGGCCTGGCGGGCCTTGGCCTTGTTGGCCGCGAAACGCTGCACGAACTCCTGCAGGTCGGCGATCCGTTCCTTGGCGCGGGCGTTGGCCGCCATCTGGCGCTGGCGCGCCTGGGCCGAGGCCAGCATGTAGTCGTCGTAGTTGCCCGGGTAGATCCGCAGCTCGCCGTAGTCCAGGTCGGCCATGTGCGTGCAGATCGCGTTCAGGAAGTGCCGGTCGTGCGAGATCACGATCATCGTCGAGTCGCGATCGTTCAGCACGTTCTCGAGCCAGCGGATCGTGTCGATGTCCAGGTTGTTGGTCGGCTCGTCGAGCAGCAGCACGTCGGGGTTCGAGAACAGCGCCTGCGCGAGCAGCACGCGCAGCTTCCAGCCCGGCGCGATCGCGCTCATCGGCCCCTGGTGCTGCTCGACCGGGATGCCAACGCCGAGCAGCAGCTCGCCGGCCCGCGCCTCGGCGGTGTAGCCGTCGTACTCGGCGAACTTCGCCTCGAGCTCGGCGGCCTTCATGTAGTCGTCTTCGGTGGCCTCGGGGTTCGCGTAGATCGCGTCGCGCTCGCTCATCGCGGCCCACATCTCGACGTGGCCCATCATCACCACGTCGAGCACGCGGTGCTCCTCGAACGCGAACTGGTCCTGGCGCAGCTTGCCCAGGCGCACGCCCGGGTCGAGCATCACGTGGCCGCCGGTGGGCTCCAGGTCGCCGCCGAGGATCTGCATCAGCGTGGACTTGCCCGAGCCGTTGGCGCCGATCAGGCCGTAGCGGTTGCCCTCGCCGAATCGGACGGTGATGTTCTCGAAAAGGGGCTTTGCCCCGAACTGCATCGTGACGTTGGAGGTGGAAAGCATCTGGTTCCGTTGCGTTTCGGGCCGGCGCTCGGCCGGCCCAGGTGTTCGTCGTGGCGCCCTCGGGCCGCGCCCTTGCTCAGCCGACCCAGACGCGCGCGTTGCGGAACATCCGCATCCACGGCGAGTCCTCGCCCTGGGCGGGGTCGCGCCAGCTCATCTGGATCGTGCGGAACACGCGCTCGGGGTGCGGCATCAGGATCGTGGCCCGGCCGTCGGCGGTGGTGAAGGCGGTCAGGCCGCCCGGCGAGCCGTTCGGATTGGCCGGATAGGTCGCGGCCGGCGCGCCGTCGTTGTCCACGAAGCGCATCGCAGCGATCGCGGCCTTCGCGCCGGCCTCGCTAGCGAAGGCCGCGCGGCCCTCGCCGTGCGCCACCGCGATCGGGATACGGCTGCCGGCCATGCCGGCCAGCAGCACCGACGGAGACTCGAGCACCTCGACCAGCGACAGCCGCGCCTCGTACTGCTCGGAGCGGTTGCGCAGGAAGGCCGGCCAATGCTCGGCGCCCGGGATGATGCCCTTCAGCTGCGACATCATCTGGCAGCCGTTGCACACCCCCAGGCTGAAGGTGTCGCCGCGCCCGAAGAAGCGCGCGAAGGCCTCGGCCAGCTTCGCGTTGAACAGGATCGAGCGCGCCCAGCCGCTGCCGGCCCCGAGCACGTCGCCGTATGAGAAGCCGCCGCAGGCCACCAGCCCGCGGAACGAGGCGAGGTCGTGCCGGCCCTCGATCAGGTCGGTCATGTGCACGTCGAAGGCCTCGAAGCCGGCGCGGTCGAAGGCGGCCGCCATCTCGACGTGGCTGTTCACGCCCTGCTCGCGCAGGACCGCCACACGCGGCCGCGCCCCCTTGCCCACGAAGGGCGCGGTCACGTCCTCGGAGGGATCGAAGGAGAGCTTCAGGTGCAGGCCCGGGTCATCGTCGCGCAGCAGCCGGTCGAATTCCTCCTGCGCGCAATCGGCGTTGTCGCGCAGCGCGGCGATCCTGTAGCTGGTCTCGGTCCAGGTGCGCTGCAGTTGCGCGCGCGGGGCGCTCCACACGCAGCGGCCGTCCCGGTAGAACGCGATCTCGTCCTTGTCCTGCGGCTTGCCGATCGTGTGCGAATGGGCCGACAGGCCCAGCTCGCGCAACTTGCCCATCACCGCGTCGCGGTCGGCGGCGCGGACCTGGACCACCGCGCCGAGCTCTTCGTTGAACAGCGCCTTCAGCGTGAGCTCGTCGCGCTGCACCGACACCTGCTCGGGGCGGATCTTGTAGTCGCCCCAGTCGGCCGAGTGCGGGTCGATGGTCAGCAGGTCGAGGTTCACCGCGACGCCGCAGCGCCCGGCGAACGCCATCTCGCAGACGGTCGCGAACAGGCCGCCGTCGGAGCGGTCGTGATAGGCGAGCAGCTTGCCGTCGGCGTTCAGCTGCTGGATCGCCGCGAAGAAGCGCGCGAGTTGCGCCGGCTCGGCCAGGTCGGGCGCCTCGCCGCCGATCTGGCCGGTCACCTGCGCGAAGGCCGAACCGCCGAGGCGCTGCCGGCCTTCGCCCAGGTCGACCAGGATCAGTACCGTGTCGGTGGAAGCCTGCAGCTGCGGCGTGAGCACCCTGCGCGCGTCGGTGACCGGCGCGAAGGCCGACACGATCAGCGAGGTCGGGGCGCGGACCTCGCGGCGCTCGGCGCCCTCCTCCCACACGGTGCGCATCGACAGGGAGTCCTTGCCGACCGGGATCGCGACGCCCAGCTCGCGGCACAGCGACGCGCAGGCGTTCACCGCGTCGAACAGGTCGGCGTCCTCGGCCGGGTCGCCGCAGGCGGCCATCCAGTTCGCCGACAGCTTGATCGCGTCGATGGATTCGATCGGCGCGGCGGCGATGTTGGTGATCGCCTCGGCCACCGCCATCCGGGAGGCGGTCGCCGGGTCGATGACCGCCAGCGGCGTGCGCTCGCCCATGGCCAGCGCCTCGCCGCGATACGACTCGAAGTCGACCAGGCCGACCGCGCAGTCGGCCACCGGCACCTGCCAGGGGCCGACCATCTGGTCGCGCGAGCTCATGCCGCCGACGGTGCGGTCGCCGATCGTGATCAGGAAGGCCTTGGAAGCCACGGCCGGCAAGCGCAGCACCCTTTCGGCGACGTCGGCCAGCTGGAAGCCGACCGCGTCGACCGGCGGCAGCGCGCGCGCGCGGCGCTTGCCGGTGCGGTGCATGCGCGGCGGCTTGCCGAGCAGCACGTCGATCGGCATGTCGACCGGATGGCCCACCGCATCGCCGCCGCCGTCGGACTTCTCGACGACCAGCTGGCGATCGTCGGAGACCGTGCCGACCACCGCGTAGGGGCAGCGCTCGCGCTCGCACATCGCGTGGAAGGCCGGCAGCGACTCCGGCGCGATCGCGAGCACGTAGCGCTCCTGCGACTCGTTGCACCAGATCTCGGCCGGCGACATGCCGGTCTCCTCGACCGGCACGCGGGCCAGGTCGAAGCGCGCCGCGCGATCGGCGCCGTGGACGATCTCGGGAAACGCGTTCGAAAGGCCGCCGGCGCCGACGTCGTGGATCGACAGGATCGGGTTCGCGTCGCCGAGCGCCTGGCAGCGATCGAGCACCTCCTGCGCGCGGCGCTGGATCTCGGGATTGCCGCGCTGGACCGAGTCGAAGTCGAGCTCGGCAGTGTTGGTGCCGGCGCCCATGCTGGAGGCCGCGCCCCCGCCCAGGCCGATTCGCATGCCGGGGCCGCCGAGCTGGATCAGCAGCGTGCCGACCGGCAGGCCGTGCTTGGCGGTGTGCCGCGCGTCGATGCTGCCGACGCCGCCGGCGATCATGATCGGCTTGTGGTAGCCGCGCACCAGCCCGGCCACGTTCTGCTCGTAGGTGCGGAAGTAGCCGTTCAGGTTGGGCCGGCCGAACTCGTTGTTGAAGGCCGCCCCGCCGATCGGACCCTCGATCATGATCTGCAGCGGCGTGGCGATGCGCGACGGCGCGCCGTAGGGCCTCTGGCTCTCGGGCGCGGCCGGGTCGCGATCGGCGAGCGGCGCGGTCACGTCGGCCGCGTTCTCCCAGGGCTGCACGAAGCCTTCGATGTTCAGGTTCGAGACGGTGAAGCCGGTCAGCCCGAACTTCGGGCGCGAGCCGCGGCCGGTGGCGCCCTCGTCGCGGATCTCGCCGCCCGAACCGGTGGCCGCGCCCGGGAACGGCGCGATCGCGGTCGGGTGGTTGTGGGTCTCGACCTTCAGCAGGCTGTGGATCAGCAGCTGCTCGCCGGCGTAGCTGCCATCCGGGCGGGCCTGGAAGCGCCTGGCCGGCCCGCCTTCCAGGATGGCCGCGTTGTCCGAGTAGGCGACGACCGTGCCGCGCGGATTTGCCGCGTGCGTGCTGCGGATCATCCCGAACAGCGAGGTGTCCTGCTCGGCGCCGTCGACGGTCCAGCTCGCGTTGAAGATCTTGTGCCGGCAGTGCTCGGAGTTGGCCTGCGCGAACATCATCAGCTCGACGTCGCTCGGGTCGCGGCCGGCCTGTCCGAACGCTTCGAGCAGGTAGTCGATCTCGTCGTCGGAAAGCGCCAGGCCGAGCTCGCGGTTGGCGCGCTCGAGGGCCGCGCGGCCGTCCTTGCCCACCGGGATGCGCTGCATCGGCTTGCCCGGCAGCGACTCGAACAGCTTGGCGGGCTCGGGCGCATCGAGCAGCAGCGACTCGGTCATCCGGTCGTGCAGCGCCGCGCCGAGCTCCTCGAGGTCGGTGCGATCGAAGTCGCGCTTGCCGGTGATGCCGGCCAGCAGGCCGCCGCGCGGCGAGATCGCGTAGACCAGCCCGCGCTCGATCCGGTGCACGTGGGCCATGCCGCAGTTGTGAGCGATGTCGGTGGCCTTGCTGGCCCAGGGCGACACGGTGCCGATGCGCGGCACGACCCACAACCGTGGCGCGCGCGTGTCGTCGCCGGCCTTCGAGGGCGCGGCGGCCACCGAGCCGCCGGCCGTGTCGGACGGCGCGTCGAGCAGCGCCACCAGGCGCGCCTGCTCGTCGGCGGTGAGCGGCCGGTCGGCCCAGACGTAGTGGACGTATCGCGCGTCGACGCCGGCGACCCGGACGTCGATCTGGCGGAGGCGTTCGAGAAGGCGCGAGAGACGGAACTCGGACAGCGCCGGCTGTCCCGGGAGCGTCAGATAGGCGGACATGGTGGGACGGGCGGAAGGCAATCCGCAATTATACGGGGCCAGCCGGCATCGAGACCGACGGCACGCCCGCCCGAACCGCGAGCCCGGCGCAGCCTGGTCAGCGCGCGGCGGCCCACTGCCCGGCAGCCGAGCGCGTGCTCCAGCTGCCCTGCATCTCCCTGCCTTGCTTCACGACCCGGCCCTCGAACTCGGCCTTGCCGAGGCGCCCGGTCGCGAAGCCGAAGCGGACGATCTGGCCGCGCACCGAGCCGTTCACCTCGCCCTTCAGCTGCGGGCAGCGGCGCGGGTCGCGCGAGGCCTTCGTGGCGGCCGCCGAGCCCTCGCCGGTCAGCACGGCGGCCTTCTCGTCCAGGCGGACCTCGCCGACCCAGTCGCAGCCGGTGGCGGGCTGGACGATGCGCACGGCCCAGAGGCCGGTCAGCCGCGGGGGCGGTGGCGAGGGCGAGCCTGCCGCCTGTGCCGTCGGCAACGCGGCGAGCGCGAGCCAGAACCCGGCAGGCAGCCTTGCCCAGGCCGGGAGGCGATGTCGAGCGTGCGCGATTCCCATTCGGGAACGATATATCGACAAAGCGCCGAGCGGCGAACATACTGAACCGGACAACGCAGGTCGGACGATCACAGCCTCGGGGAGGCTTCGATGCTCGGCATGAGCGGAAGGCGCTGCGCCCTGGCGCTGCTGGCGATGTCCCTGCTCGCAGGATGCGGCGGCGGGGGCGGCGAGAGAGAGGTTTCCGATCCCGGCTACGTGCTCGGCATCGACGGAGCCGAGATCCAGAGCAGCACCGACCCTCAGTACGCCAACTGGCTCGACGATGCGTCCCGGTGGTACCTGTCGGGCAGCGGTTTCCTGCCGCCGGGCACGACCTGCGGCGTTTCGCAGTGTCGGGACCAGTTCGGGTTCATGTCGAGCGCGTACCTCGGCGCGTACGAGATGACCTGGCGCAACGAGACCACCGGAGCGTCGGGTCGCATCGACAACCTGAGCTGGTTCTGCTGGTGCAGCAATCCGCCGCAGTGGTCCATGTTCGTGCCCGTGGTCCCGGGCAACAACCTGATCGTCGTGACCCAGCGCGCCGGCACCAAGGTGCAGACCGACACGGTCACGGTGATCGTGCAGTGAAGCGCGGCGGAACAGCCGAACACAAGGGAGCAGCGAGATGGCGGCCTACCTGATCTTCGACGTCGAGATTCACGACGCGGCCGAGTACGGCAAGTTCATGGCCGCGGTGAAGCCGGCGATCGAGGCGGCCGGCGGCCGGTATCTGGTGCGCGGCGGCGAGCACAAGGTGCTCGAGGGCGATTGGCGCCCCTCGCGACTCGTGCTCTTCGAGTTTCCCTCGATGCAGGCAGCCGAGGACTTCTACAACGGGCCGGCATACCAGGGCATGAGGCCGATCCGCCTGTCCAGCAGCACTGCCAGGGCACTCGTGCTGGTCGAGGGGGCACAGGCGGCGGCGACGCCGCTTCCATCCTCGGCCCCCGGCGCCTCGCACAGGCTCGACGAAACGGGGCATCCGCCATGAGAATCGCCGAAGTGACCTGCGCGGACGAGTCGCAGCGCGGCGCCGCGATCAGCGTCATCGCACTGGCGTTCGTGAACGATCCCCTGACCCGCTGGGCCGTGCCGAGCGCGGCCAGTTACCTGGCGGCGATGCCTGCGTTCATCGACGCCTTCGGCGGCAACGGCCTCGCCCACGGGGCAACCTACCTGGCAGACGACGGCATGGGCGCGGCGATGTGGCTGCCCCCGGGCATCCAGCCCGACGAAGAGCGAATGGGCAGCCTGATGCAGGAACATGTCGCGGGACAGACGCTCGAGGACTTGCTGGCGGTTTTCGAGCAGATGGGGCGATATCACCCGGAAGTCCCGCATTGGTATCTGCCGCTCATCGGAGTCGACCCCGCCTGCCAGGGGCGCGGTCTCGGGTCGGCCCTCATGCGTCATGCGCTGGAGCGATGCGACGCCGACGGAGTGCAGGCATACCTGGAGTCGTCCAATCCACGCAATGTGCCGCTCTACGAACGACATGGATTCGAGGCACTGGGCGTCATCCAGGTGGGCGGATCGCCGCAGGTCATCCCGATGTCGAGGCGTCCGCGCTGACGGTCGTCGGTCCGGTTCGCTTCGCGCTCTTCCGGGTCGTGGCGGGAAAGCGCACGCGGCCGGAAAAGGCGAAGGGCCAGCCCCTTGCGGAAGCTGGCCCTTCGATTTGGTCGGGGCGGCGGGATTCGAACTCGCGACCCCTTGCACCCCATGCAAGTGCGCTACCAGGCTGCGCTACGCCCCGAAGCTTCAAAGTATATCAGGTTCGCGGGGCCTCCCCGGCCTCGCCCGAGAGCAGCACGATCGCTCGTTCCAGATCGCCACGCAGCGCGGCCAGGTCGAGCTCGAGCGGGGCGGGAACGTCGCCGATCGGCAGCTCGGCTTGCGCTGCGTCGCTCGCCTCGACTCCCTCCGCTGCGTTGACCCCATTGCCCGCGCGCGCCCGCGCCTGCATCTCGCCCAGCCGGTTGCGCGCGCCGCTGATCGTGAAGCCCTGCTCGTAGAGCAGCTCGCGGATGCGGCGCACCAGCAGCACCTCGTGATGCTGGTAGTAGCGGCGGTTGCCGCGGCGCTTCATCGGCTTGAGCTGGGTGAACTCCTGCTCCCAGTAGCGCAGCACGTGCGGCTTGACACCGCAGAGCTCGCTGACCTCGCCGATCGTGAAGTAGCGCTTGGCGGGAATCGGCGGCAGCACCGCCTTCGTATCGGGCCGGGTGCTCAATCCTCGACGCCCTCGATCTGCGCCTTCAGCTTCTGGCTCGCGTGAAAGGTGACCACGCGCCGCGCGGAGATCGGGATCTCCTCGCCGGTCTTGGGATTCCGGCCCGGGCGCTGCGGCTTGTCCCGCAGCTGGAAGTTGCCGAAGCCCGAGAGCTTCACGCATTCGCCGCGCTCGAGCGCGCCGCGGATCTCGTCGAAGAAGGTCTCGACCATGTCCTTGGCTTCGCGCTTGTTCAGGCCGACCCGCTCGAACAGCATCTCGGCAAGCTCCGCCTTGGTCAGCGTGAACTGCTCGGCGGACGGGCCGCCGGCGTCGGCGATCGCTGCAACGCCGGCTTCGGCGGCGGTGCCCGCCACGGCGCCGCTGCTCGCGGGCTCCAGCCTTTGCCCCTCGAGGGGCTGGCCAATCGGGATCATCGGGTTCGCCAATTCTTCGTTCGACACGGGATCTCTGGGTCCTGCCTGCATCGGCCTGTCGGGTCGGTCCGCGACGGCGTCAGCCGCGCAGTCGCGCCCCGATCCTGTCGGCCAGCCAGCCGACGATTCCCTGCACCGCCTCGGTCGCGTCGGCGTCGCTCAGCGTCCGGGCAGTATCTTGCATCCACAACCTGAAGGCAAGACTTTTTTCCTTATTTTCCAATCCCTTACCGCGATATTCGTCGAAAATCCTGACGTTTTTCACGACCGCGGCGGCAGGCACCGAGGCGATCGCCGCGCCGATCTCGTCGAGCACCCGGGCAGCCGGAAGATCGGTCGAGACCACCACCGCCAGGTCGCGGATCACCGGCGGAAACTTCGAAACTTCGCGGTAGCTCGGCACCTTCGCGGCGAGCAGCGGATCCAGTTCGACCTCGGCGAGGACCGGCGGCTGCGGCAACTCCAGCGCCTGCTGCAGGGCCGGGTGCATCTCGCCGATCCAGCCGATAGGCTCGCCGTCGAGCAGCACGCGGGCGCTGCGGCCCGGATGCAGCGCCGGGTGCGCGGCGGCCTGCACGGTGAGCGCGGCGCCGGCCAGCGCTTCGAGGTCGCCCTTGACGTCGAAGAAGTCGATCGCGCGCGGCGAGGCCGACCAGTGCTCGTCGATCGCGGGCCCCCACGCGAGCAGGCCCAGCCGCCGGGGCTGCGCGATGCCGTGCACCTGGGCGGGCCCGGCAGCGACACGCGGATCGGCGAAGAACACGCGGCCCACCTCGAACAGCCGCACCCGGCTCGCCTTGCGGTTCAGGTTCGCGCGCAGCGTCTCGACCAGGCCGCCCCACAACGTGGTGCGCATCCGGTCCATCTGCGCGGCGATCGGATTCAGGAGCTTGATGGCCGACAGGCCCTCGGCCGCCAGGCCGAGCTTGTGGTCGAGCTGGCTGTCCACGAAGCTGTAGTTGATGACTTCCTGGTAGTCGCGCGCGGCCACCGCGCGCTTCAGGCGCGACACGGTGCGCCGTGCCTCCGGCCAGGCCATCAGCGCGGCCGGCGCGCGCGGCGGGCGCTGGGGCAGCCGGTCGTAGCCCCAGACGCGGGCGACTTCCTCGATCAGGTCTTCCTCGATCTGCAGGTCGAAGCGCCAGGACGGCGGCGTGACCACGATCCGGTCGCCCTGCAGCTTCGCGTGCAGGCCCAGGCGCTCGAAGGCGTCGGTCAGCGTGGAGTCGGCCAGGTCGACGCCGATGATCTTGCGGGCCCGCGCGGTGCGCATCGACACCGGCTCGCGCGCCGGCAGCCCGGTGACCTGGTCGTCGACCGGGCCGGCCTCGCCGCCGCAGATCTCGACGATCAGCCGGGTCAGGTACTCGATGTGTTCGACGGTGGTGGCAGGGTCGACGCCGCGCTCGAAGCGCGCGCCGGCGTCGGTCGCGAAGTTGTAGCGGCGCGAGCGGCCGGCCACCGCGGCCGGCCACCAGAACGCCGCCTCGACGTAGATGTTGCGGGTGTCGTCGGACACCGCGGTGGCGTCGCCGCCCATGATGCCGGCCAGGCTCTCGACTTCCTTCGCGTCGGCGATCACGCCGACGTCCTCGTCGAGCTCGACGGTCTGGCCGTTCAGCAGCTTCAGCGTCTCGCCCTTGCGCGCCCAGCGCACGTCGAGCCCGCCGTGGATCCGGTCGAGGTCGAACACGTGCGAGGGCCGGCCGAGCTCGAGCATCACGTAGTTCGAGATGTCGACCAGCGCCGAGATGCTGCGCTGCCCTGCCCGCTCGAGCCGCAGCCGCATCCAGTCTGGCGTGGGCGCCTTCGCGTTCACGCCGCGGATCACGCGGCCCGAGAAGCGGCCGCACAGGTCGGGCGCGGAGATCTTCACCGGCAGCTTGTCGGCGATCGCCGGCGCCACCGCGTCGTGCGCCGGCATCTTCAGCTCGGCGCCGGACAGCGCGGCGAGCTCGCGCGCCACCCCGAACACGCTCATGCAGTGCGCGAGGTTAGGCGTGAGCTTCAGCGTGAAGACCGTGTCGTCGAGCTTCAGGTAGTCGCGGATGCCGGCGCCGACCGGGGCGTCGGGCGCGAGCGCCAGCAGGCCGGAGTGGTCCTCGGACAGGCCCAGCTCGCGCGCCGAGCAGAGCATGCCCGCGCTCTCGACGCCGCGCATCTTCACCGGCTTGATCGCGAAGCCGCCGGGCAGCACCGCGCCGGGCACCGCACAGGGCACGCGCATGCCGGCGGCCACGTTCGGCGCGCCGCAGACGATCGTGCGCAGCGCGCCCTCGCCGGCGTCGACCTCGCAGACCGACAGCTTGTCGGCGTTCGGGTGGCGCTCGACCTTGCGGACTTCGGCGACCACCACGCCGCTGAACGGCGGCGCGGCGGGGGAGGCTTCCTCGACCTCGAGGCCGGCCATCGTGAGCCGGTCGGCGATCTGCTCGGAGGTCCAGTCGGGGGAAACGAAGCTGCGCAGCCAGCTCTCGGGAACTCGCATCTGGGGACTCTCTCAGCGGTTGAACTGCTGCAGGAAGCGCAGGTCGTTTTCGTAGAACAGGCGCAGGTCGCCGACGCCGTAGCGCAGCATCGCCAGGCGCTCGATGCCCGAGCCGAAGGCGAAGCCGATGTAGCGCTCGGGGTCGAGGCCGAAGTTGCGCACCACGTTCGGGTGCACCTGGCCCGAGCCGCTGACCTCGAGCCAGCGCCCGGCCAGCGGGCCGTCGGCGAAGCGCATGTCGATCTCGGCCGAGGGCTCGGTGAACGGGAAGTACGAGGGGCGGAAGCGCACGTCGAGGTCGTCGCGCTCGAAGAAGCGCCGCAGGAAGTCGGTGTAGACGCTCTTCAGGTCGGCGAAGGAGACGTCCTCGTCGATCCACAGCCCCTCGAACTGGTGGAACATCGGCGAGTGGGTGGCGTCGGAGTCGACCCGGTAGGTCTTGCCCGGCGCGATGACCCGGATCGGCGGCTTGTGGGCGCGCGCGTAGCGCACCTGCACCGGGCTGGTGTGGGTGCGCAGCAGCAGGCCGTGGCCGTTCGCGTCCTGCGCGTCGACGTAAAAGGTGTCGTGCATCGAGCGCGCCGGGTGGTTCTCGGGCGTGTTCAGCGCGGTGAAGTTGAAGAAGTCTTCCTCGATCTCGGGGCCGTCGGCCACGTCGAAACCGATCGACTGGAAGATCGCCTCGATCCGCTCGATCGTCAGGCTCACCGGATGCAGGCCGCCGGCGCCGGTGCCCCGGCCGGGCAGCGTGACGTCGATCGCCTCCTGGGCCAGGCGGGCGTCGAGTTCGGCCCGGGCGATCGCCGCCTCGCGGGCGCTCACCGCCGCCTCGATCGCCTGCTTGGCGAGGTTCAGCTCGCGGCCGGCCGCGGCGCGCTCGGCGCCGGTCAGCGCGCCGAGCTTCTTCATCTCGGCCGTCAGCGCGCCGTCGCGGCCGATCGCGCGTGCCTTGGCGTTGGCCAGCTCGGCCGGGTTCGCGGCGGCCTCGATGTCGGCCGCCAGGCGGGCGACCAGTTCGGCGAGGCGTGAGGATTCGGACATCGGTCGGGTTCCTGCTGAGGTCGATGTGGGCAGAAGGCGCGAGAAACGCGAACGGGGCCGCGAAGGCCCCGTTCGGTTGCCGGACCGGAGCGCGATGTTACGCGAGCCGGGCGGCAGTCCGGGCGGCGGCGGGCCGCCCGGGCGACGCTCAGGCCGTGCCGAGCGAGGACTTCACCTGCGCGACGATCGCGGCGAACGCCGGCTTGTCGTTGACCGCCAGCTCGGCCAGGACCTTGCGGTCGAGACCGATCGCGGCCTTGTTCAGGCCCGCGATGAAGCGGCTGTAGGTGATGCCGTGCTCGCGCGCCGCGGCGTTGATCCGGGCGATCCAGAGCGAGCGGAACACCCGCTTCTTGGTGCGACGGTCGCGATAGGCGTACTGGCCGGCACGCATGACCGCCTGGACGGCCACGCGATAGACGTTGCCGCGGCGGCCGCGGTAACCCTTGGCGCGGGCGAGGACCTTCTTGTGGCGGGCGCGAGCGGTGACTCCGCGTTTTACTCGGGGCATGGCGCTCTCCTTATGCGTACGGCAGCATGGCTTTCACGCTGACGACGTCGGAGGCGTGCACCTCGGTCATCCCGCGAAGCTGGCGCTTGTTCTTGGTGGTCCGCTTGGTGAGGATGTGGCGCTTGTACGCCTGTCCACGCTTCACCGAGCCGGAACCGCGGACGCGAAAGCGCTTGGCGGCGCTTTTCTTCGTCTTCATCTTCGGCATGTTGGCCTCGACTTCTCTCTTCTAATGCCTTGTCGGGTGTCCGGCGCCCCTGCGCCAGAACTTTCGATCGACCCGCTCGGCTTTTTCGGCGCCCCGAAGGGCGCCCTTCATGCCCCGCGCAAGGGGTTCACTTCTTCTTGCGCGGCGCGATGACCATGATCATCTGCCTGCCCTCGAGCTTGGGCATCTGCTCGACGGTGGCGATGTCTTCGACATCCTGACGGACCCGCTCAAGCAGGCGCACCCCGAATTCCTGGTGGGCCATTTCGCGACCCCGGAAACGCAGCGTGATCTTCGCCTTGTCGCCGTCTTCGAGAAAGCGCTTCAGGTTGCGCATCTTGACCTGGTAATCGCCTTCGTCGGTGCCGGGCCGGAACTTGACTTCCTTGACCTGGATGATCTTCTGCTTGGCCTTGGCCTCCGCCTGCCGCTTCTGCTCCTGGTACTTGAACTTTCCGTAGTCCATCAGGCGGCAGACCGGCGGGGCGGCCTGGGGGGCGATCTCGACCAGGTCGAGATCGGCCTCTTCGGCCATGCGCAGGGCTTCCCTCAGGTGGACGATCCCGATCGGTTCGTTGTCGGGGCCGACCAGACGGATCTCCTGCGCGAAGATTTCACCGTTGATGCGATGCGAGCGTTCCGTAGCGATGCTGCGTTCTCCTTGTTCGGTTCGTCGGAAAAGAAGGAGCCGTGCGACTTACTGCGGATTCGATCGCTTGCTGGAGACGTCGTCGGACAGACGCTCGATGAAGCTTTCGACGCCGATGGCGCCGAGATCGATTCCGCCGCGCGCGCGCACGGCCACCTTGCCAGCTTGCCGCTCCTTGTCGCCGACGACGAGCAGGTACGGCACCTTTTGAAGGCTGTTTTCGCGGATTTTATAGTTGATCTTCTCGTTCCGCAAATCGGTTTCTACTCTAAATCCTTGTTTTCTCAACGTTTCTGCAACAGATCGGGCGTAATCGGCCTGCGCGTCGGTGATGTTCATCACGACCGCCTGCACCGGCGCCAGCCACATCGGCATCGCGCCGGCGTGGTTCTCGATCAGGATGCCGATGAAACGCTCGAGCGAACCCACGATCGCCCGGTGCAGCATCACCGGGTGGCGGCGCGAGTTGTCCTCGGCCACGTACTCGGCGCCCAGCCGCTCGGCGGTGTTGAAGTCGACCTGCATCGTGCCGCACTGCCACTGCCGGCCCAGCGCGTCCTTCAGCGTGTACTCGATCTTCGGGCCGTAGAAGGCGCCGTCGCCCTCGGCGATCGTGAACTCGCAACCCGAGCGGCGCAGCGACTCCATGACCGCCGCCTCGGCCTTGTCCCAGAGTTCGTCGGAGCCGACCCGCTTGTCGGGCCGCGTGGCGACCTTGTACAGGATGTCGGTGAAGCCGAAGTCGCGGTAGACCTCCTGCAGCTTCGCGGTGAACGCGACGCACTCGTCGAGGATCTGCTCCTCGGTGCAGAAGGCGTGGCCGTCGTCCTGCGTGAAGCCGCGCACCCGCAGGATGCCGTGCAGCGCGCCCGAGGGCTCGTTGCGGTGGCACTGGCCGAACTCGCCGTAGCGCAGCGGCAGCTCGCGGTAGGAGCGCAGGTCCGACTTGAAGATCTGCACGTGGCCCGGGCAGTTCATCGGCTTGAGCGCGTAGTGCCTGTTCTCCGACTCGGTCGTGAACATGTTCTCGCGGTAGTTCTGCCAGTGCCCGGTGCGTTCCCACAGGCTGCGGTCGAGGATCTGCGGGCCCTTGACCTCCTGGTAGCCGCTGTCGCGGTACACCCGCCGCATGTACTGCTCGACCTGCTGCCAGAGCGCCCAGCCCTTCGGGTGCCAGAACACCAGGCCCGGCGCCTCGTCCTGCATGTGGAACAGGTCGAGTTCGCGGCCGAGCCTGCGGTGGTCGCGCTTCTCGGCCTCTTCCAGCATGTGCAGGTAGGCGTCCTGCTCGTCCTTTTTCGCCCAGGCCGTGCCGTAGATGCGCTGGAGCATCTCGTTCTTCGAGTCGCCGCGCCAGTAGGCGCCCGCGACCTTCATCAGCTTGAAGACCTTCAGGCGGCCGGTGGACGGCACGTGCGGCCCGCGGCACAGGTCGATGAAGTCGCCCTCGCGATACAGCGAGATCTTCTCGTTCGACGGGATCGACCCGATGATCTCGGCCTTGTACTTCTCGCCGATCGACTCGAAGAATTTCACCGCCTCGTCGCGGTCCCATTCCTCGCGGACCACGGTCTCGTCCTGCTTCGCGAGCTCGGCCATCTTCGCCTCGATCGCGGCGAGGTCCTCGGGCGTGAACGGGCGCTTGTACGAGAAGTCGTAGTAGAAGCCGTTGTCGATCACCGGGCCGATCGTGACCTGGGCCTCCGGAAACAGCGACTTGACCGCGTAGGCGAGCAGGTGCGCGGTGGAGTGCCGGATGATCTCGAGGCCGTCGGGGTCGCGCTCGGTGACGATGGCCAGCGAGGCGTCGCGGTCGATCGTGAAGGAGGTGTCGACGAGCTGGCCGTCGACCCGGCCGGCCAGCGCAGCCTTGGCCAGGCCGGCGCCGATCGAGGCCGCGACCTGGGCGACCGTGACCGGGCCGTCGAAGCTGCGTTTCGAGCCGTCGGGCAGCGTAATCTGGATCATGGGCGTCGGGACCTGCACAGCGGAGCCTGTTCCACAGCGGGGCCAGCTCAGATCCGGGCGGCGAAAACAAAAAGGGGCGGTGTGACCGCCCCCCTGCCACCAGCCCGGGGAAGGCTGGTAGGCGCGATTGGACTCGAACCAACGACCCCCACCATGTCAAGGTGGTGCTCTAACCAGCTGAGCTACGCGCCTGAAAAACGAGAGTATACACAAATTTTCGGGGGCCCTTTCGGGGGCCGCCGACCGGCTCGGGTCAGTGTTTCGTTTCGCTCGACGCGACCCGCGACAGGAAGATGACCGGCGCCAGCCCGACCGCCACGATCAGCAGCGACGGCAGCGCGGCCGCGGCCAGGCGCTCGTCCGAGGCGAACTGGTAGGCGACGACCGCCAGCGTGTCGAAGTCGAAGGGCCGGAGCACCAGCGTGGCCGGCAGCTCCTTCAGGCAGTCGATGAAGACCAGCAGCGCGGCCGAGGCCAGGCCGCGGCGCATCAGCGGCCAGTGCACCTCGCGCAGCACCTCGACCGGCCGGCGGCCCAGGCTGCGGGCGCTCTGGTCCATCGACGGGCTGATCCGCTTGAGCGACGCGTCGATGCCCTGCCAGCCCACCGAGAAGAAGCGCACCGAGTACGCGTAGACGACCGCGAGCACGCTGCCGCCGGCCAGCACGGCCGGCATGCCGAGGCCGGCCAGGATCCGGTCGACCTGGCCGGACAGGATCAGCAGGCCGACGCCCAGCACGACGCCCGGCACCGCGTAGCCGCTGTTGGCCAGCGTGATGCCGGCGTGCAGCGCGCGTCCGCCGCCCAGCCGCGCCGCGTAGGCGGCGAACAGCGCGAGCGGCAGCACGGTCGCCGCGCCGGCGGCGGCCAGCAAGGCGGTGTTCAGGATCCAGTCGCCGAGCCGCGGGTCGATGCCCGCGCCGTCGGCCAGCCAGCCCCGCAGCAGCAACAGCGCCGGGAGCAGGAAGCCGAGCAGCGGCGGCAAGGCGCACCATAGCGTGGCCCGCCAGGCGCGCCATCCCTGCAGGGGAACCCTCGGGGCAGGCCGCGCGGCTCGAGCGTGAAAACGCATCCGGCTGCGCGAGCGGCGCTCGATCCACATCAGCGCGCCGACGAAGGCGAGCAGCATCAGCGCCAGTCGCGCCGCGCCGACCCGGTCGCCCATGCCCTGCCAGGCGCGATAGATGCCGGCGGTGAAGCTGTCGACCGCGAAGTAGCTGACCGTGCCGAAGTCGGCCAGCGTTTCCATCAGGGCGAGCGCGGTGCCGGCTGCCACCGCGGGCCGCGCCACCGGCCAGGTGACCCGCCACCAGACGGCGGTGCGGTTCATTCCCAGCGAACGGGCCGCCTCGGAGAGCGAGGGGCTGCGATCGGCGAAGGCGGCGCGCGCGAGCAGGTAGACGTACGGATAGAGCGCCAGGCCGAGGAACAGCCCTGCCCCGTTCGGCGAGTGGATCTCGGGAAACCAGTACTCGCCGACCTCGAGGCCGGTCAGCGCGCGTATCCAGGCCTGCAGCGGACCCCAGGTGGCCAGGAAGTCGGTGTAGGCGTAGGCCATCACGAAGGCCGGCGTGGACAGCGGCAGCACCAGCAGCCAGGCCAGAAGGCCGCGGCCGGGGAACTCGTAGGCGGCGACCAGCCAGCCCGTAGACACCCCGAGCAGCAGGACGATCGCCACGACGACGATCGCCAGGTGCGCGGTCGCCACCGTGTAGCGAGGCAGGACAGTGCCGAGCAGATGCCCGAGAGCCCCGGCGTCGGCAGCGCCCGGCGCGAAGGCCAGCCAGGCCAGCGCCACGATCGGCGCGGCCACCGCCAGCGCGAGCAGCATCGCGCCCAGGCTCAGCGGATCGGCCTTGCGTTCGCGCAAGACCCTGGGGGCGACGGCGTCGGCGGAAATGGACACGGTTCGATACAATGGCAGGAGTGAGAATTATAGTTATTTGCAGGTGAATCCCGATACAGCCAGCGTCAAGGGTGCGTCCTTGCAGGTCGAGGGCCTGACCGTCTCCTTCGGCAGCGGCAGCCAGCGGGTCACCGCGCTCGACGGCCTGGGCTTCTCGCTGCAACCCGGCGAGATCGGCTCGCTGCTCGGCGCGTCGGGATGCGGCAAGACGACCGCCCTGCGAGCGATCGCCGGCTTCGTCCGCCCGGCGCGCGGACGCATCGCGATCGGCGGACGCGAGGTCGTCTCGGCCGAGGCCTGGGTGGCGCCCGAGAAGCGCGGCGTCGGCGTCGTCTTCCAGGACTACGCGCTGTTCCCGCACCTGGACGTCGCGGGCAACGTCGCCTTCGGGTTGCGCGAACTGCCGGGCGCCGAGCGCGCCGAGCGCGTCGCGCGGATGCTCGAGCTGGTCGGCCTGCCCTCGATCGGCAAGCGCTTTCCGCACGAGCTGTCCGGCGGCCAGCAGCAGCGCGTCGCGCTCGCCCGCGCGCTGGCGCCCTCGCCTTCGGTGCTGCTGCTCGACGAACCGTTCTCGAACCTCGACCCCGACCTGCGCGAGCGCCTGGCGCTCGACCTGCGGGCGATCCTGAAGCGGCACGGCACCACGGCGCTGCTGGTCACCCACGACCAGTACGAGGCATTCGCGCTGGCCGACAGCATCGGGGTCATGGATGCCGGCCGCATCGCCCAGTGGGACAGCCCCTACCGGCTGTACCACGAACCGGAGACCCGGCAGGTGGCCGATTTCGTCGGACTGGGCGCCTTCCTGCCCGGCCGTGTCGAGCACCGCGACGGCCGCTCCTTCGTGCAGATCGAGCTGGGCACGCTGCCGATCCAGACCCGGGCCGACCAGGCGATGGCGGGCGCCACCGCCAACGCGCACGGCGAGGTGACCGTGCTGCTGCGCCCCGACGACGTGATCCACGACGACGCCAGCCCGCTGCAGGCCGAGGTCGTCAACAAGGCCTTCCGCGGCGCGGTGTTCCTGTACACGCTGCGGCTGCCGAGCGGCGCGACGCTGCTCGCGCTGGTGCCCAGCCACCACAATCACGCGATCGGCGAACGGATCGGGATCCGCTTCGGCGCCGATCACGTGGTGACCTTCCCTGCGTCCGAGGGCCCCGCGCCGGCGCTGGCCGGGCCCTGAGCGGATCCCGCGCGTAGCCCGATCCGACCCCGAGCGGAGCCTGATCGGATCCTCGAGCGTTCCGGGGCTACAGGCTGGAGGCGATCAGGAAGGCCCGCCCGCGGGCGAAGCGATCCCGCAGCTCCTCCATCCGGATCGAGATCGCGCGCCGGTCGTCGCGACGGACCAGCAGCGCCACGGTGCGGCGCTGGTTGATCCACGCCACCTTCGCGAAGCTCGGCTTGTCGTCGCGGCCGGTCAGCTCGACCCAGTCGCCTCGGCCCAGCTGCTCGAAGGCCTCGGCCGCCTCGAGCGGCAGCCGTCGCGGCTGCGGCGGAAGATCGTCCAGGTCCAGCGTGCCGAGGATCTCCAGCAGGCGGCGGTCCGGCGCCTCGCCGGGCGGGGCGGGTTCGGGCGGACGGGGCGCAACGGCCTGCGCGAGCGCGCGGCGGTGGCCGCGCTGCATCCGTCGCAGGTGGATCAGGAACAGCTCGTCGAAGAAGGCGCGGAACTCGTCGTCCTTCGCACCGATCTCGCTGACCCCCTGGCCGATCAGACGGATCAGCGGCGGGATGCGCTCGGCCAGCTCGCGCCGGCTGCCGCCGTCGCGAACATCGAGGCTCCAGACCAGGTCGTCGACGACCTGCATCGCGACGCGGAAGTCGGTGCTGTCCTCGCCGCTGCGCAGCGCGGCGGTCCGGGCGTGCCTGAGCCAGACCTTGTGCAGGAAGTCGCGGACCGACTCGGGGACCTCGCTGTCCGCCAGCTTCTGCTCGATCAGCTCGCGGATCCGTTCGGTGACCAGGCGCTCGCGGTCGGGGCCAGGACGGCGCGAGTAGTCGCGCCGGTTCCTGCGGTCGGGGGCTGCCTCCAGTGCCTGCCGCTCGCGCGCCACGCGCTCGATCAGCTGGCCCACGTGCTGGGCGGCCCGCGCGTACTCGCGCTCGACCTGGCGCGCGATCACCGAGGAGCGGGTCTGCAGCGCGCCGGTCACCACCTCGACCGCGCGAACGATGGTCTCCAGCCGGCGGTGCAGCTCGCTGCCGCGAGTCAGGTCGTCGGCGAAGGCGACCGAGATCGCGCCGACGTGCTCGACCAGCCGGCGCAACGAGCGCGGCTCGTCGCCGAGATAGCCCGGGTCCAGCAGCGACAGCGCGAGCGCCGGCTGCTGCAGGCGCCAGACCAGCGGCTTGGCCGGCTCGGGCATTCGTCGATCGTCGACGACGTAGTCGAACAGCGCGGCCACCACGTCGACGACCGCCAGTTGCGCGGGCGAGGCGCCGGCTCGCGACAGGCCGCCGCGCGCGCGCCCGAAGAACTCGCCTCGGGCCTCGCGGCTGTACGGCGCCAGGCCGGCTGCGTGCGCCAGCGCGACCGCATCGCGTTCGAGATCGACGACAGGTTGCAGCACCGAAAGGGCCGCGCCGGAAGGCGGAGCCCGGAGCGCGGGCAGCGGCGACGTGCCCAGTGCCGCCGCGTCGCGGTCGAGCGCGGCGACCCGGTCGGCGACGCCGACGGCCGGCTCCCCGGAACTCTCGGCCGCCGATTCCTCGGGCTTCCGCGGCGGTTGCGGCGCGGCCAAGGCCTGCCTGTCTTCGGCGCGCGCCCCGAGCGCGGGCGGCGGCGCGGCCGGGGGCAAGGACGTGGGCGGCGTCTCTCGCTCGGGAGATGTCTCGGGCTCCGGCCCCCAGTCGTCCTGCTCGAGCCCGGCAGCCTCTGCCGGCGGGCGCTCGGCCGCGCCGGATACCCCCTCGGCCTCGAGCATCGCGTCGGCCGAGGCGATCGCCGCGGCGACCGGGGGCGCCACGTGTCGCGCGAGCGCCTGCCTGAGCGCGAGCCGGGTGCCGGCAGTCTCGGCGACGCCGGCCACGGCGGACACCAGCGCCGATGCGATCGTTCGGGCGCCCAGCGGATTTGCGTCGTCCTCGGCCCACTGGCCGGCCGAGATCCGGCGCACCCGGTTCACATAGTCGTCGTACTGGGCGCCGGTTTCCTCGCGGATCGCCGCGGCCAGGGCGCCGGCCAGGATCTGCGCCTCGAGCGCGTCCTGGCCCAGCAGCGCGAGCGGCGCGCCCTCGGCCTTGCCGGCCTTGGCTGCCTCCAGGCAGCGCAGGACCCGGCGGGACAACTCGTCCGGGATTCGCGCCGCGCGGCCGAGCGGATCGCGGCCCAGCTGCACCGCGGCGGCCAGCATCGCCTGGCGCTCGCGCCCGTCGGCCAGCGCATCCGCGCCGTGCTCCAGGTCGTGAGCGATCGCGATCAGCGCCTCGCCGAGCGCGCGCGACGCCGCCGCGCCCAGCATCTCGCGGACGCGGGCGAACAGCAGCGGGCGCGACGGCTCCGCGGTGCGGAAGGTGTCGGGATCGTTCACGGTGCGGGCGATGCTACCCGAAGCCCCTTCCCCGACCCGTGAACTAATCGACGCCCTCGAGCCTGTCGCGCAGGAAGCCTGTCACGAGGTTCGCGAGCGAGCCGTTGCCTGGCGGCTCGCGGTAGTCGTAGCGGGCCCTGATGACCGGCATCGGCAGGTCCAGCAGCGCGCCGAGGTCGACCGGGGTGCCGGAGACGACCGCGTCGGCACGCGTCGCGACGATGCTCGCCCTCAGGTCGGCGGCCTCGCTCGCCGAGTAGCCCATCGCCGGAAGCACCTGGCCGATGTGCGGGTATCGGCGAAAGGCCTCGGCAAGCGAGCCGACCGCCGACGGTCGCGGATCGACGATCTCGAGCGCCCCGCCCTGCCGGGCGGCGAGCCAGCCGGCGCCGTTCGGCATTCCGCCGTGAGTGATCGTGGGGCCGTCCTCGACCACGACGACCCGCATGCCGGCCAGGGAGCCGGCCGGATCGAGCCGCACCGCCGACTCGCCGCGAACCAGCGCCGCGCGGGGGGCCAGCTCGCGCGCCGAGGCCTCGACCCGGGCGATCGCGTCGGGCGCGGCCGAGTTCGACTTGGCGACTACCACCACGTCGGCCATCCGCAGCACCGCCTCGCCGGGGTGCCAGTCGCGCTCGTGCCCGGCGCGCAGCGGGTCGACCAGCACGATGTGCAGGTCGGGCCGAACGAAGGGAAAGTCGTTGTTGCCGCCGTCCCACAGCACCAGGTCGGCCTGCGCTTGCGCCTCGGCGAGGATCCGCGCGTAGTCGACGCCGGCGAAGACGGTGCCGCCCACCGCGATGTGCGGCTCGTATTCCTCGCGTTCCTCGATCGTGCAATCGGCCGCGTCGAGATCGGCGCGCGAGGCGAAGCGCTGCACCGCCTGGCGCGCCAGCTCGCCGTAGGGCATCGGGTGGCGCATCACCGCCACCCGCAAGCCGAGCTGCCTGAGCAGGCCCGACAGCCAGCGCGAGACCTGCGACTTGCCTGCGCCGGTTCGCACCGCCGACACCGCGATCACCGGCAGGCGAGACTCGAGCATCGTGCGCCGCGGCCCGAGCATCGTGAAGTCGGCGCCGGCCGCGAGCGCGATCGACGCCCGGTGCATGACCTCGACGTGGGCGATGTCCGAGTACGCGAACACCACCTCGTCGATCCGCTCCGCTGCGACCAGGCCGGCCAGCTCCGCCTCGTCGACGATCGGGATGCCCTGCGGATAGCGCGGACCGGCGAGCGAGGCCGGGTAGCGCCGACCGGCGATGCCGGGGATCTGCGCGGCCGTGAACGCGATCACCCGCACTGCGGGATCGTCGCGATACACGACGTTGAAGTTGTGGAAGTCGCGCCCGGCCGCGCCCATGATGACGATGCGGCGATGCGGCGAGGCGGTTGCGTGGTTCATCTGCGGCGGGCTCCGTGATCGGCGCGGCGTTCGGTCGCGAGTGCTAGTACTGTAGCGGCACGCGCGACCGTCGCGTTCGACGAATCCAGGGGAACCGGGAGCAAGGACTTGGAAAGGGACAAGGGTCAGGGCTTCGCCAGGCGGGCCGGCTTCGCGCTGAACGGCATCAGGCTCGCGGTCGGCCGCGAGCGCAGCATGCGGACTCACCTGCTTGCCGCGGCGGCCGTTCTGGCGGCACTGGCCGTCACGCGGCCCCCTGCCCTGTGGTGGGCGATCCTCGCGCTGGCGGTCGGCCTGGTGCTGGTGGCCGAGCTGGCGAACAGCGCGCTCGAGACGCTGATCGATCGCGTGCACCCCGAGCGGCATCCCGAGATCGGCGCGGCGAAGGACATCGCGGCGGGCGCGGTGCTGGTCGCGAGCGGGATCGCGCTCGTCGTGGGCGTCGCCTTCCTCTTCGCCGTCCTCTGAGCGGGCTCGGCGGGCCCGCCGGGCCGGTATGATTCAGCCCGCCCATGAGCGCCAGATCCCCCCTGATCGTCTTCTCGCACGCCAACAGCTTTCCGGCCGGAACCTACGGACTGCTGTTCCGCTCGCTGCGGGCGCGCGGCATCGCGGTCAAGGCGATCGAGAAGTTCGGTCACGACCCTCGCTATCCGGTCACCAGCAACTGGCCGCACCTGGTCCGGCAGCTCGCCGACTTCGCGGCACCCGAGATCGAGGCCCACGCGGGCCCCGCCTTCCTGGTCGGGCACTCGCTGGGCGGCTTCCTGAGCCTGATGTGCGCGGCGCGCAATCCGCTGCTCGGCGGCCGTGGCGCGCGCGGCGTTCTGCTTCTCGACTCGCCCTTGCTGGGGGGCTGGCGAGCGCGCACCCTGGGCCTGGTCAAGCTCACGCAACTGGTGGGTTCGGTGTCGCCGGGGCGGGTGAGCCGCAGGCGCCGGTACCAGTGGCCGAGCGCCGACGCCGCGCTCGAGCACTTCATGCACAAGCGCGCGTTCGCGGACTGGCATCCGCAGGTGCTGCGCGACTACGTCGAGCACGCGATGCACGACGAGGTCGCGCCCGACGGCACGGTTCGCCGTGTGCTCGACTTCGATCGCGACATCGAGACCCGCATCTACAACACCCTGCCGCACAACCTCGACAGGCTGTTGCGCAGGCATCCGCTGCAGTGCCCGGTCGGCTTCATCGGCGGCACCCGGTCGCTGGAGATGCGGCAGATCGGGTTCGCGATGACGCGCAAGGTGGTCGGCAACGATCGTCCCGAACGCCTTCGCATGATCGAGGGCAGCCACCTGTTCCCGATGGAGAGGCCGCTCGAGACCGCTGCCGCGATCGAGGCGATGCTGGCCGGGCTGCAAGGCCTGGCCCGGTAGCCCGACCGCCTTCGAGTCGCATGCCCCCGCGCTTGCCGCGATCGGCTGGGCACGATACCGGCCATCCCTATCGCGCCGGTTGATCCAATTCATTGGACGCAGTCCGAGCTGCGCTCCTAGACTGGCCTTGCGTTCTTTCCGAACACTGCAACCAGGGAGGTGACCATGAGCGACTCGATCAAACCCGCGGGCAAGTGCCCGGTGATGCACGGCGGAGCCACGTCGGCTGGCCAGTCGAACATGGCGTGGTGGCCCAAGGCGCTGAACCTCGACATCCTGCACCAGCACGACAGGAAGACCGACCCGATGGGACCCGGCTTCGACTATCGCGAGGAACTGAAGAAGCTCGACGTCGAGGGGCTGAAGAAGGACCTGAAGGCCCTGATTACCGACAGCCAGGACTGGTGGCCGGCCGACTGGGGCCACTACGGCGGCCTGATGATCCGGATGGCCTGGCACTCGGCGGGCAGCTACCGGGTCGCCGACGGTCGCGGTGGCGGCGGCACCGGCAACCAGCGCTTCGCCCCGCTCAATTCGTGGCCCGACAACGCGAACCTCGACAAGGCCCGCCGCCTGCTTTGGCCGATCAAGAAGAGGTACGGCAACAGGATCAGCTGGGCAGACCTGATGATCCTGGCCGGCAACATGGCCTACGAATCGATGGGCCTGAAGACCTTCGGCTTCGCCTTCGGTCGCGAGGACATCTGGCACCCCGAGAAGGACACCTACTGGGGTTCGGAGAAGGAATGGCTGGCGCCTACGGGCAGCGAGGGCAGCCGCTACTCGGGCGAGCGCGAGCTGGAGAACCCGCTCGCGGCCGTGATGATGGGCCTGATCTACGTGAACCCGGAAGGCGTAGACGGCAAGCCCGACCCGCTGAAGACCGCCCGCGACGTGCGCGTGACATTCGCCCGCATGGCGATGAACGACGAGGAAACCGTGGCCCTGACCGCCGGCGGCCACACCGTGGGCAAGGCGCACGGCAACGGCAGCGCCGCCAACCTGGGGCCGGCTCCGGAGGCGGCCGACCTGGAGGAACAGGGCCTCGGGTGGAACAACCACAAGACCCGCGGCATCGGCCGCGACACCGTGACCAGCGGCATCGAGGGCGCCTGGACCACCCACCCCACCCAATGGGACAACGGCTACTTCGACCTGCTGCTCGGCTACGAGTGGGAGCTGAAGAAGTCCCCGGCCGGCGCCTGGCAATGGGAGCCGATCGGCATCGAGGAAGAGGACATGCCGGTCGACGTCGAGGATCCGTCGATCCGCTGCAAGCCGATCATGACCGACGCCGACATGGCGATGAAGATGGACCCGGAGTACCGCAAGATCTCCGAGCGCTTCCACAAGGACCCGGCCTACTTCTCCGAGACCTTCGCCCGTGCCTGGTTCAAGCTGACCCACCGCGACATGGGCCCGAAATCGCGGTACTTCGGCCCGGACGTCCCGCAGGAAGACCTGCTCTGGCAGGACCCGGTTCCCGCGGGCCGCAGCGACTACGACGTCGCCGCGGTGAAGGCGAAGATCTCGGCCGCCGGCCTGTCGATCGGCGACATGGTCGCCACCGCCTGGGACAGCGCCCGCACCTTCCGCGGCTCGGACTTCCGTGGCGGCGCCAACGGCGCGCGCATCCGCCTTGCGCCGCAGAAGGACTGGGAAGGGAACGAGCCGGACCGTTTGGCCAGGGTGCTGGCGGTCTACGAGAAGATCGCCGCCGAGACCGGCGCCAGTGTGGCCGACGTGATCGTGCTGGCCGGCAACCTTGGTGTCGAGCAGGCGGCGAAGGCCGCGGGTTTCGACGCGAGCGTGCCCTTCGCGCCGGGCCGCGGCGATGCCACCCGGGAGATGACCGACGTCGAGTCCTTCGACGTGCTGGAGCCGCTGGCCGACGGCTTCCGCAACTGGCTGAAGAAGGACTACGTGGTCACCCCCGAGGAGCTGCTGCTCGACCGGGCGCAACTGATGCGGCTGACCGCCTGCGAGATGACGGTCCTGGTCGGCGGAATGCGCGTGCTGGGCACCAACCACGGCGGCACGAAGCACGGCGTGTTCACCGACCGAGAAGGCGCGCTGACCAACGACTTCTTCGTGAACCTGACCGACATGGCCTGCACGTGGAAGCCGGCCGGCAGAAACCTGTACGAGATCCGCGACCGCAAGACCGGCAAGCTCAAGTGGACAGCGACGCGTGTCGACCTGGTGTTCGGCTCGAACTCGATCCTTCGGGCCTACGCCGAGGTCTACGCGCAGGACGACGGCAAGGAGAAGCTCGTGAACGACTTCGTCGCGGCCTGGACGAAGGTGATGAACGCCGACCGGTTCGATCTGGCCTGAGAACTGCCAGACCGTCCGGGCAGGAGAACGGCCCCTCGAGGGGCCGTCCCTTCATCCTTCATCGTCACCGGATTCAGCGCGAGGGCAGCACTCGAGCCGGAGGCGCGCCGCGGCGCAGGCTCACCCACAACAGCCACAGGCAGAACGCCGACTCGGCCAGCAACGGGAGGGCATAGGCCGGCCCAAATGTCGCGGACAGCCCCGGCGCGAGCAGGCGCACGCCGCTGCCGGCGAGGTAGACCCCGCCGGCGGCCGTCACCAACAGGCCGAGCGCGCGCGGCGCCCAGCGCGAGCGCAGCAGCAGGACGCCGGTGAGCACGGCGTTGACGCCGAAGAACGCCAGCCCCAGGTCGTAGCCGTGGGCGTGCGCCTGCAGTCGCAAGGTCGCGAGAGCGGCCGCGCCGTCACCGAGCATGACAGCTGCCCGGCCGTCCTCGGCAAGCAGCACGGCGGCTTGCAGGTTCAGGAGGTTGGCGCCGAGCACGGCCGCCTGCATCAGGCGAAAGGCCATGGCTGCGAGCGCCAGCGCCGGGCCGTGAGTCCGCAGCAGTCGAAACAGCAGCACGGCCAGTGCGACGTCAGCGATCAGCATCACGGTGTCGGCTGCGATGCTGGCCCGCACCATGCCCAGCGAGGTCTGCAGGCCCGCGAAAACGCTCGCAGGATCGTCCGGCGCCAGGAGCGGAGCGCGCACGGCCGCCTCGCTCCAGACCCCCGCGACGATGATGACGAGATAGAGGGCGCCGGCCAGTCCGGCGGCTGGGCGGAAACCGGGAGCGGTGGCGGGATCGGTCATCGCAAGAGGGTGACGGGGCGCGCGCCAGGAATTCGCCGGGCGAAGGGAACCTCGGGCCGTGACGCAGCCCATTGTCCCACGCCCACCGAGAGAAGCACCACGAGCACGCCGATGCACTGCATCGCCGTCAGGCGCTGGTCCAGCGCGACCCATCCGATGCCGACCGCGGTCACCGGGCTCAGGAGTGCGAGCAGCGACACGGTCGCTGGCCCCAGCCGCGCAATCCCGCGGAACCACAGGAAGTAGGTCAGCGCTGCGCCGATCAGGCCGAGGTAGACGAGACCGCCGACATGTACGGCGTCGAGGGCGGGCAGTCGCCCCTCGGAGAGCAGCGCCATCGGCAGCAGGACCATTCCGCCTGCCGTCAACTGCCAGGCGGTGAACGTCAATGGCCCGACCCCGGATTGCCACTTGCGGCTCAGCACGGTTCCCGCGGCCATCGCCGCCGCGCTGCCGGCGCCAGCGGCGAGCCCGAGCGGATCGAGTGTCGCCGCCGGGCCCATGACCAGCAGTCCCACGCCCAGCGCGCCTGCGACGGCCGCAGCCACCGATGCCGCGCGCACCGGCGTACCCAGCAGGCCGCGGGCGAACAGCAGGACCAGCAGCGCCTGCGCAGACCCGAGCGTGGCGGCAACTCCGCCCGGCAGGCGTTGGGCCGCGACGAACAGCAGCGTCCAGAAGACGGCGAAGTTGAGCGTGCCCAGAACGAGCACCTGCGGGAGACGCTCTCGCAACGGCAAGCGCCTCACGATCGCCAGCAACAGCAGGCCCGCTGGCAGCGCACGCAGCATGGCCAGCGTCATCGGCCGCCCCTCGGGCAGCCACGCGGTGGCGACGAAATAGGTGCTGCCCCACACGGCAGGCGCCAGCGCGGTCAGCAAGAGGTCGGGCGTCCGCTTCATGGCCTCGTCTCCGACGCAGGCGTGCGTGCCGCACCGGTCGCTGGCGATCGGCCGGCCCATCGCAGCTGCTTCTGCAGTTGTGCGCGAAGGTCGTTCAGCGGGCCGTTGCGCAGCCGGGCGCCCGTTTCGGCGACGATCACCGTTGGCACCGAGCGCACGCCGAGATGCCGTGCCATGGCGCGGTCGGCTTCTACCGCCATGCGCGTGCGTCCATCCATCAGACAGTACCGAAAGGTGGCGCCATCGAAGCCGACGCTGCGCGCCACGTCCACGAGCACCTCGGTGTCGGCGACGTTGCGCGCCTGCGAGAGGTGTGCATCCTGCAAGGCATCGAACAGTCGCCAGTGGCCGTCCTGTCCGCCGAGCCGCTGGGCCGCCTGACAGGCGAGCGCACCCGGCAGGCCGTGCGGGTAGTCGAAGGCTGCGGCGCGCATGCGATCGATGGCGAAGCGTTCCGGAGCGTCGCTGGCCGCTGCGCAGGCCGCCCAGTGTCCGAGGATCGTCTCCTTGGCCGCTGCCGGCGAGCCGAACACCTCGGCCATTCGGGCGGGGCTGTCCTGCAGGACGAAGGTGCGATGCCGGATGTCGAGATCGAAGTCGCGGGCCAGCGCGCGCAGCCGCGGCGACAGGTTGAAGCACCAGCCGCAGACGACGTCGTGGAAAAATTCCAGTGTCAGCGTGGGGGCGCGGCGCATCATGCGGCCTCCGCAAGAACAGCGCCTTGCGACGCCCCTGCGAGTGCGGCGGCGACCCGAGCCACGTGCTGGCCCTGGAACCGGGCGCCGGCCAGGTCTGTGGTGGTCGGTCGCCGCGATCCGTCGGGGCCGGCGATCGTGCCCGCGCCATAGGGTGAGCCGCCGACGATCTCGTCGTGGCGCGTTTGAGCCGCGAAGGTGTAGGGCATGCCGACGATGACCATGCCGAAGTGCAGCAGCGGGACATGCGTCGACAGGACCGTCATCTCGTGCCCGCCATGCTGGCTGCCGGTGGAAGTGAACACCGCGCCGACCTTCCCCGCCAGCGCGTTGCGAGCCCAGAGTCCGCCGGCCTGGTCGATGAATTGCTTGACCGCACCGGCCATGGTGCCGAAGTGCGTCGGCGTTCCCAGGATGATCGCGTCGTACTGCGTCAGCTCGGCGACGGTCATCTCGGGCGTCTCGTCAGGCTGGAAGCCGGCGCGCTCGCGCACCGGCAGCGGCACTGTCTCGGGCACGCGACGCAGGTCGACCTGCACGCCGTCCACGCTGCGCGCGCCTTCGGCCTCGGCCTCGGCGAGCGCGCGCACATGGCCGTAGCTGGAGTAGTAGAGAACGAGAATGCGGGTCATGATGTCCCTTCGTGTCTGGTGAGGTCAGGCCACGAAGGATGAAAGACCGGGCCCCCGCGAAAAAGAGGCGTGCCGCACATTCACTCTTCACGCTCGTTCAAGAATCGTGGCGCGGCCTCGCCAGTGCGGCCTGCAGATGGTCGACGAAAGCCAGCGCCTTCGCGTCCACGCTCCGGCGAGAGGCCGAGACCGCATACACGTGCCGGCTCGGCAGCGCATGCCGCGGCAGCACGCGGACCAGGCGCCCTTCGCGCTCGGCAGGATCGGAAAGGAAGTCCGGCAGCGCGCCGATGCCGTTACCGGCGATCAGCAGGTCGCGCAGCACCAGGCTGCTGCCCACCTTCAGGCGCGCTCGGTGCGGCAGCGTCACCGCTCCCTCGGGGCCGTGCAAGATCCACGCCGTTGCATCGTCCGCGTGCAGGTAGCCGACGACAGGGTGGGACGCGAGATCCTGCGTCCGCTGCGGCGTGCCGTGCCGAGCCAGGTGCGCCGGGGACGCGAAGAGTGCCTGCCGCACTGGCGCTATCCCGCGAGCGACCAGGCCCGAATCGGGCAGACCGGCCCGGATGCGGATCGTCAGGTCGTACCCGCCCTCGATCATGTCGATCACGCGGTCGTCGAAGCTCACGCTCAAATCGACCTCGGGATGCCGGGCCAGGAACGAAGGCAGCAGAGACGCCAGCACGGTCACGCCGAACGAATGGGGGGCGTTGACGCTCAGCCGCCCGCGGACCTGGCCCGCCGCCTGGCGCACCGCCTCCTCGGAGCGATCGATGTCGGCCAGGATGCGCTTTGCCTCCTCGTAGTAGAGCCGTCCGTGCTCGGTCAGCGACATGCGGCGCGTGGTTCGCGCCAGCAGGGCGCAGCCCAGCTGCTGCTCGAGTCGCTTCAGGTCGCTGCTCAGCAGAGCCGGCGACACCTGCAGGTCCTCCGCCGCCTTCGCGAAGCTGCCTCGCTCCACGATTCGGCAAAATGCCCGCATGACCGAAAGTTTGTCCACGTGATCCCTCCGGGGAGCCGGTCGGCGTTGGCGGCGGCGCCACGGCAAGGGAATCGAATGACTCGCCGGGCGGCGTCATTGTCGTGACACGGCGTCACTGACGGTGGTTCGCGGAGGACGCGATCGAGACGGAACGCGCCCGTGGTGCCGTTCAGTATAGGTGCCAGGCCAACGGAAAAGCCTGGATGGCAAGACCCGTTGCAGGCCGACCAGAGACAGGAAAGCCCCGTATCGCAATGGAATACGGGGCTCTCGGGGGGCTCGCGACGCGTTCCGTGACGCTCGGAGACTGGATCTTGGCGGAGAGGGTGGGATTCGAACCCACGATACGCTTGCACGTATACCGGATTTCGAGTCCGGCGCATTCGACCACTCTGCCACCTCTCCGGAGTACCTTGCCCGATCGCCTGAATTCCGTGGAGCTCAGGCAATCGACAATGCGTGGTGCGAAGCCAGAAAGTATAGCAAAAAGTGCGGGGCAGTCTGCCACTCGGCAGCGAAGCCGCGTCAGTCCGCCGGTTCCAGTTTCGCCAACCCGCCCATGTAGGGCCGCAACGCCGGCGGCACGACGATGCTGCCGTCCGCCTGCTGGAAGTTCTCCAGCACCGCGACCAGGGTGCGGCCGACCGCCAGGCCGGAGCCGTTCAGCGTGTGGACCAGTTCGGGCTTGCCCTGCGCGTTGCGGAAGCGCGCCTGCATCCGCCGGGCCTGGAAGGCCTCGCAGTTCGACACCGACGAGATCTCGCGATACGCGTTCTGCGCCGGCAGCCAGACTTCCAGGTCGTAGGTCTTGGCCGCGCCGAAGCCCATGTCTCCGGTGCACAGCGCCATGACCCGGTACGGCAAGTCGAGCCGGCGCAGGATCGCCTCGGCGTGGCCGACCATTTCCTCGAGCGCCTCGTAGGACCTCTCCGGGTGCACGATCTGCACCATCTCGACCTTGTCGAACTGGTGCTGCCGGATCATGCCGCGGGTGTCGCGGCCGTAGGACCCGGCCTCGGAGCGGAAGCACGGCGTGTGCGCGGTGAGCCGCATCGGCAGCGCGTCGGCCTGAAGAATCTCGCCGGCCACCAGGTTGGTCAGCGACACCTCCGAGGTCGGGATCAGGTAGAGCGCCTCGCCCTCGCCTTCCTGGCCGCCCTTCTTGACCGCGAACAGGTCCTGCTCGAACTTCGGCAGCTGGCCGGTGCCGCGCAGCGTGGCGGCATTCACGATGTAGGGCGTGTAGCACTCGGTGTAGCCGTGCTCGCCGGTCTGCACGTCGAGCATCAGCTGGGCGAGCGCGCGGTGCAGGCGGGCGATCTGGCCCTTCATGACCGCGAAGCGCGAGCCCGACAGCTTGGCAGCGGCCTCGAAGTCCAGCCCGAGCGGCGCGCCCAGGTCCACGTGGTCGCGCGGCGCGAAGCCCAGCGGCTTCGGGTCGCGGCCTTCGGGGCTCCAGCGGCGGATCTCCTTGTTGCCGTGCTCGTCGCGGCCGACCGGCACCGACTCGTGCGGCAGGTTGGGAACCTGCGCGAGCCAGTCGTTCAGCCGCTCGCGCACCAGGTCGCTCTGCTCGGTGGCAGTCTTCAGTTCGTCGCCGAGCCCGGCGACCTCGGCCATCACGGCCGAGGTGTCCTCGCCGCGCGCCTTGAGCTGCCCGATCGACTTCGACAGCGCGTTGCGCTTCGCCTGCAGCTCCTCGGCGCGCACCTGCAGCGCCTTGCGCTCGGACTCGAGCTCGCGGAACGCGTCGAGGTCGAGCCGGTAGCCGCGCGACGCGAGCCGGGCGGCGACGGTTTCGGGATCCTTGCGGAGCTGGGCGATGTCGAGCATGGGAGGAAGCGGCGGAAAACGCTCGCCGGAAAGGTGATGTCGCTGGCCAAGGGGCGCGAGAGCGCCAAAGGGGGCGAGTTTATCAAGCTCGCCCCCTCGAACCCCTTCCCTTCGTGGCTACCGGTCGTTTCTCTGCCGCGGCCTTCGGGCCGCCCTGCCCTCAGCGCGCCGTGGGCGGATGCACGATCGTCGCCACCACGCGATCCGACGGGGTCGCCGCCGACTGGAGGTTCTCCAGCCAGGCCATCACGTAGCGGTCGCCGGCGGCGACGGCCACCGGGTACGCGTCGGGAGGCGGTTGCAGCGCCGGCGTGGTGTACCAGTAGGAACCCGGCGTGCCGAAGACCGGCGCGCCGGAAGCCCACGGCGCCCGGGCGACGCGCGCGCGGTCGGCCGTCTGCATCGGATCGAGCGTGAGGTCCTTGACCCAGCCCGCGAAGAGGCCCTGCCCGGATCCGGTGAGCGCGAAGCCGAAGCGACCGGAGATCGGGTTGGCGTCGATCGCCACGTCGGCGGCATCCAGCACGTTTCCGTCGAAGGCGATTCGGCGCGACAGGATCGTGTTCGTGATGCCGGCGTTCGGCGACGAAGCCCAGGACGTCCATCCGACCAGGAAGCCGTCGGGATGAGCAGTCACCCGCGGATCGGTCGCGAAGGGCCCGGAACCGGCGAGTTCCTGCCAGTCGGCGTCGAGCAAGACGCCGGTATCGCTGACCCGGACGAAGCCCACCGTGCCGCCTTGCGGGCTCGCCCGCGCGATCAGGTAGCCGGCCCCGGAGCGCGCCACGCTGACGTCGGCCTCGCCGGTTGCCAGGCTGAACGAGGTGGCGGGAATGGCCTGTCCGTTGCGATCGATGAGTTGCCCCTCGGTCACCCAGGTGGTCCCGTTCGCGAAACGTTGCCAGACCAGCAGCACGTTGCTGCCGTCGCTTGCCGCCGCCAACCGGGCGCTGGTGCCGATCGGCGCGCCAACCGGCGTTCCGGCGAGCGGGCCGAGGACCGTTCCCGAGGGCGACAGCCGTTGCCCGACCAGGACCCCGTCCGACGGGCGCACCCAGAAGACCTGGTAATTCAGCCCGTCGAAGCTTGCCGCCGCATACAGCGAGTTGAAGTTGGAGCTGCCGTCGTCGACCAGCGTGCCCTGCCAGAGTCGGGTGCCATCGGGCGCCATGATCGCGCCGACCAGCGTGTCGGACGCTCCGGCTTCCTTGTTCGACACGATGAGGACGTTGCTGCCGTCGCTGGCCATGGCGGGAATGCCGGCGATGCCGCTGTCGGTGCCGGCGCCGATCGCATCGAGCACGACGAAGCCCGGCACCGTGCCGGCCTTGACCGCAGCCAGCGAGACCCCCGACAACTCCTCATAGGCGACGTTGTTCGGCGCGCTGAAGAGCGGGTCGACGTACTCGCGGCGGATCGGCCCGACGCCCGGCGCATACCAGGTGGTCAGCGAGGAGGTGACCGAGTCCGAGTAGGCCAATGCCGGCACCGTGACGCTGACCGTGATCTCGGTCCGCGCGCGCAGCACGTTCGAGAAGCTCCCCGCGGGCACCGTCCTGCTCGCCTCGGTCGCGAGCGCGACCGTGACGAGCAGGCGGAGCGTGCCGTCGGTCACGCCGTCGCCGTCGAAGTCGATCGCCTCGCTGTCGTCGTAGATGGTGGTCTTGACGTCGGCGAGCAGAGGCGCCGGGACCTCGGGATAGGCCTCGCCGGTCGCCAGGTCGACGACCGCCTGGATCGCGCTGCCGTCGAAGAAGCGCGGCTCCTCCATCCGCTCGCCGTCCACCAGGCCGGTGCTGTGCACGAAGTTGACGATGCCGGGCGCCGAGCCGGCCGGGGCGGGCTCTATCGTGACCAGGTTGACCCGCGAGCCGGCAAGCCCGGGACGGGTGTCGGTGACCGTGAAAGCCCAGCGCCCTGCGGCTTCCTGGTTCCACCAGGCTTCGGCCGTGTCTGCGATCGGGACTGCGGGCGTGCTGTCGCCGCCCCCTCCCCCGCAGGCGCCGAGCAAGCCTGCGAAAAGGCCTGCGATGGCCAGCACACGCAGCGATCTGGTCTCGATCATTTGGCTTTGCCCTTCTTCCTTTCTGTTTTCAGGAGGCTCGCCCGCCGACGCGGCGGCCATGCGTGATTAACACGCTTTGACCGCCCGTCAGTATTGACCGCGCGCAATCACTCCGCATGCGCCGCGGCATGCACGCGGCCGCCGCCCTCAGGCCCTCCGTTCCAGCCGGCGGATCGCGCGCCGATGCGCCGGCTCGCACGCGTCGTGTTCAGTCGTCTCGCGGGTTCTCCGCCTTCGCATCCCGCGCCCGAAGCCACTCCAGCTTCTCGCGGATCCTGATCTCGAGCCCGCGCTCCACCGGCTGGTAGAAGACCGGCGATTCGACGCCGTCCGGGAAGTAGCGTTCCCCGGCCGCGTAGCCGCCATCCTCGTCGTGCGCGTAGCGGTAGCCCTTGCCGTGGCCCAGGCCCTTCATCAGCTTCGTGGGCGCGTTGCGCAGGTGCATCGGCACCGGCGCCGAGCCGTGCTCCGCCACGAAGGCGCGGGCGCGCTTGTAGGCCATGTAGACCGCGTTGGACTTCGCGGCGCAGGCAAGGTAGACCACCGCCTGCGCCAGCGCGAGCTCGCCCTCGGGCGAGCCGAGGCGCTCGTAGACCTCGGCGGCCTCCAGCGCCAGCGTCAGCGCGCGCGGGTCGGCAAGGCCGACGTCCTCGTTGGCCATCCGCACGATGCGGCGCGCCAGGTAGCGCGGGTCGGCGCCGCCGTCGAGCATCCGGCACAGCCAGTAAAGCGACGCGTCGGGGTCGGAGCCGCGCACCGACTTGTGCAGCGCGCTGATCTGGTCGTAGAACGCGTCGCCGCCCTTGTCGAAGCGGCGCAGGTTCTGCGACAGCGCCTGCTCGAGGAAGTCGCCGTCGACCCGGTTGCGGCGCAGGCCGCGCGCGGCGTCGGCCACGATCTCGATCGCGTTCAGCAGCCGCCGGCCGTCGCCGTCGGCCCAGCCGGTCAGGCGCTCGCGGGCGACCTCGTCGAAGGCGATCCGCGCCGGCGCCTCGTCGGCTGCCGGCGTCTCGCCCGGGGCTCGCCCTTCGCCCGGGGCCTCGGTGTCGCCAAGCGCCACGACCGCCCGGTCGAACAGCTCGACCAGCTCCTCCTGCGACAGCGGCTGCAGCACGTAGACCCTCGCCCGCGACAGCAGCGCGCCATTCACCTCGAACGACGGGTTCTCGGTGGTGGCGCCGATGAACGTGAACAGTCCGCTCTCGACGTGCGGCAGGAAGGCGTCCTGCTGCGCCTTGTTGAACCGGTGGACCTCGTCGACGAACAGGATCGTGCGGCGACCGGCGGCGCGCTGCTGCTCGGCCACTGCCACCGCCTCGCGAATCTCCTTGACCCCGCCGAGCACCGCCGAGATCGCGATGAAGTGGGCGTCGAAAGCGTCGGCCATCAGCCGCGCGAGTGTCGTCTTGCCGACGCCGGGCGGGCCCCAGAAGATCATCGAGTGCGGCTTGCCCGACTCGAAGGCCACCCGCAGCGGCTTGCCCGCCCCGAGCAGGTGGCGCTGGCCGATCACCTCGTCGAGCGTGCGGGGCCGAAGCCGCTCGGCGAGCGGCACCGTTGCGCCTTCGTGTCCCGTGCGAGCGTTCGAGCCTGCCCGCGCCGGTTCTGCGCGCATGTCCGGGCTCGCCGCCGCGCCTGTTGGCGTGTCGCCGAACAGATCGGGTCCGGGGGGCGTCACGATGCTCGTTCCCCGCTCATGGCCGGTCAGGCCGCGCGCTCCGCCTGCGCGGCAGCCGCCTGGGCGCGCGCCGCGCCGCCGGCCCGGAACGCGCCGGCGATCATCAGCAACTGCGCGATCGCGATGCCGATCCATACGCCGGCGGGCGCGCTCCGGTCGAGCATCAGGCCGAAGATCGGCGGCGCGATCGACATGCCGAGGTCGAGGCCCGAGTAGACGACACCGTAGACCCGGCCGGTAGCGCCGGGCGGCGCGGCCCTGCGAATCAGCAGGTCGCGCGACGGATTCGCGATGCCTGCGGCGAAGCCCATCAGCGCGAACGGCACCGGCATCGCCGCGCCGGGCCAAGGCACGAATGGCAGCGTGACCGCGACCACCGCGGCCAGACCGAACGCGATCGCGATCGTGCGCTCGGCGCGCGAGGGGTCGGTGGCCGCGAATCCGCCGGCGATCATTCCGGCCGCGCTGGACAGCATGTAGGCGGTCAGGCAGACGGCGACGATGCCCAGCGGCACGTCGTGCAGCAGGCGCGCCGACTCCGGGCCGAAGCTCTGCACGCCGCCGAGCGCGAAGGCGCTCGCGAAGAAGAACGCGAAGCTGAACCAGACGGCCGGCAGCCGCATGAAGTCCAGCGCGCTGCCGGCGGGCGATCGTGCGGGGCCGGAAGCGCCGCTGGCCGTCGTCGAGGGGTCGCCGTGGGCTGCGGACACGCCGCCGGCACCCGCATCGGCCCTGCCCCGTGCGCCGCCCCGGCGCGCCGACGCCTCGTTGTCGGTCGCGAGCAGGTCGCGGCGAAGGCTGGCCGCAGCGAGCATTGCGGCGGCCACGACGGCCGCGCCGAGGAAGGCCGACTGCCAGCCGGCAACTTGCGCGATGCCGACCATGAAGACCGGCGCGCTCGCCCAGCCCAGGCTGCCCGCCACGCCATGCATCGCGTAGGCGTGGCCGAGCCGGGGCGTGGCGACCCGCGCGTTCAGGATCGAGTAGTCGACCGGATGGAAGGGCGCGTTGCCCAGCCCGATCAGGACCGCGCCGGCGGCCAGCCACTCCCACGACGATGCCAGCCCGATCAGCACGGCGCCGGCGGCGAACAGCGCCAACGCGCCCTGCATGACCGGCGCCGGCCCGACCCTGTCGACCAGGAAGCCGGCCAGCGCCTGGCCGAGGCCCGACACGGTGAACAGCAGCGTCATCAGCAGGCCGAGCTCGGCGTAGCTCAGGCCGAAGGCCTCGCGCAGCCACGGGAACATCGGCGGCAGGACCAGGTGGAAGAAGTGCGAGACCCCGTGCGCCGACGCGACCAGCGCGATCACCCCGACTTCGCCGCCGCCGTGCCTGAGGGTCGCGGTGCTCACGATCGGTTCCCCGGCTCGCGCGCGTTCAGCGCGACGCGCTGCGCGGCAGGATCGGCCAGACCGCCTCGACCCGGTCGCCGCGGTAGCCGACGATCCAGTCGTGCAGGTTGACCGTCGGGTCGCAGTGCCCCGGGTCGAGGATCAGCCGCTGGCCGAGCTCGAGCGGCTGCGCCCCGGCGAGCGGCTCGACGACGGTGTGCTCGTCCGACAGGCTCACGACCCGCCAGCGCGGATCGCGCATCGCAGGCAGGCCCGAGTCGACCGCGAAGCTCTTCAGGCCGCCGTCGAGCACCGCGTGGGATGCGCGGCGGCTGATCACGGCGGTCATCACGCCCAGCGCCTGGCGAAGCTGCGGCGCCGCCGGATCCGCCGCGTTGGCCCGGTAGTCGAGGTCCATCAGCGCGTAGGAACCGGCCTGGATCTCGGTCCAGATGCCCGCGCCCGCCTCGTTCGGAAAGCTGCCGGTCCCGCCGCCGCTGATCTCGCGGATCGCGAATCCGCCTCGTTCCAGTGCGGCGCGAAACTCGCCCGCCACGCCGGCGGCCCGCGCGATCGCGTCGGCGCGCTCGGCGACGCCGCGCAGGTGCTGGGCGCGGCCGTGGTAGGCCTGCAGGCCGCGCAGCGCGAGCCGCGGCGCGGCCCGCTGTATCGCGGCCGCGATGGCCAGCGCCTGCTCGACGGTCTCGACGCCGCAGCGCTTCTGGCCGACGTCGATCTCGATCAGGACCTCCAGCCGGGTGTCCGCCCGGGCGCAGGCCTCGGCGAGCCGCTGCACCTGAAGCGGGTCGTCGACGCAGGCCGCGAGCCGCAGCCCCGGTTGCCCGGCCAGCCGGGCGAGCCGCTGGCACTTCGAGGGGTCGACCAGCTCGTTGGTGACGAGGATGTCGCGCACGCCGGCCGCGGCGAAGCCCTCGGCCTCGCCGACCTTCTGCACGCAGACGCCGATCGCGCCCGCGGCCACCTGGCGCAGCGCGAGCGCCGGGCAGCGATGGGCCTTGCCGTGCGCGCGCACCGCGAGCCCGGCCGCGGCGGCCTGCCGGTGCAGCGCCGCGACGTTCGCGTCGCTCGCGTCGAGATCGAGGACCAGCGCCGGGGTGTCGACCGCATCGAGCGGATCGCCGGGGCGCGCCGGCGGCGGAAAGGCGGGCTGCTGCAGCGGGGCGGCTTCGATCTTCATTTCTGCTCGATGACGTCGGCGCCGGCGGGCGGCGAGAAGCGGAACAGCGATGCCGCGAGCTCCGGGTTTCGCTCGATCGCGGCGAACGCGAATACCGAGGTGCGGCCGAAGGCGTCGCGCACCTCCATCGCCTCGGGAAGGCCGTTGCGCAAGCCGATCGCGATCCGGTCGAAGCCCTGGTCGGCGTTCTTCGGCAGGGCCTCGATCCACTCGAGGCCTTCGCGCTCGCCCAGCTCGGAAAGCGTGAACGCCTTGTCGATCTCGGCGGTGCCGAACAGGATCGCTGCGGGCGTCGCGCCCATCGCCGCGCCCAGCTTCTGGATCGTGACCTGGTTCAGGTCCTTGTCGTGGAACCAGAGCCGCTCGCCGTCGGCGACCATCAGCTGCTCGAAGGGCTTGCGGACCTCCCAGCGGAACTTGCCGGGCCGCGCGAAGGCGAACGCGCCCTGCGTGGACTCTAGCGCCTGCCCGTTGGCCCGCAGCACCTTCTGCGTGAACACGCCGCGGGCGCTGCGGGTCTCGGTCAGGAAGAGCCGCAACTGGTCGAGGCCGGCCGCCGAGGCTGGCGAGGCGGCGAAGCCCTGGACGACGGCGGCGAGGCCGCCGATCGCGAGCGCCGCGCACAGGCTGCGGCGCCGGTCGGACCGGCGCCCGCCCGCCGAGCGTCTGAATGCGGTCTTGATCATGGCCGAGAAATTAGCACGCCGCGCCGGGGCACCGGCATGCGCGGCGGGTCAGTCCTCGCCCTTCTGCTGCGGCACCAGCAACTCGCGGTTGCCGTTGGAGGCCATCGCCGACACCAGCCCGGACTTCTCCATCTGCTCGAGCAGGCGGGCGGCGCGGTTGTAGCCGATGCGCAGGTGGCGCTGCACCAGCGAGATCGACGCGCGCTTGTGCTTGACCACCACCGCCACCGCCTGGTCGTACATCGGGTCGGCTTCGCCGTCGACGCCGGCCTCGGCCAGCGTCTGCGACAGGCCGCCGAAGCCGACCGCGCTGCCCGCGTCGACCTCGTCGGGCACGCCACCTTCGAGGATGCCCTCGACGTACTGCGGCTCGCCGCCGAGCTCGCGCCAGTGCTGGACGACCGCGTGAACTTCGTCGTCGGCCACGTAGGCGCCGTGCACCCGCATCGGCAGGCCGGTGCCGGGCGGCATGTACAGCATGTCGCCCTGTCCGAGCAGCGACTCGGCGCCCATCTGGTCGAGGATGGTGCGCGAGTCGATCTTGCTCGACACCTGGAAGGCGATCCGCGTGGGGATGTTTGCCTTGATCAGGCCGGTGATCACGTCGACCGACGGCCGCTGGGTGGCGAGGATCAGGTGGATGCCCGCTGCCCGCGCCTTCTGGGCCAGCCGTGCGATCAGCTCCTCGACCTTCTTGCCGACGACCATCATCAGGTCGGCCAGCTCGTCGATGACCACCACGATCTGCGGCAGACGGCCGAGCGGCTCGGGCGCGTCCGGGGTCAGCGAGAACGGGTTCGGAATCAGCTCCTCGCGCTTCTCGGCGTCGGCGATCTTCGCGTTGTAGCCCGACAGGTTGCGCACGCCCAGCTTGCTCATCAGCCGGTAGCGGCGCTCCATCTCGGCCACGCACCAGTTCAGCGCGTTGCCGGCGTGGCGCATGTCGGTGACCACCGGCGCCAGCAGGTGCGGGATGCCCTCGTAGGTGCTCATCTCGAGCATCTTCGGGTCGATCAGGATCAGCCTCACCTGGCTCGGGTCGGCCTTGTAGAGCAGCGACAGCAGCATCGCGTTGATGCCGACCGACTTGCCCGAGCCGGTGGTGCCGGCCACCAGCAGGTGCGGCATCTTGGCCAGGTCGGCCACCACCGCGTTGCCGGCGATGTCCTTGCCCAGCGCCAGCGTGAGCGGCGAGGCGCTGTTCGCGTAGACCTGCGAGCCGAGGATCTCGGACAGGCGAACCGTTTGCCGGCGGGCATTCGGCAGCTCCAGCCCCATCAGGTTCTTGCCGGGGATGGTCTCGACCACCCGGATCGACACCAGCGACAGCGCGCGCGCCAGGTCCTTCGACAGGTTGACGATCTGGCTGCCCTTCACGCCGGTGGCCGGCTCGATCTCGTAGCGGGTGATGACCGGCCCGGGCTGCGCGGCGACGACGTTGGCCGCCACGTTGAAGTCGGACAGCTTCTTCTCGATCAGCCGCGACGTGTACTCGAGGGTCTCGGCCGAGACGGTCTCCTGCTGGGCGGGCGGCTCGTCGAGCAGCGACAGCGGCGGCAGCTCGGTGTCGGCCGGCAGGTCCATGAACAGCGTGGACTGCCGCTCGGCGACCGCGCGCTCGGACGGCTGGATCCGCGCCACCGGCGGCTCGATGCGAACCGGAGCGGGGTCTTCCTCGAAGATCTTGCGCTTCTCCTGGACCTGCTCTTCGCGCGCGCTGGCGGCGACCTCGCCGATCCGCCGGTCCTTGCGGGCCGAGACGACCTCGACCGCGCGCAGCGCCGCCCACTCCAGCGCGGTGCCGACACGCTCGAAGATCGTCAGCCACGACCAGCCCGACCACAGGCTGAAGCCCGCCGCGACCAGCGCAAGCAGCGCCAGCGTGCCGCCGACCGCGCCCAGCGCGTCGAGCAGCGGCGTGGCCACGATGCTGCCCAGCACGCCGCCCGGCGCGAACGGCAGGTCGGCATCCAGGGTGTGGAGGCGGGCGGATTCGAGCGCCACGCAGCCGAGCAGCAGCATCCCGAAACCGAGCCAGCGCTCCCAGGCGAAGCGGCTCTCGGGCCCCTCGGTCTCGGCCTTGGCGCCGCGCCTGGGGCTTGCGTTCGCGCGCGCCGCGGCGCGCAGCCGGGCCATGCCGCGCACGACCGAAACGCCCATCGCGAGCGCCAGCAGGTAGGCGCTCAAGCCGAACAGATAGAGCAGCAGGTCGGCGAACCATGCGCCGACCCGCCCGCCGGCGTTCTGGACGAGGCGATCGGGCGCGGCGTGCGACCAGCCGGGGTCGGCCGGCTCGTAGGTCGCGAGGATCAGCAGCAGGAACAGCGCCAGCACGGCCAGCGCGAGCCAGCGGGTCTCGTGGATCAGGCGCACCGCCCGGTCGGGCAGCACGAAGGCGGAAGTGCGGCTGGCGCCGCCGGACAGCGTGGAACTGCGGGACATCGGTGGTTCAGTGGGTGAAGGAGCCGAGCTTCTCGCGCAGCAGCATCCGCCCCTCGGGCAACGGCACGACGAAGCCCTCGGTTTCGAGTCCCTTCATGACCCGGGAGACCATCTCGCGCGACGCCCCGATCATCTTCGCGATCTCCTGGCGCGGCAGCCGGTTGCGCACGATCCTCTCGCCGTTGATCTCCTCGGAGAAATCGAGCAGCACCCGGGCCACCCGGCCGTAGACGTCGAGCAGCGCCAGCGTCTCGATCTTGCGGTCGGCCTCGCGCAGGCGTCCGACCAGCTGGCGCATCACCGCCATGCTGACGTCGGGGCTCTCCCTGAGCAGGTTGCGGAAGCTGGTCTTCTCGATCGCCATGAACTCGCAGGGCTCGAGCGTGATCACGCTGGCCGAGCGCGGCGCGTCGTCGATCATGCTCATCTCGCCGAACCAGTCGCCCGAGCCGAGCACCGCGAGGATCACTTCCTTGCCCTCGGAGTCGGATCGCTGCACCTTGGCCCTGCCGGACAGCAGCACGTACAGCGACTGGGAGGGCTCGCCTTCCGAGACGATCGTGCGCCCGCGCGGGAAGCTGCGGCGGGTGCTGCCTGCCGCCAGGGCGTCGAGTTGCTGCTCGCTCAGGCCGGCCAGCAACGGGATCCGGCGAAGGAAAAGCTTGTTTTCTTCCTGACGCATACCCACCTCGGATTTCAGGGCTCGACCGTATTGCATACGGCCGGAATCCCTATAATTCTGCCCTACTCGCGCAAGATTTAACAAAGCGCTCAAAAAACCTCGCGCTAAGCCGATGATTTTTTGAGTTTTTTGCAACGCCTCCGGCGGGCGGGCACGCTGTGTGCCCGCGAGCCGGAACGAAACGGATTCTCCGATCATGTCCGCACCTCGCCACGCCCGCCTGCTGATCCTGGGTTCCGGCCCGGCCGGCTACACCGCCGCCGTCTATGCCGCCCGCGCCAACCTGCAGCCAGTGCTGATCACCGGCATGGCCCAGGGCGGGCAACTGATGACGACCACCGACGTCGACAACTGGCCCGCCGACGCCGACGGCGTCCAGGGGCCCGACCTGATGGCGCGCTTCCAGAAGCACGCCGAGCGCTTCGGCACCGAGATGATCTTCGACCACATCCACACGGCGAAGCTCGACGAGCGCCCGGTCCGGCTGATCGGCGACGCCGGCGAGTACACCTGCGACGCTCTGATAATCGCCACCGGCGCGTCGGCCAAGTACCTGGGCCTGCCCTCCGAACAGGCCTTCATGGGCAAGGGCGTGTCGGCCTGCGCGACCTGCGACGGTTTCTTCTACCGCAACCAGGACGTCTGCGTGATCGGCGGCGGCAACACGGCCGTCGAGGAGGCGCTGTACCTGACGAACATCGCGCGCAAGGTCACCGTGATCCACCGCCGCGACCGCTTCCGCGCCGAGCCGATCCTGATCGACAAGCTGATGGACAAGGTGCGCGACGGCAAGGCCGAGGTGCGCTGGTTCCACGAGCTCGACGAGGTGCTCGGCGACGCGACCGGCGTGACCGGCGTGCGGATCCGCGACAACCGCAGCGGCGAGACCACCGACCTGCCGCTGACCGGCGTGTTCGTGGCGATCGGCCACTCGCCGAACACCGAGCTGTTCCAGGGACAGCTCGAGATGGCCAACGGCTACATCGTCACGAAGAGCGGGCTGAGCGGCCAGGCCACGGCCACCAGCGTGCCCGGCGTGTTCGCCGCCGGCGACGTGCAGGACCACGTGTACCGGCAGGCGATCACCAGCGCCGCGACCGGCTGCATGGCGGCGCTCGACGCCCAGCGCTACCTGGAGGCGCAAGAGGGGCACTGAGGCCGGCTCCCGAGCCGCTCCAGGCCCGTCGTCGCGCAGCGGACCGATGCGCCGTCAGCCGCCCGCCGCTCGCCGCGGCAAGCCGATCGAGGACCTGTCCGGCCTCGCGAGCCTGCGCGACGCGCTCGCCGAGAGGGCGCGGCTGGCCCGCGAGGCCGGGCGCCGCGAGCGCGAGGCCGCCGCGCGCGCCGCCCGCGAAGCCAACCTCTTCCGTTCCGAGCTCGCCGACGTCGTTCCGCTCGAGCCGACCGGGCGCGTCGAGCCGAAGCCGCCCGCGCCGCCGGCGGTGCCGGTCCAGCGGATGCGCGACGAGCAGGCGGTGCTCGCCGAGTCGCTGTCCGACGAGATCGACATCGACCGCTGGCTCGACACCGACGACGCGCTGTCGTGGCGGCGCAGCGGCATCGGCGCGGACGTCGTGCGCCGGCTGCGCCGCGGCGAATGGGTGGTGCGCGCCCAGATCGACCTGCACGGGCTCAGGGTCGACGAGGCCCGCGAGGCGCTGGTCGCCTTCCTGGGCAAGGCGGTTCGCGACGAGGTCCGCTGCGTGCGGATCATTCACGGCAAGGGCCTGGGCTCGATCGGCCGCGAGCCGGTGCTCAAGCGAAAGGTGCCGCGCTGGCTGGTCCAGCGCGAAGAGGTGCTCGCGTTCTGCGAGGCGCGGCCCAACGACGGCGGCGCCGGCGTGCTGATCGCCCTGCTGCGCGTGACCCGGGCCGGCCCGGGCTGAAGGCCGTGGACGGGGCGATCGACCGGATGCTGCCCCTCCTGCCCGAGGTGGCGCTCGCGGCGGCCCTGGCCTGGGGGGCCGGAATCCGGCTCTACGCGGTCGTGTTCCTCCTCGGGCTCGCGCACACGCTGGGCTGGTGGAGCCTGCCGGCCCACCTGGAGGTGCTGGCGCACCCGCTGGTCATCGGGGCGGCGGCCTTCATGGCGGCGGTCGAGCTGTTCGCCGACAAGCTGCCGCTGCTCGACACGATCTGGGACGGCCTGCACACCTTCGTGCGCATCCCGGCGGGCGCGGCGCTGGCCGCCGCGGTGTTCGGCGACGCCGGTACGGCAGCCGCCGTGGCAGCGGCGCTGCTCGGGGGCTCGCTGACCGCCACCACGCACCTGGCCAAGTCCGGTACGCGCGCCGCGGTCAACACCTCGCCCGAGCCCTTCTCCAACCTGCTGGTGTCGTCGGCCGAGGACCTGCTGGTGCCTGCCGGGCTGTGGCTCGCGCTCGGCTCGCCGCTGGTCTTCCTGGGCGTGCTGCTCGTCTTCCTGGCGCTGGCGTTCTTCGCGATCCGGCTGCTGGTGCGCGGCCTTCGCCGCCTGGCGCGGCCCGCGTCGCGCGCCGGCCCGCCTGCCGCCTGATCCGGACGCGCGCGGCTCAGATCGCGCTGTCGTCGGTCTCGCCGGTGCGGATGCGGATCGCCTGCTCGACGTTGGCCACGAAGATCTTGCCGTCGCCGATCCGGCCGGTGCGCGCGGCGGTCGTGATCGCCTCGATCGCCTGCTCGGCGGATTCGTCGTTCAGGACGACCTCGACCTTGATCTTGGGCAGGAAGTCGACCACGTACTCGGCGCCGCGGTAGAGCTCGGTGTGCCCCTTCTGGCGGCCGAAGCCCTTGACCTCGGTGACGGTGAGGCCCGAAACGCCGACCTCGGCGAGCGCCTCGCGGACCTCGTCGAGCTTGAACGGCTTGATGATCGCGGTGATCTGTTTCATGTCATCTCCGGAAGGTCGTTTCAGTCCCTGAACTTCGACGTGATCGGGTAGCGCCAGTCGCGCCCGAACGCGCGATGCGTGACGCGAATGCCGACCGGCGCCTGGCGGCGCTTGTACTCGTTGACCTGGATCAGCCGCACGACCCTGGCGACCGCGTCGGCCGGATGGCCCGCGGCGACGATCTCGTCGACGCTGCGGTCCTCCTCCATGTACATCCGCACGATCGCGTCGAGCGTCTCGTAGGGCGGCAGCGAGTCCTGGTCGGTCTGGCCGGGCTTGAGCTCGGCCGAGGGCGGCCGGGTGATGATCCGCTCGGGGATCACGTCCGACACCGTGTTGCGCCAGCGGCAGAGGCGCCACACGAGCGTCTTGGCGATGTCCTTGATCACCGCGAAGCCGCCCGCCATGTCGCCGTAGAGCGTGGCGTAGCCGACCGCCATCTCGCTCTTGTTGCCGGTGGTGAGCACGATGGAGCCGTACTTGTTCGACAGCGCCATCAGCAGCGTGCCGCGGATGCGCGCCTGCAGGTTCTCCTCGGTGGTGTCCTCGGGCAGGCCGTGGAACTCCTGCGCGAGCGTGGCGCGGAAGGCGTCGAAGCAGGCGCCGATCGGCAGTTCGTCGTAGCGCACGCCCAGCCGGTGCGCCATGTCGCGCGCGTCGATCCAGGAGATCTCGGCCGTGTACGGCGAAGGCATCATCACCGCACGCACCTTGTCGGCGCCCAGCGCGTCGACCGCGATCGCCAGCACCAGCGCCGAATCGACCCCGCCCGACAGGCCGATGATCGCGCCGGGAAAGCCGTTCTTGCCGATGTAGTCGCGAACGCCGAGCACCAGTGCGCCGTAGACCTGGGCCTCGAGCTGCGGCAGCTCGGCCACGGCCTGCCTGGCGATGTCGGCGCGACCGCCTTCGGCCGCCAGCTCGACGACCAGCAGGTCGGGCTCGAACGCCCTGCCCTGCGCGGCCAGCTCGCCTGCCGCGCTCAGCGCGAAGGACAGCCCGTCGAAGACCAGTTCGTCCTGCCCGCCGGCCAGGTTCGCCGCGAGCATCGGCAGGCCCAGCGCGCACACGTTGGCGCGCGCGGTGTCGAGCCGCTGGTGCTGCTTGCCCAGATGGTAGGGCGAGGCGTTCAGCACCAGCACCGCCTGCGCGCCAGCGTCGCGAAGCGCCTTCGGCGCGGTCGGGAACCAGAAGTCCTCGCAGATCGCGACGCCGAGCCGGATGCCGTCCACGTCGAAGACGAAGGGGGTGTCGCCGCGCGCGAAGTAGCGCGCCTCGTCGAAGACCGCGTAGTTCGGCAGCTCGCGCTTGTGGCAGATGCCCGCGATGCGCCCGGCGTGGAGCAGCGACGCCGCGTTGAAGCGCCGGCGCGCGGCGCCTTCGCCCTCGACCAGCGGATGGCCGACCAGCAAATACAGGTCGAGGTCGGCCGTGGCCTCGCGGATCCGCGCCAGTGCCTCGTCGCTGCGCCGCTGGAAGGCGTCGCGCAGCAGCAGGTCTTCGGGCGGATAGCCGGTCAGCGACAGCTCGGGCGTCAGCAATACCCGCACCCCGAGCGCGGCCGCCTCGCGCGCCGCCTCGATAATGCGATCGGCGTTGCCCCGGAAATCACCGACGGTCTGGTTGAGCTGGGCAGCGGCGATTCGCATGGAGGAAAGGGGTTGTTCGAAGCGGCCGATTATCGCACGCGAGTGGTCGAGGGGCTCTCCGGGGTGTCCTGCGCCGACTGGAACGCGCTGGCCGGCGCGGCCTGCGGCGGCGTCCCGCAGCCCTTCCTGAGGCACGAGTTCCTGGCGGCGCTCGAATCGACCGGATGCGTCGGCGACGAGGCCGGCTGGTCGCCGCGCCACCTTCTGCTGGAGGACTCCGGCGGCCGGCTTCTCGCCGCGGTGCCGCTGTACCTGAAGTCGCACTCGTACGGCGAGTACGTGTTCGACTGGGCCTGGGCCGACGCCTACCGGCGGCACGGGCTGCGCTACTACCCGAAGCTGCTGTCGGCGGTGCCCTTCACGCCGGTGGCGGGCCCCAGGCTGCTCGCGGCCGATCCGGCCTCGCGCGCGGGGGCCGCCCGGGCGTTGATGGCGCTGGCGCGCGACAGCGGCCTGTCGTCGCTGCACGTGCTGTTCCCCGCCGACGGCGACGCGACGCTGCTCGAGGACGAAGGCGCGATGCGCCGGCGCGGCGTGCAGTTCCACTGGCGCAATCGCGGCTGGGCGTCGTTCGAAGACTTCCTCGCCGACCTGTCGCAGCCCAAGCGAAAGAAGATCCGCGCCGAGCGGCGCAAGGTCGCCGAGGCCGGACTGCGGATCGAGCGGCTGCAGGGCGAGGCGATCCGGCCCGCCGACTGGGCCTTCTTCGCGCGCTGCTACGAGAACACCTACGCGGCGCACGGCTCGACCCCCTACCTGAACCTCGCCTTCTTCGAGCGGATCGGCGAGGCGCTGCCCCGCAACCTGGTGCTGGTCGTGGCCCGCGACGGCGGGCGTCCGGTCGCTGCCAGCCTGCTGGTCGTCGACGACGAGCGCTGCTACGGCCGCTACTGGGGCGCGCTGGCCCACGTGCCCTGCCTGCACTTCGAGCTGTGCTACTACCAGGCGATCGAGCTCGCGATCGATCGGAGGCTGGCGGTCATCGAGGGCGGCGCCCAGGGCGAGCACAAGATGGCGCGCGGCTTCGAGCCGGTCGAGACCTGCTCGGCGCACTGGCTGGCCGAGCCGGCTTTCGCCGAGGCGGTCGACCGGTTCCTGGCGCGCGAAGGCGGCCTGGTCGGCGCCTACCTCGACGAACTCGACGAGCGCTCGCCGTTCCGCGCGGCCGGTGCCCCGGCCTGAAGCGGGTCGGTCCAGCCGCCGCCCAGCGCCTTCATCAGGTCGACGCTGTAGGCCAGCATCGCCTGGCGGTTCCGGACCATCGCGAGCCCTGCGTCGTTGGCGACCCGCTGGGCGTCGATCACCTCGAGGAAGCTCGAGTAGCCGGCCTCGTAGCGCAGCGTGGCCAGCCTGACCGTGTTGCGCGCGGCCCGCAGGCGCGCCTCCAGGTCCGACTCGGCGCGGCGCGCTCGCGCGAGGTTCTCGAGGCCGTCGGCCACTTCGCGATAGGCGGTCTCCGCGGTCTTCTGGTAGGCGGCCAGCGCCTGCCGCTGCCGCGCCTCGGCCTGGTCGACCCGGGCCTCGAGGCGGCCCGCATCGAAGATCGGCAACGTGAGGCCGAAGCCCAGCGACCAGATCCGCGCGCCCGAGGACAGCAGGTCGGAAAGATCCCGGCTCTGGCCTCCCAGCGAGCCGGTCAGCGAGATCGTCGGGCGCAGCGCGGCCTTCGCCACGCCGATCCGGGCGTTCGCGGCCACCAGGTTCTCCTCGGCCTGGCGTAGGTCGGGGCGACGGTCGAGCAGCGAAGCGGGCAGCCCCGCGGGCGGCGCCGGGGGGACCGGCATGCGATTCAGGTCGCCGGCCTCGACGCGCAGCTCGGGGCGTCCGGACAGGGCGCCGAGCTGGCGCTCGAGCGCGGCCCGCTGCCGCTGCAGTTCGTTGAGCTGGATCGCCGCTTCGGCCCTCGCCGACTCGGCCTGGTTCAGGTCGAGGTCGGACGCGATGCCGCCGCGCGCGCGCGCCCTGACCAGCTCGAGCGACTCGTCGCGCAGGGCCAGCGTCTCGCGGGTCAGCGCCATCTGCGAGTCGACCGAGCGAAGCGCGAACCAGGCCTGGGTCGCGGCGCCGGCCAGCGCCAGCTCGACCACGTCGCGGGCGTAGCGGGTGGCGAAGGTCTGGGCCTCGGCCGCTTCGGCGCCACGGCGCAGGCGGCCCCAGAAGTCGAGCTCGAACGAGGTCGACAGCGCGATCCGGTTGTCGGTTCGAATGCGCGGGAAGCCCGACGGCAGCGGCGTGGCACCGCGGGTCGTGACCTGCGATCGCGACACGCCGCCGTCGAGCGTGACCTGGGGCGAGAGCACGGCCCAGGCCTCGCGCAGCACCGCCTCGGCCTCGTCGACCTGCGCGATCGCGAGCCGCAGGTCCGCGTTGCGCGCGAGCGCGTCGCCCAGCAGCGCGTCGAGCCCGGGATCGCGGTACAGCGTCCACCAGTCGCGCGGGATCGAAGGCGCGGGCGAGGCGGCCTCGTCGAAACTCGCGGGCAGCGTCGTCGCCGGGCGCTGGTAGTCGGGTCCGGACAGCGCGCAGCCCGCGGACAGCGCGGCCGCGGCGAGCGCCGCGAGGAGTGCGCGTCTCATTGCTGCTCTCCCTGATCGCCGTGCGGCCCGGCCACGCCCGCTGCGCTCGATCCGCCCGGAGAGCCCTGCCCGCGGCGCCTGCGCGCCGTCACGGTGAAGAAGAGCGGCACGAAGATCGGCGCGACGAAGGTCGCCAGCAGCATGCCGCCGACCACGCCGGTGCCCATCGACTGACGGGCGGCGGCGCCGGCGCCGGAGGCGATCGCCAGCGGCAGCACGCCGAGCACGAAGGCCAGCGAGGTCATCACGATCGGGCGGAAGCGCAGCCGCGCCGCCTGCAACGCCGACTCCAGCGGCGTCTTGCCGGCCAGGAAGGCCTGCTGCGCGAATTCCACGATCAGGATCGCGTTCTTCGCGGCCAGGCCGATCAGCACGACCAGGCCGATCTGGAAGTAGATGTCGTTCTCCATCCCGCGCAGGAAGACGAGCCCCAGCGCGCCGGCGATCGCGAAGGGCACCGCCAGCAGCACCGCGACCGGCAGGCCCCAGCGCTCGTAGAGCGCGGCGAGGATCAGGTAGACCATCACGATCGCGAAGCCGAAGGCGAACACCGACGCGCTGCCGGTGCGTTTCTCCTGGAAGGCCTGGCCGGTCCAGGCGATCGAGTAGCCGGCCGGCAGCGTGCGCGCGGCGACCTCCTCGACCGCGCGAATCGCGTCGCCCGAGCTCACGCCGGGCTTGCCGCTGCCGAGCACCTTGGCCGCCACGTAGCCGTTGAAGCGCTCGAGCTGCTCGGGGCCGACGATGCCGCGCACCGCCACCAGCGCATCGAGCGGGATCATCTCGCCGCTGGCCGCCGATCGCACCCAGACGCGGCCCAGGTCGTCGGGCTGCATCCGGAACGGCGCGTCGGCCTGCAGCTGCACCCGGTAGGTGCGCCCGAACTTGTTGAAGTCGTTCACGTACAGCGTGCCCATCGTGGCCTGCAGCGCCTCGAACACCTCCGGCACCGACACGCCCAGCGACAGCGCCTTCTCGCGGTCGACGTCGACCTGCAGCTGCGGCACGCTGGGCCGGAAGAAGGTGTTGATGCCCTGCAGCTGCGGATTCGCGCGCAGCTCGGCCATGAACAACTGGACCACCTCGGCGAGCCGCTTCGGGTCGGCGTCTCCCCTGCCCTGCACGTAGACCTCGAAGCCGCCGGCGGTGCCCAGGCCCCGGATCGCGGGGGGGTTGAACGCGAGCGCCATGCCGTCGGTGAGCGCCATGCCCTTCATGAAGATCTCGCCGGCGACCTGCGGCGCGCTCTGGGTCCGCTCCTTCCAGTCCTTCAGCGGCACGAAGATCGTGGCCGCGTTGCTCTTGTTTCCGCCGCCGATCAGGTCGAAGCCGTTCACGACGAACATGTTCTGGATCGCCGGGTGCCCCTCGAACATCTTCTGGATCTGGGCGCCGGAGCGGCCGGTTCGCTCCAGCGTCGCGCCGTCGGGCAGCACGATGGCGCCGATCACGTAGCCCTGGTCCTCGGCAGGCACGAAGCTGCCGGGGATGCGGACGAACAGCGTGGCCGCCAGCGCGAGCACGCCGCCGAAGGCCAGCAGCGACAGCACCTTGTGGCCGGCGGCGAAACGCACCGCCGCCATGAACAGCCGGGTCACCGCGTCGAAGCCCCGGTTGAACGGCCTGAACAGCCTGGACTCGTGGTGGACCGACTTGAGCATCAGCGCGCACATGACCGGCGTGAGCGTCAGGGCGACGAAGCCCGACAGCACCACCGCGATCGCCACGGTGACCGCGAACTGGCGGTACAGCTGGCCTGCGATGCCGCCGAGGAAGGCGACCGGCACGAACACCGCGCACAGCACCAGCACGATCGCGACCACCGCGCCGGACACCTCGCGCATCGCCTCGATCGCGGCGTCGCGCGCGCCGAGCTTCTCCTCGCGCATCAGCCGCTCGACGTTCTCGAGCACGACGATCGCGTCGTCGACGACGATGCCGATCGCGAGCACCATCGCGAACAGCGTCAGCGTGTTGATCGAGAAGCCGAAGACCCACAGGCCGGCGAAAGTGCCGATCAGCGACACCGGCACCGCCACCATCGGGATGATCGTCGCGCGCCAGCTCTGCAGGAACAGGAACACGACCAGGACCACCAGCACGGCCGCCTCGACGATCGTCTTGACGACCTCGTCGATCGACGACGAAACGTAGCGCGTCGTGTCGAACGGGATCACGTAGTCCAGGCCCTCGGGGAAGGCGCCCTTCAGCTCGTTCATCCGCGCGCGCACCGCATCGGCCACGTCGAGCGCGTTGGCGCCCGACTGCAGGAAGACCGCGGTGCCGATCGTCGGCTTGCCGTCCAGCGTGTTGAAGGCGTCGTAGCTCTGGGCGCCGAGCTCGATCCGCGCGACGTCCTTCAGCCTGAGGATGCCCTGCGGGCCGCCGGCGCGGACCACGATCTCGCCGAACTCCTCGGGCTCGACCAGGCGCCCGCGCGCGGTGACCGTGTAGACCAGGCTCTGGCCGGGCACGGCCGGCTCGGCGCCGATCTTGCCGGCCGCGTACTGGGCGTTCTGGGCGCGGATCGCGGCGGCGATCTCCGAGGTCGTGATCCCCAGCGAGGCCATCCGGTCGGGCCGCAGCCACACCCGCATCGAGTAGTCGCGCGCGCCGAAGATCGTGACGTCGGCCACGCCCGGCAGGCGCTTGAGCTCGTCGACGATGTTCAGCGACGAGTAGTTGGACAGGTACAGCGTGTCGAAGCGGCCGTCGGGCGACGTGAGCGCGACGACCAGCAGGATGTCGTTCGAGCGCTTCTGGACCGTGACGCCGTTGCGGCGTACCTCGTCGGGCAGCCGCGGCAGCGCGAGCTGCACCCGGTTGTTGACGTTGAAGGTGGCCTGGTCGATGTCGGTCCCGACCTCGAAGGTGGTGGTGATCGTGACCTGGCCGTTCGACGACGAGCTGGAGTTGAAGTAGAGCAGGTTCTCGACGCCCGAGAGCTGCTCCTCGATCGGCGCGGCAACCGTGCGCGCGAGCGTCTCGGCGCTGGCGCCGGGATAGCTCGCGTTGACCGTCACGGTGGGCGGCGCGATCTGCGGATACTGGGCGACCGGCAGGATCTGCGAGGCGACCAGACCCGCCAGCGTGATGACGATCGACAGGACGGCCGCGAAGATCGGGCGGTCGATGAAGAAGCGCGACATGCCGGGCGACCGTCAGTTGGCAGCCGGCGCGGCCGGCTTGTCGCCGCTTCCCGGCGCGGCGCCCGCCGGCGCCTGCGCCGGCTTCGGCTGCACTTTCGCGCCGGGCCGCAGCCGGATCAGGTTGTCGATCGCGACGCGCTCGCCGGCCTTCAGGCCTTCGCGCACGATCCAGTCGCGGCCGACCCACTCGCCGGTCTGCACCGGCCGCGGCGAGACCGTGTCGTCGGCGCCGATCACCCAGACGAAGGGGCCGCGGTCGCCCTGAGCGACCGCCGACTGCGGCACCAGGATCGAGTCGGCCTCGCCGATCGCCACCCGCAGCCTGACGAACTGTCCGGGCAGCAGCGCGAGGGACGGGTTCGGGAACTCCGCGCGCAGCTGCACGGTGCCCAGCCGGGGATCGACCGTCGACGCGGTGAAGTTGAGGCGCCCGGTCGGCAGCGGCGCGCCGGCCGCCTGCGCGGCGGCACCGTTCGCACCGCCCGTCGCCGGCGATTCCAGCGTGACCGGCGACGCGTCGCCGCGGCCTGCCCGCAGGCGGGCGTACTCGCCCTCGGAAAGCGAGAAGCGCACCCACAGCGGGTCGGTGCGGGTCAGCGTGGTCAGCAGGCCGGCTTCGGTCGCCCCGCTCACCAGGCTCCCCTCGGAGCGCTGCGAGCGGCCGGCAACCCCGGAGATCGGCGCCTTGACCGTCGTGTACGAAAGGTTGAGTTCAGCCTGCCGGACCCCGGCACGCGCGGCCTGCAGCGAGGCGTCGAGCTGCCTGAGGCTGGCGGCCGCGTCGTCGTATTCGCGCTGGCTGATCGCGCGACTCGCGAGCAGGCCCTGCAGTCGCTTCGCCTCGCCGGCCGCCCGGTCGCGGCGGGCCTGCTCCTGCGCGAGCACGGCCCGGGCCTGCTGCAGCGCGATCTCGAAGGGGGCTCGCTCGATCCGGTACATCGGCGTGCCGGCCTTGATCGGCTCGCCCTCGCGGAACAGCTGTCTCTCGAGGATGCCGGTGACCCGCGCCCTGACCTCGACCTCGCGCGAGCCCTCGGTGCGCCCCACTGCCTCGATCGTGACCGGAACACGCTTCGGCTCGACGCTCAGCGCGGTGACCGACACCGGCGGGGGCGCGGCGGGCGCGGCGCCCTGCTTGCCGTCGCCGGCCTTGTCGCCGCAAGCGGCCAGCACGAGAGCCACCGACAGCGAAGCGGCGACGCGAGGCAGGCGGGAGTTCGGCATGGTCCTGGAATCCGCTGGAGGGAGAACCGGCGATTATATACAATCAAGAATGTATGTTCGATGGCGCGGGCTTGTCAGTCACGACGATCGCGACATTCCCCTTCCCTCCAAGGACGAGATGGCCCGACGAACCAAGGAAGCCTCCGACCAGACCCGCCGGGACATCATCGCGGCGGCGCGTCGCGAGTTCGCCCGCCGGGGTGTCTCCCGCACCTCGCTGGAGCAGATCGCCCGCGCGGCCGGCGTGACGCGGGGCGCGGTCTACTGGCATTTCGCAGACAAGCAGGCGCTGTTCGACGCGATGCGCGACGAGGTCAGGCTGCCGATCGTCGACTTCCTCGACATCGGCGGCGCCGGCGCTCCGGCCGCCCAGGGGAAGGATCCGCTCGACTGGATCGCGATCCTGCTCGAGGGGGTGATGACGCAACTCGAGTCCGACCCGCTCACTCGCGAGACCTGGGACATCCTGAGCTTTCGCTGCGAGTACGTCGAGGCGTTGCTGGAGGAACTCGACGCGCAGCGCAGGTCGCACGCCGAGTTCCGCGACCTGCTGCTGCCGGCCTACCGACGCGCGGCCGAGGCCGGCCTGCTGCGACCCGACCTCGAGCCTGCGGTCGCGGCGACCGAGACCATGGTCTTCATGACCGGACTGGTCCGCGTGTGGCTGGTCGACGACGGCAGCACGCTGGTTCGCCAGGGGTGGCGGCCGCTGATCGAAGGCCACCTGCGGGCGATGCGGGCAACGCCGCCCTCGCCCGAGCCGCCGTTCAGAAGTGCGGCTTGTCCTTCATCGACTTGAAGCGCCGGACGCCGTCCATGATCTCGGCGGCAGCCTCTTCCGGCCCGCCCCAGCCGACCACCTTGACCCACTTTCCGGGCTCCAGGTCCTTGTAGTGCTCGAAGAAGTGCTGGATGGTCGCGAGCCTTTCCGGCGCGATGTCGGTGACCTTCCGCCAGTGCTTGTAGATCGGCAGGATCTTGTCGACCGGCACGGCCAGCAGCTTCGCGTCGCCGCCGGCCTCGTCCTCCATCTTCAGCACGCCGAGCGGCCGGCAGCGCACGACCGCGCCGGTGGTCACCGGGAAGGGCGTGATCACCAGCACGTCGACCGGATCGCCGTCGTCGGCCACCGTGTGCGGGATGTAGCCGTAATTGCACGGGTAGTGCATGGCGGTCATCATGAAGCGGTCGACGAACAGCGCGCCGGTCTCCTTGTCGACCTCGTACTTGATCGGGTCGGCGGCCATCGGAATTTCGATGATGACGTTGAAGTCGTTCGGCAGGTCGCGTCCGGAGTCGACTCGGTCGAGGTTCATGGCGGTATCGTCGGAAGAGGTTCGGAGGGGTCTTGTGCCTGTCGTGCCGCGCGGGCTGGACCCTTTGAGGCCGCTTCGTGGCCGGCGCGCGAGTCCGTTATTGTAACGATTTTGTGCGGCGCACAATCGGGCGTTTCCCGGCCCGGCGGCGCGGCGGGCGCCGCCGCGAGCGATAATCTCGCGAAACCGCGGCGCCGCGCGGCCCGCCGCATCCCGCACCCGAACCCCGAACGCCAAGAACGGATCCAGACATGCTCCAGAGCCCTGCCCGCCACCTGCACTTCATCGACAACCGTGCCGTGCCCGCGGCGAGCGGCGAGAGCCTGCCGGTCGTCGACCCGTCCGACGGGTCGACCTTCGCGGCGATCGCCAGGGGAGACGCGCGCGACGTCGACGCCGCGGTTCGCGCCGCGCGCCGCGCCTTCGACGGCGACGCCGGCGAGCCGGCCGGCGGCGCGTGGGGCCGCAGCAACGCGGTGGAGCGCGGCCGCCTGCTGCGGCGCTGGTCCGACCTGGTCCTGGCCCACCAGGAGGAGCTCGCCGCGATCGAGTCGCGCGACACCGGCAAGCCGATCTCGCAGGCCCGCGCCGATGCCGCCGCGCTGGCCCGCTACTTCGAGTTCTACGCCGGCGCGGCCGACAAGCTGCACGGACAGACCATCCCGTACCAGCACGGCTACACCGTGCTCACGGTTCGCGAGCCCCACGGCGTGACCGGGCACATCGTTCCGTGGAACTATCCGATGCAGATCTTCGGCCGCACGGTCGGCGCCGCGCTGGCCGCCGGCAACGCCTGCGTCGTCAAGCCGGCCGAGGACGCCTGCCTGTCGCTGCTTCGCGCGGCCGAGCTCGCCGCCGAGGCGGGTTTCCCGGCCGGCGCGCTGAACATCGTGACCGGGCTCGGCTCCGAGGCGGGCCAGGCGCTCAGCGAGCACCCAGGCATCGACCACATCTCGTTCACCGGCTCCACCGGCACCGGCCGGCGCGTCGCGGCCGCGGCGGCCGCTCGCCACTGCCCGGTCACGCTGGAGCTCGGCGGCAAGTCCCCGCAGCTGGTGTTCGCCGACGCCGACCTCGACGCCGCGCTGCCGGTGCTGGTGGGCGCGATCATCCAGAACGCGGGCCAGACCTGCTCGGCGGGCAGCCGGGTGCTGATCGAGGCCTCGATCTACGACGCGCTGATGGCACGGCTGGCCGAGCGCTTCGCGGCCTTGCGCGCCGGGCCCGGCGCCGCCGACCTGGACCTCGGCCCGCTGGTGTCGAAGCGACAGCTGGGCCGGGTCCGCGAGTTCCTCGACGGCGGCCGGGCGAGCGGGCTGCGGATCGCCGCACAGGGCCGGGTGGTCGACGATGCGCCGGCCGAAGGCTTCTACCAGGCGCCGGTGCTGTTCGCCGACGTGCCGGCCGGCGACACCCTGTTCCAGGAGGAGGTCTTCGGGCCGGTGCTGGCCGCCACCCCGTTCCGCGACGAGGCCCACGCGGTCGCGCTCGCGAACGGCACGCCCTACGGCCTGGTCGCCGGCGTCTGGACCCGCGACGGCGCGCGCCAGATGCGGCTGGCCCGGTCGCTGCGCGCCGGCCAGGTCTTCGTGAACAACTACGGCGCCGGCGGCGGTGTCGAGCTGCCCTTCGGCGGCGTGGGCCACAGCGGCTACGGGCGCGAGAAAGGCTTCGAGGCGCTGTACGGGTTCACGGCGCTGAAGACGATCGCGGTGCGGCACGGCTGACCGTCGGGCGAATCGCCCGGCGCGGCGGGGCGCCCGCCTCGCTTCGTGTCGTTCGCGCCCGGCACGAGGCGCCTGAGCCCTTTCCGGGACACGAGGCTGCGCCCCGTGCCTCGAGTCAGTGCCAGGGTCGCAGCTCCTGATGTCCCGGGGAGGGTCGAGCTGCCTCGCGGCCGAAACCCGGTGCCTCGAGACCTGTCGACTACGGCCCCGGCAGGGGCAGCACCGGCGGCTGTTCGTCCTCGGTTTCGGGGGGCGGGAGTTCGGCGCGGCGCTCGGGCGCCAGGCGGACCCCCTCGTCGCCGAAGGCGGTCAGCGCGGACTCGCGGTACCAGCGGGCCGCGTCTTCCGGGCGGCCGAGCTGCTCGCACATCTGGCCGAGCAGCGCCCGGACCATCGCGTCGGGCGCCTTTCGCTCGGCACGCAGCAGGAATTCCTCGGCCTTGCCCCAGAGCTCCTCGCCTACGCAGAGCCGGCCGAGCGCCAGCAGCAGCGGCTGCTGCTCGCCCCAGCGTTGCAGCCAGGCTTCCGCGTGCGCGATCCGCTTGCGTCCGGCAATGCCGGTCAGGTCGGGCCACAGCGCGACCAGCTCTGGATCGAAGCGCGCGGCGAGCGCCCGTTCGACGATCTTCGCTGCGGCTTCGTGCAGGCCCGCGCGCAGCAGCGCGCGCACCGAGGCCAGCGCGACCTCCTCGATCTCGCGCTCGGGCGCGGGGATCTCGTCGAGCACGCGGCGCACCGATTCGGGATCGTCGCCGGCGCCGTCGAGCAGCGCGCGCAACGCCCTGACCCGCGACACGCGGGCTGCCGGCGCCTCGATCGCGTTGCGGCGCTCGAGCTGGCGAACGTGCTCGAGCACCTCGGTCCAGTTGCCGAGCCGTTCGTGGGCGCGCAGCGCGAGCCGCAAGGCGTGGATGTGGCGCGTGCCCCGGACCCGGACCTCGGCGATCGCCGCCAGAGCATCTTCGGGGCGCTTGTCCTCGAGCGCGATCTCGGCCTCGGTCATCCGGCGCGCGCCCTCGACCGCGGCCACCGCGCGAGCCGACTCGAGCCAGCGGTCGCGCCGCTCCGGCTCGCTCATCCGCTGCGCGGATCGCGCCGCGACCAGGGATGCCGTGCCGGCCAGCGCCTCGTCGGAAAGGGCGCCGCGCGCGAGCCGCTCGGCTCGTCCGAACCGGCCCTCGAGGTAGGCGAGCAGGCTGTCGCGCAGGCCCTGCAGGGCCTTCTCGCGCTGCCGCCTCTCGCGGTATTCCCGCACTCTTCCGGGCAGGTTCAGCGCGCCGGACAGGATTCCGAACAGAAGGTGCAGCAGCAGGAAGACGGCGAGCAGGATCAGCACGGCAAGGTTGACCGACAGGTCGACCCGGTAAGGCGGCCACAGGATCGCGACATTGCCGTGGCTGCCGCGCATCAGCAGTGCGATGCCGACCGCGGCGGAAACGACGATCAGGAGCCAGACGACGCGGCGCATCGGCGGCCCCGCTCAGCGAGTGGCAGTGCGCGCCAGGCGCACCGCAGCGACGCTGTCGTCGATGCGAGGCGGCTCGAGCACGAGCTTCGCGCCGAGCATCTGGCGCAACTGGTTCTGCACCGCGATCACGTTGCGGTGCTCGCCGTCGTAGTAGGACTCGATCCAGCGGCGCGCGCGCTCGAGATCGGAGCGGTAGACCGACGCGTTGCGCGAGAGCAGCGCGAGCCGTGCGTTGAGCAGGGTCAGGCGAAGGTTCTGGCGCAGGAAATAGGCTTCGGACGGCGCGACCAGCACCGCCTCGGGAGAATCGATGCGGCGGACCCGGAAGAGCTCGCGCAGCTCGTTGCCGAATGCGCCCAGGGTTGCGCCGAGCCGGTCGGCAGCGGACGGCGCCTGGGAAGCGGCGGCCTGGGCCTCGGGGGCAGCGGCCTGACCGTCGGCGCCGGTCTCGCCCGGCTGCCGCGCTTCTGGCCCGGCCACCCGGCGCGCCGCGCCGGCGGGCTCGCGGACGGTCGACAGCAGCGGCAACTGGTCGAGCGCGGCGACCAACGCGTCGATGCGCAGCGCCAGGCGCCCGACGTCGCTGGCCGGGTGCACCCGCAGCTTCTCGATGTCGCGGGCCAGCGCCACGCGCACCGGCGCGAGCCGGGCGTCGCTCTGTCGCGCGAGGCGCGCGTCGATGTCCTGCAGCGCGGCCAGCACCGACTCGGTCTCGGCGCCCAGCGCGAGCTGCTGCGCGGCGAGCGTGAGGCCGGACTCGGCTTCGGCCAGCGTCACGTCGAGCGAGTCCTCGGCGCGGTCGCGGAACAGCTTCTCGACCTGCGCCTGCAGGCCGGCAGTCTCGGCCAGCTTGCTCTCGAGGACCGCGTTGCGGTTCTGCAGGTCGCGCAGCAGGTCGCGCGACTGCGCGAGGGTCGCGTCGAGCGAGATCACCTTCTGCTCGGCAGACTGCAGCCTGCGCGCGACCTCGCCCTCGATCCGGTCGAAGCGCTGCATCGACCACGCGCCCACCGCCAGCGCGATGAGGATTCCGATCGCACCGACGACGATGCCGGCGCGCCCGCCTCGCGAGTCGCCACGCGCCGGGCCGACCGCCCTGCCCTCGTCGGCGGACGCGCCGGCCGCTCCGGCGACGCCGGAGGCCACCCGGCCGGCATCCGCAGCGGAGCTTTCCCGCGCCGCTACGGTGTCGACCGTGTCGGCACCGCTGGTGCTGTCGGAGGGTGGCTTCTGATCGTTCTCAGTCACGTTCGGTTCCACTGCGCTGCGCACGGGCTGCAGGAGATTCTGTCGCGCCGTCCGCCGATTCTATCGCGGCACGGCATGCGTCGAAGCCGGGGCCGATCGTGGCCACCGATCGCCAGCCGGTTTCGCGCAGCTTCGCGGCGATCCTCGGGTGGATCGCCAGCGCATCCAGCGCGCGCAGGCCCGCCAGGCGAGCCGATCCGTCGGCAAGCTCGGCCAGGCGCTCGGCGGCATCGGTGGTGGTGACCAGCAGGCGCGGCCAGGCCGCTGCCGGCTCGGCCAGCCAGCCAGCCAGCCTCGCCAGCGCCTCGGGCGCCGCTTCGAGCCGCTCGCGCCGATAGGCCTCGAGGACCTCGATCCGGGCGCCCCGCGCGGCAAGTTCGCGTTCCAGGCGCGGGTTGCCCGCCTGAGCGCGCACGACCAGGATCGCCGCGTCGAGCGGCGCGGCGAGCTCCGGCAGCGCGAGCAGCGCGTCGGCGTCGAACTCCGGCCCGGGCGGGACCAGCAGGCCCGGATGCCGGTCGAGGCCGCGCGCGGCCAGTGCCGCGAGGCTGCCCGGACCGACGACCGCGGGCGCGAGGCCTGCGGGCCAGCCGTCCGGAAGCGAGTCGGCGAAGACCTCGACCGCGGTGGGACTGACCAGCACGACCCGATCGAAACCTTCCGCGCGAGCCAGCAGCGCGGCGGCCGACGGTTCCGAAGACGCGGGCCGCAGCGCGACGAAGGAAAGCACCAGCGCTTCGTGCCCCAGCGCGCGCAGCGCAGTCGCCCAGGCGCTCGCGCGCGGCTCGGGAAGGGTCAGGACGATCCGAGCCACCGGGCGGCGCCCTGGTCGAGCAGGCTGCGGGCGGCCGCCTCTCCGATCCGCTCGGCCGACGCGAGGTCGGCGCCGGCGCTTCGCTCGACCGCCTCGGCCATGCCGCTGCCGTCCTCGGCGGCGACCCTTGCCACCAGCTTGAGGCCGCCGCCGGCTTCGCTGACGCACCAGGCCGCGAGCGGCACGCGGCAGCTGCCTCCGAGCACCCGCGAGACCGCGCGTTCGGCCGCGACTTCGGCGGCGGTCGTCGGGTCGGCCAGCGGCGCCAGCCAGGCCGCGAGCTCGTTGCGCCCGGCGAGGGTCTCGATGCCGAGCGCTCCCTGCCCTGCCGCGGGAAGGCTGAGGTCGGGCGGGATGATCGCGCGGATCCGCTCGGCCAGCCCGAGCCGCTTGAGCCCCGCGGCGGCCAGGATGATCGCGTCGTACTGTCCGGCATCGAGCTTGGCCAGGCGCGTGTTGACGTTGCCGCGAAGCGGCAGCACCTCGAGGCCCGGGAAGCGATGGCGGACCTGGGCCGCCCGGCGCAGGCTCGAGGTGCCGACCCGCGCCCCCGCCGGCATCGACTCGAGCGAGGCGAAGCGCCCGGACACGAAGGCGTCGCGCGGATCCTCGCGCGGCATGATCACCGGCAGCGCGAACTGCGGCGCCAGCTCCATCGGCACGTCCTTCAGCGAGTGCACCGCGAGGTCGGCCCGGCCCTCGAGCAGGGCCACCTCGAGCTCCTTGATGAACAGCCCCTTGCCGCCGATCTCGTTGAGCGCCCGGTCGAGCACCCGGTCGCCGAGCGTGGTCATGCCGAGGATCGAGACCTCGCAGTCCGGGTACAGCGCCAGCAGCCGGTCGCGCACGTGCTCGGCCTGCCACATCGCCAGGCGGCTCTCGCGCGACGCGATGACCAGCCGCTTCGGCGAGCCGTGCGGGATGCCGGACATCGCGCTCAACCGACCAGGCTCTTGACGATCGACCACTGCCTGCGGCTCACCGGAAGGCGCTCGGTCACGTCGCGCAGCACGACCTGCCAGTACGGGTCGCCGCCTTCGGCCTCGCCCTGCGGCTGGACCCGCTCGAAACCGGCGATGGAGGGGCGCGCGACCAGCGCGTTGCGGTGGATGCGCACGAAGCGGTCGCTGAACTCCTCCTCCAGGCCGGTCAGCGACTCCTCGATCAGGTACTCGCGCTCCTTCGTGCGCACCGTGATGTACTTCAGCTCGGCCTTCAGGTAGATGACCTGCTCGAGCGGCACGAGGATCACGCGGCCGCGCTCGTGCACCGACAGGTGGCGGCGGCGGGTGTTGGTGGCGGCCGCCAGCTCGTCGATCTGCTGCGCGTGCTCGCTCGGCAGGCGAGTGAGCGCGCGGCGAAGCGCCTGGCCGAGCCGCTCGGCGCGCACGGGCTTGAGCAGGTAGTCGATCGCCCGCACCTCGAAGGCGTCGACCGCGAACTCGTCGTAGGCGGTCACGAAGATGATCAGCGGCATCTGCCTGGGCGACTCGGCCGACTGCGCGCGCGCCGAGATGTGGCGAGCCAGCTCGATCCCGGTCATGCCCGGCATCTGGATGTCGAGCAGCACGATCTGGGGCTGCGCGACCTCGATCTGCGAGAGCGCCTCGGGCGCGTTGGGCGCCTCGCCGACGATCCGGTGCGGGAATTCGGGGGCCAGGTCGGCCAGCAGCTCGCGAAGCCGCGAGCGGGCGACCGGTTCGTCGTCAACGATCAGGATCGAAGGTGCGTCTGACATCTCGGCGTCTTCTCTCTTTGCGGTAGGGGAACTGGACGACGACCCGGAATTGCCCGTCGTCCTCCTGGGTCTCGAGCTGCCCCTCGACGTCGAAGGTCAGCGCGAGGCGTTCGCGCACGTTGGACAGCGCCATGTGGTTGCCGGAACGGACCGGCGGCGCTTCGGCCAGCGGATTGGCGATCTCGACGCGCACCCGGTCGCCGCTCCTGGAGATCGCGATGCGGACCTCGCCGGGCGAGGTGCGCGGCTCGATGCCGTGGTGGACCGCGTTCTCGACCAGCGGCTGCAGCAGCAGCGACGGCAGCAGCGCATCGCCGGGCATCTCGCCGAGGTCCCAGCGGACCTCGAGGCGGTCGGTGAGCCGCAGCTTCTCGATCGTCAGGTACTCCTTGCACAGGAGCACCTCGTCGTCGAGCGGCACCAGCTCGCGGCTGTCCTTCATGAAGACGCGGAACAGGTCGGCGAGGTTCTCCAGCGTGCGCTCGGCCTGGCGCGCATCGCTGCGCATCAGGCCGATGACCGTGTTCAGGCTGTTGAACAGGAAGTGCGGCCGGATCCTCGCCTGGAGCGCCTGGAGGCGCCCCTCGGCCTGCGAGGGCTGCAGCGAAACCAGCCGCAGCCGCAGGAACTCGGCGATCAGCCAGGTGGCCGCCGCAGCGAGCGGCACCGCGAAGAGCGCGCGCTCGAGCAGGGACGAGGCCATCGGAGTGCTCGAGTAGATCCAGCCGACCAGCAGCGCGACCAGGAAGGCCAGCACCGAAGGCACCGACAGCGCGGCCGCCCACTGCGCGGGGCGCGGCCAGCCGTTGACGATGCGGCGCGCGACACAGAAGACGAGCAGCGACAGCAACGCGACCGGGTTGACCACCGATGCGGCGCGCAGCGCGACGTCGGGCGCCGAGCCGGGATCCTGGGCGATCAGCGGGGCCGCCAGCACCACCGCGACGTTCAGCGGCAGCAGCACCCGCGCCACGGTGCCGAGGTTGCAGCAGTCCGGCAGGACCGGCAAGGCGGCGCCGTCGGTCAGTCGCCGGCGTCGTGGGGCCGGCGGCTGCGCATCGTTCATCGATCGTCCCTTATCGTGCTGGCCGGGGCTCGTGCCGCGGCGCTCCTGCCGGGGCGCCGCGGGTCGAACCGTATAATCGGGGGCGTTCCGGCGCGCCGAGGACGCCGCGCAGCCGCTCCTTCCCCCTTATTCCGACCGATTATGACAGATCAATTCGCCAGGAAATCCGAGGCCTGGTCCGCGCGCTTTTCCGAGCCGGTCAGCGAGCTCGTCAAGCGCTACACCGCGTCGGTCGGCTTCGACAAGCGGCTCGCGATGGCCGACATCGACGGATCGCTCGCCCATGCGGCGATGCTCGAATCGGCGGGCCTGCTGTCGGCGGACGACCTGGCGGCGATCCGCGGCGGCATGGAGAAGATCCGCGGCGAGATCGCCTCCGGCGCCTTCGAATGGTCGATCGACCTGGAAGACGTCCACCTGAACATCGAGAAGCGGCTGACCGAGCTGGTCGGCGACGCGGGCAAGCGGCTGCACACCGCCCGCTCGCGCAACGACCAGGTGGCCACCGACATCCGGCTCTGGTTGCGCGGCACGATCGACGACATCGTGGCGGCGCTCGAGGCGCTGCAGCGGGCGCTGCTCGCGAAGGCCGGCGAGCACGCCGACACGATCATGCCGGGCTTCACCCACCTGCAGGTCGCGCAACCCGTCACCTTCGGTCACCACCTGCTCGCCTACGTCGAGATGTTCGCGCGCGACGCCGAGCGCATGCTCGACTGCCGCAAGCGGGTCAACCGGCTGCCGCTGGGCGCGGCCGCGCTGGCCGGCACCAGCTATCCGATCGACCGCGAGTTCGTCGCTCGCCAGCTCGGTTTCGACGGCCTGTGCGAGAACTCGCTCGACGCCGTTTCCGACCGCGACTTCGCGATCGAGTTCTGCGCCGCCGCGGCGCTGGTCATGACCCACGTCTCCCGGCTCTCCGAGGAGCTGATCCTCTGGATGTCGCCGCGGGTGGGCTTCATCGACCTGGCCGACCGCTTCTGCACCGGCTCCTCGATCATGCCGCAGAAGAAGAACCCCGACGTGCCCGAGCTCGCGCGCGGAAAGACCGGCCGGGTCAACGGCCACCTGGTCGGCCTGCTCACCTTGATGAAGGGGCAGCCGCTCGCCTACAACAAGGACAACCAGGAAGACAAGGAACCGCTGTTCGACACGGCCGACACGCTGCTCGAGACGCTGCGCATCTTCGCCGACATGAGCGGCGGGATCACGGTGCGGGCCGAGCGCATGCGGCAGGCGGCCGCGGAGGGTTTTTCCACGGCCACCGACCTGGCCGACTACCTGGTCCGCAAGGGCCTGCCCTTTCGCGACGCGCACGAAGCGGTCGCCCGCGCGGTGCGTGCGGCGGCCGACCGGGGCGTGGACCTCGCCGACCTGTCGCTCGACGAGTTGCGCGCGTTCTCGCCGCTGGTCGCCGGCGACGTCTTCGACGCGCTCACGCTCGAGGGCTCGGTCGGGGCGCGGAACCACCGCGGCGGCACCGCGCCGGAACAGGTCCGGGCGGCGATCGCACGCCATCTCGCACGCCTCGGGGCGCCGCTATAATCGTTCGCTCCAAAACCATTTCGGGGGCAGTCCCGGCCGACCGGCCCGTGCCGGCCCCCACCACGATGCAAGACTCGGAGCCTGAACCGCGCCACCGGCGCGAAACCTCCCGCCATTTCCGTCGAAGCCCCCTCGCCCGCGTGGTGACATGCGGTGCGGCTCGCCGGCGAGGCCTCCGATGATCGAGATCCTGATCCTTCTCGGGCTCATCGTCCTGAACGGCCTGTTCGCGATGTCCGAGATCGCGCTGGTCACGGCGCGCAAGGCGCGGCTCCAGAAGCTCGCCGACGACGGCGACCGCTCCGCCGTCCTGGCCATGTCGCTGGGCGAGGACCCCAACCGATTCCTGTCGACGATCCAGATCGGGATCACCTCGATCGGCATCCTGAACGGCATCGTCGGCGAGGCCGCCCTGGCCGCGCCTTTCGCCGACTGGATGGAAACGCTCGGCGCCAGCCAACCGTGGTCCGACTATGCCGCCACTGCCCTGGTGGTGATCGTCGTCACCTACGTGTCGATCGTGGTGGGCGAACTGGTCCCGAAGCGGCTCGGCCAGTTCAGCCCCGAGGGCATTGCCCGGGTCGTCGCGCGCCCGATGACATTGCTGGCGATCGCATCGCAGCCTTTCGTGCGCCTGCTGTCGGTCTCGACCGAGCTGCTGCTCAAGCTGATGGGCGCGAACCGCGTGGCCGGCCCCTCGGTCACCGAGGAGGAGATCCACGCGATGCTGGCCGAGGGCTCGCAGAGCGGCGTGATCGAGCAGAGCGAGCACGCGATGGTGCGCAACGTGTTCCGGCTCGACGACCGCCAGATCTCCTCGCTGATGGTGCCCAGGCCGGACATCGTGTGGCTCGATGTGACCGACCCGATCGAGGAGAACCTGGCCAAGGTCGCCGACACGGTGCACTCGCGCTTCCCGGTCTGCGAAGGCGGCATGCACGAGGTGCTCGGCTTCATCCACACCAAGCAGCTGCTGTCGCGCTCGCTGACCGGCCAGCCCTTCGACCTGAAGGCCGGCCTGCAGCCGCCGCTCTTCGTGCCGGAGACCCTGACCGGCATGGAGCTGCTCGAGAACTTCCGCAGCTCGAACGCGCACATCGCGCTGGTGATCGACGAGTTCGGCGAGATCCAGGGCCTGATCACGCTGCAGGACCTGCTCGAGGCGATCACCGGCGAATTCGGCGCGCCCGACGAGGAAACCAGCTGGGCGGTGCGCCGCGAGGACGGCTCCTGGCTGCTCGACGGGCTGATCCCGATTCCCGAGCTGAAGGACCGCCTCGAACTGCGCAGCGTGCCCGACGAGGACCGCGCGCGCTACCAGGCGCTCAGCGGCATGATGATGCTGATGCTGGGCCGGATGCCGCAGACCGGCGACACGGTCGTCTGGGAGAACTGGCGCTTCGAGATCGTCGACATGGACGGCAAGCGGATCGACAAGGTCCTGGCCACGCCGGTCGCCGTCGAGCCGGCCGAACTTCCCGCCGGGGCCGAAGGCGAATGAAGCCGCGGCCCGCCGCCCTGGAGATCAATCGATGCTGGCTTCGTTGCAGCGGCTGATCGCGCGCATCGCCGCGATCGCCGCGATCGTTCTCGGCGCCGCGGTGGCCGTCGTGCTCGCGCTCGTCACGCTGGTGTCGGGCCTGCTGATCGGCTCCGTCGTCGCGGTGGCGGCCTGGTTCGGCGCCCGCTCGCGACGCCGGGACGGGCGCGGGCCCTTCGACCGGGGCGGGCCGGGCGGGCAGCCGCCACGCGAGGGCGGCACGGTGATCGACGTCGAGATGCGCGAGCTCGACCGCGACGAGCCGCCCCGCCGCGACTGATCGCGGCGAACTTCCCCGCCGCGACTGTTCGGGTCGGCCCGTCGGCCCCCTTCTACTGGTAGATCACCCTCGGCAGCCAGGTGGCCAGCGCCGGAAAGCTGAGCAGGATCGCGATCGCGATCACCTGCAGGGCCACGAAGGGCACCGCGCCCTTGTAGATCTGCCCGGTGCTGACCTCGGGCGGCGCCACGCCGCGCAGGTAGAACAGCGCGAAGCCGAAGGGCGGCGTCAGGAAGCTGGTCTGCAGGTTCACGCCGACCAGCACGCCCAGCCACACCGGGTCCACGCCAAGGTTCAGCAGCACCGGCGCGGTGATCGGGATCACGATGAAGATGATCTCGAAGGTGTCGAGGATGAAGCCGAGCACGAACATGACGGCCATCACGACGATCAGCGCGCCGATCTCCCCGCCGGGCAGGTCGGACAGGAACTCGTGGACCAGGTTGTCGCCGCCCATCATCCGGAACACGATCGAGAAGACCGCGGCGCCGAGCAGGATCACGAACACCATCGACGTGACCGTTGCGGTGCCGATCGTCGCCTCGCGCAGCATCGTGAGGCTGAAGCGGCGCTTGACGATCGCGAGCACGACCGCCCCGACCGCGCCAACCGACGCCGACTCGGTCGGCGTGGCGATGCCGCCCAGGATCGAGCCCAGCACGGCAATGATCAGCAGCAGCGGCGGCAGCAGCGCGGTCAGCACGTCGCGGCCGAGGGCGGCCTTTTCCTCCGCCGACACGACCATCGCCGGGCAGGACTTCGGGTCGAAGACCGCCTTCCAGATCGTGAAGAGAAAATATAGGCCGACCAGCAGCAGGCCGGGGATCATCGCGCCGGCGAACAGGTCGCCGACCGACACCGGGGTGGGCGCGAAATTGCCCTTGGCCATCTGCACCTGGGCGTTGATGCCGGCCAGCATGTCGCCCATGAAGATCAGCACGGTGGACGGCGGGATGATCTGGCCGAGCGTGCCCGACGCGCAGATCACGCCGCAGGCGAGCTTCGGGTCGTAGCCGGCGCGCATCATCGCAGGCAGGCTGATCAGGCCCATCGTGACGACCGTGGCGCCGACGACGCCGGTGGACGCGGCGAGCAGCGCGCCGACCGCGATCACCGAGAACGCGAGGCCGCCGCGCAGGCTGCCGAACACCCTGCCCATCGTGGTGAGCAGTTCCTCGGCGATCTGCGAGCGTTCGAGCACGGTGCCCATGAAGATGAACAAGGGCACCGCGACCAGCACCTCGTTCGTCATGAAGCCGACGTAGCGCGACGCGAGCGCGCCGAAGTTCGACGGATCGAAGACGCCGAGCGTCCAGCCGACCAGCGAGAAGATCAGCGAGACGCCGGCCAGCGAGAAGGCGACCGGGAAGCCGATCAGCAGCGTCGCGATGACGCCGAGGAACATCAGGACGGCGAGGATCTCGCCGAGCAGGACCGGATCCATGAGCGCCTATCCCCGCGCGTAGCGGAATTCCTCGGGCAGCAGGTCGTCGCGACCGCCGAGGACGAGGATGCTGCGGGCCAGCATCGAGAGCCCCTGCAGCCCGACCAGCACGACGAAGCCCAGGATGAAGGTCTTGAGGACGAACAGGCCGGGCATGCCGCCGGGATTGGGCGAGCCTTCCTTGAGCATCCAGGAGCGCTGGACGTACTCGAAGCCCCACAGCCAGACGACCACGCAGAACGGCAGCAGGAACAGGACGACGCCGATCATGTCGAGCACCGCCTTCTTCCGCGCAGGCGCTGGCCGATAGAAGATGTCCACGCGGACGTGGCTGTCGGTGAGCAGCCCGTAGCCGGCCACCGCCATGAACATGGCGCCGTTCAGCCACACGTAGAGATCCTGCATCCAGATCTGCGTCGTCGAGAACACGTAGCGCTGGACGACGACGACGAAGCAGACGAGGACCGCGCCGAGCGCGAGCCAGGAAAAGGTCTTGCCGACGAAGCCGTTCAGGCGCCCGACGGCGGTGACGAAAGTGGCGAGTGCCTTCATGGAGCGGGCTCCCCGGCGGTGGTGTCCCGGGACTGGCCTTTCAGGAAACGCCCCCGCGGCCGCAAGCAGCCGCGGGAGGCGGGTGTCCCGGCAGCGCCCCGAAGGGCGGCCGCCGGCGATGCCCCTGGCGATTACAGCTTGTAGTACTTCTGGCGCGCGTTCATGTACGGCAGGTCGGTCACCTCGGAGCGCGTGCGCAGCAGCTTGAGCGCCGACACGAAGCTATCGGCGGTCTTCTTGGCGAGCGCGTTGTCGCTGCTGCGAATGCCGTTGATCACGTCGGCCGACGCCTTCGCGGCCGCCTCGAGGATGTCCTCGGGGAACTGGCGGACCACGACGCCGTGCTTGCTCACCAGCGTTTCCAGCGCGCGCGGGTCGTTGGCGTAGAAATCCGAGGCCACCTGGTCGTACTCGGCCTGGCAGGCAGTGCGGACGATCTCCTGCAGGTCGGCCGGCAGCGCCTTGAACTTCGACTTGTTGACGACAGCCTCGGTGGCGAGGCCCGCCTCGACGAAGCTCGACAGGTAGTAGTTCTTGGCGACCTGGTGGAAGCCCAGCGCCAGGTCGTTGTACGGGCCGACGAACTCGGCCGCGTCCAGCGCGCCGCTCTGCAGGGCCTGGAAGATCTCGCCGGCGGCCATGTTGGTGACCGAGGCGCCCAGCGCCTGCCACACCCGGCCGCCGAGGCCCGGCGTGCGGAAGCGGATGCCCTTGATGTCGGCCAGGCTCTTCAGCTCCTTGCGGAACCAGCCGCCGGCCTGCGTGCCGGTGTCGCCGGACAGGAAGCCCTGCACGCCGAACTGGTCGTAGATCTCGTCCCAGATCTGCTGGCCGCCGAGGTAGCGCACCCAGGCCGCCAGCTCGCGGGAGGTCATGCCGTAGGGCACGCCGGTGAAGAAAGCGAGGCCGGGGTTCTTGTTCTGCCAGTAGTAGGCGGCGCCGTGGCTCATTTCGGCGGTGCCGTTGATGACCGCGTCGAGCGCCTGCAGCGGCGGGACCATCTCGCCCGCCGCGAAGACCTTGATCGTCAGGCGGCCGCCCGACATCGTGTTGATGCGCTTGGCCAGGTTCTCGGCGCCGACGCCCAGGCCCGGGAAGTTCTTCGGCCAGGTGGTGACCATCCGCCACTCGATCTTGCCCTGCGAGATCGCGGGGGCCGCGAGCGTGGCGGCACCGGCGGCGGCGCCGGCGGTCAGGGTCTTCTTCAGTGCTGAACGACGATCCATCGATTGTCTCCTTGGGACGATTCGTTGCGGACCGGGCGAATGGAGTCCGAACTCGCTTCCGCTGGTGGCGGATACGCCCGATCGACGGAGCCGGATTGTAAACCCCTCCGCGCCGGCGATCCTACCCGGGATGCCCTCCCCCTGCCAACGGAAGGTCATCCGCTAACAATTGTCAGCGAAGGGGGCGTCGCCGCGGGCGAAGGGGAGACGCCGCCGTCAGCGACGGAGCGCCGCCTCCCGCTTCAACGCTTCTTCGGCGCAGGCAGGTCGGTGCAGGTGCCCTCGAAGACTTCCGCGGCCATGCCGATCGACTCGCCCAGCGTGGGGTGCGGGTGGATCGTGCGGCCGATGTCGGTCGCATCGGCGCCCATCTCGATCGCGAGCGCCACCTCGCCGATCATGTCGCCGGCGTGGGTGCCGACGATGCCGCCGCCGACCACGCGATGCGTCTGCTCGTCGAACAGCAGCTTGGTGAAGCCCTCGTCCCGGCCGTTGGCGATCGCCCGGCCCGAGGCCGCCCAGGGGAACACCGCCTTGCCGACCTTCAGCCCCTGTTTCTTCGCGTCGTCTTCGGTCAGCCCGACCCAGGCGACCTCCGGGTCGGTGTAGGCCACCGACGGGATCACGTGCGCGTCGAAGAATGCCTTGTGGCCGGCGGCGACCTCGGCCGCGACGTGTCCCTCGTGCACGGCCTTGTGCGCCAGCATCGGCTGGCCGACGATGTCGCCGATCGCGAAGATGTGCGGGACGCTGGTGCGCATCTGGCGGTCGACCGCGATGAAGCCGCGCTCGTTCACCTCGATGCCCGCGCGATCCGCGCCGATCTTGCGCCCGTTCGGGCTGCGGCCCACCGCGCTGAGCACCAGGTCGTAGACCTGCGGCGCCCCGCCCTCGGGCGCGTTCTCGCCCTCGAACCAGACGTGGATCCCGTCGTCGCGCGCCTCGGCCTTGACCGTTTTCGTGCGCAGCATGATCCGGTCGAAGCGCTTCTCGTTGTGCTTCTGCCAGACCCGGACCAGGTCGCGGTCGGCGCCGGTCATCAGGCCGTCGAGCATCTCCACCACGTCGATGCGCGCGCCCAGCGTCGAGTACACCGAGGCCATCTCCAGGCCGATGATGCCGCCGCCGATGACCAGCATGCGCTTAGGCACCTTGGGCAGTTGCAGCGCGCCGGTCGAATCGACGATGCGCGGGTCGTCGGGCAGGAAGGGCAGCCTCACGGCAGCCGAGCCGGCGGCGACGATCGCCTGCTCGAAGCGCAGCACTTCGGTCTTGCCGGTCTTGTCCTGCCCGCTGCCTTCGGTGAGCTCGATTTCCAGATGGTTCGGGTCGACGAAGTGGCCGTAGCCGCGGATCACCCGGACCTTGCGGCCCTTGGCCATGCCGGCCAGGCCGCCGGTCAGCTTGCCGACCACCTTCTCCTTGTGACCGCGCAGCGCGTCGAGGTCGATCTTCGGCTCGCCGAAGGTCACGCCGTAGCGCTCGAAGTGCCGGGCCTCGTCGATCACGGCCGCCACGTGCAGCAGCGCCTTGGACGGGATGCAGCCCACGTTCAGGCAGACGCCGCCCAGATTCGGGTAGCGCTCGACGAGCACGACGTCCATGCCGAGGTCGGCCGCCCGGAAGGCCGCCGAGTAGCCGCCCGGGCCGCCGCCGAGCACCACCAGCTGGCACTGATGGTCGGCAGGCGGCAGGTTTGCCGCCCTAGCAGCGGCGGGAGCCGGCGCGGCAGCTTGCGCGGCGGCGGCCGGCGCCGCCTGCGCAGCGGGGGCCTGGGCCGGCGCCGCCGCAGGGGCGGCTGCCGACGCGCCGGCCGGTGCCGTCGCCTGCGCGGCCGGCTGCCCTGCCCCGGCCGGCTCGAGCTCGAGCAGCACCGAGCCCTCGGACACCTTGTCGCCGACCTTGACCCGCATCGCCTTCACGACGCCTGCGACCGACGACGGAATCTCCATCGAGGCCTTGTCGGATTCCACCGTGATCAGCGACTGCTCGACCGCGATCGTGTCGCCGGGGCCGACCAGCACCTCGATGACCTCGACGTCCTTGAAATCGCCGATGTCCGGAACCTTCACTTCGATCGTGCTCATCGTTCTATCGCCTCGTTCGGGACATCAGAGCATCACGCGGCGAAAGTCCGCGAGCAGCTGGGCCAGGTAGACGTTGAAGCGCGCCGCGGCGGCGCCGTCGACGACCCGGTGGTCCCAGGACAGCGACAGCGGCAGGATCAGCCGCGGCTGGAAGGCCTTGCCGTCCCAGACCGGCTTGGTGAACGAGCGGCACACGCCGAGGATCGCGACCTCGGGCGCATTGATGATCGGTGTGAAGTAGGTGCCGCCGATGCCGCCCAGGCTGGAGATCGAGAAGGTGCCGCCCTGCATGTCGGCCGGCGACAGCTTGCCCTCGCGCGCCTTCGCGGCGAGCTCGGCCGTTTCCTTCGCGATCTGGAAGATCCCCTTCTTGTCGGCGTCGCGGATCACCGGGACCATCAGCCCGTTGGGCGTGTCCGCGGCGAAGCCGATGTGCCAGTAGTTCTTCAGGACGATGTTCTCGCCGTCCAGCGACGAATTGAATTCGGGGAACTTCTGCAGCGCCGACACGCAGGCCTTGATCAGGAAGGCGAGCATCGTGACCTTGACGCCGGCCTTGCCCTGCTCCTGGTTCAGCTGGACGCGGAAGGCCTCCAGGTCGGTGATGTCCGCCTCGTCGTGGTTGGTGACGTGCGGGATCATCACCCAGTTGCGGTGCAGGTTCGCCGCCGAGATCCTGCGGATGCGGGCGACGGGTTTCGTCTCGACCGGCCCGAACTTCGCGAAATCGACCTTGGGCCACGGAATCAGCCCGAGCGCCGCGCCCGCCTCGCCGGCCGGGGCGCCGGCCGCCGGGGCGGCGCCCTCGGCGCGGGCGATCGCGCCCTTGACCCAGGCGCGAACGTCGTCGTGGGTGATGCGCTGCTTGGGGCCGCTTCCCGTGACCCGGGACAGGTCGACGCCGAGCTCGCGCGCGAAGCGGCGCACCGACGGCGACGCGTGCGGCTTCACCACGTGCGCGCCCTCCCCTTCGGCGAGGGCCGCGGTAGGCGACGGCGCGCGGCTGGGCGCCGGGACCGCGGTCTCGACGACGGCGGCCGCCGGTCGCGGCGCCGCGGGCGCGGCCTGCGCTGGGGCGGACGCCGTTGCCTCCTGGGGCGCCGGCGCGGGCGCCTCCGCCTCGGGCCGTGCCGGAGCCGGCGCGGGCGTCTCGGCCTCGGGGCGTGCCGGGGCCGCGGCCTCGCCGGCAGCCTCGAGCAGCGCGAGCAGGCTGCCTTCGGACACCTTGTCGCCGACCTTGACCTTCAGCTGCTTCAGCAGGCCGGCCGCGGTGGACGGAATCTCCATCGAGGCCTTGTCGGACTCCACGGTGATCAGCGACTGCTCGACCGCGATCGTGTCGCCCTCCGCCACCAGGACCTCGATGACTTCGACCTCCTTGAAGTCGCCGATGTCCGGAACCTTCACTTCGATCATGCTCATCTTCTTCTCTCTCGGTGAACGGTCCGGTCAGGCGTGGTGCGGGTTGCTCTTCTCGGGATCGACGCCGTACTTGCGGATCGCGTCGGCGACCTTCTTCGCCGGGATCGCGCCCTCGTCGGCCAGCGACTTCAGCGCGGCGATCGTCACGAAACGACGGTCCACCTCGAAGTGCTCGCGCAGCCGGTAGCGGAAATCGGAGCGGCCGAAGCCGTCGGTGCCCAGCACCTTGTAGCTGCGCCCCTTCGGGATGAAGGGCCGGACCTGGTCGGCGAACAGCTTCATGTAGTCGGTCGAGGCCACGACCGGGCCGCTGGTCTTGTCGAGCAGCGCGGTCAGGTACGGAACCTTCGCCTTGCTGGTCGGGTGCAGCAGGTTCCAGCGCTCGCAGTCCATGCCGTCGCGGCGCAGCTCGGTGAAGCTGGTGATGCTCCAGACGTCGCCGGCGATGCCCCAGTCCTTCTCGAGCATCTCGGCGGCGGCCATCACCTCGCGCAGGATCGTGCCCGAGCCCAGCAGCTGCACCCGGTGCTCGGCCTTCTTCGGACCCGCCTTCAGCAGGTAGCCGCCGCGAACGATCCCGTCCTCGTCACCGGGCTTCAGCCCCGGGTGCGGATAGTTCTCGTTCATCAGCGTGAGGTAGTAGAAGACGTTTTCCTGGTCCTCGACCATGCGCTTCAGGCCGTGCTGGATGATCACCGCGACCTCGTGCGCGAAGGTCGGGTCGTAGGACACGCAGTTCGGGATCGTCGACGACATGATGTGGCTGTGGCCGTCCTCGTGCTGCAGGCCCTCGCCGTTTAGCGTGGTCCGGCCGGCGGTGCCGCCGAGCAGGAAGCCGCGCGCCTGCATGTCGCCGGCCGCCCAGGCCAGGTCGCCCACGCGCTGGAAGCCGAACATCGAGTAGTAGATGTAGAACGGCACCATGATGCGGTCGTTCGTCGAGTACGACGTCGCGGCCGCGATCCACGAGCTGAAGGCGCCCGCCTCGTTGATCCCCTCCTCGAGGATCTGGCCGGCGGCGTCCTCGCGGTAGTACATGACCTGGTCCTTGTCGACCGGCGTGTACTTCTGTCCTTCGGGCGAGTAGATGCCGAGCTGGCGGAACATCCCCTCCATGCCGAAGGTGCGGGCCTCGTCGGGCACGATCGGCACCACGCGCGGGCCGAGGGTCTTGTCGCGCACCAGCGCGGTCAGCACCCGCACGAAGGCCTGGGTCGTGGAGATCTCGCGGCCCTCGGCGGTCGGCTCCAGCACCGCCTTGAAGGCGTCGAGCCCCGGCACCGGCAGCTTCTCGCTGGACTTCGGGCGCCGTTGCGGCAGCGAGCCTCCCAGCGCGGCCCGGCGCTCGAGCATGTACTTCATCTCGGGCGATTCGGGGTCCGGCTTGTAGAACGGGACTTCCGCGAGCTTGTCGTCGGGAATCGGGATGTTGAAGCGGTCGCGGAACTCGCGGATCGAGTCGGCGTCGAGCTTCTTGAGTTGGTGGGTCGGGTTCTTCGCCTCGCCGGCGCGCCCCATGCCGTAGCCCTTGACCGTCTTTACGAGCAGCACGGTCGGCTGGCCCTTGTGATGCGTGGCCGCGTGGAAGGCGGCGTACACCTTGTGCGGGTCGTGGCCGCCGCGGTTCAGGCGCCAGATGTCGTCGTCGGTCATCCGCGAGACCATCTCGAGCAGCTTCGGGTGCTTTCCGAAGAAGTGCTTGCGAACGAAGGCGCCGTCGTTGGCCTTGTAGGCCTGGTACTCCCCGTCGACGGTTTCTTCCATCACCCGCTGCAGGATGCCTTCCTTGTCGCGGGCGAGCAGCGGGTCCCAGTACGAGCCCCAGATCAGCTTGATCACGTTCCAGCCCGAGCCGCGGAAGTCGCCCTCGAGCTCCTGCATGATCTTGCCGTTGCCGCGCACCGGGCCGTCGAGCCGCTGCAGGTTGCAGTTGATCACGAAGACCAGGTTGTCGAGCTTCTCGCGCGCCGCGAGGCTGATCGCGCCGAGCGACTCGGGCTCGTCCATCTCGCCGTCGCCGCAGAACACCCAGACCTTGCGCTTGCTGGTGTCGGCGATGCCGCGGGCGTGCAGGTACTTCAGGAAGCGCGCCTGGTAGATCGCCATCAGCGGGCCCAGGCCCATCGACACGGTCGGGAACTGCCAGAACTCCGGCATCAGCTTCGGATGCGGATACGAGGACAGGCCCTTGCCCTGCACCTCCTGGCGGAAATGGTCGAGCTGCTCCTCGGTGAGACGGCCCTCGAGGAAGGCGCGACCGTAGATGCCCGGCGCCGAGTGGCCCTGGAAGTAGACCAGGTCGCCGCCGTGCCCTTCGTGCGGCGCGTTCCAGAAGTGGTTCATGCCGGTGCCGATCATCGTGGCCAGCGACGCGAAGGACGCGATGTGGCCGCCGAGGTCGCCGCCGTCGGGCGGGTTGTGCTTGTTGGCGCGCACCACCATCGCCATCGCGTTCCAGCGAATGAACGAGCGGATCCGCTCCTCGTACTCCGCGTTGCCGGGCGAGCGCGCCTCGAGCTGCGGCGGAATCGTGTTGACGTAGGCGGTGTTGGCGGAGAAAGGAATGTAGGCGCCGGAACGACGAGCCTTTTCGATCATCCGCTCGAGCAGGAAGTGCGCCCGCTCGGGCCCCTCGCGGTCGATGACCGCTTCGAGCGCATCCAGCCATTCGCTGGTCTCGAGGGCGTCGATGTCGACGGGGTCGTTCGCTGCGGGCAGCTGGCTGGGAACCGCTGACATGGCTTCTCCTCTTTCTTCCGATCGGCTGGATGTTCCGGCCGATTCTAGAAAGCGGCCCCGCAAAAGACAAGAAAAATTTTCAGAATCCGAATTCTCATTTCATATTATGGTTATTCGGTCCTGACTCTTGCTCTTGCCGCCGAAGATGCGGGTCGCGCGGCAGCGGCCTCGGCGTTCGCGCCGGCCACCTCGTATCCCTCGCTGGCCCCCGCGAGGCTGCGCATCGCGGCGATCAGTTCGCGCACCCGCGCATCCCGCCTCAGCCCGGAGTCCCCGGCCAGCCAGTAGGTCTCCACGCCGATCGGCACGAACCCCAGGCCGAAGCGCAGCGCGGCCGCCTTCAGCCCGAAACCGGCGTCCGCGTCGCCCGCAGCGACCGTGGCGGCCACTGCAAGATGCGACGCCTCCTCGATCTCGTAACCCGCGATGCTGCCGGGGTCTACGCCCTGCTCCTGCAGCAGCCGGTCGAGCCAGCTGCGGGTCGCGGCGCCGCGCTGCCGGTTAACGAAGCGCAGGCCCGGGCGCGCAAGGTCGGTCACGTCGCGGATCCGCTTCGGATTGCCGGCGGCCACGATCAGCCCCTGCTCCCGTCGCGCCAGGGCCGCCAGGAAGCTCCTGACCCCGCTGGCCAGCACCGGCGCCGCCGGGCGCTGGCCGGCCGGCACGTGGAACCCGGCGAGCTCGGCTTCGCCGCGTCCGAGCGCCTCGAGCGCGTCGGCCGAGCCTACGAAGCGAACCGCCACGCCGGTGGCGAGCCGCTCCGCCAGGCAGCGCTGCAGCAGCAGGTCATGGCTCGCCGCAAGCCGCAGCGCTTGGGGCGCCGCGTTCGCCGAGATCGCCGCCAGCCCGGCAGACAGCTTGCCCATCGGGCCGCGCAGGCTGCGCTCGGCCTCCTTCTCGAAGGCGCCGACCGCGGCAACCAGCGCCCGGCCGGCGTCGGTGACGCGGCTGCCGTGCCCCTTCACCCGCTCGACCAGGCGCAGCCCGGTCCGGCGCTCGGCCGCCACGATCCTGCCCCAGGCGGTCCGGTAGGAGACGTCCAGCTCGCTGGCGGCCGCTGCCATCCTGGGCGAGACGTCAAGAGCCGCGAGCAGCCGTGACAGCGCGACCAGGTCGGGCGACTCCGCGCCCTCTCCCGCCGGCAGCGCAAGCTCGATCCTGGGAGACAGCGCCGCGCCCTCCGCGCCGCCGATGCTTCGCTTGCGTCGAACCATGGTCTTTCCCGAATATGCAAATCTTTGCCGAATGGTAGGCTAATTTCAGCCGTTTCATATACTCGCGCGATGATTCCCGATGCACTGCGCGAGGCGCTGGCCCTGCTGCGCCACTTCGAAGGCGACGTGGCCGCCATCGCGCTGCTCTCGCTCAAGGTGAGCCTGAGCGCCGTCACGCTGGGCGCCCTGATCGGGCTCCCGCTCGGGGCCCTGGTCGCGATCGCCCGCTTCCCCGGCAAGCCTGCGGTCGCCGTCGCGATGAACACCTTCATGGGCCTGCCCTCGGTCATCGTGGGCGTCATCGTCTACCTGCTGCTGTCGCGAAGCGGCCCGCTCGGGCCGCTCGGGCTGCTGTTCACCCCGTCGGCGATGGTGATCGCGCAGACCTGCCTGACGCTGCCCCTGATCGCGGCCCTGACCCGGCAGATGATCGACGATGCCTGGCGGGAGCACGGCGAGGCGCTGCGCTCGCTGCGCCTGCCGCTTCGCAACCGGATCGGCGTGCTGCTGTGGCACACCCGGTTTTCGCTGGTCGCGATCCTGCTGGCCGGCCTGGGCAGGGCGATCTCCGAGGTCGGCGCGGTGATGATCGTCGGCGGCAACATCGATCGCATCACCCGAACGATGACCACCGCGATCGCGCTGGAGACCAGCAAGGGCGATCTCGCGCTGGCGCTGGCGCTCGGCATGCTGCTTATGTCGATCGTGCTCGGCCTGAACCTCGTCGCGAGCGCGACCCGCGGCTTCGCGATGCGCCGCTTCGGGTCCTGAGCGCGATGGCTTCGCCGCTCCTCGAGCTCGACGGCATCTGCTTCCGGCCCGGCGGCCGGACCGTGCTCGACGGCATCGGCCTCGCATGGAGCGACGCCTCGATCTGCGCGCTGATCGGCCCCAACGGCGCAGGAAAGACGGTCACGCTGCGAATCGCCCACGGCCTGTTGCGCCCGGATGCCGGGCGGGTTCGCTTCGAGGGCCGCGAGCCGCCGGCCGACGACACCGCCTTCGAGGGCCAGGCACTGGTCTTCCAGCATCCGTCACTCTTCCGGGGCAGCGTGCTGGACAACCTGCTGCTCGCCCGCCACGCGTGCGGCTTGCCGAAGAGTCTGCTGCGCGAGCGTGCCCTGGCCATGCTCGAGCGGGTCGGCCTGTCGGCGCTTGCCGATGCGCCGGCGCTCAAGCTGTCCGGCGGCGAAAGGCAGCGCGTGGCGATCGCCCGCGCCTGGCTCACCGGTCCCAGGCTGCTGCTGCTCGACGAGCCGACCGCCGCACTGGACCCGGCCGCCCGGGAGTCGATCGAAGCGCTGATCCGCGAGATCGCCGCGAGCGGCTGCCGGGTTCTGATGACCTCGCACAACCTGGGCCAGGTGGCGAGGCTCGCCGACGAGGTGCTGTTCCTGAGCGCCGGTCGCCTGCTGGAGCGCGGCCGCGCCCAGGACTTCTTCCGAGCCCCGCGAACCCGCGAGGCGCAACGATTCCTTCAAGGAGAACTGCCATGGCAACCCGCGGCGATTCCCGCAAGCTGAGCCTGTCCGACGCGCGCCGGAGGCTCACCGCCCTCTCCGTGGGCGCCGCAGCGGCCCTCGTCGCCCTGCTTCCGCTCGGCGCCGCCAGCGCCCAGGCGGCAGAGTCGATCACCGTCTCGTCGACCACCTCGACCGAGCAGTCGGGCCTGTTCAGGCACATCCTGCCGATCTTCGAGAAGAAGACGGGCATCTCAGTCAAGGTCGTGGCCGTGGGCACCGGCCAGGCGCTGGACATCGGCCGGCGCGGCGACGCCGACGTCGTATTCGTGCACGACCGAGTGGCCGAGGAGAAGTTCGTGGCCGAAGGCTTCGGAGTGAGGCGCCAGCCCGTCATGTACAACGACTTCGTGCTGGTCGGACCGAAGTCGGACCCGGCCAGGGTCGGCGGCAGCAAGGACGTGGTCGGCGCGCTGAAGAAGATCGCCGGGGCCAGGGCGCCCTTCGTGTCGCGCGGCGACCGCAGCGGCACGCATGCCGCAGAGCTTCGGTTCTGGAAGATGGCCGAGGTGGATCCCAAGACCGGGTCGGGGAGCTGGTACCGCGAGACCGGTTCCGGCATGGGGCCGGCGCTGAACAGCGCCGCCGGCATGAACGCCTATATCCTGGCCGACCGCGGCACCTGGCTGTCGTTCAAGAACCGCGCCGAGCTGGTGATCTCGGTCGAAGGGGACAAGCGCCTGTTCAACCAGTACGGCGTGATGCTGGTCAACCCGGCCAGGCATCCGCACGTCAAGCAGAAGGCGGGCCAGGCCTTCATCGACTGGCTGCTTTCCCCCGAAGGACAGGCAGCCATCGGTTCGTACAAGATCGACGGCGAGCAGCTCTTCTTCCCGAATGCCGGCAGCGACGCCTGAGGAGGCAGGGGGCGGACAGCTCGCGTGGCGTGGCCCCCCGGCTGGGGTTCCCGCCACGGGGCGAGACAAGCCGAAAAAACCTGCTATACTTTCAAGTCTGCGCGGCTGTAGCTCAGTTGGATAGAGTACTTGGCTACGAACCAAGGGGTCGTGGGTTCGAATCCTGCCAGCCGCGCCACTCTTTTCAAGGGCTTAGAGAAATCTAGGCCCTTTTTCTTTTCTGGCCGGGATAGCGCGGGGATAGCAGTCGGGACTGCCCGCTATCCGGGATAGTCCGGGATCGCGGCTCAGCCAGTCGGCCTAGACTGTTGCGCCGATACCGCCGCCGCCGATCCTGCATCCTGCCGGCATGAGTACCCGCACTTTCTCCGGCACCGCTAGACCGTGCCGCTATTGCACGCACCTGCTCGAGCTAGGCGGCCACGACGGCTAGATCAGGCGCCACGCCTCGCCGGCAACAGGTTGCGCCTTTTGGCAGCGCGAGCCCGGTGCGGATGACGATCTCGAGCATGATCATCTGAATGACGAATGCGCCGCGTCTCTTCTCCACTACCTGGGACACCAAAGTGAGTGTCTCGGCAATCCTGGCAGTTGACAATTCAAGGAAACAATGGCCTAACCATCGCAGGCAATTTCGCATTGAATAGGCTCAGGAGCCCGTCAGATGGCACTGATTCCCCCGGGGATGGACTTTGTTTCGGAATTGCAGAATCTCCGCCGCGTATACGTTACGGCGACGCCGAGGCAACGGCTACGCATCATCCGTCAACGTCTCGAAGATCACCACTTCGGCCCGAACCGACTCGTCACGTCTGTGTCGGCAGTCGAGGCGCTTGCGCGCACCTTAACGCTGCGCCGAGGGCGGCCGAGCAAGGCGGACATTGAGGCTCGCTATAAACAGGTTCGGAGGACTAATCCTGATGTCTTGGTTGAGCAGTACCTCGCTGCGCATGGCATCGCAGATCCCGCGCGATTTTTCGACGAGGACAATTGGCAGCTTTTCTTGTGGGCAGTGAAGTACCGCAACCTCGTTGTGCACGAGTGCACTTATCTGGGTTTGGACAAGTTTCCAGCCCTCATCGAAGCATGCGAAGCGGTTCTCGAAAGACTTGTGGAGTTTGCCAAAGTACCGGACAGAAACGATGGTTACTGGTAGGGCATCTACCGTCGCCAATTTCAACATTCCGCTGATATGGCGTTAGATACAGAATCCGCAGTCAAAAACGTTTGTGGCGTTGACTCAGCAGATGGTTGATCGACTCTTCAATGCACCTTCCCATGTTCACCACTCTGTTTCGCAGTGACTCGGGCTTGACTCCGAACTCCCGGGCGCAGGCAGCAAATGACGCGAAGTCTTTGCCGAATGCCCGGACCTTCACACCCTGGTAGCGCGAGGTGCCGGGTGCGGGGGCAATGCCTAGCGCCTGCTCGACGCTCCAGCCGTTAGCAACCACTCGGCTATGCACAAGCCCATAGTCCAGACCGTAGTTCGCGGCGGCTGCTTTGAGAGATGGAAACCCCCTCCCGGCAACCTGAACTCGCCTTCGAGCGTGCCTTTCTCTCGGTTCGATCTCGGCAGCCTGCTCCGGCGTCCAACCGAGCCGTCGCAAGCGCAAGCCAAAGACGTTCGTATCAATTCCAAAATACGCGGCGGCGGCGGCCAGAGAACTGAAATGCCGTCCGCCAACGGAGATCGACTTCGATGTGCCGATTGAGCCGCCGGGGCTAGTGTTGTAGCCGTTTCTAAGGGTGTCTCGGCAGGCGATCTCGGCGATCTCTTGGCGCTGCAACTCGCCAAAGTCGCGCGCGTCATTACGAATCAACTCGATGCTGAACGCATCCGCGCCATATCGACGCATTGCGTTGTAGAGCTTTCCCTTTACGCCCATGCTCGCGTTCTTGCGATGGCCCCGCAGGCGAAGCGCGAGTGGCGTCACGGTGATGCCAACGTACTCGCGACCGTTGACTGAGTTCCTGATGACGTAGAGCTTGTACTCCCCCGCCTCGCCGCCGGGCATCTCCTTTCCATCGACGACATCCACCTTCTTCCAGTGACGAGTGCGAGCGCCCCCAACCTGGTTACGAAACCTCGGGGGAGGTTCTTGTCGCTCTACTGCCTGCTCTGGCGTCCAACCTGAGCGAATCCGCTTATAGACGAGCGCACGTCGAAGGCCGTATCGCTCCGCAAGTGACTTGATGTTAGGGAAGCGTTCCCCGGCGCAGCTGACGGCGCCCGTATTCTTTGGAGAGCGAGGACGCTTCGCGATCCCCACCGCTTCATCTGGCGACCAGCCCTTCCGTAAGCGAGCGTGAATCGTTCCGGCCTTCAGCCCGAAACGCGCAGCCGCTTCGGAAACGCTTCGAAAGACTCCTTCGGATGTGCGGACTTCAATTCCGTCATGGTGCGAGGCGGGGGCCAGTTCGAGCCCGAACGCTTGTTCAGCGCTCCAACCGTCGCGCAATCGTCTGGCGGCGGTTTGCGGCGATACGCCAAAGCGCTCGCACGCAGCGGATATCGACGAATAGGTTTCACCGGCAACTGTGATCGCGATGGGTCTCATGGGAGCCAAAAGCTTCGTCCAGCCCACACGCCGAGATTACCTTTCACAAGTCTTGGATGAAAGTGCAGGCCGCGCGTGCTGGAAGCGACGCAACGTCAAACACGCCGCCGGCTGTGCAGGTTGCTTTCCGAAACCGGGTGACTCGGCACTTAGACCCGGCCCGACGGCCGAATCCGCCGGGGATCAACCCGCCGAAGCGGATTAGAACGAACCGCTAATGATGCCGGCCGGGCGGGTGACGCACAGGGCGCCGCGCCGCTCGGCCAGGATGGCGGCCATGTTCTTCACAGAGTAGTCCGATACAACTCGTCAAGGCAAAGGAGCGGGGGGTTTTGACTGTAGACGCGACCGGGGTATGGAGTCGGGCATCATCGGATTCCAACTCTGGCAACTCGTGATGGCAAAAGCCGCACATAGTCTGATCCCTGCCACGGCCAGCGTTTCAGAGTACGCACTCTGGACCCAAGTGGTACTACTCTAGAGTTCGGAAAACGAACAGTCCTGTCAGCCAGCGGCCTCTCTGCATACGCTTACGGACATATTTCTTATAGCTCTCAGGGCAACGCGGATTTTTCGCCTTGTGCCGGGTGCGGTTGCAGAAAAGGCATGCGGCCACGATGTTCGTCCTGTTCGCCGGCCCACCCTCCGACTTGGGCCTCAGGTGTTCAGCCGTGCAGCGCAGAAGATTGGCTTGCGCTTTGGACAGGCCGAAACTTGCTGACAATGTGGTCGCATCGCGCTCCCACATCGGGCACTCGCAGTAGTAGCAGCGGAGCGATTGGCGGCGAGCAGCTTGCTGCCGAAGAGACTGAAGATTCGTCATGACAGAAGACTCCAAGTATTGAAACTGAAGTCCCGCGTGTCATTGCGATCAGCGTCGGGCACTGAGAGATTGCCATCCCAGCGACCAGGCGAAAGTCCGCGCTGGCTCTGCTCTTCCCGAGCAGTAGCGAGAAGTCTAGTCAGACACTAAAGCCGATGTAAAGCCTGAAATGAACGCCAGAGAGGAGTTCTGTGGAATAAGCCTCACCGCCGGACACTTGGCCAAAGTCATGCCGCGGAGGCGGCCGCGTCCGAGTGCGCCTCCGGCCAGATAGGATGTGACAGGAATGTGCCCTGAACTGGCCGATCTGGAATTCGGCAGGCACCGCAAGTTACTGATTTAAAAACCTAAATACTGCGTGCCGCGCCTACGAACCAAGGGGTCGTGGGTTCGAATCCTGCCAGCCGCGCCACTACATCGAAGGGCCTGGAGAGCGATTTCCAGGCCCTTTTTTCTTACCTGCGGTCGTGCAGCTTGTCGCATAGTGCTTCGCCCCGCTCTTGCAGCGTGGCGAGCACCCGAACCTATACTTCTCCTTCTCGGGCGCATCTTGCAGCGCCTTCGCCGGCGCATGCGGCGGCGATCACGACTCCGGGAGGATCGGACCGATGCCCAAGTTCAGGATGCTGGCGCTCTCGCTCTATCTCGTAGGCTGCGCGGCACCGCAGTCCCAGCCTCAGCCGGCGTCCGTTGCGCAGCCGGCCGCGACGCAGAAGCAGGATTCCAGGTCGCTCGTGGCGGCGAGCCCGGTGTGCGGCTCGCCGACCCAGTGCAAGATCATGTGGATCCGGGCGCACGAGGCGCTGGAGCAACTCACGGGAATGCCGGTCAGGACCGTCACCGATGTCGCGCTGAAGACGGAGCCGCCGGCCGGCCCGGGCCTGCTGCAGGGCACGGTCACCAAGAACCCGCTGCCGAACGGTCGGTTCGAACTCCGGGCGAGCTTCGAGTGTTACCGGGGCGACCCCCGGTGCGGTGCGTTGCGCGAACAGGCGACGAACGCCTTCAACAGCATGGTTTCGTCGGCCGCGGCCGACGTCCGGTGAGCCGCCCTGGGCCCCCGGCGAGAGCATCGACGAGCTCGCCGCCCCGCGCCCGCGCGTGGCAACCAGGGATCGGGTCGCGGTGTTCCGGTTACGGCCGCCGCGCGCGGTCGGTCCCGAGCGCAGAGCGCCGAACGGGTCGCGCTGCGGCGCCCGGCCGACTATGATCGATCGGTCTGCAATCGATTCCCCGGGCCCGAGATGAGCGACCGCACCGATACCCAGTCGACAGTCCCCGCCCCCGCGCCGCGACACCTTGACGCGGTGATCGTCGGCGCGGGCTTCTCCGGCATGTACCAGTTGCTGCGCCTGCGCGACCACCTGAAGATGGACGCAGTCGTGCTCGAGGCAGGCGACGGCGTCGGCGGCACCTGGTACTGGAACCGCTATCCGGGCGCGCGCTGCGACTCGGAGAGCCACTCCTACTCCTACTACTTCGACGACGACCTGGTGCGCGACTGGGAGTGGTCGGAGCGCTATCCGGGTCAGGCCGAGATCCTGCGTTACCTGAACCACGTGGCGGACCGCTACCGCCTGCGCCCCGACATCCGCCTGAACACCCGGGTCACGGCCGCCCACTACGACCAGGCGGCCAACCTCTGGCTGGTCGAGACCGACACCGGCGAGCGCTACAGCGCCCGTTTCCTGATCGCGGCGGTCGGCTGCCTGTCCGCGGCGAACATCCCCGACATTCCCGGTCTGTCCAGCTTTGCCGGCCGCTGGTACCACACCGGCGAATGGCCGCACGAGGGGGTGGACTTCACCGGCAAGCGCGTGGGCCAGATCGGCACCGGTTCCACCGGCATCCAGTGCGCGCCGGTCATCGCGGCCTCGGCCGCGCACCTGACCGTCTTCCAGCGCACTGCGAACTACAGCATCCCGGCGCGCAACGAGCCGCTCACCGAGGAATTCAAGCAGTACGTGCGCGAGCACGTCGACGAGATCAGGCAGGTGATGCAGGCCACGACGAACGGCCATCCGTTCATGGTCGCAGACCGCGCGGCGCGCGAGACCTCGCCCGAGGAGCGCCAGGCGATCTACGAGGCGGCCTGGGAGAAAGGCGGACTGCGCTTTCGCGCGACCTTCAAGGACCTGCTCGTGGACCAGGCGGCCAACGACACCGCTGCCGAGTTCATCAAGGCGAAGATCCGCCAGGTGGTCAAGGACCCGGTCAAGGCCGCGATCCTGTCGGACATCGACCATCCGTTCGCCGCCAAGCGCCCGCCTATCGACACCGACTACTTCGAGACCTTCAATCGCGACAACGTGTCGCTGGTCGATCTGCGGGCCACGCCGATCGTCGAGATCGTCCCGGAAGGCATCCGGACCACCGACGCAACCTACCCGCTGGACATCATCGTGTTCGCGACCGGCTTCGACGCGATGACCGGCGCGCTGCTGAAGATCGCGATCGAAGGCCGCGACGGTCTCACGCTGCAGCAGGCCTGGAAGGCCGGGCCGCGCAACTACCTGGGCCTGCAGGTGCCGGGCTTCCCGAACTTCTTCACCGTGACCGGCCCCGGCAGCCCGTCGGTGCTGTGCAACCTGCCGGTAGCGATCGAGCAGCACGTCGACTGGATCACCGACTGCATCGCCCGGATGCGCGAGCGGGGCCTCTCCCGGGTCGAGGCGACCGACGAGGCGGCCGAGCAATGGCAGCGGAAGGTGCAGGCGGCGGCCGACGCCACGCTGCTCGCCAACGTCAGCCATTCCTGGTACCTCGGCGCCAACGTGCCGGGCAAGCCCCGGATCTTCATGCCCTACGCCGGCGGCATGGCTCGCTACCGCGGTATCTGCGACGAGGTGGCTGCGCAGGACTACCCGGGCTTCGTGTTCGACGGCCGGCCGTTCCGGGCGGCGCCTGCGCGCGAGAGAAGCCCTTCACTTCCCGACTGGAGCACATCTTGATCCACGTTCTCGCCATCATCACCGCCAAGCCCGGCCAGCGCGACGCGGTGCTCGAAGCCTTCCGCGCCAATCGCCCGAACGTGCTCGCCGAAGACGGCTGCATCGAGTACGACGCTGCCGTCGACGCCACGCCGCCGCTCGGCTTCCAGGCCAGCTTCGGGCCCGACAGCTTCGTGGTCATCGAGAAGTGGCGCGACCTCGACGCGCTGGGCGCCCACGCGCGCGCCCCGCACATGGCGGCCTATGCGGCGAAGACGAAGGACATGGTCGCGAGCCGCGCGATCCACGTGCTCACGCCGGCGGCCTGACCGATGGACCGCGCAGAGAACTCCGCCGCGCTGCGGGCCGCGACGGTCGGCCAGCGCCGCGCCGCCGATGCGCCGCGGACCGCGGATGCTCCGAACACTTTTGCTGACGCGCTGTCGGCGCGCTACGGCCATCCGGTCGAGCCGGGCAGCCTGCCGATCGGTCCGGTCGTCGAGGCGATGCTGCAGCATCGATCGGTGCGCGCCTACCTCGACCGCCCGCTTCCGGCTGGCACCCTCGAGCTGCTGGTGGCGGCGGCGCAGTCCGCGGCAAGCTCGTCGAACCTGCAGGCCTGGAGCGTGGTCGCGGTCGAGGACCCGGATCGCAAGGCGCGGCTGTCGCGGCTCGCGAACGACCAGGCGCACATCCGCGATTGCCCGCTGTTCCTGGTCTGGATCGCCGACCTCTCGCGCCTCGATCGCAACGCGCAGGCGCTCGGCGAAACCGCCGCTGCCAACCGCTATCTCGAGATGTTCCTGGTCGCGGCGATCGACGCCGCGCTGGCCGCGCAGAACGCGGCGCTGGCTGCCGAGTCGATGGGCCTGGGCACCGTCTACATCGGCGCGATGCGCAACCGCCCCGAGGAGGTCGCGGCCGAGCTCGGCCTGCCGCCCGACGCGGTGGCGGTGTTCGGCTTGTGCGTCGGCTACGCCGACCCGGCGAAGCTCTCGGGCGTAAAGCCGCGGCTGCCGCAGTCGGTGGTGCTGCACCGCGAGCGCTACCGCACCGAGGGCGAGCGCGAGGCGGTCGCCGGCTACGATGCCGCGATGCGCGCGTTCCAGGCCGCCCAGAAAATGAGCGATCTGGACTGGTCCCGGAGGTCGGCCGCGCGGGTCGCGGGGCCGCAGAGCCTGTCCGGTCGCGACCGGCTTCGCGAGGCGCTGTCGGCGCTCGGCTTCGGCCTGGCCTGAACCCTTCGCTCAGGTTCCCGAGATGTAGCGCTGCAGGAACAGCGTGACGCCGAAGCCCGCCAGCGCCAGGACCGCCAGCGCCGGCGCGCCCGCGGCGGCGATCAGCATCGCATCGAGCAGCGAGATGCCCGCGATCAGGCTGATCACCGCGCGCGGAATGTCGCCCGGCCGGCGGCGGCGCAGGAACCAGAGCGCGACCAGCATCCACGCCACCAGCGCGAGCAGGAAAGGCGCGACCGCCGGAGACTGCGCCGAGACCCAGGCGCCGTAGGCGACCGGGGCAGCGAGGAAGAGCAGCGGCCACAGGTTGCGCACCTCGCCGAGGTTCTCCTGCTTGGCCACGTAGGTGAGGCCGATCAGGTAGCAGAGCAGCAGCGCGGCGCCCAGCCAGAGCGCGCCGGGCAGAGACAGCGCGACGCAGAAGCCCGCGCCCACGTAGACCAGCACCCGGCACAGCCCCATCAGCAGCGGGCTGAGCGGGTTGCCCTTGTGCCAGGCGTCGTACAGGGTGATCGCCGCCGCGAGACCGAGGCCGGCGAGCACCGGGGCCGCGCCGGTCGCAGGCTCGAAACCGTTGCCCGCCCAGGCAAGCAGCAGCAAGCCGACGAGCATCTGGCCGTAACCCGCCACGAACACCGCAGCGCGCGAAACTTCGCCCGAGGGGATCGGCCGCTCGGGCCTGTGGCGCGCGTCGTACTCGGCGTCGAAGGCGTCGTTCAGGAACATTCCGCCCACGTAGAACAGGGAGAACGCGAGCAGCATCACGAGCATGCGCGGGCCGAAGCTCGCGGCACCCGCCAGCACCGCGCCGGCCAGTGTGTTGGTCCAGACGGTGGGCAGGTTCGACACCCTGCCCAGGGCGAGCACTGTCTTCAGTTTCATCGTTCAGCCGATCCGCTCTTTCACCCAGTCGAGCTCGCGCGCGATCGCGGTCGCCAGCGGCACGTTCCGGTAGGCCTCGGGCAGGACGTCCCAGGTGTAGGTCTCGACCTCGAGGTGCTGGCTGACCTGCTCTCGCGCGTGAAGCGCGAGCAGCTCGGCAAGGAAGGCCTGTGTCGTGCCGAAGCCGACCATCTCGGGCAGGAACACCGGCACGTGGAAGTGCACCCGCCACTCGGCGCCGTAGCCGGACTCCCGCACGGCAAGCGCCTCGGGCAGGTCCGCGAAGCGCCGAAGCGCGCCGTCGCGGCGCTCGACGACCTGGTGGAGGTAGGTCGGCTCGTCGAACTCCGCGAGCCGCGCGGCGCTCGCCTCGTCGAGGCAGGCAACGCGCAAGGCAGAGCTCAGCTGCGCCTTGGCGATCCGGATGCCGCTCGCGCGCAGCGCGGCGATGCTGGCCGCCGCGTCCTCGAACTCGACCGCGGCATGGCAGACGTCGTAGCACACGCCGACGTGACGGCGCATCGCCTCCGCCGCCCGCGCCGGCGTCAGGCCGGCGATCGCGGCCAGCCGCGCGATTGCCTGGGGGGCGTACAGCCGTTTCTCGAAGAACTCGACGGTCTCGGCGATCGTCTCGAGGAAGCAGAAAGGCTCGGGCTCCAGCGCAAGGCAGATCGACTTGCCGGTTTCGCGCTCGAGCGCCACCAGGTGGGCGACGTGCGCGATCAGGTTGTCCACGATCCGATCCAGCCGGCCCGCCGCCCAGGGCTTGAAGGTGCACGGAACCGTGCTCAGGCTGCCCGTCATGCCTTCGGGCAGCAGCTGCGCAAGCAGCGAGGCAAGCCGGTTCGTGTATTCGAGCCGGAGCGGATCGCTCCAGTCGGGGCGATAGGCGCCCTCCTTCACGGTCGCGCCATGGAAGGTGCCGTACGGGAAGCCGTTGACCGTGAACACGTAGAAGCCGCCGTCGTCGAGCAGGCCCTTCAGGGCCTCGAGACGGGCAGGATCCGCGAGCGCCTCGGTGGCCTGCGCGCCGAGGCGCAGGCCGACCCCCATCGGCGCGTCGCCCGCCACCTGCCTGCGCACCTCGGGCAAATGGGTCGCCAGGCCGGCCATCACCTGGTCGATCGACTCTCCGGCGTGGATGTTCGTGCAGTAGGTCAGGTGCGCATCGCCGGCGATCCGCATCAGGCCTCCAGGCGCTTCTGCAGCCAGTGGAGCGCTTCCTTCATGCGCTCGGTGTCGATCTCGTGGACCTCGACGCCGGTGCCGATGTCGCCGAGCAGCGTGATCGTCAGCTCGCCGCCGAGGTGCTCCTGGAACTCTCGCAGCCCCGCCAGGATGGTCAGCTCGCCGTCGGGCTCGGTGCGCAGCATGCCGGGGTGCCAGAGGTCGAAGCCGAGGAACTCCAGCAGCGCGCAGATGCGGTCCTCCTGGCCCGGCTCGAGCAGGCCGCTCAGCACCGAGTAGCGGGCGTCGAGCGCCATGCCGATCGCGACCGCCTCGCCGTGGCGGACGTGGTGCCGGGTGATGCTCTCGAGCTTGTGCGCCGACCAGTGGCCGTAGTCGAGCGGCCGGGCGCTGCCGGTCTCGAAGGGGTCGCCGCCGTGGGCGATCTGCCGCATGTGCAACTCGGCGCAGCGCCGGATCATCGTGGCCATCGCGCCGCGCTCGAAGGTGGCGAGGTTCTCGGAGTTCTGCTCGAGCCACCTGAAGAAGCTCGCGTCACGGATCAGCGCGACCTTCACCGCCTCGGCCATGCCGGCGATCTTGTCGCGGTCCGGCAGGCTCAGCGCGAAATCGATGTCGTTGAGCACGGCGAAGGGCGGCGCGAAGCTGCCGACGAAGTTCTTAACGCCGTGGAGGTTCACGCCGTTCTTGACGCCCACCCCCGAATCGTTCTGCGCCAGCACCGTGGTGGGGATGCGGATGTGCCTCACGCCCCGGTGCGTGGTGGCGGCCACCAGGCCGACCGCGTCGAGCACCGCGCCGCCACCGATCGCCACCACGTAGGAGTGGCGGTCGATGTGAAAGTCGAACAGCGACTGCTGGATCGACTCGATGAAGTGCAGGTCGGCCTTGATCTTCTCGCCGCCGGGCACCAGCACCGGTTTGCAGACGAGTTCGAGGTTCGCCGCGTGATGGTCCGCGTAGGCTTGGACCTGGTCGACGAGCTCGGGGCGCGAGGCCGCCAGGCCGTCGTCGACGAACACGATCAGGCGGTGCCGCCGCGCCGGCTCGAGCCTCGCCACCGCGTCGCGCAGGGCCGGGTTTTCCGGGGCGAAAAGGTTCTCGGTGAACACCACCGGGAACTCGAACGGCACGGCGAACCGCTGCCACACGGTCTGTTGCCCGACCTCGGAACTCGTAAGCGGGATGGTCATCTCGGCCGCCCTTTCATTCCGGCCGCGAAGCGACCGGTCTCTGTCGACATTGTGTACCAACGGTCATGGATAGAAAATGTCTGGACGGCCGGCTCGATCGGCCGATTCAACCGGAGACATCTTTCGCCATGCGCTACCTGAATATCCTGCTGGGACTCCTGATGCTCGCCTTCGTCGCGGTCCAGTACAACGACCCCGACGGGCCCTTGTGGATGGCGATCTACGCGGTGCCGATGATCTGGGCCTTCCTCGCCGCCTTCCGGCTGCCGCTGTTGCGCACGCCCCTCGGCAGCCGCCTGCTGCAACTAAGCCTGCTGGCCGGCATCGCCGCGACCCTGTACTACTGGCCGCAGATGCCGGGCTTCTGGCACAAGGAAGTCTGGTGGAACGAGGAAACCGCGCGCGAGGGCATGGGCGTGATGCTCTTGCTGCTCACCTTGCTGGTCGCCTGGCTCACCTCGCGTCGCCGCTCGTCCGCGCCGGCAGCCTGATCGCCAGGTGGCGCGGCGCAAGCCGCGCCTGGCGAGGTCAGGGCGAGAACTCGTGGCTCTTGATGTAGGCTGCGACGGCCATCCGCTGCTGCTGCGAGAAGACGTCCTTCCAGGCCGGCATCTTCCGGAAACCGTAGGTCGTGCGGTCGTAGATGAAGTCGGCATCCATCCGGCCGGGGACCAGCTTGGGCGCCTTGCCGGGATAGGCACTGGCGCCATGGCAGTGACGGCACTGCTGCTGCCACACCTGCTTGCCCATCTCTATGTTGGCCGGATCCTCCAGGAAGGCCTTGGTGAATTCCGGCGGCTTCTCCTCGCCCGGCTTGTCGCTGGCATGGATGCCGGTCGACAGGCAGAGCATGGCTGCCGCGATTGCCGCGCTGACCTTGCCTTTCGTCATCGTTCGCTCTTTCATGAACCTCGTGAACCCCTTCTGAGTCGGCGCCCCGGCCCCCCGGGGGCTGCGCCGACCAGATCGAATGCTCCAGAAACCAGAAAGGGCGCCACGGGCGACTGCCCGTGGCGCCCTTGCCCTTGCCGCTCAGGCGACGATCACTGCGCCGGAACGATCTTGTAGATCGTGTCCAGCGAGCCGTTCGGACCCGTGGTGACCGAGGTCAGCGCGTAGACCTCGCCATTGGCGTCCTGCGCGAAGGCCAGGATGTAGGGCAGCTTGCCCGACATGCCCACGACTTCGGCGACTTCCATCGTCCACTTGCCGTCCGCGCCCTTCGAGCCGATGAAGATCTGGCCGTCCATCTCGGCGAAGGACTTGCTCCAGTCGCCGAAGATGTACTTGCCCTTCCAGGCAGCGTGCGATCCCTGGTAGACGTAGCCGCCGGTGACCGAGATGCCCATGCAGCCGTCGGGCTTGGCGGTGCAGTTCTTGTACTCCAGGATCGGCAGGGTCAGGCCGTTCTTGTCGCAGCTGGCCGGATGGTTGTCGGGCTTCGTGTAGTCGAAGCAGTGCGTGGCCTCCATGCGGCGCCAGCCCATGTTCTGCCCCTTGCCCACGATGCTGACTTCCTCGTAGCTGTTCTGCTGCACGTCGCCGCAGAAGAGCGCACCGCTACCGGTGTCGAAGGAGCAGCGCCACGGGTTGCGCAGGCCGTAGGCCCAGATCTCCGGCAGCGAGTTGCGGTCCTTGACGAACGGGTTGTCGTCGGGAATGCCGTAGGGCTTGTCGCCGGTGCGCTTGTCCACGTCGATCCGCAGGATCTTGCCCAGCATCGTGGTCCGGTCCTGGCCGTTGCCGTCGGTCACGTTGTGGCCGATGCCCCAGTCGTTCGCGTAGCCGCCGTCACCGGTGGAGATGTAGAGCATCCCGTCGGGACCGAAGCCGATCCAGTGGCCGTTGTGGTTGAACTGCGGCCAGGGGATCGAGGTGATCCGGCGCGCGGTGCTCGGATCGGCCATGTTCGGGTCGCTCTTGGAAACCGTGTACTCCTCGACCACGTTGCTGTGGTCGTACCAGAGCATCTGGCCGAGATCCTGCTGGAAGTCCAGGTGCGCGCTGTACGCCACGTAGAACTTGCCGTTCTCCTTGAACTTCGGGTGGAAGGCGATGCCGAGCAGGCCCCGCTCGTCGAAGTCGTGGTGCTGCTTGACGATCTTGCTGCGCACGTCCAGGAACGGCACCGGAAGCATCTTGCCGTTCTCGACCACCCGCACCCGGCCGAACTGCTCGATGACGAACATCCGGTTGTCACCCGGGGGCTGGACCATGGCCAGCGGCGTGTTGACTTTCGTGACGACCGGCTCGAGCTTGATCTTCGGGCCTGCCATCGCGGCGCCGCTGCCGAACGCGATGCCCAGCGCAGCGACCAGCGCGGCTCCCAGTTTGATGGGACTCATTGCTCCTCCTGATTATTGATTCGCCGGAAAGGATCCGGCGTTCGTGTTCCGGCGCAACGACGAGCCCGATCAGAGAAAGGGATCTTCCGCACCGGCCGGGCCTGCGCTGACCACCCCCCCGTCAGGCAGAACCCGTGAATTCAGTATAGATCAGTTGACTTCGCTCAAACAACGCAAATCGGAGGTTTGCAGAACGCGATCGCGCGGCCCGTCGAGCGTGTCAGCGAGCGCGCCTGGACGCCAGGCGTCGCCGCCCCGCGACAAGGCGCGCCCTGCCCGTTCACTTGATGATCAGGTCGTCCATCGAGCGGCGGTTCGCGAGCTTCTCGACACGCGGCTCGCGGCCGCCGCGCAGGATCGAGTTGCCCTCGTAGAGCGCGCGCTGGTCGATGTCGACCGGGTTCAGCCAGTCGGCTTCCTTCATCTGCCCGCTCTGGCCGTAGGCGTCGAGCGCGTTCTGGTAGCAGGCCAGCCGGACCTGTTCTTCCGGGATCCCGCGCTGCAGCGCCAGGCGGGCGGTCTTGGCGACTCCGAGCGGCTCCGAGATCCCCCAGTCGCAGGCCGAGTCGACGATGATCTGCCGGGCGCCGTACTGGCGCAGGATCTCGACCATCCGCTCGTTGCCCATCTTGGTGCTCGGGTAGATCGAGAAGGCGGCCCAGAAGCCGCGATCGAGGCACTCGCGAACGGTTTCCTCGTTGTTGTGGTCGATCACCACCTTGGCCGGGTCGAGGCCGTGCTCGATGCACACGTCCATCGAGCGCGAAGTGCCGCGCTTCTTGTCCCGGTGCGGCGTGTGGATCATGACCGGAAGGTCGAGCTCCTTCGCCAGGTCGAGCTGCAGCCGGAAGTACTTGTCCTCGAGCGCGGTCTGCTCGTCGTAGCCGATCTCGCCGATCGCAACCACCCCTTCCTTCAGCGCGAAGCGCGGGATCAGCTCCATCACGCCCTCGGCCAGCGCCTCGTTGTTGGCCTCCTTGGAATTCAGGCCGATCGTGCAGTAGTGGCGGATGCCGAACTGCCCGGCACGGAAGCGCTCGAAGCCCACCAGCGTGGACAGGTAGTCGAGGTAGGACCCGACGTTGGTGCGCGGCTGGCCCAGCCAGAAGGCCGGCTCGATGACCGCGACGACGCCGGCCGCGGCCATGGCCTCGTAGTCGTCGGTGGTGCGCGACACCATGTGCGCGTGGGGATCGATGAACATCATCTGTCGTCTCCTGGATCTTTCAGTCTCTTGATCTTTCTTTCTCGAAAGGGGCCACGGGCCTCAGGCGCAGCGCGCGGACAGGGCTTCCCAGTTCAGCTCGCCGCGGGCGATCGCGTCGCGCAGCTCGGGAACCCGGTCGAGCACCGCCGCCGCGGCGGGATCCGGGCTGGCAGCCAGCCCGAGCGCCGCGGCCTGCCTGAAGCAGTCGCCGTCGTCGAGCGCCCTGGCCAGGTCGTCGATCATCGACCCCCTGGCAAAGGGGCCTACGCAACGCCAGATCTCCCACGGGACCGGCCGGCCGGCAGCCCGCCGCTCGTGGGAGAAGTCGATCATGATCCGGGCCAGCTCGTCGTTGGCGCGCTCGTCGAGGCCGACGATCGGCGACAGCCTGCTGCCCACGAAGAGCGCCTTCAGCACCATGTGGGTCCAGCGATGCGCATCGAAGTGCTGCCGCGCGTAGGGATTGCCGTGGGCGATCGCCTCGAACACCGCCTGCACGTTGCCCCGCAGCCCCTCGCCCACCTGGCGCTCGAGCGCGTCCGAGTTCGGGTACACGGGCAGGCCGCGATAGAGCGCGATCGACTCGGCCACGTCGGCGGTCTGGCACAGGTCGCGGAAGCGCTCGGCGAAGCCTTCGGCGGGCAGCGAGGCCAGCAGCAGCACGCGCGCCGCGTCGGCGACGCTCCAGCCTGCGAGGGACCAGCCGGGCACCTGCCCGGCCAGCCGGGCGAGCGCCTCGGCGTCGGGCGCGAGGGGGGCCTTGCCGAGACGGCGCGGGGCCATGCCGAGGGCCACGTGCAGCGACTTGTCGGAGGGCGAGGCGGTCATTGCCGCGAGCTGCTCGTCGAGCCAGCGTTTCTGCGCCTCGTCGAGGCGCGCGCGAAGGCAGTCGCGCAGGATGCTCCGGACCGGCTCGTTCATCTGTCTCCCCACTCTCGGATCGGTTCCGGCCGCCCGGAAACCGGTTGCCGAGGGCCGTTTTCGCGGGATATTGCCAACGGTCGGACGCCCTAGCAAATGGTATTACACTCGCCCGGTTCGCAATCCGCCCGCCCGGCTCCCGGGCATGCTCCCGAGCGTCCCGATCCGATGAAACCGTGCCTGGTCATTCTCGCCGTCGGCCTGTCGCCGGCCCTGGTCGGCGAGCACACTCCGAACCTCAAGCGCCTGGCCGCACGCGGCGGACAGCGGCCGCTGGACACGGTGGTGCCCGCGGTCACGTGCACCGTGCAGTCGACGCTGGTCACCGGGCTGATGCCCTCGGGCCATGGAGCGGTGGCGAACGGCTGGTATTTCCGCGACCTCAGCGAGATCTGGCTGTGGCGGCAGTCGAACCGGCTGGTCGCCGGCGAGAAGGTCTGGGAGGCGGGCAAGCGGCGCGACCCGTCCTTCACCTGCGCGAAGATGTTCTGGTGGTACAACATGTACTCCAGCGCCGACTGGAGCGCGACGCCGCGGCCGATGTACCCGGCCGACGGCCGCAAGATCCCGGATCACTACGCGCAACCCTACGAACTGCACGACGAGCTCGACGCGAAGCTCGGCCAGTTCCCGCTGTTCAAGTTCTGGGGGCCGATGACCGACATCTCGTCGACCGCCTGGATCGCCGACGCGACGCTGCACGTGATGCAGACGCGCAGCCCGACGCTGACGCTCACCTACCTGCCGCACCTCGACTACAACCTGCAGCGCCTCGGGCCGGACCTCGCCCATCCGCGCGTGCAGGCCGACCTGCGCGAACTCGATGCGGAGTGCGGCAAGCTGATCGACTTCGCGGACGCCACCGGCCGCGACGTGATCGTGGTGTCGGAATACGGCATCACGCCGGTGTCCGACGCGATCCACATCAACCGGGCGCTGCGCGAGGCGGGCCTGATCCGGGTGCGCCCCGAGGAGTTCGGCCGCGAGATCCTCGATCCGGGCGCCAGCGTTGCCTTCGCGCTGGCCGATCACCAGATCGCGCACGTCTACGTGAACGACCCTTCGCGGATCGACGAGGTGCGCGCGATCGTCGAGCGCCTCGACGGCGTCGAGGCGGTCCTCGACGAGGCCGGCAAGCGCGCCGCCGGGCTCGACCACGAGCGCTCGGGAGAGCTGGTCGCGATCTCGCGGGCGGACCGCTGGTTCAGCTACTACTACTGGCTCGACGACCGGCTGGCGCCCGACTTCGCGCGCACCGTGGACATCCACCGCAAGCCCGGCTACGACCCGGTCGAGCTGTTCGTCGATCCGGAACTGCGCTTTCCGATGGTCGCCACCGCCTGGCGGCTCGCCAAGCGCAAGCTCGGCATGCGCGCGCTGATGGACGTGATTTCGCTGAAGGACGTCGGGCTGGTCAAGGGCTCGCACGGCCGCATCACCGACGATCCGGCGCACGGGCCCGTCGTGATCAGCTCGCGGGGCGAGCTGCTGCCTGCCGGCAACGTGGCGGCCACCGACTTCAAGCGGCTGGTGCTCGAGCACGTGTTCGGCTGAGCCGAGCCTCGGGGCCGAACCGCGGTTCGACGAGCCCCGCCTCAGTCCGCGCGCTGAAGCGAGATCGCCCCCTCGGGGCAGGCCTTCACGCACAAGCCGCAGGCCTGGCAGGCGTCGGGCCTGGCCACCCGGGCCTGCCTGCCGCCGTGAGCCCAGGCCTTCAGGCGCCCCCTCAGCGATAGCGCCGCCCGGTCCTCGGGCGAGATCGGGGCGATGTCGAAGACGTCGCAGGGACACACGCTCACGCAGGCCGCCTTGGCTTCGCAGCGGTTGCGATCGATGCGCGGGACGAACTTCCCGGGTGGGCCCGCACAGGCGGCATTCGACATCGGCTTCTCCGGGTTCAGGCGGTGCCGCCCAGGCGCGGCCTCGCGGGGATTGCCGCCGGGCGGCGCAGCAGGTAAACGCCGGCCAGCAGCAGGACGGCGATCCCCGTCCAGCCGACCGGATCGGGCGCCTCGTTCCAGACGATCCAGCCGAGCGCCAGGGCGATCAGCAGCGCACTGTAGCGGAACGGAGCGACCGCGGACAGGTTTCCGGTTCGCGTGCTGCGGATCATCAGGTAGTAGCCGCCGGCGAGGAACACCGAGGCGCCCGCCAGCAAGCCGAACTCGAACAGACCGAAGGGCTCCCAACCCTGCACCGCTGTCGCGCCGCCGGCCAGCAGGGTCACCGCGGTCGCGGTCGAGAGCGTGACCGTGATCGACGCGACCGACTGCGGAATGCCGCGCGTGACCAGATCGCGCAGCGCGTGCAGCAGGGCCCCGAGCAGGCAAAGCAGCGCGAACTCGTTGAACCCGTCGGTCGCCGGCCTGACCAGCAGCAGCACGCCGGCGAACCCCGCCGCGATCGCCAGCCACTGGCCGAGCCCCACCCGCTCCCGCAGCAGGACGATGGCCAGCAGCGTGATGAACAGCGGCGAGGCCATGTTGATCGCGATCGCGTTGCCGATCGGCATCCGGAACAGCGACAGCAGGTAGGCGAAGGTGGCCAGCGCGTCCAGCGTGGAGCGCAGCGCCACCCGTCCGCGTCCGAGGTCGCCGATGCGTATCGAGGCGCCGCTTGCCCTCGCCACCAGCAGGATCCAGGCGACCGCCATCAGGCCGCGCACGAAGATCAGCTGCGCGGCCGGCATCGTCTGGCTCGCGTACTTCACCAGAGCGTCGTTGAACACGAAACAGGCCATCGCGCCGACCATCAGGCCGATGCCCAGCCGGCTGGCGCGCAACAGTTCGAGCTCGCCGTCGGCAGCCGCGGGGCGGAAGGGGTCGCTGGAAACGATGGACATGGCGGCAGTCTATTGAAGCCGCGCGCCACGCCCGTCCTTTTCGGCGTCTTTTCGAAAGCGTTCGTCCAAAGGCTGTCGTGTCGACCGCGGGCTGCCGGGAACCCCGGCGCAGCCCGCCCGAGCGCGCCGCGAGGCCGGCGGGCCTGCCATTGCCAGATTCTTGAGCCCGGTCAGGACGTGCAGGCGGCCTTCGGCCCATCGTTCAGCTTCGATTCACGATGGCCGCCGCAAGCTTCGGTCCGGTCAAGCCACGCCCCGACACGATGCCCAAACGCCTTGCCCCCTCCCTCCCCGTGCTGCGCGCGACCCTGCTGCTCGCGGCGATTCTTTCGCTGTTCGGCGCGCCGTCGCTGCATGCCGCCGACGCCTCGGCGCCCGCTCCTTCCCTGAAGGTCTCGGAATTCTCCGCGGCCGGCATCGAGACGGTCGCCCTGCGCCCGGCCGAGGGCGCCTGGCTGGCCCATCTGCCCGCTCGCGTGACGATCCCGAATGCCCAGCTGCGCCTGGTGGCCGCCCCGGTCAGCGGCCTGGTCACCGCCGTTCTCGTCGGCGTCGGAGACCCGGTCGAGGTCGGCCAACACCTCGCGATCCTGATGAGCGCCGAGGTGATCGGCCTGCAGCGCGATCTCGCCCAGGCAAGCGCGGAGCGGGAGCGGGCGGCACGGGCCCTGGCGCGCGACGAAGCCCTGCTTGCCGAGGGGCTGATCCCGGCGTCCCGCGCGGAATCGAGCCGCGCGGCCGACCGGCAGGCGGCGGCGCAGCTGGCGGAGCGGCGCGACCTGCTCAGGTTGGCCGGGGCGAAGCCCGGAGCCGGCGGCGAGATCGTGCTGAAGTCGCCGATCGACGGCGTGCTGCTGTCCCAGGACGTGCGCGCAGGCGAGCGCGTCGAGCCGGCGACCGCGCTCTTCCGCATCGGCCGGCTCGCGCCGCTGGCGCTCGAGATCGACCTCCCGGTGCGCTTCGCCGGCATGCTCGCGCCCGGCCAGGCGGTCCGGATTCCCGCGACCGGCGCGCAAGGCAAGGTGGTCGCGATCGGACACTCGGTGGGCGCGGGCCAGACGATCGTCGTGCGCGGGCTGCTGGAATCGCGGCTCGATGGGCTGGACCCCGGCCAGCAGGTCGAGGCCGAGGTCGCGATCGCAGTGCCGCAGGCCGGTCGGCCCCTGTGGCGCGTTCCCGCCTCCGCCGTGACGAGGCCCGGCCGGGCCGATTCGGCGCCGATCGTCTTCGTCCGGCGCGGCGACGCGTACGTGACGGTGCCGATCGAACCGATCTCCGAGTCCGGCGGCGACTTCGTCGTGAGGGGCGAGCTGGCCGAGGGCGAGCCGGTCGTCGCGCGGGGGGCGAGCCAGCTCAAGGCCGCGCTCGGCGCAAGCCGGGCCGAGTGAGCCGATGCTGTCCAGAATCGTCGAGTTCGCGCTCACCCAACGCCTGCTGATGCTGGTGCTGACCGCCCTGCTGGTGGGAGCCGGCATCGTTGCGATGCGCTCGCTGCCGATCGATGCCTTCCCCGACGTGTCGACCACGCAGGTCAAGATCATCGTGAAGGCGCCCGGGATGACGCCCGAGGAAGTCGAGAGCCGGATCACGGTGCCGATCGAGCAGGAGATGCTCGGCATCCCTTCGCAGCGCCTGCTGCGGGCGGTCTCCAAGTACGGGATCACCGACATCACGATCGACTTCGACGACGGCACCGACATCTACTGGGCCCGCCAGCAGGTCGCCGAGCGATTCGCCAGCGCGATGGACCTGTTGCCCGCGCAGGCGAGCGGCGGGCTGGCGCCGATCACCACGCCGCTGGGCGAGATGTACATGTTCACGATCGAGGGACCGCTGTCGCTCGAGGAAAAGCGCACCTTGCTCGAACGGGTGATCCGCCCGCAGCTGCGAACGATCGCCGGCGTGGCGGACGTCAACATCCTGGGCGGCCACTCGCGGGCCTACGAGATCGTTCCGAACCCGCAGCTGCTCGCCGCGCGCGGCATCGGCCTCGATCAGCTGCGCGAAGCGGTCGAGCGCAACAACCGCAACGACGGCGCCGGCCGGCTCGCCGACGGCGAGGAAGCGCTGATCGTGCGGGCAGAGGGCGCGGTTCGCAACGTGGAAGACCTTGCGGCGATCGTCGTCGAACAGCGCAACGGCGCGCCGGTGCGTGTCGGCGACGTCGCCGAGGTGCGCATCGGCAGCCTTACGCGCAACGGCGCGGTCAGCCGAGACGGCCGCGGCGAGGCGGTCCAGGGGCTGGTGCTCGGGCTTCGGGGCGCCAACGCCCAGGCGGTGATCGAAGGCGTGAAGGCACGCCTGGCGGCGATCGCACCCGGCCTGCCCGCCGGGGTCACGATCGAGACCTTCTACGACCGCTCGTCGCTGGTGGAGCGGGCGGTCGGCACCGTGTCGCGGTCGCTGCTCGAAGCGATCGTGCTGGTGATGGCGCTGCTGCTGGCCTTCCTGGGCAACCTGCGGGCGGCGCTCGTCGTCGCGCTGACCCTGCCGCTCGCGGCGCTCGGCACGTTCGTGCTGATGCGCTACACCGGGCTGTCGGCGAACCTGATGAGCCTGGGCGGCCTCGCGATCGCGATCGGCCTGCTCGTCGACGCCTCGGTCGTGGTGGTGGAGAACGTGGAGACCCGGCTGTCCGAGGGCGGCGCGACCGCCCCGACGTCGAAGCTTCACCTGGTCTACCGTGCCGTTCGCGAGGTGGCCGTGCCGGTCACCTCCGGCGTGTGCATCATCGTGATCGTCTTCGTGCCGCTGCTGACCCTGCAGGGCCTCGAGGGCAAGCTCTTCATCCCGGTGGCGCTGTCGATCGTCTACGCGCTGTCGGTGTCGCTGCTGCTCGCGCTGACCGTGATACCGGTGCTCGCCTCGCTGCTGCTGCGACAGGGCGCCGCGCACGAGCCGTGGCTGGTGCGCAAGCTCGACGCAGCCTACCGCCCTGCCCTCGGCTGGGCGATGGCGCACGGCCGCAGCGTCGTGCTCGCCGCGTTCGCGCTCCTGCTCCTGGCGGGCGGCGCCTACGCCATGGTCGGCAAGAGCTTCATGCCGACGATGGACGAGGGCGACATCATCATGCAGCTGGAGAAGCTGCCCTCGATCAGCCTGGAGCAGACGCTCGACGTGGACACGCGGATCCAGCGCGCGATCCTGGAGCGCGTGCCGGAGGTTAGGAGCATCGTCGCTCGCTCGGGCTCCGACGAGCTGGGCCTGGACCCGATGGGGCTGAACCAGACCGACACTTTCCTGGTGCTGGCGCCCATCGAGACCTGGCGTCGCCCGGACAAGGGCTGGCTCGCCGACCAGTTGCGCGCGGTGGCGGCCGACTTCCCCGGCGTCGAGGCGACGTTCACCCAGCCGATCGAGATGCGGGTGTCGGAGATGCTCACCGGCGTCCGCGGCGACGTCGCGATCAAGGTCTTCGGCAACGACCTGGCCAGGCTGGGAGAGCTCGCGAGCCGGATCGAGCGGCTGCTCGCCGGGATCGAGGGCGCCGAGGACGTGTTCACTGCCAAGAACGAGGGCATGCAGTACCTGCAGGTCGTCATCGACAGGCTCGCGGCCGGCAGGCTCGGCCTGTCGGTCGACGAGATCCAGGCCTCGCTGCGCTCGGTGATCGAGGGACAGGTGGCCGGCTCGGTGGTGGAGTCCGGCCGTCGGGTGCCGATCCTGATACGCGCCGACGAGGATTTTCGCGCCAGCCTCGCGCGCTTCTCCGACCTGCGGCTACCGATCCCCGGCGCGGGCGCGGTCCCGCTGTCGGCAGTGGCGCACCTCGAGCGGGTCGACGGCCCGGTGAAGATCGACCGGGAGAACGGCGCGCGCTACGTCACGATCCAGGCGAACGTGCGCGGTCGCGACCTCGTCGGCTTCGTCGAGCAGGCGCAGGCCCGGGTGGCGTCGGAGATCGCCCTTCCCGCGGGCTACGGGCTGGAGTGGAGCGGCCAGTTCGAGAACCAGCAGCGCGCCGCGGCCAGGCTGGCGATCGTGGTGCCGATCGCCCTGCTGCTGATCTTCCTGCTGCTCTTCTCGACGTTCGGCTCGGTGCGACAGGCTGTGCTGGTCCTGGCGAACGTGCCCTTCGCGCTGGTCGGGGGAGTCTTCGGCCTGCTGCTGGCGGGCGAGTACCTGTCGGTGCCGGCCTCGGTCGGCTTCATCGCGCTGCTCGGCATCGCGGTGCTGAACGGCGTGGTTCTGGTCACCTACTTCAACCAGTTGCTCGACAAGGGCATGACGATCACGGAGGCGGTCGTGGAAGGGGCCAGGCGGCGGCTGAGACCGGTCATGATGACCGCCTCGATCGCGGCTTTCGGCCTGGTTCCGCTGTTGTTCGCCAGCGGTCCGGGCTCCGAGATCCAGCGCCCGCTGGCCGTCGTCGTGATCGGCGGCCTGGTCAGCTCGACCCTGCTCACGCTTCTGCTGCTGCCTATCCTGTTTCGCCGCTTCGGCCTGGACCGCCGCCCGGCAGCGACCGAAGGAGCCCGAGCATGACACCCACTCGTCCCGACACGATGCTCACGCTGGTGGCGCCGGCAGCGCTGGAGGAAGCCCTGGTCGACCTGCTCCTGGGCATGCCCGAGCTGGCGGGCGGTTTCACCAGCGTGCCTGCCGACGGCCATGGCGTGCGCGTCCCCCTGGTGGGCGCCGACGAGAACGTGCGAGGCCGAGGGAGACGGATCCGGATCGAGATCGCGCTCTCCGCCGTCGCCCGCGACACGCTGCTCGAGGCGATCCGGCAGGCGATGCCCGGCGCGCCGGTGCACTACTGGTCGGTGCCCCTTCTCGACTCCGGGAGCCTGCAATGAAGCTCCGACGTCTCGTCGCCGCGCTCGCGCTGCTCTCGCCCCTGCTCGCGCAAGGAGCCGACGCGCCGGTGTATCCGGCCGAGCTGCCCCCGGCCGAACGCGTTCGTCAGGCCCTGACCGAGGCGCCAGACGTGCGGGCGGCGGCTTCGCTGCTGGACGCGGGCCTGGCGACGCGCCGCCAGCTGATCGCCGGGCCGCAGGAATGGTCGGCGCGGGTCGACCATGCGAGGCGGCGCGCGTCCGAGGGCGGCGAGACCGAACGCACGACCGACTGGGAGCTGGGGCTCGAACGGCCGCTGCGGTCGCGAGCCAAGGCGGGGCTCGATCGGCAGGTGGGCGAGACCGTCGTCACGGAGGCGGAACTGGCGCTGGCCGACGCCCGCCACGAGCTGGGCCGGGAACTGCTGGGGCTGTGGTACGACTGGATCCGCGCGTCGGCGGTCGCAGGCCTGCTCCGGGAGCAGGCCGCGATCGCGACGCGAGAGGCCTCGGTCGTCGAGCGGCGCGTCGGACTGGGCGACGCCTCGGCCCTCGACCTGAGCCGGGCCCGTGCGTCGGCGGGCGAGGCCGAGGCGGCGGCACGCGCAGCCGCATCGCGAGCCGACGGTGCCCGCATCGTGCTGGCAAGACGCTTCCCCGGTCTGGCCGACCTCGAGGCTCCCCGGGCGCCGACGCCAGCCGAGCTGCCGGCCGATCTCGAGCGGCTCGGGCGGCTTGCGGTCGACGAGGACCATGGCCTGCTGCTGGCCCGCGCGGCCGCCGCGCGCGGCGCGGCCGAGAGCCGGCGCGTGGCGGCGGAGCGGCGCCCCGATCCGACCGTGGGCGTGCGTGTGGCCCGCGAGCGAAGCGGCGCCGACACCGTGGTCGGACTTTACCTGTCGATTCCGCTCGCCGGCGAGTCGCGCCGGGCCGCGGCCGATGCGAGCCTCGCGACCGCCGCCGGGCTGGAGCGCCGGAGCGAGGCCGTGCAGCGGCGTCTCCAGGCCGAGGTCGGCGCGCTGGTCCGCTCGATCCAGGCAAGCCGGGAACGGTGGCTCGCGAGCGAAGGGGTCGCCGAAATGCAGGCCGGCGTGGCGGCGCGGCTGGAGCGCGCGCACGCGCTCGGCGAGGCGGGTCTCGGCGAGGTGCTGCTCGCCCGGCGGCAGGCGAGCCAGGCGGCGGTCGCAAGCCTCGAGGCGAGGGTCGACGCGCTCGAGCGCCTCGCCCGCCTGCTGCTCGATGCCCACCTGATCTGGGACTACGACTGACGCGCGCCGGCGCTCGCCGCGCCGGGGGCTGCGCATTCCGGCACGCCCTGCCCTCGCCCGTCCGTCAACCCCGGTCTAGAATCGGGCGCAGATCCATCCGACACCCGGTTCGCGCCGGGTCATCGCCGTGAACGAAACGAATCGCCCCGATACCGACCCGAAGAACATCGACCTCGACGAGGTCGGCCGACTGGTCGACGCCCTCGAGCAAGACCTGGCCAAGGCGCGCAAGGACTCCAGCCGCGTCGAGGCGCTGCGCGCCGAGGTCGAGCAGCTGCGCGCGGCGCTCGGCGCGCCGTCGACCGAGGGCGAGGAGCTTCACCGCGGCCTGCACGGCCTGCGCGACACCATGCACAAGCTCGGCGACGAGCTGGTCGCCGACGCGTTCGAGGGCAGCCGCTACATCGCCCAGATCGGCCGAATCCTGGGCATGTGAGCGGAGAGTCCCGAATGAACGGCGCCGAATCGCTGGTCCGCACCCTGCTCGCCTCGCAGGTCGAGGTCTGCTTCACCAACCCCGGCACCTCGGAGATGCACTTCGTGGCCGCGCTCGACACGGTGCCCGGCATGCGCTGCGTGCTGGGCCTGTTCGAGGGCGTGGTCACCGGCGCCGCCGACGGCTATGCCCGGATGGCCGACAAGCCGGCGGCCACCTTGCTGCACCTCGGCCCGGGCCTGGCCAACGGCCTGGCCAACCTGCACAACGCCCGCAAGGCGCGCAGCCCGGTGGTCAACATCGTCGGCGAGCACGCGATCCATCATCGCGGCTACGAGACGCCGCTGGCCAGCGACCTGGAAGGCTTTGCCCGGCCCGTGTCGCACTGGTTCCGCATGTCCCCCGATTCGCGATCTGTGGCCGGCGACGCCGCCGAGGCGGTCCACCAGGCGCGCACCGGCGCCGGCAAGATCGCGACGCTGGCGCTGCCCGCCGACACAGCCTGGAACGAGGCCGACGGCCCGGCCGCCCCGCTGGCCCCCCCGCCGCTGGGCAAGGCCGATCCGGCCGCGATCGCCCAGGCGGTCGCCGCGATCCGTTCGGGCAAGCGGGTCACGCTGATGATGTCCGGCCGGGCGCTGCGCGAGCCCTGCCTCGGCATCGCCGCCCGGATCGCCGCCGCCACCGGCGTGCGCCTGCTGTCCCAGCAGTCGAACGCCCGGGTGGAGCGGGGGCGGGGCCGGGTCGTGGTGCCGCGCGTGCCCTATCCGGTGGACCAGGCGCTCGCCGCGCTGGCCGACATCGACGTGCTGCTGCTGCTCGGCGCCAATCCGCCGGCATCCTTCTTCGCCTACCCGGGCAAGCCGTCGATGATGACGCCGGCAGGCTGCGAGACGATCCGGGTGGCCGGCGCCGACGACGACCTCGAGCACGCGTTGCGCTGGCTGCTAGACGAGCTTGGCGCGGGCGCCACCGCGCCGCTCGCCAACGACGCGATCTGCATGACGCCGGCCGCCGCGGGCAGGCTCACCGCCGAGGCGGTCATGCAGTCGGTGGCCGCGATGCTGCCCGAGCAGGCCATCCTGTGCGACGAATCGGTGTCCTCGGGGCGCGCCCTGTTCCGCTACACCGACGGCTCGGCGCCGCACGACTACCTGCAGCTGACCGGCGGCGCGATCGGCGAGGGGCTTCCGATGGCCACCGGCGCCGCCATTGCCTGCCCCGATCGCAAGGTGATCAGCCTGGAAGGCGACGGCAGCGGCATGTACACGCTGCAGGCGCTCTGGACTCAGGCGCGCGAGCGGCTCGACGTGGTCACCGTCGTGCTGGCCAACCGCGGCTACCGGATCCTGCAAGGCGAGCTCAAGGGTGTCGGCGTCGAGAATCCCGGCGAGCGCGCCAAGCGGATGCTCGCGATCGAGGATCCCGAGCTCGACTGGGTGGCGCTGGCCAGGGGCATGGGCGTCGAGGCGGCAGCCGCGGACACGGCCGAAGGCTTCAACGATCTGCTCACGGCGGCGCTGAAACGCCGCGGCCCCTTCCTGATCGAAGCGCGGCTGCCCTGAGCGACGGCCGCGGCGGTCCCCGGCGATGACACGCGACACGCCGCTGTTCCGCGGCTGGTACGTGGTCTGGGCGGCCTTCGCCGCGATGACGGTGATCTTCGGGGTCGCCTACTCGTTCGCCGCCTTCTTCCAGCCCTGGTCGCAGGAGTTCGACGCGCAACGGGCCGACGTCTCCTGGGTGTTCGGGCTGTCGTCGCTGCTCTACTTCTCGCTGGGCGCGGTCGGCGGCGCGCTGGCCGACCGCTTCGGGCCGCGCGCCACCGGCCTGGCCGGAATGAGCTGCCTGGCCGGGGGGCTGCTGCTGTCGAGCATCGCGACCGACCTGCGCAGCATCTACCTGGCCTACGGGCTCGGCATCGGGATCGGCGTCGCGCTGGTCTACACGCCGTCGATGGGCGCGGTGCAACCCTGGTTCGCCCGCCGGCGCGGCCTGGCATCGGGGATCGCCAGTTCCGGGATCGGCGCAGGCACGCTGGTCGTGCCGGTCATCGCCAGCTGGCTGATCGCCAGCCTCGACTGGCGCGAGGCGATGCGCTGGCTCGCGCTGGGGGTGGTCGTCGCCGGCTTCGGGGCCGCCTGGTTCCTCGACCGCGATCCGGGCCGGCACGGCCTGGGGGCCGATGGCGACAGGCCGCCGGCGCCCCCGGAGTCCGGCAGCACCGGATCGCCGCCTCCCTCGGCAGGCGCCGTGTCACCGGCGCTCGCCGGGGCGGCCATCGCGCGGGCGTCGGTCGCGGCGCGTCGCACCGCGCCTGCCGGCCTGTCGCTTCGCGAGGCGGTGCGCACCCGGGGCTTCCGCTGGCTCTACGCCAGCACGCTGGCCGCCGGCATCCCGATGTTCGTGCCGTTCGCCCACCTGTCCGCGTCGGCCCGCGACGCCGGCATTCCCGACACCGAAGCGGTGGCGCTGGTCGGCCTGATCGGCATCGGCAGCCTGATCGGACGCTTCGGGATCGGCGCGCTCGCGGACCGGCTCGGCCGCCTGCGCACCCGGATCATCGCCGAGGCCACGCTGGGCGCGTCCTTCCTGCTGTGGGCCGCGGCGGACGGCTACGGCGGTTTCGCGCTGTTCGCGCTGCTGTTCGGGCTGTCGTACGGGGGGATCGTTTCGCTGCTGCCGCCGATCTGCAGCGACCTTTTCGGGCTGCGCGCCGTGTCCGGCATCATCGGCTTGCTCTACACCGGCGCCGCCTTCGGCGCGCTTCTCGGGCCGGTCGCTGCCGGCGCGCTGTTCGACTCGAGCGGACACTACGGCTGGGCGATGGCGCTGTGCGCCGGCGGCTCGGCGCTGGCGACCTTCTCGGCCTGGCGCGTGCTGCGGCTGTCGAGCTAGGCTCCCGGATCGGCCTCAGACCAGGGTCGCGGCCCAGCGGGGAAACTCTCCCTCGGCCTGGCGGCCCGCGAAGGGTTCGCCGCTCGCATCGAGCAGCCGTCCGCATCGGAACTCGAGCGCGAGGTCGGAGAGCAACAGGCCCGCCGCGGGATTGCCAGGGCACTGCGCCGGATCCGGTCGCCGAACCGACGCCAGCGCCGAACGCAGGGGGCCGGTGCGGCTGCCGCGCAGCGTGCCGGTGTACCAGCTCGCCACGACCGAGTCGTCGGCGAACGGGAACAGGTGCCCCAGCGCGAGGGGATTCGTGTCGGGCCAGCTGCCGGTCAGGCCGACCAGCCGCAACATGCCGTCCTCGCCGACCTCCCAGGTCGCCGAATAGTCGGGCGCGTCGGCAGGCAGGTGGCTCGGCCTGCGCAGCGCCGGCCGCGCGCCCACCAGGCGGAACCAGTGCTCGAGCGGGCGCGAACCGAGACGGAAGACGCGGTTGCGGTACAGCAGCGTATCGCCGTAACAGGCGGACATCCTCGAACCTCCACGACAGATCACCGGATTGGCGACACTTTGACCCGGCGACCTCGAACCCGCCCGTGCCTCCCGACGAAGCGCCCGCCCGGGGCGACATCCGGTCGTGGAACGCCGCGGTGCGCGGCCCCGAGCAGGCCGGAGGGTTTGCTGTCATCCTTCGGGCTGACGAGCAACGACAACGGAGGACACGGATGTCTCTATTCGACCTGACAGGAAAGGTCGCGGTGATCACCGGCGCGAGCCGCGGCATCGGCAGGGCGATCGCCGAACGGATGGCCGAGCAAGGCGCGAAGGTCGTGATCTCGAGCCGCAAGATCGACGCCTGCGAGGCGGTGGCCGAGGGAATCCGCTCGCGCGGCGGCGAAGCGATCGCGGTGGCCTGCAACATCGGGCGCAAGGAGGAGCTGCAGGCGCTGGTCGACGCCACGAACGCGAAGTGGGGCGCGATCGACGTGCTGGTCTGCAACGCGGCGGTCAACCCGTACTTCGGTCCCTCGGTCGACATGCCCGACGAGGCCTACGACCGGATCATGAACAGCAACGTGCGCAGCAACTTCTGGCTGTGCAACATGGTCGCGCCGCAGATGGCCGAGCGCGGCGACGGTTCGATCATCATCGTGTCGTCGATCGGCGGCTTCCAGGGCTCGGACGTGATTGGCGTCTACTGCATCTCGAAGGCGGCCGACATGCAGCTCGCGCGCAACCTCGCGGTCGAGTGGGGACGTCGCAACGTGCGCGCGAACTGCATCGCGCCGGGACTGATCAAGACCGATTTCGCGCGCGCGCTGTGGGAGGACCCGAAGATCCTCGAGCAGAGCGTCGCGAACACCGCGCTTCGCCGCATCGGCGAGCCCGACGAGATCGCCGGCGCTGCGGTCTTCCTGGCGTCGCCTGCCGGGCGCTACACGACCGGCCAGACCTTCGTGATCGACGGCGGGCGGCTCGCCGGCTTGTCGCGCGCGGACTGATCGCAGGGCGATGGGCACGCGATGCAGCGACCGTCGCAGCGCCGGCCGTGCCTGACGCGGGCAGGCGGGCAATGAAGCGCGCGGCCGCGGCGGCAGCGTTCTCGCTCGCGCTCGCCGGCTGCGGCTACGCCGAGCTGTCGCTGGTCATCGGGATCGGCGACGGCGAGGACGCATGGCTCGAGATCGAGAGCCCGACCACGGCCGGCTACTGGGAAACCGGCGACAGCGCGATCGCGCTGGCCGGATCGGCCTTCGTTCCGCCCGGCTCCACCTGCAGCGGAACGCTGGGCACGCTCGCCCCGGGCTACCGGGTCAGCTGGTCGAACACCGCCACCGGCCAGTCGGGCCTCGCAGAGGCATGGCTCGATTGCTCGGGCCTGGCCGAAGTCCGCTGGCGGACCGCCCCGATCGCGCTGGCCATCGGCACGAACCCGATCGCGGTCGGCGCGCTCGACGCCGACGGCCGCTCCGGCAGCGACGCGATCACCGTCTACCGCTACACCCGCTGAGCGAAAATCGGCCCTTTCCAGATACGCGCTTTCCCTTCCCCCCTCACTTCCCAGGAGACATCAATGCAGGAGATCGGTTTCGTCGGCGCCTCGGGCCTGATGGGCCACGGCATGGCGAAGAGCCTGCTCGCCAAGGGCTTCCCGCTGAGCCTCACCGTGCACCGCAACCGCGAGCGCGTCGCGGACCTGCTCGCGGCCGGCGCCGTGCAGGTCGGCTCGGCGGCCGAACTCGGCCGCAGCTGCGACGTCGTCGTCATCTGCGTGACCGGCTCGCCGCAGGTCGAGCAGGTCCTCACCGGCGCCGACGGCATCCTGACCGATCCGAAGAAGGGCCTGGTCGTGATCGAGACATCGACCAGCGAGCCCGACTCGACCGCGAAGCTTCGCGAAGCCTGCGCCGCCAGGGGCGTGACGCTGGTCGACGCGCCGCTGGCCCGCACCCCGGTCGAAGCCGAGCAGGGCCGGCTCAACACGATGGTGGGCGCCGACGACGCGACCTTCGCCGCGATCAGGCCGGTGCTCGAGGGCTACTGCGAGAACATCTTCCACGTCGGCGGCCCCGGCGCCGGCCACGTGATCAAGCTGCTGAACAACTTCGTGGCCCAGGCGATCTGCACGGCCACCGCCGAGGCCTTCGCGGTCGGCGTTCGCGCCGGCATCGATCCGCGCAGGCTGGTCGACGTGATCTCGGCCGGCGCGGTGAATTCGGGCATCTTCCAGGCGATGGCCAAGACGCTGTCGGGCGACCTGGAGGGACTGAAGTTCGAGCTCGACAACGCCCGCAAGGACGTCCGCTACTACACCCACCTCGCCGAAGGCCTGACCGTGCCGTCGATCGTCGGGGAGGCGGTGCACCAGAGCCTGGCCATGGCCAGCGCGCTCGGCCAGGGCAAGAAGTTCGTGCCGGCGCTGGTGCTCGCGCAGGAGCAGGTCACCGGCGCGAAGATCACGCCGGCTTGAGCGTGATCCGCCACAGGCTGCGCGGATACTTCGGGTCGGTCAGCGTGGCGGAGTGCAGCAGGGCGGCGTTGTCCCATACGACGACGTCGCCCGCGCCGTAGGAGAGCCGGTACTGGTAGCGCGGCTGGGTCGAGTGGGCCTTCAGCTCGTCCAGCAGCGCCCTGCCCTCGGCCTCGCCCATGCCTTCGATCGCGAAGGAACTGCCCGAGACCGCGTACAGCGCCTTGCGGCCGGTGTACCAGTGGGTGACCACCAGCGGGTGGCGCACCCACTGCATGCGCGCCTTCTGGTCCTCGTTCAGCACCGAGGCGACGGTGCGCGAGGACTCGTCCAGGTCGTCGCGATTGCCGTAGTGGTGCAGCACGACCAGCCCTTCGAGCCGCTTCTTCGTGTCGGCCGGCAGGTCCTCCCAGGCCGCGGTCTGGTCGGCGAAAAGCGTGTCGCCCCCTTCCTGCGGCACCTCGATCGAGTACAGGGTGGTCGCCCGCGCCGGCTCGGCAAGGTACGAGTAGTCGGTGTGGAAGTAGGTGCCGGCGTCGGCCAGTCCCTGCGGCACGCCGTCCTTCACCACGTTCGACAGCCGCAGGATGTCCGGGATCTCGGGGTGGTGGAACTGGTCGATCACGTGCGGCTCCGGCCGGCCGAAGCGCGACGCCCAGCGGTGGAAGGCGCGCGCCTCGAGCCGCTGGCCGCGGACCACCAGCAGGTGCGCATCGTAGAAGGCCCGCTCGACCTCGGCGAACAGGGCATCGGACATCGGCTCGGACAGGTCGATGCCATGCAGTTCGGCGCCGAAGCTGCCGAGCGGGCGCAGGTCGAGGCTCATCGCAGGAATTCCGGGGAGATCAGGCTGGGAATGAACAGGGTGACCTGCGGCCACAGGATGACCAGCATCAGCACCGCGAACATCGGCATCAGCATGATCATGACGTCCTTCAGCGCCTCGCCGAGCCTGATGCCGGCGATCGAGCAGGAGATCATCAGGCACAGCCCGTAGGGTGGCGTGACCAGGCCGAAGGCCAGCGAGACGATGCCGATCATCGCGAAGTGCACCGGGTCGAGGCCGGCCGACTTCGCGAGCGGCTGCAGGATCGTGCCGACGATGATGATCGCCGGGATCGCGTCGAGGAAGCAGCCGACGACAAGGAAGACCGCGGCGATGAAGAAGCCGGTGGCGATCGGCCCCATCTCCCAGGCCGACACGCCGCCGAGGATCGCCTGCGGGATCTGGTAGTAGGCCATCAGCCAGCCGAAGGCGCTGGCGGTGCCCACGCAGAAGAGCGCGGCACCCGCGAGCCGGCCGGTGTCGAGCAGCGCCCGGTACAGACCCGGCAGCTTCATTTCGCGGTAGACCAGCAGCGACAGCGTGCCCGCGTAGAGCACCGCGATGCAGGCCGACTCGGTGGCGGTGAACCAGCCGAAGATCTTGCCGCCGATGATGATGACCGGCGTCATCAGCGCCGGAATCGCCACGAAGATCGCGCCGAAGAACTCGCGCATCGTCGACGCGGCGTAGGTCGGGTAGCCGCGCCGGGTCGCGTAGACGTGCACGGTCGCCATCTGGACCACTGCGATCAACAGACCCGGCACGATGCCGGCCAGGAACAGCGCGCCGATCGAGGTGGTCAGCACGCCGCCCCAGACGATCATCAGGATCGACGGCGGGATGATCACCGCCATCACCGAGGACACCGCGGTGATCGCGACCGAGAAGCTGGTGTGGTAGCCCTCCTTGATCTGCGCCTCGATGAACAGCTTGCCCTGGCTGGCCGCATCGGCGGTCGAGGAGCCCGAGATGCCGGCGAAGAACACCGACAGCACCACGTTCACCTGCGCGAGGCTGCCGGGCATCCAGCCGACCAGCGCCCGAGCCAGCCGCACCAGCCGGTCGGTGATGCCGCCGATGTTCATCAGGTTGGCGGTCAGCAGGAAGAACGGCACCGCCAGCAGGATGAAGGAGTTGTAGGCGTTGAAGGTCTCCTGCGCCAGCACCATCATCGACAGGTGCGGCTCGATCACCAGCATCGGCAGGCAGGCGAGCCCCAGCGCGACCGCGACCGGCACGCGCAGGAACAGCATCAGGAAAAAGATGCCGAACAGGACCATCGAGGCCTGCCCGGGGGAGAAGATGAGACTGGTCATCGGTAGAGGGTTTCCTGCCTGCCGGTGAGCACGCGCCACGCGTCGACCATGCGCTCGCCGTGGAAGGCGAGCCAGCTGACGCCGAGCAGCGGCCAGGCCACGTGGATCATCCACAGCGGCAGCTCGGCGAGTTCCGAGATGCGGTTGAACGCGAACTCGGTGAACTCCCAGCCGGCGTAGACGAACACGAGCGCGAACAGCAGCACCGCCGCCCCCGACACCATGCTCAGCGCGGCGTCGGCCTTCGGCGACAGCACCGGCCAGACGTCGACGATGAAGTGGGTGCCCTCGCGCATCGCGACCATCGCGCCGATCATGATCAGCCAGACGAACAGGAATCGCGCCATCTCCTCGGTCCAGATGTAGGACGGGATCAGCGGGGTGTAGCGCGAGAAGATCTGCAGGCTGACCGGGACGATCAGGATCGCCACCGAGAACGCGAGCAGCACGGAGAGCACGCGGTGCCAGGCGGCGGTGAAGCGCCGCCAGGCACCGCGCGGGGCGCGGGCCTGTTCGCTCATCGCGGCAACCCGTCAGGCCGCGTTGATCTTCGCGAAGATCTCTTCCGCGCCGATCTCCTTGGCGTAGGCGGCCATGATCGGGTCGACCAGCTTCTTCATCGCGGCGCGGTCCTGGAAGGGCACGCGCTTGAGCTTGCCGGCCGATTCGAGCGCGTCGAGCCGCTTGCCGTCGCCGCCGGACTCGACCTCGCGGCCGTAGGTGCCGGCCTCCTTGCCGGCCCGGATCACCGCGTCCTGCAGGTCCTTGGGCAGGCGGGCGAAGGTCTTGGACGAGAAGCACAGCGGCCGGACCGTGATCGCGTGCTGGGTCAGGCTGAGCTGCGGCGCGACCTCGAAGAACTTCATCTGCTCGACGCCGGCCGCCTCGTTCTCGCCGGCCTCGATCACCCTGTTCTGGATCGCGTTGTAGACCTCGCTGTAGGCGATCACGGTGGGCGCCATGCCGGCGGCCGCGAAGGTGCGGCTCCAGATCGGCGCGCCCTGCACCCGGATCTTCAGGCCCTTGATGTCGGCCAGCGTGGCGAGCGGGCGGGTCGCGAAGATGTTGCGCACGCCGCCTCCGCCGTAGCCGATCAGCATCACGCCGGCCTTGGCGGCGATGTCGTCGGCGATCGGCTTGAACAGGTCCTGGTCGAGCACCTTGTTCCAGTGCGCGAGGTCGCGGAAGATGAAGGGCGCGTCGATGAAGGGCGCCGACCTGGAGAAGGTCGACATGTGCGCAGGCGACGCGACCGCGAAGTCCACCGCCCTGCCCTGGGCCATGTACTCGACGTACTGCTTCTCGAGGCCCAGCGCACTGTTCTTGTGGATCACGAACTCGATCGGCTTGCCGTAGTACTTCTTGACGAGGTCGGCGAAGCGCTGCATGGCCATCGTGAACGGATGGCTGTCGTCGAACTGCGACGCGCCGTTCAGGGTGATGGTCTGGGCCTGGGCCCTGCCGATGATCCCGAAGGTGCCGAAGGCGGAAGCCGCGGCGGTGGCCGAAGCGGCGCCGATGAACGATCTGCGTTGCATGATGTCTCCTCTCTGTTTGTCCGGCCCTGTTCCCGGGATCCGGCTCGACCTTGATCGCGGCTGCAGTGTAGCCTCTGGAAGCGCCAACGGGAACGTCCCGCCAGCCGTGCCAACGCGCCGGGCGGGCGCCGGAGGGAAAAAACGACATGGGAGACCGACCGATGAAGTTCAGCGTCCAGCATGCCCGCGACGGCCAGTTCGTGGCCGACGGCCTTCGCCAGTACTTCGAGTACCGGGACCTGGGGGTGCGCGAGGCCACCGACGGCAAGGCGGTGATGCACGTGATCCGGGCCCGCGAGGGCACCCACGCCACCGGCGAATGGCACCGGCACGAGGTCGAGCTGCAGCTGGTCTACGTGCTGAAGGGCTGGGTGCGATTCGAGTACGAGGGCGTCGGCGAGGTGCTGCTCGAGCCCGGCTCGTGCGTGCACCAGGCGCCGGGAATCCGGCACCGGGAGATCGCCCACTCGCCGGACCTGGAGCTGATCGAGATCGTGCTGCCTGCCGATTTCAGGACCGAGTCAGTGGCAGCACCAGCCACGCGGTGAGCGTGACCAGCGCGGCGCCGATCAGGTTCATCGCCAGGCCGGCCCGCATCATGGCCGCCGCCGTCACGTGAGGCGTGGCGAACACCAGCGCATTGGGCGGCGTGGCCATCGGCAGCATGAAGCCGCAGCTGGCCGCGAGCGTGACCGCGATCGACACGGTCACCACGTCCATGCCGGCGCCGGCGGCGATCGTGGCGACCACCGGCAGCAGCGCCGCCACCGCCGCGGTGTTGCTCGCCACCTCGCTCAGCAGGATCACGGCCGCGACCAGCAGCGCGAGGAAGGCCAACGTCGGCAGCCCGCCCAGGTCGCCCAGCGCCCCGCCCAGCCAGCCGGCCAGCCCGCTGCCGTCCATCGCAGCGGCCAGCGACAGGCCGCCGCCGAACAGCAGCAGCACGTGCCAGGGGATCTGCTGCGCCTCGCGCCAGTCGAGCAGGAAGCGGCGTTCGTTCGCGGTCCCGGCCGGGACCAGGAACAGGGCGCAGGCGCATGCGAGCGCGATGCCCGCGTCGCTGAGTCCTTCCAGTCCGGGCAGCCGGTTGAGCGCCGGGCGCAGCGCCCAGGACGCCGCCGCCACCAGGAACACCAGCGCGGCGCGGCGCTCCGCGGGCGAGGACGGGCCGATGTCGCCGAGGCTGCGCAGCACGGCGGCCCGGTCGGCCTCCGACCCGGCGCCCGACGGCAAGCGGAACACGATCCGCGTGAGCGCGAGCCAGCCGAGCAACAGGAACGACAGCGCGAGCGGCATCGCGAAGACGGACCAGGCCGCGAAGGACAGGTCGATGCCGTGCCGCTCCAGCAGATAGCCCGCCAGCAGCGCATTCGGCGGCGTGCCGATCAGGGTGCCCATTCCGCCCACGCTCGCGCCGTAGGCCATGCCCAGCAACAGGGCCTGCGCGAAGCGCCGGACCTCGGGCTCCGGCTTCCACGCCTCCTCGATCGCCGCGACCACCGAAAGCGCGACCGGCAGCATGAGCAGCGCCGATGAGGTGTTGCTGATCCACATCGAAAGGAAGCCGGTGGCCACCATGAATCCGAGCACCAGGCGCCGCGGGTCGGTGCCGATGGCCCGCACCGCGGCGTGCGCCATCCGCCGGTGCAGCCCCCACCGGCGGATGGCCGCCGACAGCATGAAGCCGCCCAGGAACAGGAAGATCAGGGGATTGGCGTAGGCTGCGGCCGCGCGCTGGATGTCGACGATGCCGAGCAGCGGCATCACGATCGGCGGCAGCAAGGCGGTGACCCCCATGGGCACCGGCTCGGTCGACCACCAGATCGCCATCAGCAGCGCGAGGCCCAGCACGCGCCAGCCCGCCTCGGGCAGGCCTGCCGGCGCCGGCACCACGATGGTCGCGCCCAGCGCCAGCAGCCCGGCGAGCAGCCCGGCCAGCGCGGTCGGCGACAGCAAGCGCCCTGGCCCTGGCACAGCCTGTATCGTTCGGTTCGTCATCATCCGGATCTCGATCGATCGAGTGTCGAAGCTAACAGCATCGCAGGCCGGGGGCGAAGCCGGCCCGTCCACGCAAGCCGGGCCGTCCGCGCGAACCGGCCTGTCCGCGGCCGAGGCCGAGCGCCGCCTGGCCGCCGAGGGGCCCAACGAACTGCAGCGAGCCGGCACGCGCAGCCTTCGCCGGATCGCGCTCGAGGTGATCCGCGAGCCGATGTTCGGGCTGCTTCTCGCCGCCGGCGCGGTCTATCTCGTGCTGGGCGACCTCGCCGAGGCGGCCTTGCTGCTCGCCTTCGCCTCGCTGTCGGTCGGCATCGCGATCGTCCAGGAACACCGCAGCGAACGGGTGCTCGAGGCGCTGCGCGACCTGACCAGCCCCCGCGCGCTGGTCGTGCGCGACGGACAGCGGCGCCGGATCCCGGGACGCGAGGTGGTGCGCGGCGACCTGCTCGTGCTCGCCGAGGGCGACCGGGTTGCTGCCGACGCGCTGGTGCTCGAGTGCGCCGACCTGCTCGTCGACGAGTCGCTGCTGACCGGAGAGTCGGTCGCGGTCCGCAAGCGCCCTCACGCCTCGTCCGATCCCGGTCGCGACCCTGCCGCCTTCCCGCCGGGCGGCGACGACCTGCCCGCGGTCTTCGCCGGCACCCTGGTCGTGCGGGGCCAGGGCCTTGCCGAGGTCGCGCAGACCGGCGCAGCGAGCAGGATCGGCCGGATCGGCCAGGCGCTCGGGTCGATCGAGACCGCGACCCCCCGCCTCACCCGGCAGACCCGGGCGATCGTTCGCACCGTGGCGCTGGTCGGGGTGGCCTGTTGCGTGGCGGCAGTGCTGCTGTTCGGGCTGCTGCGCGGCTCGTGGCTGGACGGGGTGCTCGCCGGGATCGCCCTCGGCATGTCGATGCTGCCCGAAGAGTTCCCGCTCGTGCTCACCGTGTTCATGGTGATGGGCGCCTGGCGGCTGTCCCGCGCGAGGGTGCTGACCCGGCGCGCCGCCGCGATCGAGACGCTCGGGGCGGCCACCGTGCTCTGCACCGACAAGACCGGCACGCTGACCGAGAACCGGATGACGATCGCCGAACTGTGGCCGGCCAACGGCGAGCGCGGGCGGATCGATGCCGGCGCGCCGGACCCGGCCTCCGACGCGCTGCTCGAGCTGGGGGTGCTGGCCAGCGCCCAGGATCCCTTCGACCCGATGGAGAAGGCCTTCCTCGTCCTTCGCGCCGAATGGCACGGCGGCGAGCAGGTTCCGGGAACGATGGTACGCGCCTGGCCCCTGAGCCCGGAACTGCTGGCGGTGGGCCAGGCATGGCGGAGCGTCGAGGAAGGCGCGCTGGTCGTGGCCGCGAAGGGAGCGCCCGAGGCGATCGCGAAGCTGTGCGCGATGGACGGCCAGCAGGCCGAAGCCTTGCAGGAGCGGGTCGACCGGATGGCGAGGGCCGGCCTGCGGGTGCTCGGCGTCGCCGAGGCGCGGATCCTGGACGCCGAGGCCGCCACCCTGCCCGATTCGCTGGCCGGGTTGCCCTTCCGCTTCGCCGGGCTCGTCGGACTGGAGGATCCGGTCCGCCAGAGCGTGCCGGCCGCCGTGGCCGAGTGCCGTGCCGCCGGCGTGCGGGTGTTGATGATCACCGGCGACTATCCGCAGACCGCCCGGGCGATCGCCGAACGCGCGGGCATCGACTCCGGCGCGGTGCTGACCGGCGCCGAGATGGCCGATCTCGACGACGACGCGCTGGCCGCGGCGGTCGCGCGAGCCTCGGTGTTCGCCCGGATCATGCCGGAGCAGAAGCTGAGGCTGGTCCAGGCGCTGCGCCGCGCCGGCGAGGTGGTGGCGATGACCGGCGACGGCGTGAACGACGCCCCGGCGCTGAAGGCGGCGGACATCGGCGTGGCGATGGGCGGACGCGGCACCGACGTGGCCCGCGAGGCCTCGTCCATCGTGTTGCTGGACGACGACTTCGGCTCGATCGTGCGCACGGTCAGGCTGGGGCGGCGGATCTACGACAACCTGCGCAAGGCGATGACCTACATCCTGGCGATCCACGTGCCGATCGCCGGCATGGCCCTGCTGCCACTGCTGACCGGCCTGCCGATCGTGTTCTGGCCGATCCACATCGCCTTCCTGGAGATGGTGATCGACCCGGTCTGCTCGATCGTGTTCGAGGCGGAGACCGAGGAGTCCGACGTGATGAAGCGGCCGCCGCGCGACCCTGAGAGCCGGATCCTGAGCGGCGACGTGCTCGGCTGGGCGCTGGCGCAGGGGGTGCTGGCCTTCGGCGTCGTCGCGCTGGTCTACCTGGGCGCCGCACGCGCCGGGTTGCCGGAAGCCGACGTCCGGGCGGTCACCTTCGTGACGCTGGTGCTGGTCAATCTCGCGCTGATCCTGGTCAACCGCTCCTATCGCGTCGACCCGCTCGGCCTGTTGCTGCGGCCGAACCGCGCGCTGGCCTGGGTCGCCGTGCTGGCCGGCGGCCTGATCGTGCTGGCGGTCGCATGGCCTCCGGCGCAGGAACTGTTCCGCTTCGGCGGCTTCCACTGGCACGACCTGGCGATCGGCGCCGGCGCCGCGATCGCCCTGGCGATCGCGCTGGACCTGCTCAAGTTCCTGTGGGGGCGCCGGCTGTCGGGCTGACCGCTGCGGGGGGGCCGATCTTCCTCTCGGCCACCAGCAGCGCCTCGATCTGCTCGTCCTTTTCGCGCCAGCGTTCCTGCTGCCAGCGCTGGATCGCCTTGCGGAAGCGCGGGTCGGTCGCGTAGTCGCCCTGCAGCATGTCGGCGGGCACCTCGAGCAGGCGCACCCGGACGACGACCTTGTCCATCCGTCCGCACAGGAAATCCCAGAAGGTCGGCGGCCCCTCGGGATAGACGATCGTCACGTCGACGAAGGAGTGGAACTTGGCGCCCAGCACGCTCAGGGCGAGCGCCATCGCGCCGGCCTTGGGCTTGAGCAGGTGGCGATACGGGGAGCGCTGGGCGGCGTGCTTCTCGGCGGTGAAGCGGGTGCCCTCGGGAAAGTTCATCACGCTGGTAGGCACCAGCGCGAACTTCTCGCAGGCCCGCCGCGAGGTCTCCAGGTCCTCGAAGCGCTTTTCCGGATGCTTCTTCAGGTAGGCGTCGGAGTGGCGGCGCATGAACGGGAAGTCGAGCGCCCACCAGGCCAGCCCCATGACCGGCACCCAGATCAGCTGCTGCTTCAGGAAGAACTTGAGCAGCGGGATGCGCCGGTTCAGCACGTGCTGCAGCACGAAGATGTCGACCCAGGTCTGGTGGTTGGCGTTGACCATGTACCAGCCGCGATAGTCGAGCCCCTCGGCGCCCGCGACGTCCCAGCGCGACTTCTGCGTGAGCCGCATCCAGGCGCTGTTGCCCGAGATCCAGTTCGCGGCGATCGCGTTGAGCAACGGGTCGATGCGCTTGCGAACCGCGGTGAAGGGCAGCACCAGCTTGACCAGCGCCAGCAGGAACAGCAGGCCGCACCAGAGCAGCGTGTTCAGGACCAGCAGCACGAAGGCGACGATGCCGCGCAGGACCGGGGGGAGGAACGAAAGCATCTGGCGTTCGGGGGCTCGTGTTTCGGGGGCTTGGTGTTCGGGCTGTCGGTGCCCGAGGGCCGGGGCACGGCGAGCGCGCGCGGCCGGGCAGCCCGGGCGCACATGATAGCCCCGCTGCCCGGCAGAGCCTTCCGGGAGTCTTCCGAGGGCCGGCCGACTCCGCCGCCGGACCGCGACGGCGCGCCGCGCGAGCTCAGCCGCCCGCGTCCTCGAGGATCATCGCCGCGGCCCGTTCGCCGATCATGATGGCCGGCGCATTGGTGTTGCCGCCCACCACGGACGGCATGATCGACGCGTCGGCCACCCGCAGGCCCCTGAGGCCGCGCACCCGCAGGCGTTCGTCGACCACCGCGCCATCATCGGCGCCCATCCGGCAGCTGCCGACCGGGTGGTACACCGTGTCGGCCCGCCGCCTGATCGCGGCGCGCAGCGCGTCGTCGGAGCCGTCCCCGGGTTCGTGCAGCTCCCCGCCTCGCCAGCCGGACAGGGCCTCGGCCTGCATGATCTCGCGCACCGCCTTCGCGCCGCGCAGCAGCACCTCGAGGTCCTCGTCCTCGCCGAGGAAGTTCGGGTCGATCAGCGGCGCGGCCAGCGGGTCGGCGCTGCGCAGCCCGACCCGGCCCCGGCTCCTCGGGCGCAGCACGCAGACGTGGCAGCTGAAGCCGTGCCCGAAGTGGAACTTTCGGCTGTGGTCGTCGACGATGCCCACCGTGAAGTGCAACTGCACGTCGGGCACCGCCAGCGACGGGTCGGTCCTCAGGAAGCCGCCAGCCTCGGCGAAGTTGGTCGTCATCATGCCGGTGCGCCGGCTCCGGTACTCGAGCATCGCTCGCAAGGCCCGCACCGCGCCCGCCGGCGAGTAGCCGAACAGCTCCTTGCGCGGCGAGCGGTAGCAGCTCACGTAGTCGACGTGATCGTGCAGGTCGCGGCCCACGCCGGGCAGCTCGTACAGCACCGGCACGCCGTGGCGCTCGAGCTCGGCGCGCGGCCCGACCCCGGAGAGCATCAGCAGTTGCGGCGACTGCAGCGCGCCTGCCGCGAGCACGACCTCGCGCGTCGCGCGGACGATCTTCGTCGCCCCGCCCTGCCGGAACTCGACGCCGACCGCCCGGTCCTTCTCGAACAGGATTCGGGTCGCGTGCGCCCGCGTGATCACCGTCAGGTTGGCGCGGGACCGGACCGGCGCCAGGAAAGCGCGCGCCGCGCTGCATCGCTCGCCGTTCGCCTGGGTCACCTGGTAGAGGCCCAGGCCTTCCTGGGTCGCCCCGTTGAAGTCGGCGTTGCGAACGAAGCCCGCCTGCTCGCCGGCCCTCAGGAAGTCCTCGCAGATCGGGTTGGGCGAGCGCAGGTCGCTGACCCGCAGCGGCCCGCCGACGCCGTGCCAGGCATCCTCGCCGCGCTCGTTGTCCTCGGACAGCGTGAACCAGGGCAGCACCTCATGCCAGGCCCAGCCGGGGTTGCCGGCCGCTGCCCAGCCGTCGTAGTCGGACGGGTGGCCGCGCGTATAGATCATCGCGTTGATCGCGCTGCTGCCGCCGAGCGTGCGGCCGCGCGGCTGGTAGCCGCGCCGGCCGCCCAGCCCCGGCTGCGGCTCGGTCTCGAAGGCCCAGTTGTTGTGCCGGGTCGGCAGCATGCCGGCGATGCCGGCCGGCACCCGGACCAGCAGGCTGGTGTCCGGGCCGCCCGCCTCGAGCAGGCAGACGCGGACCGCCGGGTTCGCAGAAAGCCGGTTCGCCAGCACGCAGCCGGCCGAACCCGCGCCCACGATCAGGTAGTCGAAGAACGGCGAAGAAGGCTCGTCGAACGCCATCGGGGATCCCGGTCAGGTGAAGAAGCGCAAGGTCGCCGCGACCAGCGCCCTGACCTTTCCTGTGTACGGTGGGAAAAGCAGGTGCGACAAGCCGAAGCGGTCGACCAGCACCGCGCGCTCGTGCGAGAAGGTCCGGAAGCCCCACTCGCCGTGCGCGTTGCCCATGCCGCTCGCGCCCAGGCCTCCGAAAGGCAGGTTGCCGTGCGCGAAATGGATCACGCTGCTGTTCACGCAGGCACCGCCCGAGGGGGCTCCGTCGAGCACCCGTTCGATCCGCTCGCGGTCCTCGCCGAACACGTAGAGCGCGAGGGGCGTGGGTCGGAACCCGATCTCGCGGATCACCGCGTCGAGGTCCGAGAATTCGATCACCGGCAGCAGCGGACCGAAGATCTCCTCCTCGAGGATCCGGCTGCCGGCGGACAGGTCGACCAGCACGGTCGGCGCAACGAACCGGCTTTGCGGGTCGAGGTCGCCGCCCGCCACGATCCGCGCTCCCCGGGCCAGCGCGTCGTCGAGCAGACCCTGCAGGCGCTCGAAGTGCCGCTGGTCGACGACCCGCGCATAGTCGCGGCTGGCGCGCTGCGCGGCGGGATCGCCACCGTAGACGCGCTCGATCCGAGCCTTCAGCTTGCGCAGGAACTCGTCGCGCACCCGCTCGTGCACGTAGACCAGGTCGGGCGCCACGCAGGTCTGGCCGATGTTCACGAACTTCGTCCCGACCAGGTTTCGCACGGTCCGGTCCAGGTCCGCGCTCTCGTCGACGATGAACGGGGACTTGCCGCCGAGCTCCAGCGTGACCGGGCTCGGGTGGTCCGCCGCCGCCTTCATCACTTGCCGGCCCACCGCGGTGCTGCCGGTGAAGAACACATGGTCGAACGGCAACGCCAGCAGCCGCCGGGCCGCATCCGCCCCGCCCTCGACCACTGCCACCTCTTCGGGAGGGAAGGTCTCGGCGACGATCCCGGCGATCAGCCTGGAGCAGTTCGGCGTCAGTTCGGAGGGCTTGAGCACCGCCGTGTTGCCCGCCGCGATCGCCGACACCAGCGGCCCGAAGCTCAGGTTGAACGGGTAGTTCCACGGCGACACGATCAGGCAGACGCCCTTCGGGATGCGGCGCACCTCGGCGCGGGTGCCCAGCATCGCGCGGGTCGGCGGCACCCGCTTCGGCCTCATCCACTTCGCGAGGTGCCGCCGCGCCTGCGCGATCTCGTGCAGCACCGGGAAGATCTCGCTCAGGTCGACCTCTTCGGGCGGCTTGCCGGAATCCTCGACGCCGGCGCGATGGATGTCGGCCCGGCGCGCCCTCAGCGCCTTGCCGAGCTTCTCCAGCCGGGCGATGCGATCGCGCGCGGTCGAGGCGCGAAGCGTGGGGGCGAAGGACTGCTGGCGCAGGAACAAATCGCGCACGCGGCCGCTCGGCTCAGGGTTTCCGGGCGCCTCGGCAATTTCTTCGATCGTCATCGGGATCCATCTACCTCCGTGTCGTCCGCGGGAGCGGGCCGCGCGGCGCCAGCCTGCATCGCTCGGGCGCAACCATACACCGTGCTCACGCCAAGGGCGGAGCAAGGTGGCCCTCCCGGGCCAGCGCGACGCGGGGGCCGGGGCGACGCGGGGGCTGGCGCAAGTCACGGGCGGCACCGGCAAGCCCCGGCGGGGCGGCGCGGTACTCGGCAGCCGGCGCCGCGATGCGGTTAGATTCGAACGATGCACGCACGACCCGATCTTCACGCCGCCAGTGCTTGCGAGTCCTTGGCTTCGGGCGCCACGCTTCCGGCGCGCAGGCGAATCCTGCGGGCGGTGCCGGCGCTCGCGGCGACTGCCGTGCCGGCGCTGGCCTGGACGGCGCCCCCGAAGCCCGGCGGAGCGCCCCCGGCGCCCGGGGCGCCGCGCCCCCTCGCGCGCGCGATCCCCTCCACGGGCGAGCTGCTGCCGGTGATCGGTCTCGGCAGCTGGATCACCTTCAACGTCGGTCCCGACCCGATCGCGCTCGATCGCTGCACCGAAGTGGTCCGCGCATTCCTCGACAGCGGCTGCAGGATGATCGACTCGTCGCCGATGTACGGATCGGCACAGGACACGATCGGCCATGCGCTCGCCCGGCTCGGGGGAGACGCGAGGCGTCGGGCCTTCGCCGCCGACAAGGTCTGGACCGGATCGGGCGATCGCGGCCCGGCGCAGATCGAAGAATCGCGGCGGCGCTGGGGAGTCGAGCGCTTCGACCTGCTGCAGGTCCACAACCTGCTGGCCTGGGAGGCGCACCTGGACACGCTGTTCGCGATGAAGACCGAGGGCCGCGTCCGCTACGTGGGCATCACCACGTCGGAGGGGCGCCGGCATGCCGAGATCGAGCGGGTCATGCGCGAGCGCCCGATCGATTTCGTGCAGCTCAGCTACAACGTCGTCGACCGCGAGGCCGAGCGGCGCCTGCTGCCGCTGGCCCGCGAGCGCGGCATCGCGGTGATCGCGAACCGGCCGTTCCGCCAGGGCGACCTGGTCCGGGCGGTGAAGCGGCATCCGCTGCCGAGCTGGGCGGCCGAGATCGGCTGCTCGAACTGGGCCCAGGTGCTGCTGAAGTTCATCGTGTCGCACCCCGACGTGCACTGCGCGATCCCGGCGACCGGCCGGGTCGAGCACGTCCGCGAGAACGCCGGGGCCGCCTTCGGGCCGATGCCCGACGCAGCGATGCGCAGGCGGATGGCCGAGCACGTGGCGCGGCTCTGAGCGCTCACCGGCGAGACCCGCGACGATGTCCGAGTGGTGGACCTACCGCCTGTCCGACTTCCTGATGTTCTCGCCGCAGGCCTGGGGTCGGCTGCTGGAGCTCTACAACGCGGCGATCTGGCCGGTGCAGGTCCTGGGGCTCGGCCTTGGCGTGGCGTCGATCGCGCTGGCCGCGCGCGCGGAACGGCCCGACCGATGGCTGGTCGCGCTCCTGGCGGCCTGCTGGGCCTGGGTCGCCTGGGCCTTCCACCTGCGGCACCACGCGACGATCAACCTGGCCGCCGGCGCCTATGCGGCCGGGTTCGCGGCGCAGGCCTTGCTGCTGGCCTTCGGCGCGCTGCGCGGCAGCGCAGCGGCGGTCGGCACCGACGGCCGGCCGGTGGCGCGCTGGCGGCGCACCACCGGCCTGGCGCTGCTGGCGATCGCGTTGGCCGGCTGGCCCATGCTGGGCGCGCTCGCCGGCAGGCCGCTGGCGCAGGCCGAGGTGTTCGGCGTCGCGCCCGACCCGACCGCGGTCGGCACGCTGGGCGTGCTGCTCCTGGTGCGACGGCCGGCTGCTTCCTTCGGATCGTGGCCCATCCCTCTCGCATGGTGCGCGGTCTCGGGGGCGACCCAGTGGACGCTGGGCATGCCGCTGGCCTGGGTCCTGCCGGCCATCGGCCTGCTCGCGCTCGTGGCCGCAATCGCCGACGCGCGGACGCCGCGCGCATCGAGCATGCGATGATCCGCGCGATCGACGAATTCGCCCCCGAACTCCCGGAGAACTCAGATGACCGACTTCAGCATCGCGACCGCGGTGATCACGGGCGCCGGCAGCGGCATCGGCGCCGCCCTCGCCGCGGAAGCCGCGGATCGCGGCGCCACGACCCTGTTCCTGCTCGACGCCGACGAGGCGAGCGTCCGCCAGGTGGCGGACGGCCTGGCGCGCAACGACCTGCGGGTCGAGGCGATCCGCTGCGACGTGACCGACCACGCCGAGCTCGATCGGATCGCCGAGCACGTCTTCCGGACCAGCGAGGGCCCCTTCCTCGTCTGCGCGAACGCCGGCGTGACCGTGCCGCGAGCGCCGCTGTTCGAGGCGGACCCCGGCAACCTGCGCTGGGTCTTCGAGGTCAACCTGTTCGGTTGCTGGGCCACGCTGAAGGCCTTCGGCGGCAGGATGGCCGCGGGCGGGCACGCCGGCTGGCTGCTGGTCACCGCCTCCGAGCACTCGGTCGGCGTACCGTTCGCCGGCGGCAGCGGCTACACGGCATCGAAGCACGCGGTGCTGGGCCTCGCCGACGTGCTGCGCCGCGAGTTACCGCCGCAGATCGGCATCAGCGCCCTGCTCCCGGGTCTGGTCGCCACCGGTCTGTGGCAGTCGATCGCCAGGCGCCCGGAGCGCTTCGGCGGCGCCGGCGAGCCGGCTCCGGGCGCCGGCCGACTGATGGCCGAGGGCATTCCGCCCGCGCTGGTCGCCCGCCTGGCCTTCGAAGGCATGGCCGACGGCCGCTTCCTGATCGCCACGCAGACGCACGTGAAGCGCTACGCCGAGACGCGCTGGAGCGACGTCGAGCAGGCCTTCGCCGCGCTCGACGCATCGGACGCGCCGAAGGAGTCGTACGACATCGGCGAGATCCAGGCCCGGCTGGCCGCGCAGGCGGAGGCCGGCAAGCGATGAGCGCCCAGCCGCCCCTGTACATCCGGATGCACGAGCGCGACAACGTCGCGATCGTGGCCAACGACGGCGGACTGGATGCCGGCGCGGTGTTCCCCTGCGGCCTCGCGCTGCGCGAGCGGGTGCCGCAGGGCCACAAGGTCGCGCTGGTCGACCTGCCGGCCGGCGCGCCGGTGCGCCGCTACGACGTGACGATCGGCGTTGCCGAGCGCGACATTCCCGCCGGCAGCTGGGTACACGAGCGGCTGCTGCGGATGCCCGAGGCCCGGGCGCTCGACGATCTGCCGATCGCCACGACGAAGGCCCGGGCGCTGCCGCCGCTGGAGGGCTTCACCTTCGACGGCTACCGCAATCCCGACGGCACGGTCGGCACGCGCAACCTGCTGGCGATCTCGTCCACGGTCCAGTGCGTGTCGGGCGTCGTCGACTACGCGGTGCGGCGCATCCGGGAGGAGCTGCTGCCCCGCTACCCGAACGTCGACGACGTGGTCAGCCTCGAGCACGTCTACGGCTGCGGCGTGGCGATCGATGCACCCGACGCGCCGATCCCGATCCGCACGATCCGCAACCTCGCGCTGAACCCGAACTTCGGCGGCGAGGTGATGGTGGTGAGCCTGGGCTGCGAGAAGCTGCAGCCCGAGCGGCTGATGCCGCCCGGAACGATCCCGATCGCCGACCTGCGCGGCGAGGACGAGTCGCTGGACGTCGTCTGCCTTCAGGACGAAGAGCACGTCGGCTTCGAGTCGATGATCGACTCGATCCTGCGCAGCGCCGAGCGCCACCTGGAGCGGCTCGACGCGCGGCGCCGCGAGTCCTGCCCGGCCTCCGAGCTGGTCGTCGGCGTGCAGTGCGGCGGCAGCGACGCGTTCTCCGGGCTCACCGCCAATCCCGCGGTCGGCTTCGCGACCGACCTGCTGGTGCGCGCCGGCGCCACCGTGATGTTCTCCGAGGTCACCGAGGTGCGCGACGCGATCGACCAGCTGACCGCGCGCGCGGCCACCCCCGAGATCGCCGAGCAGCTGGTGAAACAGATGGCCTGGTACGACGCCTACCTGGCGCGCGGCGGCGTCGACCGCAGCGCGAACACCACGCCGGGCAACAAGAAGGGAGGCCTGTCGAACATCGTCGAGAAAGCGATGGGCTCGATCGTGAAGTCCGGCAGCGCGCCGGTGTCCGGCGTGCTCGCGCCGGGACAGCGGCTGGGCGAGGCCGGCGCGCCGCGCAAGGGGCTGGTCTTCGCCGCCACGCCGGCCAGCGACTTCGTCTGCGGCACGCTGCAGATGGCGGCCGGCATGAACCTGCACGTGTTCACCACCGGACGCGGCACGCCCTACGGCCTGGCCGCGGTGCCGGTGATCAAGATGGCCACCCGCCGCGACCTGGCGCGCCGCTGGCACGACCTGATGGACGTCGACGCCGGCCGCATCGCCACCGGCGAGGCCACGATCGAGGACGTCGGCTGGGAGCTGTTCCGGCTGATGCTCGACGTGGCGAGCGGCCGCAAGCGCACCTGGGCCGAGCGCTGGAAGCTGCACAACTCGCTGGCGCTGTTCAACCCGGCGCCGATCACCTGATCGAGGCGCGGCCGGACTGCGCCCGGCCGTCGTCCGGGCGCGCTGCCGACCCTCTGACGCCTGGCGCAGTCCGGCCGTGCCGCGCTGGTTGACCCTGATCAAGCGGTCACCCTCCGGATCGGGCGAACCTTGAGCGGTTCGACAGGAATCCCGCCCGGAAGAATCGATGACGACGACCTCCGCCCCGCTGCCCGACATGCCGGGGGCCGACGACTGCGCCCCTGACGTCCAGGTGGGGACGATCGAGGCGGTGCAGGGGCCGGTGATCGACATCGTCTGCGAGCGGCTTCCGCCGCTGAACTGGGGGCTCTACGTCACGAACGGCGGCGAGCGCTACACCCTGGAGGTTCACGCCGAGCTCGACGAGCACCGGGTTCGCGCGATCGCCCTGCATCGCACGTCGGAGCTGCGCCGCGGCATGCAGGTGTTCGACCTCGGCGGCCCCCTGTCGGTGCCGGTCGGCGAGGAATGCCTCGGGCGCCTGCTCGACGTGTTCGGCGCGCCGCTCGACGGCGGCCCTGCCCTGGCCGCGACACAGCGACGGCCGATCCTGGCGCCGCCGGCGCCGCTCGCCGAGGCCGCGTCCGCGGCCGGCGTGCTGGCGACCGGCATCAAGGTGATCGACCTCCTGTGCCCGTTCGCCAGGGGCGGAAAGACCGGACTGTTCGGCGGCGCGGGGGTCGGCAAGACCGTGCTGATCACCGAGTTCATGCACGCGATCGTCAAGCTGCACCAGGGCGTGTCGGTGTTCGCCGGGGTCGGAGAGCGGATCCGGGAAGGTCACGAGCTCTGGCACGACATGCGCGAGGCGGGCGTGATGCCGCGCGCGGTCATGGTGTTCGGACAGATGGACGAATCTCCGGGTGTGCGCTTTCGCGTGGGGCTCACCGCCCTCACCTACGCCGAGCACCTGCGCGATAGCCTGGCCAGGGACGTGCTGCTGCTGATCGACAACGTCTACCGGTTCGTGCAGGCCGGAAGCGAGATCTCCGGCTTGCTCGGGCGAATGCCCGCCACGGTGGGCTACCAGCCGACCCTGCTCACCGAGGTGGCCGAGCTGGAGGAACGGATCTCCTCCACTCGCTCGGGGAGCATCACCTCGGTGCAGGCAGTGTACGTGCCGGCCGACGACCTGACCGACCCCGGCGTGAGCGCGATCTTCGCGCACCTGGACACGATGGTGGTGCTGTCGCGCGGCCAGGCCGCGAAGGGCTTCTATCCGGCGGTCGATCCGCTGAAATCGAGCAGCAAGCTGATGTCGCGGCGGCTCCTCGGCGACCGGCACTACGAGGTCGCCGAGCAGGTGCGCGAGCACCTCGCGCGTTACCGCGAGCTCGAGGACATCATCGCGATGCTGGGCCTGGAGGCCTTGTCGGAGCAGGACCGCCTGATCGTGCATCGTGCGCGCCGCTTGCAGCGCTACCTCACCCAGCCCTTCCACGTGGTGAGCCAGCACACCGGCATCCCCGGCGTGTCGGTGCCGCTCGAGCAGACGCTCGCCGATTGCGAGGCCTTTCTTCGCGGCGACCACGACGAAGCCGAGGAGGACGCCTGCTACATGCGCGGGGCGATGTCGGAGGCCGCGGCGTGAAGGGCTTCGAGCTCGAGGTCTGCGATGCCACCCGCTGCGAGCGGGTCGCCGGCGTGGCGAGCTTCGTGGGCGAGGACGCGAGCGGACAGTTCGGCATCATGCCCGGCAGGGAGGCCCTGGCCACGGTGCTGGTCTACGGCCTCGCCCGATTTCGTGTCGTCGACGGACCCTGGGAGTACCTTGCCCTTCCCGAGGCGACGCTTCACTTCGCGAACGATCGGCTGAGGATCGGCACGCGGCGCTATCTGCGGGGGCAGGACTACCGGGAGATCAGGGCCGCCCTCGACCGGGACCTGAAGCGCGAGGAGGCGCAGATCGCGCAGGTGAAAGGCAACCTCGCCCGGCTCGAGGAGGCGATCTACCGGCGCCTGATGGAGGCCGGGCGCGGATGAGCGGGAAGCCCGACACGAGCGACGAGCGCCCGGACGGGGCGGCGGAGGGGCCGGCGCGGGCCGACTCCGACCGGCAGCTGGAGCGGGAACTCGACGCCCGGGTCCGCAGGATGCAGCGCGCCGAGCGCGAGCGCGGCGACCTGCTCGCGCAATCGGTGTTCCTTGGCACGATTGCCGGGCTCTTCGTGGTGCCGATCGTCGCCGGCGCCTACCTCGGCCGATGGATCGACGAACAGATCGCCGGCTACTCGGTCAGGTGGACCGTGGGGCTGATCTGCACCGGGGTGGCAGTGGGCGCGATCAACGTCTACTTCTTCGTCAAGGACAGGCTCTGATGGAGACGATACCGGTCCTGTTCTCGATCGGACCGCTGGCGGTGACGCGCACCGTCGTCACGACCTGGGTGCTCATCGCGCTGTTCGGGATTGCCGCCGCGCTGTCCACCCGGCGCCTTTCGGTCGACCCCGGCCCGCTGCAGACGGCGGTCGAAGGCATCGTCGTGACGATCGACGAGGCGATCGGCGTGCTGCTGCCCGACCGCCCCGAGACGCTGCTTCCATTCGTGGGCACGCTTTGGCTCTTCATCGGCGTGGCCAACCTGTCGGGCCTCGTGCCGGGGGTGGCGGCGCCCACCGGCGACCTGTCGACCACCGCCGCGCTGGCCGTCCTGGTGTTCCTTTCGGTGCACTGGTTCGGCATACGTTCGTCGGGCCTTCGCGAATATCTCTCGCACTACCTGAGACCGAATCCGGTGATGCTGCCCTTTCACATCGTGAGCGAGATCTCGCGGACGGTGGCGCTCGCGGTGCGCCTCTTCGGCAACGTCATGAGCCTGGAGACCGCGGCCCTGCTGGTCCTGCTGGTCGCCGGACTCGTGGCGCCGGTGCCGGTGCTGATGCTGCACGTGGTGGAGGCGGTCGTGCAGGCCTACATCTTCGGAATGCTCGCCCTGGTCTACATCACCGGCGGCATCCATTCGCAACGAGAGCTCAGACAGAAACGTTCAGGGGAAACCACATGAAGGACATCACCTGGTTCGCAGGCCTCTCCACGCTGGGCGCGCTTTTCGCGATCGCGATCGGCGTGATCCTTCCGGCGCTCGCCATGGGCCGGTCGATCAGCCAGGCGCTCGACGCGCTCGCGCGCCAGCCCGAGGCCGAGAAGCCGGTATCCAGGCTGCTGTTCATCGGGCTCGCGATGATCGAGTCGCTCGCCATCTACGTGCTGGTGGTCGTGCTGATCGTGCTGTTCCGCAATCCGCTGCTCGAGTACGTGCTCAAGTAAGGAGGCGCGGCCGTGCAGATCGACTGGTCGACCTTCCTGCTCCAGACGGTCAATTTCCTGATCCTGGTCTGGATACTCCGGCACTTCCTCTATCGCCCGGTCCTCGCGGTGATCGCCCGACGGCGCGCCGAGATCGAGCGCACGCTCGCGGAAGCCCACGAAGCGAGCGACAAGGCAGCCACACTTCGCCAGGAGTACGAGGGTCGGCTGTCGAAATGGGAAGCCGAGCGCGAGACAGCGCGCGCATCGCTGAAGGACGAGATCGCCGCCGAGCGCAAGCGCCTGCTCGCGCAGGCGCGCGAGGCGGCAGCGGCGGAGCAGCAGCGGGCGCAGGCGCTCGAGGAAGCCCGGCAGCGCGAGGCGCGCCGCCGCGCGGAGTCCGACGCGCTCGCACTCGCCTCGGACTTCGTGTCGCGACTGGCCGGACGCCTCGCTGGCCAGGGACTCGACGAACGACTGCTCGACATGCTGCTCGAGGATCTTGCCTCGCTGCCTTCCGAGCAGCGCGACGCGATCCGAGAGGCGGCTGGAGACCAGCCCGTCGAGGTCGCCAGCGCGCGCGAGCTCCCCGCCTCGCAGCTCGACCGGCTCAGGCAGGGGCTCGGCGAGCTGACCCGCACCGAGCCGACCCTCGACACGAAGGTCGATCCGTCCCTGCTCTCCGGCCTGCGGGTCAGCGTCGGCCCCTGGGTGCTGGGCGCGAACCTCGCCGACGAGTTGCGCTTCTTCCGCAACGGGGTGTCGCGTGCCGGCTGAGCCTTCCACGGCCGCGGCCCCTGCGGCCGCTGGCGGCGAGCGAGATTCGCCGCTCGCCGCGCAACGGGCCCGGGTCGCGAGCTACCGCCCCGGCCTGCGGATCCTCGAGCGCGGCCGCGTGAGCTCGGTCGGCGACGGCGTCATCTGGATCGAGGGCCTTCCGTCGGCCCGGCTCGACGAACTGATCGCCTTCGCCGACGGCAGCGTCGCGTTCGTCGCGACGCTGGCCCGCGACCGCATCGGCGGCGTGCTGCTGCGTGAAACCCGGAACCTCAAGGCCGGCATCGACGCGTGGTTGCCGGGGCGCGGGCTCACGGTCCCGGTCGGCGACGCGCTGCTCGGCCGCGTCGTCGATCCGACCGGCGAGCCGCTCGACGCAATGCCGGCGCCCCGGCACGACGCGCTGGCCTCGATCGACGTCGGTTCGCCGCCGCTGACCGAGCGGGAGTTCGTCGAGCGGCCGCTGTACACCGGCCACAAGATCGTCGACACGATGATCCCGATCGGGCGCGGCCAGCGGCAGCTGCTGATCGGCGACAACGGCACCGGCAAGAGCGCGGTGGCGATCGACACGGTCCTTAGGCAGCGCGGCCAGGGCGTCCGCTGCGTCTACGTGCTGATCGGCCAGAAGCGCTCGACGGTCGCGCAGACGATCGACACGCTGCGAAGCGAAGGCGCACTCGACTTCACCACCGTGGTGGTGGCCGAAGCCACCGCCTCGCCCGGCCTGCTCTATGCCGCCCCGTATGCGGGCTGCGCGATCGCCGAGCACTGGATGCGCGGCGGTCACGACACGCTGATCGTCTACGACGACCTGAGCACGCACGCGAGGGCCTATCGCGAACTCTCCCTGCTGCTGCGCCGCCCCCCTGGCCGGGAAGCCTATCCGGGCGACATCTTCTACCTGCACGCCCGCCTGCTCGAGCGCTCGACCCAGCTCGCGCCGAACTGCGGCGGCGGCAGCATGACCGCGCTGCCGATCGTCGAGACGGAGCAGGGAGAGATCGCGGCCTACATCCCGACCAACCTGATCTCGATCACCGACGGACAGGTCTACTTCGATGCACAGCTCTTCGCCCGCGGCTTCCTGCCGGCGATCGACATCGCGCGCTCGGTCTCCCGGATCGGCGGCAAGGCGCAGGACGAAGCGATCAAGCGCGAAGCCGGCCGGATGAAGCTCGACTACCTTCAGTTCCAGGAGCTCGAGGTGTTCACCCGCTTCGGCGCCAAGCTCGAGGCATCGATCGAGGCGAGGATCCGCCGGGGAAGGCTGCTGCGCGAGCTGCTAAAGCAAGAGCAGCTCGATCCGCAGTCGGCCGCTTCTCACCTCGCCTGGCTAGTGGCCTACAACGAAAGGCTGCTCGACGACATGCCTCTGCCCGAGTTGCGCAAGGCGGTGAAGCTGCTGCGCGAGCATGCCGACTCGGGTGAGCTGCCACTGGAGGCCAGTCGCGAGCGCTGGGTCGAAGCGGTTCGCCGCTGGCTGGGGAAGGACGATGGCCAAGCGTCGTGAGCTCGAGCGGCAGATCGCCACCTTTCGGGACATCTCGGAGATCGTCGAGGCGATGAAGAACCTCGCGCTGGTCGAGGTGCGACGCATCAACGCCTTCATCGACGCACAGCGGCGCTCGGTCGACATCGTCGAGGACGCTCTCGCCGACTTCTTCGACGCCTGTCCTGCCCATCGCGCGCAGCCGGAGACCTCGGGCGACGTGTGGTGCGTGATCGGATCCGAACGCGGCTTCTGCGGCGACTTCAACCTGGCACTCGCCGGCGAGGCGCGCAGCCTGATCGACCGGGGCGAGCGGCCCGCGGCGATCGTGCTGGTCGGCGCGAATCTCGCCTCGGCCTGGGACGGCCCGGCCGACGCCGTCTGCACCGGCGCGAGCGTGGCCGACGAAGTCCCCGGCGTGATGGCCGGCCTCGCCGAGCGCATCGGCGCCGCGATGCGGCCACGCCCGGGCCTGGCGCCGCGCGGGCTGGTGCTGCTGATGCACGACGACGGCAGGCCACGGCTGCGCCGGCTGCTGCCCTTGCCGGCGACCGGCCGCGAGGCGCCGGCGCGCGACGCACGGATCGACCTCAACCTCGCACCGGCCGCCTTTCTCGAGGCGGCATTGCGTCAGTTCCTGTTCGCCGCCCCACTGGCCCTGCTCTACGAGTCGCTGCTCTCGGAGAACCAGCGCAGGCTGGACCACATGGACCGCGCACTGCGCAAGCTGGACGACCGGCTCGCCGAGTTCGACCGCAAGCGCAACAGGCTTCGCCAGGAAGAGATCACCGAGGAGATCGAACTGATCCTGCTCAATGCCGAGCGACCGGACGGGCGCCGCGCGCCTGCGCCGAAGAAGCCGGCCAACTCCCTGCAGGAGATGCGATGAAGCGCCACCGCAGCCCCACGCCATCGCCCGCGCACCCGCTCAGGCGACGCGAGCCCCTGCCCTGGCATCGTCCGAAGGCGATCCTCGACGAGCCCGACGCCGAGCGCCGGGTCCGCGCGATCCTCGAGAGCCCGAGCTATCGCCAGGCCGACCAGGACGTCGATTTCCTGAACCGGGAGGAAACCCGCGGCGTGCGCCTGCAGCTCGACTACGAGAAGGCAGAGTCGGTGATGCGGGAGCGCGGCATCGAGCACACGATCGTGGTGTTCGGCAGCACCCGCATCCCGGAGCCGGCCGCCGCCGAGCGCCGGTTGCAGGAGGCCCGTCAAGCGCTTTCGGCCGAACCCGGCGACCCCGAGCTGTCGCGGCGCGTTTCGGTGGCGGAGCGGGTCCTCGAAAAGAGCGCCTACTACGAAGTGGCCAGGGCCCTGGGCCGGCGGATCGGGGAACTGCATCGCGGCTCGGGCGGCATGCGGCTGGTCCTGATGACCGGTGGCGGGCCGGGCATGATGGAAGCCGCGCATCGGGGCGCCTTCGACGCCGGAGCGCCCTCGGTGGGACTGAACATCACGCTGCCTCACGAGCAGTTCCCGAACCCGTACATCACGCCGGCGCTCTGCCTGCGCTTTCACTACTTCGCGCTGCGCAAGCTGCACTTCCTGAAGCGGGCGCGCGCGCTCGTCGCGCTCCCGGGAGGCTTTGGAACGCTCGACGAGCTGTTCTGCATGCTCACGCTGATCCAGACGAGAAAGGTCGCCCCGGTGCCCGTGGTGCTCGTCGGAGAGCGATTCTGGCGGCGCGCGTTCGATCCCGACTTCCTGGTCGAGGAAGGGGTGATCGACGCGGAAGACCGAGAGTTGTTCTGGTACGCAGAAACCGCCGACGAAATCTTCGAGGGAATCCGGAAATGGCACGACATGAACGGCACCCCGCTCGCGGGATGAACGGGGCAGCGACCCCGCTGCGCGCCTCGCTCGCAGCGGTGGCGGCGGCCGCTACCGGCGGAGAACGGCGATGAGACTCTCCTTTCACGGCGCCGCTCGCGGCGTGACCGGCTCCTGTCACCTGGTGGAATGCGCGGGCACGCGCATCCTGATCGACTGCGGCATGTACCAGGGAGGGCGCGAGCTCGACGAGGAGAACGCCGAGCCCTTCGGCTTCGAGCCTTCGTCGATCGACGTCGTGCTGCTCACCCATGCCCACCTCGATCACTGCGGACGGCTCCCGCTGCTTGTCAAGCGGGGCTTCCGGGGCGAGATCGTCACGACGGCCGCCTCACGCGAGCTGGCGCGCGTAGTGATGCTCGACTCGGGCCACCTGCAGGAGGAGGAAGCGCATCACCACGCGCGGCGTTCGGCCAGGCACGGCAGCCGAAGCCAGGCACAGCCGCTCTACACGGCGATGGACGCGCTGCATGCGATGGAGCACTTCGGCCGCACCGCGCGCTACGGAGAACGGCTGGACCTGGCGCCCGGCCTGGCCGCCACCTTCTACGATGCCGGGCACATCCTCGGATCGGCGAGCGTGCGGCTGGAACTCGCGGAGGGCGACCACAGCCGCAGCCTGGTGTTCTCCGGAGACCTCGGGAACGCGGGCAGGCCCCTGCTTCGGGATCCCGTTCCTCCACCGCACGCCGACCTGATGGTGCTCGAAACGACCTACGGCGACCGGCTGCACAAGCCGATCGGGCCGTCGGTGGCGGAGCTGCACGAAGTGGTCGAAACGACGATCGCGCGCGGCGGAAACGTGGTGATCCCGACCTTCGCTCTCGAGCGCGCGCAGGAGCTGCTCTACTACCTGCGCGAAGGCGTCGAGTCCGGGCGCTTGCCCAGGCGGCTGCCGGTGTACCTGGACTCCCCGATGGCGGTCTCGGCGACCGAGATATTCGAACGGCACGCGGAAGCTCTGGCGCCGGCGATCGGCGCCAGGCTGCGTGCCGGCCACGACCCGTTCCACCTGCCCGGCCTGCGGTTCGTGCGCGAGACTGCCGACTCGATCGCGCTGAACCGCCTCGAAGGCGGCGCGGTGATCATGGCCGGTTCCGGCATGTGCACCGGCGGCCGGGTCCGTCATCACCTGCGGCACAACCTGTGGCGCGAGGAGTCGAGCGTCGTGCTCGTCGGCTACGCGTCGCATGGCACGCTGGCCCGCAAGCTGGTCGACGGCGCGAAGACCGTCAGGATCTTCGGCGAAGACATCCGGGTGCGCGCAGCGATCCACACGATCAATGGCTTCTCCGCTCATGCCGATCGCGACGAGCTCCTCGCCTGGCACGCGGCCGTCGCACCCGACCGGACCTTCCTGGTGCACGGCGAGGAAGACGTCATGACGGCCTTTGCAAAGGTCCTGCCCGGCCACCCGCCGCGGATGCCGACGCTGGGCGAATGCTTCGAACTCTGACCCACCCGCCCCTGACCCCTCATGCCCGACGCCACTCCGAAACCCGCCCATCGACCGCGACAGGAGCACAGCGTTCCCTGGTTCTGGCCGCTCTCCGCAGCGATCGAGATGGAGGAGCAAGGGCTGCGGCTGTTCGAAACGAACCTGAAATTCGTGGCGGAGGCCCTCACGATCGCCGCTCCGCCTCCGGCTCGATGGGTCACTCGCAACCGGATCCTGCTCGATCTGGACACGATGCGGCTGCGCGACTTCTCGTCGAACGAGGCAGGCGCGCGGCGCGCTGCATCGGCGCGCCGCGGCACCGGCGCGGCGCCGGTCCTGATCGACGCGCCCTACGCCGGCCACGACTCGACGATCGCGGATCACTCCCCGGAGCACAGCCTGGTCCGCACCCTTCAGAGCAGCGGTCTGGACCGGCTGCTGGTCACCGACTGGAAGTCCGCGACCGCTGAAATGGCGGGCTTCGACATCGACAAGTACCTCGCCGAGCTCAACGTCGTCGTCGACGAGCTTGGCGGCGCCGTGCATCTCGTCGGCCTCTGCCAGGGCGGCTGGATGAGCGCGATGTACGCCGCCCGCTTCCCGGGAAAGGTCCGCTCGCTGGTCCTGGCCGGCGCGCCGATCGACACGCATGCGGGCGACGGCGAGATCCGGCGGATGGCCGACCGACTGCCGATGAGCTTCTACGAGAAGATCGTCGAGGCAGGCGGCGGCAGGATGCTCGGCCAGGCGATGCTGGCCGGCTGGAAGCGCATGCACCCGGCCGAGCAGTATCTCGGGAAGTACCTCGACCTCTACGCGCACATCGAAGACGAGTCCTTCGTGGAGCGCACCGAAGAATTCGAACGGTGGTACGAGAACCCGGTCGACCTGCCGGGCCGCTACTACCTTCAGGCGATCCGTCTGCTCTTCAAGGAGAATCTGCTCGCGCGCGGAAAGTTTTCCGCGCTGGGCCGTAGGCTGAGCCTGCGGGACATCCGGATTCCGGTGTACCTGCTGGCCGGCAGCGAGGACGACATCACGCCTGCCCCCCAGGTGTTCGGCGCTGCAGCGCTCCTGGGCACCCCGGCTGCGGACCTGGTCAGCAGACTGGTACCTGGTGGCCACATCGGCCTGTTCATGGGCGCGAAGACGCTCGAAACCGAGTGGCCGGCCATAGGCGAATGGATCGCCGCGCGCGACCGCATGTCCTGAAGAGCGGCCGCAGCCTCAGTGCCGGGTCGGCCGGCTGAACCGACCGTGCCGGGCCTCGCTCATCAAGTCGCGGAACTCTCGCCGCGACATGCTGAGCAGGCACTCGTGATCGCCGCCCTCCATGTAGACGAGGTCGACGCGATCCAGTTCGTCGTCGACGACGGTCTCGAGCCCCCAGGCCATGCCGACCGGCGGCACCGCGCCGGGCTCGCAGCCCTCGAAGAGCATCGCGATGCGGCTCTCGTCGGCCAGTCGAAGCCGGTCGCGGCCCAGCAGCTCGGAGAGGCGACCGATCATCAGCCGGCTGTCGGCCGGCACGACCGCCACGACCCAGCCGCGCTCGTCCTCGAGGACGACCGACTTGGCGAGAAGGTGGGGCGCGATCCGGGCGGTGCGCGCCGTTTCGGCGCTGCTGCTCGAACGATCGTGGGTGGACACCTGGTAGCGGGCGCCGCGCTGGTCCAGATAGCGCGACAGACGTGCGGAAATGGTCATGGCGGGCCTCCTGCTGGCTTGCCAGGACGGCGCCGGGGCACTGTTGCGGACGCGAACGCCCCGAAGCCCTGGAAAGCGAAGTTTGCGCCGCGAGCGGCCCGATGGCCAGTAACCATGACGGCGCAAGCTGTTTGCGGCGCCAGCGCGCGCGACCGCCTGACGACGGCAACCGTGGCCATGGGCGCCCACCGCGGCGCCGCGGCCATCGACGGCCACCGCGCAGCAAGAGCCGTCGACAGCCTCTATTTCGGCGATTCCAGCACCAGTTCGATGCGCCGCCGGACCGCTGCGGCGGCCTCGGCGTCGCCGGCCGCCTGCGCGCGTCTTTCCTGCACGCCAAGCCAGGCGAGCAAGGGCCGCCGCCAGCCCTGCGCCGACGCAGCCTCGACCGCGGCAGCGATGTCGCCGGGGGCCAGCCTGCCGGCGCGCAGCAGCGCGCCAGCGGCGACCAGCCGGGCGGCCGCATCCTCGACCGCAGCCAGGACTCCGGGGCTGGCCGGCGCTTCACCGTCCGACTTGCGGGCGTCACCCACCGAGGCCGCGAACACGGCCCGGTGCGGCGCCGGCAGCAGCGCCGGGTCGACTTCGGTCCAGCGGCCGGCGATGTAGGCCGCGTACGCCCGGGACCCCGCGTCGGCATCCCGGGCGAGCGGCGCGAATCCGGGGCAGTCGTCGAAGTCCAGGCTCGCCACCTGCAGCGCGCAACGGGTCAGCTCGGCGCGCGCCACGAGCTCGGCGCGACCGGTGCTGGCCAGCTCGCCGCGTGCCCGCTCGAAGGCCTGCGCCGCGATGCGCGTTTCTCCCCGCAGCCAGGCTTCCCGGTACTGATCCAGTGCGGCGCTGGCATCGAGACGCCACTGCGGCGGCGGTGGCCCGCCCTGGCAGGCGGCCAGCAGCGCGAGAGCCCAGGCGCCGGCGCAAGCGGCGCCGAACGCCCGGCGAGCCGCGCCGAGCAGCGCTGCCGGCGCAATGGCGGCCCGCTGCCGGCGCGCGACGACTACATACCCGCTGACATCTCTCCCGCTCATGGCAGGCTCAGCTCCGCGTCGCGCCTGAACGGCCACTTGCGGTTGATCTCGTCGATCAGCTGCGACGCCTTGCGCAGGCTCGTCTCGACCTCGGCCCGCAGCGCCTGCAGGTCGGCGGTCGCGGCGCGCGTGTCGGCGGCGATGCCCTGCGCGTCGACCAGTACCGCATCGACCTTCTTCAGGCTCTCCCGCGCGTCGGCCAGCATCGCGCTCAGCTCGTGCACGAGCGTCTGCACCTCGTCTGTGACGCCGCCCTTGCCGAGCAGGCGCTGGTCCGCCCTGGTCAGCGTCTCTTCGGCCTTGCCGGAGAGGCCGTCGATCCGGCGCGCGGCGCTCTCGAGCGACGCGAGCACCCTGTCCAGCCGGTCGATCGCGCCGACGACCTTCTGCGCGTCGTCCTCGCTGCCGAGCAGCGCGGTGAGCAGGCCGTAGCGTCCGCCCGCCCGGTCGGCCAGCGTGCGCAGCCCCTCGAGGCTGCGGTTGATGTCCGAATCGTAGGCGGTCATCCGCTCGAGGTTCTCGACCAGGCGCTTGACGCCGGCCACCAGCGCGGGCAGCTCGTCGGTCGTGTCGCCGCGCAGCACCTCGCGGACCGCGCCGTCGGGCAACGGCGGGGCGCTCATGTCGGTGGTGAAGGCGCGCAGGCGGGCGCCGCCCACCAGGCCGCGTTCCAGCGTGAACATGCTGCTCGAGCGCAGCCACTGCGCCTGCGAGCGCGGCACGTCGATCTCGATCCGGGCCTGTCCGGTGCGGGCCAGCTCGATCCGCTGCACCCGGCCGACCGGGAAGCCCGAGAAGCTCAGGTCCGAACCGACCGAGACGCCCTCGGCGTTGTCGGTCATCAGCACCAGCCGCTGCGTTTCCTCGAAGGTACCGCGCGCGTAGAGGACGTAGACCAGGAAGCCGACCAGCAGCGCGAGGGTCAGCACGAGAAGCAGGGTCGCCTTCAGCGCGATCCTGTCCGACGGCTCGGCGATGCGGGGCGGTTCTTCGGTCATCGTGGCTCAGGCGTACATGGCGGCAACGAACACGACCTCGATCACGGCCAGCGTGACCCCCAGCCGGACCATCCCGCGTCGAACCGCGCCGGGCACCGCCTCGGGATCGCGCTGCACGCCGAGCGCCGCGCCGATCGGTACCGCTCCCACCACCACGCCGAACAGCGTCGTCTTCAACAGGAAAGCCGCGACCGCAACCGGATCGAAGACGTGGCCGGTGATCCGCACGAAGCCGGCGACCGCCCAAGGGGAGAAGCCGTAGAGCTCGACGTAGGCGAGCAGCAGCGCGACCACACCGCTCAGGTAGGTCAGCAAGGCGACCGCTACCAGGCTGCCGATCACCCGCGGCACCAGTTCGGCGCCCACCGGGTCGCGCCCCGAGCGCGCGACGCGCTCGAGATCGCCGCCGATCCGCATCAGGGCCACCCTGGTGCAGATGGCCGCTCCCGATCGAAGCGCCACGTAGAGCGCAGCGAGCACCGGGATCAACTCGAGCACCAGCACGCGCACCGCGAGCTCCAGCGCGTACTGGGGCAGGCCGAACTCCTGCGCGGTGCCGACCACGATCCGGATCAGCACGAAGCTGAGCAAGGCGCTCGCGAGCACGAAGCCGGGCAGCGCCTGCCAGGCGGAAAAATGGATCTGGCGGGCAGCCAGCCCGCGCGCCTCGCGGTCGTAGGCCGACGGCGAGAAGGCGGTCACCACCGCGGCCGCCGAGAAATGGGCCGCGCGGAGCCACCCCCTGAAGGCACGCGACCACCCGAAGGCACGCAGCCATCCACCCGCGCGGCGGGGCGCGCCGGCATCGCGGAGCGAGGTATCGCGCGGCTGCAGCATGTCGGGATGATAGCCCGGGCCTGTCGCGTCGCTTCAGGCCTCGAGGGCCTCGCGAAGCATCTCGACGAAGGCGGTCACGCGGGTCGGCTGCAGGCGCCGGCCCGGGGTGACCGCCCAGACCGTCATCGTCGGCAGGCACCACTCGGGCAACACCCTTTCCAGCAGCCCCTTCTGCACGAAGGCGGACGCGTGGCGCTCCGACAGCCCGACAAGGCCCAGCCCGTGGGCGGCGAGCTCCCGCTGCAGGCCGACCGAGTTGACCGCGATCGGGCCGCTCGGCGTGCCGGCCCAGCGCTCGTCGCCGCGCGACAGCTGCCAGGGCTGGGTCTCGCCGCTGCTGGTGATCAGCTTGAGCCCGGTGTGCGAGGCCAGGTCGGCCGGCGCAAGCGGTCGTCCGAAGCGCGCAAGGTAGGCGGGGCTGGCGTACAGGCCGTGCCGCATCTCGAGCAGCCGGCGCGCGACCAGCGTGGCATCGTCGGGCAGCCGCGCCGCGACCCGGATCGCGAGGTCGAAACGCTCGGCGACCAGGTCCACGCGCCGCGGCGACAGGTCCATCTCGACCTTCACCTCCGGATAGCGGGTGGCGAAGGCCAGCAGGAATGGCAACAGTTCGAGCTCCTGGAGGAAGTCGGGCGGCAGCGAGACCCGCAGGGTCCCCTGCGGCGTGGCCTGCCTGTGCTGGGCCAGCGCGCCGGCGGCCTCGGCCTCGTCGAGCAGGCGCCGGGCATGCTCGAGCATCTGCTCGCCGAATTCGGTGATCGCGAAGTGACGGGTGGTGCGGGTGAGCAGGCGTTCGCCCAGCGCGCGCTCGAGCGCGCCGATCCGACGGGAGACGGTGGACTTCGGCAGGCCGCAGCGCTCGGCCGCCTGCGAAAAGCTGCCCGCGTCGACCACGCGGGCGAACAGGATCAGGTCGTCTGCAACGATCTCCATGGCGCACCTCCCGGCCGGCTCGCGGCGTGGCCGATCGTTCCCCGGCCGCTGGCGGCGCGGCCGATTGTTCCCCGGCCGCTGGCGGCGCGGCCGATTGTTCCCCGGCCGCTGGCTGTGCGGCCGATTGTTCCATATATGCACCAATCATATCCACCAATCGGTCTTCCGACTCGTTTTTCTGTCCAATAAAGTGAGCCCATCCCAACGAACCCGCAGGAAGCCGCACATGAAGATCCTCCAGGTCAACGCCAGCGCCCGCTCCGAAGGCGCGAACTCGACCCGCATCGCCGACGCGATCACCGCCCGCCTGAAGAGGCTGCATCCGGATGCCGTCGTGGAACTCCGGGACCTGGCGCGCGACCCGCACCCGGTGCTCGACGAGCCGGCGCTCAAGGCGCTGTTCACCCCGGCGGAGCAGCGCACGCCCGAGCAGGCCGCGCGCGTGGCGCTCGACGACGCGCTGATCGCCCAGGTGCAGTCGGCCGACGCGATCGTGATCGGCGTGCCGATGTACAACTTCGGCACGCCGATCCAGCTCAAGGCCTGGATCGACGCGATCGCCCGCGCCGGGGTCACGTTCCGCTACACCGAGAACGGCCCCGAGGGCCTGATCAAGGGCAAGAAGGTGTACCTTGCGCTGGCCCGCGGCGGCCTGTATCGCGACACGCCGGCCGACACGCAGGCGGTGTGGCTGAAGACCGTGCTTGGCTTCCTGGGCATGACCGACCTGGAATTCGTGTATGCCGAAGGCCTGGCCATGGGGCCGGAGGCCGCCAGCAAGGGCCTGGCCGAGGCCGAGGCGCAGATCGAGGCGATCGGCGCCTGACGCCAGAACCAAGGAGATCAGCGCCATGACCACGTCCGCTTCCGTCATCACGCCACGCTCGCGCGCCGTCGAGCGTCTGGTGCGCGGCGTCGCCACGTCCGACGGGGCGGGCGTGCGACTGACCCGAGTGCTCACGCAGAACCTGCAGCGCCGGCTCGACCCCTTCCTGATGCTCGACGCTTTCCGCAACGAGAACCCCGAGGACTACATCGGCGGTTTTCCCGACCATCCGCACCGAGGCTTCGAGACGGTCACCTACATGATCGCGGGCCGCATGCGGCACCGGGACAGCGCCGGCAACGAAGGACTGCTCGGCCCGGGCGGCGCGCAGTGGATGACCGCGGGCAGCGGCCTGATCCACTCCGAGCTGCCCGAGCAGGAAGACGGCCTGATGGAGGGTTTCCAGCTCTGGCTCAACCTGCCGGCGCGCAGCAAGATGGTCGCGCCGAGCTATCGCGACATCCCGCCCGAGGCGATTCCGGAGTTCACCACCGCGGAAGGAGTGCGGGTGCGCGTGCTGGCCGGCGAGAGCCATGGCGTGGCGGGCGCGGTCCGGCGGCCCGACACCGAACCCCTGTACCTCGACGTGCACCTGCCGGCCGGCACGCGCTTCGTGCAGCCGGTGCCGGCCGGGCACAACGCGTTCACCTACACCTACCGGGGGAGCATCCTCGTCGGCGGTAGCTCGGCGCCGGACCGGCACATGGCCCTCCTGGCCAACGACGGCGCGGAGAGCGTCGTGCTCGAGGCGACCGTCGACTCCCGGGCATTGCTGATCGCGGGCAAGCCGCTCAACGAGCCGATCGCGCAGTACGGCCCGTTCGTGATGAACACCGGCGACGAGATCCGGCAGACGCTGCTCGACTACCAGAAGGGGATGTTCGAGGCGGCGCAGGTCCGATCGCTCTGAGCGGGCCCGCGCCTCCCTCCCGAGGCGGCGCTCCATTCGTCGTAGGATGCGGCGTCGGGCATATCCGACCCGCATCGATCGACGAGGAGGCCGCACGATGAACGACGCCGAGACCCCGCCGCTGCCGGACGTGTTGCGAACCCCCGAGGCGCGCTTCGCGGACCTGCCGGGTTTTCCGTGGGCGCCGCGCTACCTGTCGACTGTCCCGGGCTTCGAGGGGCTTCGCATCCACTATCTGGACGAAGGTCCGGCCGACGCCGAGATCACCGTGCTCTGCCTGCACGGCCAGCCCACCTGGAGCTACCTGTACCGGAAGATGCTCCCGGTCTTCGTCGCGGCGGGCCAGCGGGTCGTGGCGCCCGACTTCATCGGCTTCGGACGCTCGGACAAGCCCGAGGACGAGGCCTTCTACACCTTCACGCGGCACCGCGAGATGCTGCTCGCCTTCGTTCGCGGGCTCGGGCTGTCGAACGTGACGCTGGTCGTGCAGGACTGGGGCGGCCTGCTCGGCCTGACGCTGCCGATGGCCCTGCCGGGCGTGATCCGGCGCCTGGTCGTGATGAACACGATGCTGGGCACCGGCGACCTGCCGCTCGGCCAGGGCTTCCTGGACTGGCGCGCGTTCTCGAACAGCCGGCCCGACATGGATGTCGCCGCGCTGATGGCCCGGTCGACGCCGGTGCTCTCGGCCGCCGAGGCGCAAGCCTACGCGGCGCCCTTCCCCGACGCGCGCTACAAGGCCGGCGTGCGCCGCTTCCCGAACCTGGTGCCGGACAACCCGGACGCCGACGGGGCGGCGGTGTCGCGCCAGGCGCGCGAATGGTTGTCCACGCAGTGGGACGGCCAGAGCTTCATGGCGGTGGGCATGCGCGACCCGGTGCTGGGTCCGCCGGCGATGACGCTGCTGCGCTCCTGGATCCGTGGCTGCCCTGCCCCGATGGAGGTCGCCGAGGGCGGCCATTTCGTGCAGGAGCACGGCGAAGCGATCGCGCGCGCGGCGCTGGCGGCATTCGCCCGCGCAGGCGCCTGACCGGGCCAGCTGCGCGTGCAGGCACGGCCCGCGCGCTTCGTGCAGAATCCGGAGCGTCGCGAAGTCAGGAAAAATCGAGGGAGAGAGCATGAAGACACGCATCACCGAGCTGCTGGGCATCCGCCACCCGATCATCCAGGGCGGCATGCACTACGTCGGTTTCGCCGAGCTGGCCGCGGCCGTCTCGAACGCGGGCGGGCTGGGCATCATCACCGGGCTGACCCAGGGCACGCCCGAGAAGCTCGCGAAGGAGATCGCCCGCTGCAGGGAGATGACCGACCAGCCCTTCGGCGTGAACCTGACCTTCCTGCCCGGCTTCGCCAACCCGCCCTACCCCGAGTACATCGACGCGATCGTGCAGGGCGGCGTGAAGATCGTCGAGACCGCGGGCCGCAGCCCCGAGGCCTACATGCCGGCGCTGAAGGCCGGCGGCATCAAGGTGATCCACAAGTGCACGTCGGTGCGCCACTCGCTGAAGGCCCAGAAGATCGGCTGCGACGCGGTCAGCGTCGACGGCTTCGAGTGCGGCGGCCACCCCGGCGAGGACGACGTGCCGAACTTCATCCTGCTGCCGCGCGCCGCCGAGGAGCTTTCGATCCCGTTCGTGGCCTCGGGCGGCATGGCCGACGGCCGCTCGCTGGTCGCCGCACTCGCGCTGGGCGCCGACGGCATCAACATGGGCACCCGCTTCATCGCGACGCGCGAGGCGCCGGTGCACGAGAACGTCAAGCAGGCGATCGTGCGCGCGACCGAACTCGACACCCGGCTGATCATGCGGCCGCTGCGCAATACCGAGCGGGTGCTCGCCAATCCCGCGGTCGACAGGATCGTCGAGATCGAGCGCGAAAAAGGCGCGGCCACCTCGATCGACGACATCCGCGAGCTGGTCGCCGGCGTCTACCCGAGGGTGATGCAGCAGGGCGACATGGACGCCGGGGCCTGGAGCTGCGGCATGGTGGCCGGGCTGATCCACGACGTGCCGACGGTGAAGGAGCTGGTCGACCGGATCATGAGCGAGGCCGAGGGGCTGATCCGCAAGCGGCTCGAGGGGATGCTCGGCGGTTGAGGGCGGTGACTTGGAGGCGTGACCGATCCAGGACGAGACTGGCCGGTTCCTCGCGCAAGAGCATGAGGGCGCCGCAAAGCACCACGCTGGCGCCGAACATCTCGAGGAACTCCTCCAGCGCCACCTCGATCGCGTACAGCATCGTCGGCGCATCGCTGCGAAGGAACTGATATCCGACGATCTCGAGCCCGACCGAGCCGAGCACGACGATTGCCAGCCCGAGCACCAGCAGGCGAGAGGCACCGGGATGGTGGGTCAGCAGCGCGCGCAGCGGCCGCAGGCTGCACGCCACGAGCATGAATCCGCCGAGCGCGTAGACGCCAATCCAGATTCCGTGACCGCCCTTGAACCTCGGCAGCCACTCGAACTGACGCAGGGTGTAGGTGAGCCTCTCGTGTATCGAGGCCGCCTCGTCCGCGGACAGGAAGAAGAAGCCCATGGCGAGCACGAACCAGAACAAGGGCGGCACTGCGTGCCCGGGTCGGGCCAGCGAATGTCTCAGAAGGAAGACGCAGCCGATCGCGAACAGCTGAACCGACGAGAACCAGGCCGGGATGTTGCCCTCCCCGTCCATATCGAACAGGTCATGCACCGTGGTGATCGGCCGGCCCAGCCACTCGCTCGACAGGTAGACCAGCGCCAGGGCCGATTCGGCGGCGACCAGAATGGCGAGCACTCGCCCTGGATCCGCGATGCGGACGGTCGTGAAGCCCATCGATGCCCTTTCTTCTTGTCTTGCCCGTCCCGCCGGAAAGCGAAAAGCTTGGCCCCGGAATCGCCGCGACACAACCGAATTCGTCACACCCGCTTCGCTCGCGCGACACCGCCCGGGCTTGGAGGCTCCGACCGTTCGAATCCCTCCCCGCACAGGCCGCGGGGCCGGTGCGCGCCCCCACCGACCGCCGGCTACTTCGCCGCGAAGCAGTAGAAAAGCCCCGCCCCTCCGGTGATGGCCACCTTCGCCGGGCTGCAGCCGACGGTCTCGTGCCCCGAGTTCCAGGAGGTGGCCCACGGGTGGTCGATCGGCCCGGCACGATCGTGGTGACCGGTCATCGCCGCACCATCGTCCCCGCTCTTCGTCCAGTTGCCGCAGGTGCGGTCGGCGAAGCGCGCGACCGGCGGGAACGCGGTGCCGTCCGGACGGGAGCCGGTCAGGATGTCGTGATGGTTGGGCTTCTCGGTGCGGCCGTTGACCATGCGCCCCCGCTCGTCGAGCGCGGTCTCCTTGTTGACGTTGTTGCGCTCGGAATGCAGCTCCGCCACGTTCCTGGCGATCAGCACACCCTTGGCGTTGTACCAGGGCCCGGTGCCGATACGGTCGCGCGCGTGCACGACATTCGGGTCGTTCAGGCCCTTCGTGCCTTGCGTGCTGAGGTAGGCGCGCCAGGTCCGGTCGCCCGCGCCTGCCGTGGTCGCCAGCGCCTGGCAGTGCCGGTCCGCCCCCTCCAGACCACCGAGGTCGCCACCCTTGCCCGAACCGACGCTGGTCACGAAGAAGGACATCTCGCCGCCCCCGCCAGCCCAGGGCGACGGGCCGGACGCACAGCCGGCCAGGACCAGCGAGGCGGCCGCCCCCGGGAGAGTCCACCGTACCGTCTTGCGCATGAGAGCCTCCTGTTGGATGCAAGGATCGATCAGCGCGCTCGCTGCGCGACCACATCAGTATCCTCAGGAAGCCGGCGGTGGGCAATCGATCTCACGGCCCGCGCGATGCCGGGGTGTCCGCCCCCCGACCGGGCCGCGTCGGTCCTGGTGATCGCCGCGCGGCTTGCCGGGCACGTGGCCGTCGGCAGGGTTCACTGATTCATCGGGGCTCGCGTGCCGCGTCTGGCGAATGGCGAGAGCCGGCGGGATTCGGTCGGACTTGCCTTGCTCGCGGGCCGGCTCCGGGATTCGGTCACACTCGCTTCGCTCGCGCGACCCCGGCCGGGCTTGCAGGCCCGGCCTTTCGAATCCCTCCCGCGACGCGCGCAGGCGCGTCGCTCGTCCCCGCCAAACAACAACGCCCGCATATGCGGGCGCAGTTGTTTGGCGGAGACGGAGGGATTCGAACCCTCGATGCACGTTTTAGCGCGCATGCTCCCTTAGCAGGGGAGTGCCTTCGACCTCTCGGCCACGTCTCCGGGCTTCGATGACTTTCGTTCTCGATGCCGGCTCGGCGCGAATTGTACCGCAAGCCGGGCACCGTGCCCCCGCGCGCCTCGCGCGAGCGCCAGTCATTCTCCCCGGCCGGGCTCCTTTGGCCACTCGGTCGGCATGGCAAGGCGCCTCGCCAGGAAGTCGGTGAACACGCGCACGCGCCGGGGCATGTACCGTGCCGACGAGTAGACCGCGTACACCACGCTGTGCGCCGGCTCCCACTGCGGCAGCACGCGCTTCAGGCTGCCCCGCTCGAGATCCCCGCCGACGCACCACAAGGGCAGCGAGGCCAGCCCCAGGCCGGCCCGCGCGGCCTCGAGCATGACCTCGGCGTTGTTGACCTTGAGGCTGCCCCTGACCCGGATCCTGCGGCGCTCGTCGCCCCGGCGAAGCGACAGGATCTCAGGGTCGGCGAAGTCCGGGAACAGCGCGAACGGGTGCGCTGCGAGTTGTTCGGGCTCGCGAGGCGTGCCGTTGCGGCGCAGATATGCCGGCGACGCGACGATGCTGCGGTGGACCTCCCCGAGCTTGCGGGCGTGCAGCAGCGAGTCGGCGCTGGGCCTGACGATCCGGATCGACAGGTCCACGCCCTCTTCGACCAGGTCCACGTAACGATCGTTCATAACGAGGTCGATCGTGGCCTGCGGATGTTCGGCCATGAAGGCGATGACCACCGGCGCCACGTAGAGCCGCCCGAAGGCCATCGGGCAGGCGACTCGGATCCGGCCCGAGACCGCGTCGGCATCGGCCGACACGCTCGACTCCAGCGCGTCGACCTCCTCGAGCAGGCGCCGGCAGCGCTCATAGTACTCCCGCCCCGCTTCGGTGGTGCGAAGCCGACGCGTGCTCCGCTCCAGCAACCTCACCCCGAGCCTGCGTTCGAGCGCCGCGATCTGCTTGCTGACGGTGGGCTGGCCCATCGCGAACTCGTCGGCGGCCCGGCTGAAACTGCCGGTCTCGACGACGCGGGTGTACAGGTTCATCGCGGTGAAACGATCCATGCGAGGCGTCTCCGGCCCGGACAATTAATTCCTTGAAGGAATGAATGATATGCCGAGGCACGGGTTCCCTACAGCGGATGCCCAACCTAGAGTCGGGGCTGTACCCCAACACTATCGTCGGAAGATGAGCATCGTCCTGTACGACCTTTGCGGCGCCGGCGGCAAGCGCTTCAGCCCGAACTGCTGGCGCAGCGCGATGTCGCTGGCCCACAAGGGCCTCGCCTGGGAATCGCGCGCCACCCTCTTCACCCAGATCCCCGGCATCGGCGGCGGAAACCGCACCGTTCCGGTGATCGACGACCAGGGTGAACTGATCGGCGACAGCTGGACGATCGCCGAGCACCTCGAGAGTCGCTACCCCGACCGGCCCTCGCTGTTCGGCGGCGAGACCGGCAAGGCGCTGGCGCGCTTCGTCCAGAACTGGACGATCGCCCAGTTGCACGCGCCGATCTTCCGGATGATCGCGGCAGACATCCACGACGCGCTGGATCCGGCGGACCAGCCCTACTTTCGCGAGAGCCGCGAGAAACGGCTCGGCAAGTCGCTGGAGGAAGTCCAGGCCGGCCGCGAGGCCGAGCTGCCGGCCTTCCGGGCCGGGCTCGCGCCGCTTCGCCTCACCGTGCAGGCGCAGCCCTTCCTCGGCGGCGAGCGCCCGAGCTACGCCGATTACCTGCCCTTCGGCGCCCTGCAATGGGCGCGCACCACCAGCCCCTTCCCACTGCTCGCCGCCGACGACCCGGTGCTCGCCTGGTTCGAACGCTGCCTGGACCTGCACGATGGCCTCGGTCGTCGCGAACCGGGCCTCTGGCAAACGGGATGATCGAGCTGCGCTTCTGGCCCTCGCCCGACGGCTACAAGCCGCTTCTCTTCCTCGAGGAGTGCGGGCTCGAGTACCGGCTGCTGCCGGGCGATGCCGGCGACGCCGAGCCGATCGAGATCGACTACTCGGACGACGCGCTGGCGGACCGTGTGCCGGCGATGATCGACCATTCGCCCGCCGACGGCGGCGAGCCCCTGCCGGTGTTCGAGCCCGGGGAGGCGCTTGTCTACCTTGCGGAGAAGACGGGTCGGTTCCTGCCCGCCGACCTGCGCGGGCGGCACGAGACGCTGCAGTGGCTGTTCTGGCAGACGGGCGGGCTCGGCCCGGTCACCGGCCATGGCGCGCATTTCGCGCAGCAGGCGTTCGAGAACCGCAGATATGCGATCGAACGCTATCTGGACGAAACGCAGCGCCTCTACGGCGTGCTGGACCGGCGCCTCGCCGACCGGCGCTTCGTGGCCGGCGACGACTACACGATCGCCGACATGGCCAGCCATCCCTGGGTCCGGCACTCCCAGCGCCAGGGGCAGCACCTGGCCGACTTCCGCAACCTGGCGCGCTGGTTCGGCGCCATCGAAAGGCGGCCCGCCGCGCGCCGGGCCTACGAGCGAGGCCGGGCGATGCTGGCCGAGAGCGCGACGGCGCGAGGCTGAACCCGCCCGGGCAGCGGCGGGCGACTGCCCCGGACCGCCCTCGGGTCGTGGTTCAGGCGACCGCGGGCACGTCGCCCGAATGGTCCAGGCCGAATGCCTTGTGCAGGGCGCGCACGGCCAGCTCCATGTACTTGTCGTCGATCACCACCGAGATCTTGATCTCGCTGGTCGAGATCATCTGGATGTTGATCCCCTCTTCCGACAGCGTGCGGAACATCAGGCTCGCCAGACCCACGTGCGAGCGCATGCCGATGCCGACGACCGAGACCTTGGCGATCTTCGGGTCGCCGATCACCTCGCCCGCCTGGATCGCCGGCTTGACCTTGCCGTTCAGCACCTCGAGCGCGCGCTGGTACTCGTTGCGGTGGACCGTGAACGAGAAGTCGGTCATCCCGTCGACGCTCTGGTTCTGGATGATCATGTCGACGTCGATGTTCGCCTCGGCCACCGGCCCCAGGATCTGGAAGGCGATGCCCGGGCGGTCCGGCACGTTGGTGACGGTGATCTTGGCCTCGTCGCGATTGAAGGCGATGCCCGAAATGACGGCCTGTTCCATGTTCTCGTCTTCCTCGAAAGTGATCAGCGTGCCGGAATTGGCCTCGATCTCGATCGGGAGATCGGGCGGCGTGAGGCTCGACAGCACGCGCGTCTTGACCTTGTACTTGCCGGCGAATTCCACCGAGCGGATCTGCAGCACCTTCGAGCCGAGGCTCGCCATCTCGAGCATCTCCTCGAAGGTGACCTTCTCGAGGCGGCGCGCCTCGGGCACGACGCGCGGGTCGGTGGTGTAGACGCCGTCGACGTCGGTGAAGATCAGGCACTCGTCGGCGCCCAGCGCCGCCGCCACGGCCACCGCCGAAGTGTCCGAGCCGCCGCGGCCCAGCGTGGTGATGTTGCCGAGGTCGTCGATGCCCTGGAAACCGGTGATGACCACGACGCGGCCGGCGTCCAGGTCGGCGCGCACCTTCGCATCGTCGATCGACAGGATGCGGGCCTTGGTGTAGGCGCGATCGGTCTTCACCGGCACCTGCCAGCCGGTGTAGCTGACCGCGTCGGTCCCGATGGTCTTCAGCGCGATCGCCAGCAGCCCCACCGACACCTGCTCGCCGGTGGAGGCGATCATGTCGAGCTCGCGCGGATCGGCCTGGGCGTTGATCTCGCGGGCCAGGCCCAGCAGACGGTTGGTTTCGCCGGACATCGCGGACGGCACCACGACGACCTGGTGGCCGGCGGCATGCCATTTGGCGACGCGGCGCGCGACGTTCTGGATGCGCTCGATCGAGCCCATCGAGGTGCCGCCGTACTTGTGAACGATCAGTGCCATGGTCGGCTCTTTGCGGCCCGGGCGAAACCGGGCGCCTCGCGTGGAAAAACCTGCGATTGTATCGCGGCCGCCCATCGATGCCCGGCGTCCGCGCGTTCAGCGGCGCACGGGCCGGCCTGGCGAGGCGTCAGTCGGCCAGGTAGTACTCGACCGTGGACACGACCCGGATCTTCTTGATGTGCGGCGTGCTGGCATCGCGATCGCCGATCGAGAACTGGCCTTGCGAGGCGCGCCGGATCTTGCCCAGGTGGCTGCCCGAATCCTCGGCGAACTTGGTCGCGGCCTCGCGGGCATTCCGGGTGGCCTCCTCGATCATCTCGGGCTTGATCGCGTTCAGCCCGGTGAACAGGAACTGCGTCTGGGCGCCGTGCTCGCCACCGATCGCAAAGCCTTCGCGCCCCAGCTCGCCGAGCCGGTTCATCGTGGCGCGCACCCGCGCGACGTCGGCGGTGTAGACGGTCACGGTCGAACGACCGGTGAAGCGGAACTGCGCGCGTTCGTCGCCGCCGTACTCGCGGGCCTGCTTGTCGACGACCGTCGGCGCCGACGCCCCGATCTCCTCCGCCTTGAAGCCCGCCTGCTTCAGGAATTCGACGAGGCGCGCGGTCTTTCGCTCGATGGTCCGGTAGAGGTTGCCGACATCGTTGTCGGCCTCGACGAAGCCGATCGGCCAGATCGCCAGGTCGGCCGGCACCTCGCGCTCCGACAGGCCCTTCACCTCGACGCTGCGGTCGAGGCGCTTGAAGGTGAGCAGCGACTGCCCGCCGAGCCAGGCCGCGCCGGCGAGCCCGGCTGCCAGCAGCAGCCCGAGGACGGCCGCGGCCAGGGGGATCCCGCCCGCGCTACGGGGACGCTCGCTCGCGCTTCGGGAATGATCGGCAATCACGCTTTCCATGGTCGATTCGCTTTTGGATCAGTGGGTTGCGAGCATTTCTTCACGTATATTACAAATCACTTCCCGAGTCAGACGCAAGTCATTGTTTTTCTTGCTCAATGACGAGCTCGTCCGGCCGCCAGGCCAGTTCGTAGCGCTCGCCGTCGGCTGCCAGGCAGTCGGCATCGGCGCCCAGCCTCGCGACCCATACTAGCCGGGCGTCCGACCACAGCACCGGCAGCATCGGACGCAGCCAGGTCGGCACGCCCTGCTCCTGGAACAGGTTCTTGAGGCTCCTGTGCGGGCCGCCAGGGCGGGTTCGCAGGCGCTCGCCGCCGCGCCGCAACCGCAGCTCGAGATCGCCGGCGCGCAGCAGCTCGGCGCGCAGCCCTGGCTTGCCGGCTTGCTCCACCGGCTCGACCAGCAGCGTGCCGCCGAGCGCCGGGCACTCGATGCGCCGTTCGCCGGCCCATCGCAGGGCCATTGCCGCCGAGCCCGCAGCCGAGCCCGCGGCGGCATCCGCAACCGAACCCACGGCCGCGGTCGCAGCGGGCGTCGCCGGTCCGGCCAGGATCACCAGGTCGCGGTGCCGCCTGAGGGTCCGGCCGTCGTGGCTCACCGCGACGTGGGTGTCCTCGCGGGGCGACTCGAGCTGCCGCACGATCTCGGCGAGCCGGGCCCGCGACGGCATCCTTGCGCCGAGCCCGGCGAGCCAGCGCCGCAGCACGCCAGGCCGTCGCGCCGGCGGCAACGCGCGCCACGCGGAGAGCGACAGGCAGCGACCGAACTCCCGCGACTCGACCTCGACCCCTGCCAGGTCCCTGCGCTCCAGCTCCTGCAGCCGGTCGCGGGCCTCGCGAAGCGCGTCGATCGTGTCCGGCAGGCGCTCGCGCAACGACGGCAGGATCCGGTCGATCGCCGGAACCAGCTGCCGGCGGATCGCGTTGCGCGGCAGGCGCTCGTCGGCATTGGACGGATCCTCGACCCAGCAGAGCCCCTGTTCGCGCGCCCACGCCTCGATCCGGCTGCGGGACAGCCCCAGCAACGGACGGAGCAGCTTCAGGCCGTCGCGCGAGCTCTCCGCCTCGATCCCGACCAGCCCGTCCAGCCCGGCGCCGCGGGCCAGGCGAAGCAGGAAGGTCTCGAGGCGATCGTCGGCATGGTGCGCGGTCAGCAGGACGTCGGCGCCGGCGTCGCGGGCCATCGCCACCAGCGCCCCGTACCGCGCCTCGCGCGCCCAGGCCTCGACGCTCTGGCCCGGCAGCGGGGCAGTCTCGAGGCGGCGGCTCAGGCAGCTCACACCCAACGCGCCGGCCTGGCTCGCGCAATGCCTCGCCCAGCCCGCCGACCCGGCCTGCAGGCCGTGGTCGACGTGCAAGGCGAGCAGCCGGTCGGGCGGCAGCACCCTGGTCGCCGCGTGGAGCAGCACGGTGGAATCGAGGCCGCCGCTGAACGCGACGGCGATCCGGACCGAAGGGCCGAGCGGGGCGGTGGCCGCGCGGACCGCGTCGACCGGGCCGGCCTCAGCCCTGCCCGGTCTCCTTGAACTTGCCATAGCCCATGATCCGCTCGTGGCGCTGCTTCAGCAGGTCCTTGACCGGGACGCCCTGCAGTTGCCGCAGCGAATCGGACAACGCGCGCTTGAGCAGCAGCGCCATTTGCTGCGGATCGCGGTGCGCGCCGCCGACCGGCTCGTTGACGACGCGGTCGACCAGGCCCAGCGTTTTCAGGCGCTGCGCGGTGATGCCCAGGGTCTCGGCCGCGTCGGGCGCCTTCTCGGCGCTCTTCCACAGGATGGCGGCGCAGCCCTCGGGCGAGATCACCGAGTAGACCGCGTACTGCAGCATCAGCGTGACGTCGCCGACCGCGATCGCCAGCGCGCCGCCGGAACCGCCCTCGCCGATGATCGTGGTCACGATCGGCACGCGCAGCGCTGCCATCTCGTACAGGTTGCGGCCGATCGCCTCGGACTGGTTTCGCTCCTCGGCGCCGATGCCCGGGAAGGCGCCCGGCGTGTCGACGAAGGTGAGCACCGGAATGTCGAACTTCTCGGCGAGCTTCATCAGCCGGAGCGCCTTGCGGTAGCCCTCGGGCCGGGGCATGCCGAAGTTCCGGTAGCCGCGCTCCTTCGTGTCCCGCCCCTTCTGGTGGCCGATCACCATGACCGACTGGCCGTTGAAGCGCGCCAGCCCCCCCACGATGGCCGGGTCGTCCGCGAAGGCGCGGTCGCCGTGCAGCTCGTGGAAGTCGGTGAAGATCGCGTCGACGTAGTCGAGCGTGTACGGCCGTTGCGGGTGTCGGGCGACCAGCGCGGTCTGCCACGGCGTCAGCTTGGCGTAGGTCTCCTTGACCAGGGTCAGGCTCTTCTTCTGCAGCCGCTCGACCTCGTCGGCGATGTCGACCGCCGAGTCCTCCTGCGCGAAGCGCAGCGCCTCGATCTTCTGCTCGAGATCGGCGATCGGCTGCTCGAATTCCAGGAAAGTCGTCTTCATCAGTACTCCACAGGCACCGGCTCGAGGCTGCGCCACAGGTACCAGGTGGCCACGGTCCTCCAGGGCCGCCAGGATTCGCCCAGCTGCCGCGCCTCGCGCCGCGAAACGCTTTCGCCGTTCCGGTAGTTCTTCTCGATCCCGCGCAGCAAGCCTAGATCATCCACCGGAAGAACATCGGGCCGCAACAGGTTGAAAATCAAAAACATTTCTGCCGTCCACCGCCCGACCCCCCGGACCGCGACCAGTTCCGCGATGATCGCCTCGTCGTCGCGCGACGGCCAGTGGGTCGGATCGACCTCGCCGCTGTGGAATCGCCGTGCAAGGTCCTTCAGGTACTCGGCCTTGCGCTCGGACAGCCCGCAGTTGCGCAGCGTGCTCGTGCGCATACGCGACACGCGCAGCGGAGCGATCTCGCCGGCCGCATCGGCGAAGCGGTTCCAGACCGACTGCGCCGCCTTCACCGAGATCTGCTGCCCGACGATGGACCGCGCCAGGGTCTGGAACGGGTCGCCGCGCGAGACCAGGTGAAGGTGGCCGCGCTCGGCGATGATTCCTCCCATGACCGGGTCGCGCCGCGACAGGTCCCGGCAGGCCTCGTCCCAGAAATCGGGCTTCATCGGATCGGTTCGGTGCTCGAGACGCGCGAAGGCTCAGTGCCCGCGCAGCGGCAGGTTGAACAGCAGGTTCTGCGGCTTCATCCGCAGCACGCCCTCGTCGTCCATCGCCAGCGCCAGGTAGACCGGCTTGCCGGCCACCTCGGGATCCTGGTCCTCGAGGCGCTCGAAGTCCAGCCGCATCAGCAGCAGCAGGCGGCGATGCTGGTCGGGGGTCAGGCCGCCCTCGTGCCAGAGCGTGTCGAGCAGCGTCGTGGCCTCGGCGTCCAGCCCCACGTGCCAGCGCCAGCGCGAGTCCTCGATCTGCGCCAGCGTGCGCACCCTGACCGGCACACCGAGAAGATGCCCGATCCAGCGGCGCAACAGGTCGCACAGCATGGCCGACGCGGTGCGGCCGTGGGTGATCTCGACCGCGAAGTCGTGGCGCTCGTCGCGGCCGAAGTAGGCGTCGGCGTTCTCCCGGTCGATCACCTCGAGATCGACGCCGCGGGCGGCGATCTTCGCCTGCGCGAGCAGCCGGCCGAGGTCGCCCAGCCCCTGGTCCTCGCGGCGCGCGTCGATCGTCTCGAGGTCGGCGAGCAGCACCCGGTTGTCGTCGATCGAGACGCGCTGCTCGCGGAACCACAGCTCGGCGACCCGCAGCATCAGGCCGTCCTCGCAGTCGGCGAGCAGGTGGTGGACGATGATCTGCGCGAGCTGGTCGACGAAGAGCGGCGGCACGTCGATCCGCCCTGCCCGCTGGGCGTCGGCGAAGATCGCCACGTAGGCTGCCTGCAGGTTCGGCGCGTCGAGCAGCCGGTCGCGAAAGCGCAGGAAGAGCCGCCAGTTCTCGGCGGCGTCCGGGTCGGCGAGCGCCTTCAGCTCGGCGTCGGCGACCGCGCGCCGCGGCTCGGCGGCCAGCGCCGCGTGCAGCGCGCGCTCCGCCGCGCAGGATTCCTCGACCGGTGCGAGCTCGGGCCGGCGAAGGTAGGCGGCGAGGAAGTCGTCGGTCACGACCAGGCCGCCGTGGGAGTCGACGTCGAGCAGCGCCAGCCCGGAATGGACCCAGAACGGCTTCATCGGCTCAGGCGCGCCGCCAGGTCGTGCCGCCGGCACCGTCCTCGAGGACGATCCCCTGCGCGGTCAGCGCGTCGCGGATGCGGTCGGCCTCGGCCCAGTTCTTTGCCTTCTTGGCGGCGGCGCGCTCGGCGATCGCGGCCTCGATCGCCGCATCGTCGAGACCCTGCCCGCCCGCTTCGGCCTCGCTGCCGTGCAGGCCGGTGCGTCGCGCCTCGGCCGGGTCGCGGCCGAGCAGGCCGAGCAGGCCGGCCAGCTGCCGCAGCTCGAGCACCGCCTGCGCGGCGCCACTGCGGTGGACCTCGGCGGCCAGGTCGAACAGCACGGACAGCGCGATCGGCGTGTTGAAGTCGTCGTCCATCGCGTCGCGAAAGCGCGCGGCGGCCGGCGAGGCCCAGTCGACCGACTCGGCCCCCGCAGGCGCGGCCAGCGCCGCCCGCGCGGCCTCGTCGCCGGCCGCGGCCGCATCGAGCGCGCCGTACAGGCGCAACAGGGCCTGCCTGGCGTCCTCGAGGTGGGCGTCGGAATAGTTGAGCGGCGAGCGGTAGTGCGCGCGCAGGATGAACAGCCGCACCACCTCGGCGTCGAACTTCTTCAGCACCTCGCGGATCGTGAAGAAGTTGCCGAGCGACTTCGACATCTTCTCGTCGTCGACCCGCACGAAGCCGTTGTGCATCCAGTAGCGGACGAACTGGCAGCCGAGCGCGCCCTCGCTCTGAGCGATCTCGTTCTCGTGGTGAGGGAACTGCAGGTCGGCGCCGCCGCCGTGGATGTCGATCGTCTTGCCGAGCAGGCTGGTGGCCATCGCCGAGCACTCGATGTGCCAGCCGGGACGGCCAGCGCCGAAGTGCGAGGCCCACTTCGCCTCGTCGGGCTCGTCGGGCTTGGCCGCCTTCCAGAGCACGAAGTCGAGCGGGTCCTGCTTGGCGTCGTCGACAGACACCCGCTCGCCGGCGCGCAGGTCGTCGAGCGACTTGCCGGAGAGCCGGCCGTAGCCGTCGAAGCGCCGGACCGAGTAGTTGACGTCGCCGTCGGCGGCCCGATAGGCGAGACCGTTCTTCTCGAGCAGGTCGATCAGGCCGAGCATCTGCGGCACGAACTGGGTGGCCCGCGGCTCGTGGTCGGGGCGCTGCACGCCCAGCGCGTCGGCGTCCTCGTGCATGAAGCCGATGAAGCGCTCGGTCAGCTCGCGCATGGTCTCGCCGTTCTCGACCGCCCGACGGATGATCTTGTCGTCGATGTCGGTGATGTTGCGGACGTAGGTGACCTGGTAGCCCGAGGCGCGCAGCCAGCGCTGGACGACGTCGAACACGACGAGCACCCGCGCGTGGCCGATGTGGCACCAGTCGTAGACGGTCATGCCGCAGACGTACATCCGCACGTGGCCGGGTTCCAGCGGGACGAATGCTTCCTTGCTGCGGGTGAGCGTGTTGTAGAGACGGAGCATGGATCGGACCGAACCGGAGAAGGCGCCTGGCGCGGACCGGGCCTCGAGTCGGTTCGGATCGGCCGAAGCCCCGTGCCTGGCGCGCACGACGCGAAGGCGGGCAGCCGCGCGTTGCTAGAATGGCAGGATGCGATCGAGTATAGCATCGGGGCAGGCCCCGACCCCGGCCTGCGCGCGCCCCCGAAAGGCCGGAGCCAGGCCCCGCCGGGCGCGACCCTCGCCCGGGGCCGGCGTCCTGTTCGCGGGCCTGCTCGTCCTGCTTCCAGTCCTGTTTCCCGGCACGCCGGCGCTCGCGCAGGCCGTGCCTCCGCTCGCCCTGCCGGCGTTGCCGGCCGCCAGCGTGCCGGCGCCCGCGATGTCCGACCCGCGCGCCGCCGACACCGCCTACCGGCAGGCGCAGAGGCTGGTCGACGAGGGCCGCCCCGACGACGCGCTCGCCGCGATCGAGACGGCACTGAAGGCCTCCCCGTCGGACGCCAGGCTGCGCTTCCTGAAGGGCGTGATCCTCGGCGGCCAGGGCAAGGACGCCGAGGCGATCGAGGTCTTCCAGGGGCTCGCCCGCCAGTTCCCGGAGCTGCCCGAACCGCACAACAACCTGGCCGCGCTGCACGCGGCGCGCGGCGAGCTGGACCAGGCGCGCGCCGCCCTCGACGACGCGATCCGCGCGCTGCCGTCCTACGCGCTGGCCCACGAGAACCTCGGCGACCTGCACCTGCGCCTGGCGATCCGCGCCTGGCAGCGCGCCGCCGAGCTCGAGCCCGGCAACGCCGCGCCGGCCTCCAAGCTGAAGCTCGCTCGAGAGCTCGCCCGGCGCATCGCCGGCGAGGCCCAGGGCGCCGCGGCGCTGCCCGGGGCGCGCTGAAGGCGGTCGGCGCGGCTTCGTCCGGCAATCGCGACTTCACGCCCCCCGCTCTTCGAGCCCCCTCCTACAGAACCCCTCTCAACAAGCCGTTCACCACCTCCAGGAGTCCCAGGATGTTCCGCAAGCTTCCCCTGATCGGCGCCCTGCTGTTCGCGATGGCCGCGCCCGACGACGCCGCCGCCGCGAACCCGCAGGTGCTCGTCAAGACCACCGCCGGCGAGTTCGTCATCGAGCTCTATCCCGACAAGGCGCCGGGCACGGTCGACAACTTCCTCAAGTACGTGAACGACGGGTTCTACGCCGGCACGATCTTCCACCGGGTCATCGGCAACTTCATGATCCAGGGCGGCGGCTTCACCAAGGACCTCTACCAGGGGCAGCTGCGCCCGAAGGCCACCCGCGCGCCGATCCCGATCGAGTCGCGCAACGGCCTGCGCAACGACACCGGCTGGGTCGCGATGGCCCGCACCGGGGACCCGAACTCGGCGACCTCGCAGTTCTTCATCAACGTGGTCGACAACGCCAGCCTGAACTACCCGCAGCCCGACGGCCACGGCTACGCGGTGTTCGGCAAGGTGATCAGCGGCATGGACGTGGTGAACAAGATCCGCGCGGTGCCCACCGGCTCGGTCGGGCCCTATCGCGATGTGCCGACCGCGGCGGTCGTGATCGACTCGATGACGGTCGTCGGCGCGGGCCGCTGAGCCGGCTCGAGCCTGGTGTCCCGCCCGTGAGCCGCATCCCGGAGGGAGAGCGCTGAGCGCCGCCGCTCCCGACGCGCCGCCGCCTGGCGCGGCCTTCGGCGCCGGCCCGGTACTGGCCGGCCGGGACGCCGGGCTGTTCGCCTCGGACATGCACCTCGGCGATCACGATCCGGCCACCGCGGCGCTCTTCCTGGACAGGCTCGAGGCCGCCTGGCCCCGCGCCAGCCACGTGTTCCTGCTCGGCGACCTGTTCGAGGCCTGGGTCGGCGACGACCAGCCGGACGAGGTGGCCGCGCAGGCCCTCGCCGCGTTCGCCCGGATCGCGGCCAGCGGCCGGCGCCTGTTCGTGATGCGCGGCAACCGCGACTTCCTGCTCGACGCGGGGCCGGGCTCCCGGTTCGCCGAGCGCTGCGGGGCGACGATGCTGGCCGATCCCTGCCTGGCGACGCTGTTCGGCGAGCCGGTCGTGCTGGCGCACGGCGATGCGCTCTGCACCGACGACGTCGATTACCAGCGCATCCGTGCCGAGGTCCGCACCGATGGCTGGCAGGCCGCCTTCCTGGCCCGTCCGCTCCCCGAGAGGCTGGCGATCGCCCTGTCGCTGCGCGCCGAGAGCGAACGGGTCAAGGCCTCGAGGTACCCATCGGACGTGAACCGCGACGCGGTCGAGGCGCTCCTTCGCGCGGCCGGGGCCGCCGCGATCGTGCACGGCCACACCCACCGGCCCGCGCGCCACGCATGGCGGACCGGCGGGCCCGACGGGCGACCTGCGGTGCGATGGGTGCTCCCGGACTGGGATGCCGCCGACGGCCGCGGCGGTTTCCTGTGGGCGCGCGAGAGCGGCTTCGAGCCCGAGGGCTGGACGACGGCGGGCTGAGTCCGGAGGCCGTTTTCGCCCTCGAGTCTCAGTCCACCATCCGGTTCAGCGCCCCGGCGTCGAGCGGCTCGCAGCAGGCCTCGACGTCGGCGCCCATCCGCTTCAGGCACTGCTGCAGCGCCTCGATCTGGCGATCCTGCTCGGCCACGTGGTCGATCAGCCGGTGCAGCGCCACCGCGAGCGGATCGTCGGCCCCGCGCGTGACCGCATAGGCCGAAAAGCCCATCTTCGCCGCCTGCTCCTCCCGGCGCCGGTCCTGTTCCTCGACGATCACCCGCGCCGGGCTGCCGACCGCGGTCGCGCCGGCGGGCACCGCCTTCACGACGACCGAGTTCGAACCGATCCGGGCGCCCGCGCCCACGGCGAACGGGCCGAGCACCTGGGCGCCCGCGCCGACCACGACGCCGGGCTCCAGCGTGGGGTGGCGCTTGCCCCGGTCGAGCGAAGTGCCCCCCAGCGTGACGCCCTGGTAGATCGTGCAGTCGTCGCCGACCTCGGCGGTCTCGCCGATCACCACCCCCATGCCGTGGTCGATGAACACGCGCCGGCCGATCGTGGCGCCCGGGTGGATCTCGATGCCGGTCAGGAAACGCGCCAGGTGCGACACCCAGCGGGCCGGCGTGCGCAGGCCCGCCTGCCAGAGGTACTTCGCGCCCCGGTGCATCAGCACCGCGTGGACGCCGGGATAGCAGAGCAGCACCTCGAGCGTCGAACGGGCGGCCGGGTCCTTCTCCAGCACGTTCGCGATGTCTTCCCGCAGGCGTTCGAACATGATTCCGGTTCTCCAGTTTGTCGGCGGCCGCAAGTTTAGGCCCAGAGCTGGCCCTGTGCCTGCCGGGGCGCCAGCGCGGGCGGGCGGGAAGGCAGGTGCACCCAGCCGCTCATCAGGCGACGGGCGCTGCGCGACAGCACCGCCTTGTCGAAACGCCAGTGCCCGTCGACGCAGGTCAGCTCGGCGCCGACCGTGAGCGTTCCGGACGGATGACCGATCCGGGTCGGCACGCCGGGCAGCGTGCGCGCCACTTCGCCGACCACCGAGCCCGGCAGCGCGGCCGCCGCGGCGAGCGCGATCGAGCCGGTCCCGGTGAACGCCGGGTTCAGCCGGCCCGCCGTGAGAATGCGGGCGAGCACGTCGATCCGCTCGCCGGCGATCTCGGCGCCGGCGCTGCTGCGGTAGGCCGCGGGCCGGGCCACCCACGCGATCTCGGGCTCGCTGGGTCGCAGCCGGGTCGCTTCCTCGGCGGTCTCGGCCAGCCCCATCCGGACCGCCGCGGCGGCCCGGAGCGCTTCGAGCATCGCGTGGATCTTGCGCTTGCCCTGCAGGTCGGCGAGCGACTCTCGACCGGTGAGCCCCAGCGCGTCGGCGCGAACGAAGACCGCGGGACCGCCGGCGACGAGCAACGTGGCGCGGACCTCGCCGAGGCCCGGGACCGTGAGCGTGTCCCGGACCGACCCGGTCGGCAGCAGGACACGCGCCTGCGCGGTGTCCGGCTCGACGAACTCCATCCGGATCTCGGCGCCGGCGAAAGGCACGCCCTCCTCGACGAAGGCGCCCTCCTCGACGACCTCGCCGTGGCGCACCGGCACCCAGGCGTCGATCCGCTGGCTGGTGCTCTGCTGCCAGATCCGGACCTGGGTGATCCCGTCGACCGCGGGCACCAGCCCCTGGACGATCGCGAAGGGCCCGACCGCGGCCGACAGCTCGTCGCAGTTGCCGGACCAGTCGATCACGGGCTCGCCGATCGAGACCGCGCCGAACAGGTAGTCGACGTCGCAGTCGTCGCGCCGCGACGGCGAGACCACCGCGACCTTGCTGGTGCCCGAGGTGGCGCCGCCCATGCCGTCGGCCTGCCGGCCGAACGGGTCGGGGCTGCCGATCACGCGCAGCAGCAGCGCGTCGCGCTCGGCGTGGACCCGCGGCAGGTCCTTGCCTTCGAAGAACACGCCCTTGCTGGTGCCGCCGCGCATGTAGACGGCTGGAATGCGCAACGTGGTCATCGCAGCGATCTCATGGCCGGGGCCCGGGTCTCGCTTCGCGGGGCCTCGCCTCGTCGGGTCTCGCTTCGCTGGGCTTCGCTTCACCGGGCGCCGCATCGCGCGGCCGGCGCGAGCGGCTCGGGCCGTGGATGTCGCCGTCGGCGAGCTTGAGCATCTGGGTGCAGATGCCGCGCAGGATCGCGACTTCCTCGTTCTCGAGGCGGGTGCGCCCGAACAGGCGCCGCAGCCTCGGCATCAGGCGCTTGGGATGTGC